>LURR01000009.1 GCA_001628485.1 Marine group II euryarchaeote REDSEA-S11_B3N4 | reverse complement strand
GCCAGCGATGATGTACAGGGGGTTTGCGCTTGTAGACTTGAAGACCTTCTTGTATTGAATATGCTCGAGTCCTCTGATCCAGAAGTATAGAGCGATCGCCAGGAAAAGCATGGCGAATGAGTCGTGGTCGGCATAAGCGAACGTGGATCTGCTTAGATGTCCGGGCATTAGTGCAATGAGCCAAGCGGAAATTATTCCCGCATTCTTACTATGTGCACGCGAGGCAATCCCAGCTACTGGGACAACAATAAGTGCTCCATATATTGCTGGTAGTGAAGACATAGCCCACCATACTGCCTGTTCTGAGGGCATCTCAAGTAACCAAGATAGAGCAATGCCCCCAAGCGCCAAGGACCAGGAGAATAGTGGTGGTCTCGGATTAATCCCGCCGTTTGGGTAAGCTCTATCGTGATCGAATATCAGGTGGCTCCTCTCTGCGATTACGTAGTCTACGACCCTCTTCATGTACCATGGATCGGACCCCCCAGACATATCCCAAAGTCCAGTCCCACTGGCATTCATGGCGGGAATTACATTCCACGCGACTCTTACTACTAGGGCAGTGATAAATGCCAGAGATACCATCAGGAAGTATGAGTTCTCATTCCACCAGACTCTGAAAGAGCTTTTTTCCCTCCGAGGGGCAACGTCACCGAATACCCCTCTTGATGAAAAGAAGAACGCGAAGAAGTTCAACCAGAAACCTAAGAAGAACCATGTGAAGGACTCGATGAATCCACCTTGCGAGAACAGGGAAGGAAGTTCATTTCCGATCTCATGAATGCGCCCGATGGAGTAAAGGAACCAGTTTACGATTAGAAGAGAGGCCAGAACGTGCCATCCCTCGGACCTGAAGAAGGCATGAGTGAAGATTACTAGTGCAGTGAATGTAGCCCATCCCACTCCGAGATGGCTTCCCTCGGAGAACTCAGCCAGACTGTCTAATTGTCCTAGCCAAACAAGTGGGATCATGAAAGAGGCGAATATCAATGCAGAGTATGCAGCAGCATCTGGACTTTCTCTGATTGTGGGGAGCGTTCGGAAGAATCTTCCTGAGCCCTTTTTCTCGACAGTTCCCCTAATCAGAACCATTGCAAAGAAACCGAGAGAAATAGAGGCCAGCCAGAATGAGAAGAACGCACTCCCTAACGACTCTCGGACCCAATCCACCACCACCTCAGAGTCGTTTTGTGCGATTGTCAGACCGGATGCGTAAATCGCAGCTAGCCTCATTCCTAGGATCGAACTGATGAATATTGAGGATTCCTCTGTCCTACCGGATTCATTCATTAGAGCCGTAACGAAGCCCACGAAGAAAAAGGTAGTAACGAACATGTGATTGAAGGATTCTGGGTCGAGATAGTTGGACGTAGCTCCTACTACAAGAAGAGCAAGTGCAAGGGACCCAATCCGTAGAGCGCAGTTCTCCAGAGGAATCAATCTAGAAGATCTTCCGATGCATGCCGGCACCAAAACAGAAAGTGTAACGAATATAGCAGAATTTAGTTCATTGCCCAAATCCCTGCCATCGAGTGACGATGTGGCCATGAACAAGAATAACAGAGATGCGGCGATTGCAACAGGGGAAATCAGGTTGCCAAATTGGGCAACCTTAGAGTCATCTTTTTTCGATTCCATCCCATCCACGGACCTATTTGCCAATGATTCAGCATCGCGCCGACCTGAACGGTTGTTTTAACCGTTCGTAGAACGGTTGGAGATTAGGGCCTCAAGAAGAATGAGTATGGCTAACCCGAAAGTGCCCTAAAACCGATATCTTCACGGTAGTGGGAGCCATCGAGAGTGATGCCCTCAATAATCTGGTAGGACGCCTCTAGTGATTCTCTGAGCGATGGAGCTAAACCAGTTGCGGAAAGAACTCTTCCTCCATTGGAAGTTAGCTTGCCTCCCTCATCCAATGATGCTCCTGCAAGATGGACAAAACCCCTAACTAGGCCCTCATCAATTTCATTTTTCCAACCGCATATTTCCCTTCCAGTGACAACGGCTCCTGGATAGCCCTCTGAAGCAAGGACGACAGTGGAAGAATGTAGCTTCTTGAATTCTACCTGAGTTTCCGAGATCCTTCCCTCTGCTGCTGCTAGAAGCAATTCTCCCAGATCCGACTGAACTAGCGGGATAGTGACCTGAGCTTCTGGATCTCCTAGTCTGACGTTGAACTCTACGACGCTCGGAGAGCCCTGTTGGTCGATCATTAGCCCCACATAGAGGCATCCCCTGTAGGGGGTGCTCGAGTTTCTCAGATGATGGTGCATTGGTTCGATAATTTCCTTCCTCGCCCTTGCAAGCACAGAAGGTGTGACAATGGGGGCTGGTGCATATGCCCCCATGCCACCAGTATTTGGCCCGGTATCGTTATTCCCCACTCTCTTGTGGTCTTGACTAGGTGGCAACATCACATATCCAGACTCGTCCATAATTACTAGAATCGATGCCTCCTCACCTGAGAGATGCTCCTCAATAAGCACGAAGCCGTCTTCTTTGATTCCATATTCTAGGGCCTCACGGGCATCTTCTCTAGATGTGGTGACGGTAACTCCCTTCCCCCCTGCTAGAACATCTCTCTTGATTACCCAGGGAGGTTCGAAAGAATCTAATGAGCGCTCGATTTCATCCAGATTCTCTACTCTGTAAAATGACCCTGTAGGGACTCCCAGTGATTGCATAAGCATCTTTGCATGGATTTTGGATCCTTCGAGAAGAGCGCCTTCCGAATGTGGTCCGAAACTGGGAATCGAATTCGCTCT
>LURR01000008.1 GCA_001628485.1 Marine group II euryarchaeote REDSEA-S11_B3N4 | reverse complement strand
CATAGCGATAGTTCTAGGGTACGAGTACCTGGTTTACGAGAGGGGGATAGACCTGCAGGAAGTCCTCTCAGAGGTGCCGATAATCTCCGAGCTTTCCCATCCGTCCCTCTCCAGCCTCCTTCTGGTCTCCTCCACCTTCCTCACACTAGCCTTCAGGATGTACCTAAGGCAGGTCGTCCCCATCTTCATGTCGGGTTTGCTATCGGGGGGCCTGATTGGAAACGGCGGTAAGATCCTCCATTCAACATCCCTCCCCGAGTCTCCCATGGAGATAGAGGTGTATATCTCCGCACTTTTGGCGCTATGCAGCATCGCACTCCAGATTTACTCTAAATTCTACATGAGGGAAAGGAGAACCAAGAAGGAGAGGACCCAGGCACGCGAGAAGAGGATGAGCCAGGGCAAGAAGACCGGCGACGTCATCAACCTGATGTGCCCCTCCTGCTCCAAGAATGCGCCACACAAGGTCATCAACAGGAAGGAGGGTGCCCAGGGATTCGAGGTCATGGTCAATTGCAGGGGGCTCAACCAATTCGACGAGGTGTGCAACTTCCACCATACTGTAATCGAGGTCAACTCCTGATTACAATGGCCCGATTTCCTCGGCCTTCGATTAGATATCGTGACCCACGTGCTCAGTGCTCTCTCCCCAGCAGTCAGCCTCCATGTCCTCCTCCGGCCCGTCCTCGTGAAGACAGGGGTGATGGTTCGTGAACACATCATCGAAGGTCAGCCAGGGCCTCTCCACCCATGCGTGCACCATCCAGTAGTTCTCGAGGTTGACATTTGTCCCACCTCGCTCCTCGCAAGCATCGTCACTCAGGTCCTCGCCCATAATCCGGAACTCGCTGGTTCTGAAGCACATTGAGTGATGCCTGTGCCACCAGTCGTTGCCTCCCGAGAAACCCTCCGGGGGGGAGTCGGTTGGAGCCCTGACGAACCATGCGAAGCCGACCAACTCCGATCCCCTCTCCTCGCCTCCGTACATGAGGAACTCCGGTCTTTGGTGATCGAAAATCCCGTCAATCCTCGTATCGGGGAAGTAGGGGTCATCGACGTCGAACCCCGGATCATCCATGGAGAAGTTGTTCAGCATCACGTGATGGGTCCCCATTCCCTCTGTGTAACCCACCGACATCGTGTAGCCTGCATCCTCTGCGTCGCCCATGGTAGGCCACTGTGCTGCCCACTCTATGGCGTCCTTCAGCTCGTAGGTCAGTTCCTCGCACAATTCCGGAGAAAGCAACCCTTTCGACTTCCCCTCGTACGCCAGGTCCACGTGGTGCCCGCCTATGCCCGTCGAGTTGCACCACCAGGGGTCGGTTTCGGGGATGTATCCGCTCAGCGGGCAGTCGGGCTCTCCATCCCCATCGAAGTCACCGCAGTAATCCGGGCTTTCTGGATCGAATAGCTCGCTCTCGTCATCTATGAAACGGGACTGGTCTTCCGTCTCCCCCTCGCCTATGCAACCCCCCAGAGAAACAGATGCTAGAATCAGCACACCCAAGACGGCAAGACCCTTCATGGAACCACGAAGCAACAAGGCGGAATAAATCCTCCACATTGGTGATTGGATGATATCGAACTATCGCTGCTTTGCCCTCTTCCTGGCCGCCTTACGCCTTCGGAGCTTCTTCTTTCGCCACTTCCATCGCTGCTTCCCCTGCTTCTTCCAAGCACGGGAACCTCTCTTCATTAGCGAATCATCCTCCAGTTGTCGAGTCCATCCGACCTGCCTCGCGTATATGAGCGATTCGCGTTTAACGCCTAGTTCGGTGGTGGGCAATACAGGATTCGAACCCGTGTCACCGGCTTAGAAGGCCAGCATGATATCCAGACTACACCAATCGCCCGCGACCCTCTGCGGGAGCCTCACTTAGATGAACCCTCACTTCGCCTCAAACCTGCTCGCGCACTTCGGGCACCGTGTCGGCCTAGTCACTCTCCTCCTCTCCCAGGTATGGCCGCACTTCCCGCAAATCCACTGCTCCTCGGGGAGCTCCTGGAGGACCCTCTCTCTGAGCCTCATCAGGACCGGCGAGTCCCTAAGCTTTGGAGCAGGGGCGATCCTACTGACAATTTCTGCATGCAAACCATCGTGATCAAGAAGGCCAGCCGCATGCAGTAACTCGTGAGTGAGGGTGTGCCTGAAAAGGGCCCCGTCATCGGAAAGAATAGGGTTCAGGGCTATTGTAATGGGGCCCGGCGGAGCACCGAGCCTCCTCCTCCGGTAGAGCTCGTGATGGCCTAACTCGAATCTGGTGAAGCCAAGGCGTGACTCATCCTCGTCCAGCCACTTGAGCTCTAGTTCCTTGTCCAGGTGCTTGACAAATGGGGCGTCCTCCCCCTCCAACTCTTGAATCAGCGTTGCCAGCAGCCCCTCTGGGATCTCAGGTCGCCCCTCGGGGTCCCGTGACGCCATGCCACTACCTCTCACGTCCTCCTTAAATGGGCGTCGCATTTCGTAGGTCCATTGGGCGTGTGGCGCAGCTTGGAAGCGCGCTTCCTTGGCATGGAAGAGGCCCCGAGTTCAAATCTCGGCACGTCCACCAACTAGAACCGGTCGTCGAGAGCTAAGTTTGCCAATGTTCATTCGAGCGGTTTTTTCATTAATTTCTATAAAAAAATATACGTTTGTATAAATTAAATTAAAATAAGTGTGCATTATATTAGAAATATATATTTTTTTAAATATTATTTTCAAAAAATCCCTAATTATCTGTTCATACGTTCAGACTATAAACTACCTTTCCACGGCCAAGCGCTATGGCAACTAAGTCGAAATTAGAGTACATATGGCTGGATGGATTTGAACCAACACAGAGCCTCAGAAGCAAAACGATGATCGAGACAGATTTCTCCGGAAACCTGGCGGATTGTAAGGACTGGTCATTCGATGGAAGCTCCACCCTTCAGGCCGAGGGGGGCTCTTCGGACTGCGTCCTGAAGCCCGTAGCAATCTACCCGGATCCTGACAGGTTGAACGGCTTCCTTGTGATGTGCGAGGTGTACAACGCAGATGGAACCCCTCACTCTACAAACGGCAGGGCAACAATCGATGAGGACGATGACGACTTCTGGTTCGGGTACGAGCAGGAGTACTTCCTCTGGGACCCTGAGACCGACCTCCCCCTGGGCTTCCCTAGGGACGCGACCCCTCAGGGACAGTTCTACTGCTCCGTCGGAGCCGAGAACGCCTATGGCAGGGAGGTCATCGAGGCCCATCTGGACATGTGCCTAGAGGCAGGGATCAACGTCGAGGGAATTAATGCAGAAGTGGCAGTTGGTCAGTGGGAGTTCCAGATATTCGCGAAGGGGGCAAAAAACGCAGGAGACGAGGTATGGGTCGCGAGGTACCTTGCAGAGAGGAACGCAGAGAAATACGGCCTCTCAATAGAGTGGCATCCGAAGCCACTGGGGCCGACCGACTGGAACGGCTCTGGCATGCACGTGAACTTCTCAGATACGACTCTGAGGACTTGTGGCGACGAGGCCACTTTCAACAAGGTCTGCGAGGAATTCGGCAAGAACATAGAGAAGCACATCAGCGTATACGGCGCGCACAACGAGCAGAGGCTGACTGGCTTACATGAGACCCAGTCGATCCATGAGTTCTCGTACGGAGTCTCGGACAGGGGAGCCTCCATCAGAATTCCGATCGGGACGGTCGATGATGGCTGGTGTGGCAGGCTGGAGGACAGGAGGCCCTCATCCAACGGGGACCCCTACAAGATCGGTGCAGTGGTAATCAGCACAACGAAGGCTGCATACAGCTGAGAGTGTCAGCGTCTCTTGAGGAGCTTGCTCCAAACCAGGGCGAAGGAAGGGGACAGGCTCTCGGGATCGGTTTTCACCAGGTGACTCACCTCGTCACCGGTGAACCACCCGATCTCCGAGATCTCCTCCTCGTTCGGAGTGAACGGGCCTTCGGAGTAGGTTCTGTAGACCCAGGTGAACTCCTGGTCCGTCTCCTCGCATGCATCGACCTTGAACAGCCTCTCGGGCGTGGCTTCCAGGCGTATCCCGATCTCCTCCATCGCCTCCCTGACTATGCACTGGTCGTAGCCCTCGCCGCTATCGACGTGCCCGGACACCGAAGAGTCCCACCTCCCGGGGAACCTGTCCTTTTCCATCGACCTCTTCTGAAGCAGGACCCTCCCGGAGCCATCGAACACCAAGAGGTGGGCCGACCTGTGAAGCAGACCATCTCGGTGCACCTCCTCCCGGCTAGCTCGGCCTATCACCGTGTCACTTCTGTCGACAACGTCGAACGTCTCTTCCATCGGGATTACTTACTCCCCTCTGCAATTGAAACTACTTCATCGGCGCATCCCCATGATAGGGTCACCCCGGCGCCCCCGTGTCCGTAGTTGTGAATTACACGAACCCCGCCCATCTCTTCTTCCTCTAGCCTGACCTCTGTTCGCGAGGGCCTGAGTCCGACCGTGCCTCCAACTATCCTGTCCCTGTCCAAGTCGGGCCAAATCGCCTCGACCTTGCTGAGTATCAGGTCGTTGTCCTCGTCCCTAATATCCAGGCTCCAGTCGTCGACCTGCGCAGTCCCACCGAGCACGGTCACATCGCTCCTGGGGATTGTATAGGTCAGGGTCTCCGGCTGTTGGTCGAAGTGACCCACTCCTGGGTCCTGGTCAATGAAAAGGATCTGCCCTCTCGCCGGCCTGACTTCGAGGTCATCGCAAAGCTCTCTCGCACCTAGGCCGACACAATTGACTACAACGTCCCCACTCAGGTCGGAAAGGTCCTCGATGAAACCATGCCTGAAAGTCCCGCCACCTTCCTCGACCTTGGACCTCAGCCATGGCATGTATAGGGGCATCTCAATAACGGGAGCCCTGAACTCCCAACCGAAAACGTAGCCCTCTGGTATCTCGCCCTCGTCTAGGATTCTGAATGCCGCTATGTCATCGTTCCATGGCGGAAGGTCCACAACGTCCCTCAGGTATTCTCTACCGTCCCTCATCGTCACACCAGCCTCGGGTGCTTCTGTGCATAGGCCCTCGAGGACGTCGTAGGTCACTATGCCCCAGGTGTCGGCCCTATCCGCGGGCTTTACGAGGAAGGGGTACCATATCGCAGCAGCCACGTCCGATACCGTCTCCGGGCTGAACTTGTCCGATACTATCTCGACTTCATGGCCGCTCTCCAAGAGTCTGATTGCTGTGGTGAGTCCGGATACTCCTGCTCCGACGACCGTGCAGCGCATGTTATCCGATATCCCACTGGCTTATGATTAACTTCCCGAGCACATCTCCGCTCCCCTCAGTCAATTTCTTGAATCGGGACCCTTCTCCTAGTTCGTGCCTAAGGTTAGACGCCCGAAGAAGGGATGGGCCGTTCCGAAGACTAGCAGGAGAAGGCCCCAAAGGGTCAAGTCACCAGGCAGGCGTCTACCTCGATGCCCATCCTGTGGGCAGTGGAGCATGAAGAGGGACGAGAAGAGGAGTGAGACATACTGTACATCCTGCGGGGTAATCGGCAGATGACAAAGCCCAATATCGAAACCCCCGACTCATAGGATGCCACAGTGATGAGGAACCGCACCGGGTGCATCTGGCACCGCGAGTGATGGGCGATCTGAGTGGCACCGGGTGAAGCCATGCAAGAAGGAAGGACATTCGTAGACCAGATGGGGAGAATGTACCGGCTCAAGGAACCAGAGCCCCTTAGCGAGCCACCAAGTAACCTAATGGTCGCCAGAAATAGCAGGCCATGGAGGGCATACCTCAGGATGCTGGGGACGGTCATTCCCGCCTTCTTCCTGATGTATGTCCTACTATTCTTAGTGATAGGCATAGTATATCTAGAGCCAATCGCCGTATTCCTCTCTGGACTGTGCAGCGCTCCCCTGATAGCCCTCATTTTCAGGTTGCATAGGCCAAGACTCGTTCACGTCAGGCTACTCACTCCCGATGAGGGGGGCTCTCAGGCCCACGCGCTTCCTGAGGGCGGGTCTCTCAGAACTCCTATGAGGACGAGGATGAGTCGCTACTTGGTAAGAGACGACTCCGTCCTTGACCTGCCTCCTACCCGTCAGCTGTGGCTAATCTTCGGCCTTGTCGTCTCGGTCCTAGTTGGCCTGCTCCTGTTGATACTGCAGGACTTCCAGGCAGGCCTAGCAGAACTCGGCATCGTGCTGTTCCTACTGCTCGCGATTCCGACCTGGATAGTTGGGTTCTCACTCCCGGTCCTCGCTTGGTGGGGGACTTCCGATCGGCTTCTTGGAATTCCTACTCGCAGGAGGGATGCAGAGGCATGGCTGATGGCAGGAATGGCCTCTGCATTCCCTGCGTTTCTGTTCAACTCCCTCTTGGCACCCGAACTAATCCCATTCGAACCAGACCACTGGGCCTTCGAGTTCTCTCTCCTGGCCGTGGGCGCGCCATTGTGCGAGGAGATTTTCAAGGCGATGGCAGTAGCGTTATTTCTGCCCTACATCAAAGGGCCCAAGCACGGCTTCCAGGTAGGTTTCACAGTAGGCCTGGGCTTCGCCCTGATAGAGAACTTCCAGTACATCGGGGTATCGCTGTTGGGGGGGCCTTTCGCCGCCTCGTTCACAATCCTGGTCCGAGGTATCGGGTCAATCCCTGGCCACGCGGTCTGGACTGCAGTCGCTGGTACGGCGATAGGGTGGATGGCGACAGACAGGGAGTTGAAGGCCAGACTCTCTTGGAAGGCCAAGTCCGTAGCGATATCAGCGATAGACATCGCAGAGGGCGTAGGGATCGACACTGACGGAGACGGGGACCTTTCGGGTTTCGATGGCTCGAGGCCGACACTGGAGGAGGCCATCTCGCAGGCATCACAGGAAGACGAGGAAGATCCCCACCCATGGGTTATAGTCGGAAAGGACCCGGCATCGGCAAGGGAGCCTGAGTTCGGGAGCCAAGAGTTCCACTTCACATATGGCGATAACCAGGTAATGAGGGCATCAACGGGAATCAAGACCCCCAAGTCAGTCTCGGCAGCGGTGACCCTGTCTATAGCGGGACACGCATTCTGGAATGGGTCCTCATTCCTCTCCTACTACCTGCCCGATGCCTATGGCATGGGGGGCTCTGCAACAGTCGTTATCCAGTTCACGTGGACAGCCTTCCTAGTCTCCTCGGTACTGCTAATCGCTAGGGGCCTAATCAAGGGAGTCAACTCCCTCGAATAGGGGAGCCCCGGCAATTCGCTCTCATTCACGACCCTACTCCGAATCGTTCATGACCGCTAATGGTAACGACATACTGTCAATATGGTCGAGCTAGGCAATGACCTCACAATCTCCATTGCTCTGGTATCGGTCTTACTGCTCGTATCCATGTGGAAGGATCTACTGGACAAGGGAGGAGTCATTGCCGCCCTAGTGGTGGGTCTGACGATATCCCTGCTGGGGCATTGGACATGGCTGGTCGTACTCATGACCTTCCTGATTGTAGGCTCCTTCGCGACCAAATGGAGGTTTGAGGAGAAGGCGAAGATATCCGCCGAGGAGGCCAACGCAGGGGTGAGGGGTTGGAAGAACGTGATGGCCAACGGTGGGATGGCCAGCATGATCGCGATGGCGAACTTCCTCATCGGTGGCCACGAGTGGGCGTACTTCATGCTCTGCTCGTCAGTCTCTGTGGCTGCGTCAGACACCCTTGCCTCGGAGATAGGCAGCCTAGATCCCAGGACCCGAATAATTACCACCCTCGAGGCCGTGCCGGCCGGAACGAACGGGGGGATGTCCCCTACCGGGACCCTAGCAGCCTTCTACGGGGCACTGCTGATTTCTGTGGTGTCCACGATTCTTGGGGCCATTAACGGGGACCGAACACCAGTAGAGCTGTTCTTCCCGTTCGTTATCCTAATCGGGTGGCTTGGTTGCCAGATTGACTCCATACTTGGTGCGATGCTGGAGAATCGCGGGCACCTGGGGAAGCACGGGGTGAACTTCATCGCGACCCTCTCGGGTTCTCTGATGGCCCTTTTCGTGGCTACGAGGCTCTTCTAACATGAATACAAAGGATTGAACAATAGATTGGGGCAGATTCCTATGGTGATTAGCTTGAGTCAGGGACGCGCTCCTCTTTTTCTGATGGCTATATCCGCCCTGCTCATCCTGTCATCTTCTTCCAGCGTAGCCCAGAACCAGCTGGCATACGAGGGTCCCGGGGTAGACCAGTCATACCCCGAGCAGCACATGCTGTTCCTAAAGGGGGTGGAGGGCGGCCAGTACCTGGACCGCAACTGGACCACTGTGACCGGGCTACCATCGGGGAGTGTCTCCTTCTCCAAGAGTAGCTCGCTGACGCTACCAACCATTGTCGATGCATTCTCGGCGCCGACC
>LURR01000007.1 GCA_001628485.1 Marine group II euryarchaeote REDSEA-S11_B3N4 | reverse complement strand
GTACAGGTCCCCTTGGGTTCTCGTAGATGCGTCGATCGCCGTGGCCCGTGGAGCCGTCGCCCATATGTTCCTACCTGGTGCTCCGATATCCGGCCAAGTGTGCTGTTGGGTCGACCACCCTCTGCTAGAGAAGGAGGTGACTGCGTTTCCCTCGTGTACTAATGCAGCAACCGAGATTGCCGAGGGCGTGTTTGCATACATGTTGGTCCTGAGATCATTCTCTGACTCCCCTCCACTACCACCACTGTTGGAAGCTGCGAAAATTACGGCTACATCATTGTCATAGGTCAGCATATCGGTCAGTACCGTAACTGCATTCGAGGGATTATAATCGCCGTTGGTACCCCAAGAATTAGACACTACTCGGATGTTGAACTCGTTTAGTCCTGGCCTGCTATGTTCGTAAGTCCATTCCAGGCCCTCCACCGCAGCAAAGATGGAGGCTCCATCACCGGTTCCCAAGGCAACTATTGTCGCTCCCTTCGCAGTACCGAGGCGTCTACCTCCGGAAGCATCGCCGTTTCCTGCGATAGTTCCGCCTACATGGGTCCCATGACCGCTGGATGTGTCGGAGTTGCAATTTGGGGCGTCAACCCAAGCCACTCCCGTCCACTTGGCTGACCAGATCAGTTTCTCCCCGGTCCAAGGCTCTCCGCAGTCGAAATCCGGATGTTCTCCGTCTATCCCGGTATCTAGATCGACTGCAGTAGCGCCTTTTCCGTCGTACTCGGAAAGGGAGAGATCGCTTTCGGTCTTCAATACCCCGTCTGTCCCAATAATTGCCCTGTGCCAAGCCAAACTAGCGTTTACCCATCTTACAGTCTCGTGCATCATTGATTCATAGTCATCCTGATCGCCTGGTAGGTAGAAATGCTCGATTGGGACGTTTGCCTCCATATGACTGACGTAAGACTTAGTTGAGAGTTCTGAGATTTCTTCGCTAGTGCCAGAGATCAGGGCACCATGCAAGACGCTCATCCTAGAGATGACTTCCGCACCCGTGGATTCAACACTATCCCATGTCAGTTCGCTCGGTGAATCGTAGAATTGTATTATGGCCTCAATCTTCTCTCCAGAATCGAGTATGGATACCAACTCCGAGCTCATCTTTGTAGTATCTATTGTACGTGATTGTTCCATCACCCCAACAGAACCAGGAGCGCTGAGCACCAGTAAAACGAGAAAAAGAGGGAGGTATCTCACGATTTATCCGTTCATGTGGTGTGATTTCAACAAACCCCCTTGTCGGTTCTCAATTTCTTCAGAAGTGTATGGATACCAATAATCCGTTTAACTGATGTAGGGAGGGCTAGGCCGACAGAGTGTGCGTGCAGCCGCTCTAAGTATTGTTTCTCTCCTGGTTATGGCCTCCCTGGGAGGTTGTTTCGGCGAGGAGAAGGAGGTCATAGAGGAAATCGATATCTTTGGCTCACTATGCTCAGATAACGGGGGATCTATCAGCAACACCACATGGTACCACTACGGCAACGCCACGGATGCTACGAAGGTCTCTGACATATTCAACGGGACCTCCGTGCTAGTCGGAGACAACGCGCCTGTGTGTGCAATTGGCACTTACTATGGCATTGGAATGACCACATTCGAGCCTACAATAGGAGTCACGTCTCTGGACAACCTGTACATGACTAGTTGGGGGAATGGGCCGGCTGGATCGACTGCAATAGTCAGGTGCTCTGGTCTGATTGGTATGTCGAATGTGAGCGAGTACTCCTGTGAGGACGTCTACAGCGCCTTATTGCCCGTTCCGAACAGCAACGACCCCTACGTCTACGTCGATCCCTGGACTGATCGAATCATGAAATTCGATATGCATGCATTGTTGGGAATGACGGTGGAATGGTCTGATAATGAGGGTCAGAGCTGGATTGGGCCTTCTGTGGCTACGGGTTGGTCCGTGCAGGATCACCAAACCATAGCCTCCTCGCCATATCCAGCAGCCTTTCACCAAACTACATGGGTGTTCTGTGTCAACGGCAACTACCCATACCCTGTTTGCTCTGCAAGCAACGATGGAGGCCTGACATGGGGCCCGGAGTTGCCTGGAACACCCTCAGACTGCGAGAGCGGCGGGCTCACGGGACACATCACGGGTAGCGAGAATGGAAACTTCTACAGAGGCAACAGAGGGTGCAACGGAGGCGAGGGTTACTCCATCTACAGGAGCACCAATGGCGGTCTGACTTGGACAGAGCACCCACTTCCCACTGAGACCAGCGGAACAGCGGAGACTTGGAACTTCGAGGAGGCCCAGGTGGCTACCGACTCAGAGGATAACGTCCACGCGTTCTGGATGGGCTTCGATAACATGCCCTACTACTCGTACTCGTTAAACGAGGGAGATACTTGGAGCTCCCCTATCATGATAGCTCCTCCTATTGGCCTGAATGGAACAGGGTTTCCAGTGATCACCGCGGGAAGTGCGGGCAAGGTCGCCCTAGCTTACCTTGGAGACTCGGGTGGAGATACTTGGAACGGTTACATCACAGTGATCACTGACGCGTTCAGCGATGTCCCATTGCTCACCACTGTACAGGTAAACGAGTGGGGGGATCCATTGGATACCTCGTCGGGTTGCGGTTACAACAGGTGTGGTGGCTTTGGAGACTTCAATGACATTGCAATCGACCAGCATGGAAGAGTCTGGTTCGGGCATGCCCACAATGTCGGAGGGGAAATCGGGATCTACGGAACGATGGCAGTAGGGCCCACCCTCAGAGACGAGCCACTCTCCCCTATGCCGCTGGGTGGACCAGGAACTCTCTAGGAAGCGTGTTGGGCATGGCTCTAGAGGTCCCTACCGCATCATCGCCGGCCGTTCACAATGTGATGATCGCTAACAAATCTACGAACACCAAACCTGAACTATTGGTTAGGAAGTTCCTGAGAAACTCCGGTTTCCCAGGTTATCGTCTCCATTGGAGGATAGATGGAGAAGATGGGAGATACATCTGCAGGCCGGATATCACCTTCCCGGGGAGGAAGTTGGCTATCTTCGTCCATGGTTGCTTCTGGCATCGGTGTCCTACGTGCAATCTCAGTCTCCCGAAATCAAACGTAGACTATTGGAGCCAGAAGTTCCAGAAGAACGTAGAAAGAGATAGGAGGAAGGAGGAGGCGTTAGCTGAACTCGGGTGGAGTGTGCATACAATCTGGGAGTGCGAAATAGAAGATGGGGCTTCCAGTCTTCTCCGGATTCTGACCATTTAGCGCATACAGCATTTGAAAGGGGAGAAGGTCACCGTGGATGTGTGCGACTTCTTACTTTCCTCAAATTCTACAGAGAGATTCGAAAGGAAGGTCCTGCCGACTTGGATTGGATACAAAGGCAAGGCCTTCTGGCTGTGAAGCTGTCCCAAATCTTCGCTCTCAGACCAGATATGCTGAGCATTGAGAAATGCAGACAACTACAGAAGATGTACAGGAATGCATCGACCATACCCTCTGAGGACGTCGAGCGGATACTCAAGGAGAAGGCGCCTAGCGGCTTCTACGATTCGATCGCTTGGTTCGACGAGGAGCCGTTGGCCGCTGCTTCGGTGGGTCAGGTGCACAGAGCAACACTAACCAACGGAGAGGAGGTAGTGATCAAGGTGGTCAAGGCGAATCACAAGGAGAGTTTCCATAGGGATGTGAAGAGGATGATGAGGATGATGAGATTAGCCATCTCACTGTCACCAAAACTCAGGAGGGTGGGGAACCCCCTGGCACTTCTCAGACACGTTGAGGACTACACAACTAGAGAGTTAGACCTGCGAAACGAGATCAGGGGGGGATCGGAGTTAGAGTCGATACAAGATGGCTTATCTGGGGATTTCCCGATGCCCAAGCTCAGATTCCCGAAGTACTACCCTGAGATGTCTAACGAACATGTATTGGTCTCCGAATTTGTTAGAGGCAAGACTCTGGAGGAGTGCATCAATGACCAGAGCCTGCCTTGGGATTACTTGATCGAGCTATTCAGAATACACGGGGCCTATATGTTCGGAATCGGGACGTTCCATGGGGATCTCCACCCTGGTAACTGTATAATCGACGAGGATGGGTGCTTTGTTTTCATTGACAATGGAGCAATATGTGAAGCTCCACGGAAAGTTAGTCTGTCACTATTCAATTTCTTCGAGGAGTTGTCAAAGAGCAATCACGATGCTGCATTCGAAGCTCTGTTGGGCATAGCCGGCCAGAGGCCTTCTGAAGACAGAGTGAGGAGGTTCAAGAGCAAGATGGCAGAAATCTACGAAGGTTTCGGAGAGAAGAGCGTTGGCGAGCAGAGCCTTACTGATCTCATGATGAGGACCGTGAGGACCGCAGTAGAGGATGCAGGCGCTGACTTCGGCGAGGAGGGCTTTCCAATCATTCGATCTCTGATGTACATGGATGGTTTAGTAATCAGAACCCATCCACAGGTCAAGTTGATTGCAGAGATGGGTCCGTCGCTGGCTGAGTTCAGAGACGGTCTGGACATGGAGGAGTGAGAATGAGCGAACACAGTGACGTAATCATAGTCGGGGCAGGGCCAGGTGGCCTTTCTTGTGCTATGCTCCTTGCCAAAGCCGGAGTTAAGGTCACCATTCTGGAGAAGACGGGAGAGGTTGGCGGGAGGACGAAGGTCTTCGAGAAGGACGGATACAAGTTCGATAATGGTCCGACTTTCTTCCACTACCCAGAAATCGCAGAGGAGATCTTTGACGCCCTTGGTCTAGATGCGCATGAAGAGCTAGGTCTGATACCTCTTGATCCCAACTACAGACTAGTGTTCGGATCGGGCGGAAGCCTGAACGCTAACACCGACTTGGATGACATGACTGAGCAAATCAGAGATCTCTGTGGGGAGAAGAACGCGGCTGGCTTCAGAAGGTATATCGAAGATAACCGGACGAAGATGAGGCTGTCCAAGAATTGCCTCAACGCTCCATGGAGGGGTCCGACGGACTTGTTGAACAAGCGTGCTTTGCGGGTGGCCAGAGTCCTGAGGCCATGGAGGAGTGTTGCCTCTGATCTGTCTAGGTTGTTTCCTGACGAGAGGATGCAACTGGCTATGTCCTTCCAAACCAAGTACTTGGGAATGAGTCCATTCCACGCTCCAAGTCTATTCACGATCCTTGCATATCTGGAGTACGAGCATGGGGTTTTCCACACGAAGGGAGGCTTGGGCACAATTACAGATAGGATGGGCGAGATTGCAAGAGATTTGGGAGTGGATATCCGACTGAATGAGCCTGTTAGCGAGTTCTTGTTTGAGGGTAAGACAGTAGTCGGTGCCAAGACTGAGATGGGGTCCTACACAGCTGATAGGTTCGTCATGAACGTCGACTTTGCTACAGGAATGAAGGGTTTGATACCAGACGAACTAAGAAAGAAGTGGTCCAACAAGAAGTTAGACAAGAAGTCGTATTCATGCTCAACCTACATGCTTTATCTTGGAGTAGACAAGGTGTATGACACCCCACATCATCAGATTTACGCTGCCAAGGACTACCAGAAAAATCTGAGAGAGGTCACGGAGAACAAGGTGGCATGGGACGACCCCTCCGTTTACGTCCAGAACGCGTGCGTCACCGACCCATCAATGGCGCCTGAGGGGCATTCGACAATCTACGTCCTAGTGCCGGCCAGTACAAGTCATCCTGGCATAAATTGGGATGAGATAAAACATGAGTACATGGACGTGATTCTTGAGCAGATGGAGAAGTTAGGTTTCTCGAATCTGAAGGACCACATCGTCTCTCAGACTATCGTGACTCCCGATGATTGGGCATCTAGAGACATCTACAAGGGTGCTGTGTTCAATCTTGCCCATGGTCTAGATCAGATGCTTTGGCGACGACCGCAAAACAAGTTTGAGGAGCTAGAGAGGCTCTATCTCGTAGGTGGGGGGACCCATCCCGGAAGCGGATTGCCTACTATCCTTGAAAGTGGCAGAATTTCAGCTAAGTTGATTTGCGCTGACATGGGGATCGTGCCTGATTGGAACGGTGCTGATCCATGGTTCGAGGACCTCAGGAGGCCGAAACTCAAAGTGGGGAGCGCTTGAGGGAGTCCTATGGACTTGTACGATCTCTCGTTCTTCCTATCGACAATGTGGGTCGGACCCTTTTGGCTCGCGATGCTAGTTTACCCCGAGGATGAAAGGACGAAACGGATTCTCAGTGGACCTTGGTTCTTCATTGGTCCCCTTGTCATTTGGTGGATAGTCATCGCTTCCGATCCCAAGGGGCTAATCGAGCTCTCTGAGGGCTTCACAGACCCTCTGAACATTGTGGATAGTTTGGTGGGTGTTCTCGGAACCCGTGCTGGGGCTTCCGCAGCGTGGGCCCATATGGTGGCAGGTGACATCTTCATCACTAGATGGATGTGGAACAGATGTATGGAAAGAGAAACTGAAAGATGGATATCTGCAGTATCCGTATTCTTCGGCGTGATGCTTATGCCTGTTGGAGTGGCAATACATCTCTCCCTGGTTCGTGAAGAATCGGACTGATCAGATGGCAGGTTGGCTGGTTAATCTGATCGCGGTCCCTTATGGTCTGTGGATTGCATGGGTGGGGGTCCAGCACTTTCGTGACCCGTCGTGGTTCGAACCCATAGTCCCAGAAGTCATTGGCAATGCGAGGTTCTGGGTCTACGCCAGTGGTGCCTTCGAGATAGTCCTTGGAATCGGAGTTGCTCTACCTTGGTTCAGAAAGGAGGCGGCACTGGGTCTGACACTGATGCTGATTGTGCTGTATTGGGCCAACCTGAACATGTGGATCAACGAGATTCCACTAAATGGGCGAGTCTATGAGAACCACTGGCATATTCTGAGAGGAGCTGGACAAATATTGCTGATACTGATATCACTTTGGTTGGGTGGCTGGGAGATGGGGAATAGGATCTTCCATTCTGTTAGAAATTAGTGGATTTTGTCGAGGTCGTCTAAACGACTGTATATATGCTCAGTCTGGTTTTTCCCCCCATGAAGGATGCACTGTGGGAAAGGCTAGAAGAGCAACTGAATGAATGGATGAGAGAACAGGAATCATAGTTCAGGGGGTGAGAATGTGGGCTCTTTCCTGTTGGTTGGCGGGAGTAGTGACATAGGAATTCTACTCACGAAAAAACTGGTAGAAGGAGGCAACAAGGTCACCATTCTTGTAAGAGACGAATCAAGAGTATCTGACCTACCAGAGGAGATGGTGGAGAGGTTCGTTGGGGACGCAAATGACGAGGGGTTGGTACTGAAAGCGGTCCAATCCTGCATAATGTCCGGCGATGGGACGATTGATGGCGTTGCGCATCTAGTTGGCTCCTTCTCTGTGAGACCCCCACATGCGATGAACAGGGAGGCGTTCGAAGAAGTCCTGTCGACGAACCTCACCAGTGCTTTCGTAACTCTTTCAGTTGCTTGCAAGCAAATGCTCAGAGCCGGTGGAGGAAGAGTTGTCTTCACATCAAGTGTGGCAGGAAGTCTTGGACTGATGAATCACGAGGCAATATCTGCGGCTAAGGGGGGCGTGGAGTCAATGGTCAGATCGGCGGCTGCCACCTACAGTAAGAGGGGGATTAGGGTCAACGCAGTCGCTCCCGGACTCACCGAAACCAGGCTTTCCACTCCCATAACCTCATCAGAGGCCTCTAGGGGTGCGGCAGTCGGTATGATTCCTCTAAATAGGATCAACAAAGCGGAAGAAGTTGCAACCACGATGCACTGGCTGCTCACGGAAGCCCCGGACAACATTACAGGCCAAGTTTTCCATCTCGATGGAGGAATGTCGAAGGTGAGGAGTTAGATGAAGTGGAAAAATGCTGTTCGTCTCACTAAGCTGAAGCCAGACAAGCCCAAGATGGTGAATGTAGGACTGAAGACCCTGATGATCGTAGAGTATGATGGGGATTACCACGCGACTGAGGGTCTTTGCAGGCATATGAGGTGGCCTCTAGGGCTGGGTGGAAAGGTGAAAGACGGATGCATAACTTGCCCGCTCCACCAAACGCGTCATCGTCTTGATGATGGATGTCTTGAGGAGTGGTCCCCCTTCCCTCTTTTTCCACCTTATGGAAAGCTGGTGGGAAAGATGTCCAAGAAGAAAGACCTGCCGCTTTACAAAACTAGAGTAGAAGGCGACTACCTACAAGTTAGGATTTGATTGGTTCGTCCTATTCCTCTTCATCCGAAATTCTCTGGTCCGATGGTAGGATCATGACGGCGATTAGGAGTATCGGGACTACTAGGAAAATTGCTCCAAGGGCAGTGCCTAGTGTCCCTTCTGGGCGTGGTATCATTGGCTCGATGACCATGCCGATGATAAACATCGCCAACATCAATGCTACTATCGAAAGATTGTCTCTGAGGGGCTTTGTGCCAGCTCCAGACTTGTTCGCCATCATAAGCATCAGAGACACGACAAGAGCCATCATTGGAATCGTCATTAGTAGAATTTCCCTTTGGGGCCCCCTTCCCTCCTCTAGAGAGTTCTCCATCGATATGAGGTTGCGAAGAGAAATCGCGAGAATTACCACGGCTATCCCTATGATTAACGGCATCAATCGGTCTCTTTCGGACTCTGTTGTCAGAATTCCACATCCTTTAGCTCTACTCGCTTCCCCATTCCGTCTCTGATCCTCCTAATGTGGCCTTCTGCCTCCATACGAGATAGTAGCCTGCTAGCCTTCGAATCAGTGAATCCAGTGTCGCGAACCAGCTCTGCCTGCCACATCGAACTGCCGTTCGAGGACAGGACGTCGACTACCTTTTGCTGGTCCTCTGAAAGCATCGGACTACTAGGTTCTAGGGCCCTGCTCTCTGGTTCGGACCGTCTTCTTGGGTCGTTTAGCCATGTAAGTGAGACGCCAATAATAACGCCGAGGCTGGTCAGGAATAGAGAATAAATCACGTATGATGCCAGGTATCCCGATGAGTCGGTATCGAATGTGAATGGAGCGGCAATTAGCAGTACGAGCATGAAGGCAGCCAGGGAGATTGTGATTCTAGCGACCCTATCCATGGAGCCTGCGATCTCTCCCCCACTGGCTTGGCTCATGGTCATCCTGTCCTGAGCCCAAATGTGAATGTTGGGCGCCATGGTTCGCAAGGAGCGTCGGTTCAGTCTTATTTGTGGTGATCACTCCGTGTCGCAATACTGCCTGTCCTCGTGCCAGGTTCCGCCGTTGGCCTCGCAGTCCTCTTGGTTATCGGAGGTCTCTTGCTCCTCGCGGTCTCTGTCATCCTCCTCGCCGTCATCGCTCCAGTCGCAGTAGAATACCCCCTCAGCGCGATCGGTCGCCTCGGTCCACACCCCTCCTCTGGATTCGCACATCTCCTGAGTTATCTCTAGTTGAATGAGGGCTGGAACGGGCTGACCACGATCCTCACACCTGTCTAGCATCTTGCAGAAAAGTCCTCCAATTCTGCCTCGGAATCCCTTCCTCCTGTCATGATCGCGGTGGCATCTCCGATCATCTAAGCAGTCACTGTGGTGATTTTCTCTGGACATCAAGTGCTCCCGTAGGGTCTCTAGTGTCTCTTGATCGGCCGAGCAGTCTAGGCTTGCGATGCAGAAGGATATTGCTTGCCGTGCCGCTCTAAGCTGGATTGCCTTCTCCTCTGAGAACTCCATCTTCTTGTCTTCGTCCCAATGCTTTCTCTCGTCCCAATCCTTGAATTCCTTATTGTCACAATCGTAGTGAACAACACCATCTTTCTCCCTTATGCAAATCTGATAGTCATCGGCCTTGTCTGCCTTGACCTCATCATCCACGGAGTCTGTACCGTCTAGCTTGGCCTGCATCCCATCAACGGTCGAGGTTAGTTTTCCGATCATTTCAGAGAGCGAATCAGCGTCTGTTGTGCAGTTCGCGCTGTCGAGGCAAAACTGTAAGGCTAGGATTAGGTTGGAGTTGATTTGTATCCTCTTCTCGAGGTGGTCGGTCCTGTCCTCCATCCTATCGTTCATACGACTCTTCATTGCCTTCCTGATGTGCTTACCGAATGGCTTGCTGTCCGTTTCCTTGGGCTCCCATGTGTCCTCCCCAGTCACATCATCTACTGCTCCCTCGAAGGGGTCCTCCTCAGCGTACACCGGCGCAGCGTAGTCCTCGAGGGTCGCTGAGACCGATGCTCCGGCCAGAAGGGATACCATTGCGAGTGTGATGACTCCGATCGTGGCTCTACTTCTGTTCTGCTCCATTCTGATGCTTTTCTTTGAGTCCATTCTTCTTCACCTTGTCTATCCATCAGCTGCAAAACCATATCATAATCTGCCGAAAATGCTCGTTATTTCATGCAAAAAGCCGCAAAAGGTGTATACCAAATTCAGCCTGATTGATTTGATGAGGTCTATCCTATTGGTTGTAGTTTCTCTGCTCGGAGCTATACTTCCGGGGTCTCTCTCGGAAGTCTCAACATCCGAAGAGGTCGTGGTAACAGTGGATAGCACGAATCTGAGGTTCTCTCCTTCTTCTGTCACCATTACTGAGGGTGACACTGTGCGGTTTTTCTGGAGTGGCGAGCTACTTGCGCACAACGCAGTTGCAGAGGACGGTTTGTTTGATTCGGGGGATACCTCCAGAAACGTCGATTATGCATTCACGTTCGAAGCTGGGACAAACGGGACTCACCAGTACGTTTGCGAGCCCCATGAGAGCGTCGGCATGGTGGGGACTGTTATCGTGGAGCCCATGCAAGATCCGGTTTCTCCTGAGCCGACCAATGATACGAGCGGTCCCACTCTATCAGAATCTGGGGAGTCGTGGATACCCTTCTTCGGGTTAGAGCTAGTGGTCCTTGTATTGGTGGCCGCGCTTATCTTCCAATTAGGCAAGGCTCAGGGCATTGGAGACGTGAGTCTGTTGAGCGAACGTGAATCGGAAGAGGAATAGAAAGGCTATCTCATTCGATCAAGTTCGTCGGAACCGGACCGTATGCGTTAGCATGTGCTTGTCCGTCCTCAATCATCCAAACTAGCCAGAGTATGAATCCGATGCACGGAATGAGGATGATTAGCAGCATCCAACCGCTCTTACCAGTATCGTGGAGCCTCCTAACGCTGACGGACAAGCTAGGGATCAAGAGTGCGAAAATACCTGCGAACGCGACCAAGCCAAATAGTACTCCAAGACTCTCGTTGATGCTTCCAAGAGCGATTCCGCCAACAATTCCAATAATCTGTAAGGCTATAGATATCACAGCCATTCCCAGGTATGACCACCAATATTCCGATCTCGATGCCCTCCCTGAAAAGGTAGCATACTTGTTCCTAAATACTGTCGTTAGTGCATCCATGAACCCCATCATCTGCTGTGGTCGAGGGCTGAATTCTGGCGTTCCTAATTGTTGAGGTACGGGTTGTCCATTTTGTTCCATGGCGGATGCTTGACCTGATGCAGGTTAAGCCTTGTTGCGTCACACCACGGAAAGACAGTTTTGGAGTTTGGAAAGCGTTCGATCGACGTCGTCATGGTTTAGGACCATTGGTGGCTTTATTTTGATGACATTGTGAAGGGGTCCGTCCGTACTAAGAAGCACCCCCTGATCCCTCATCTTACCAACTATTTCTGACGCCTCCATAGCGGCCGGTTCGAGGGTGCTCCTGTCCTTCACCATCTCGACTCCGAGAAAGAGTCCTCGCCCACGAATATCGCCTATCAACTCGTGCTCCAGCATTAGAGAATTCAGACCGTTCTTGAACCGTTCTCCCAGGACATGAGCTCGATTCATCAGGTCCTCTTTCTCAATGACGTCCATCACTGCCATTCCAATAGCACAGGAGACTGGGTTTCCCCCGAACGTGCTGAAGAACTCCATGTCCCCGAACGAAGAGGCGATTTCCGGGGTCGTGAAGACCGCTGCCATGGGGTGTCCATTTCCTATCGGCTTTCCCATCACCACGATGTCTGGAGTTATTTCGCTCTCCTGGAAAGCCCACATGTTGGTTCCCACTCTACCAAACCCTACTTGCACCTCGTCTGCAATCAGCAGCCCCCCTTGGCTCCTGACTGCCGAGGCGACTTCTGAGAAGTAGCCTGGAGGTAGGGGAACCTGCCCCGCACAGGATAGCATGGACTCTATCAAAAGACCTGCCAATGGGCCCGCCTGCTTCATCCCCTCCCTTGCCTCTGCTAGGTAGTCAATACTAGGACGGCGGTATGTGTCGGGGATGGGCAGCACATGCACCCATGCCTCTGGCGAGCCCTTGCCTCCCGGCCCTCGGAACTTGTACGGACTCAGATCGATCAGCATTCCAGTGTGGCCGTGGTAAGCACTCTCAATCACGGCCATATCGTGATTTCCTGTGAATGATCGGGCCAGCCTGACCGCGAGTTCATTGGCTTCAGAACCTGAGTTTACCAAGAATCCCACAGTCAAGGACTCGGGCAAGGTAGAGGATAGTCGGCCAAGATACTCGGTTAGCTCCTCGTACACGTACCTGCTGTTTGTGTTCAGAATGGCCATCTGTCTCTGGCCGGCCTCAACAACATGGGGGTTACAGTGACCTACATGGGAGACGTTGTTCACGAGATCCAGGTACTTCGTACCGTCCGAGGCGTGCAGGTACTGCATCTCGCCCCTCACTATGTGCAGGGGCTTCCCATGTGCAATGGATAGGGCTTTGCTGATGTGCCGGTTCCTCGCTTCTAGGAGATTTCTCAGTTCCTCCATAACAACACCTGCTACAGTCAACCCACTCCCGTGTCCGTCCATAATGGATGGGTCAGGGTCTTCCGGAATCAGGAAAACTGGTTCCGTTCTCCTAATCGTTATCAATGGCTATGCAGAGGGGGGTTCGTGCCGGGAACGTTTGACAGAACAAGAGGGCGGGCTCTGACCAGAGAAGTCTCTCCAAGTTACGCGGAGGCTGTTTCCAGCTACCTGGGTACTAGGGTACCAGACTACGAGGCTGCCAGACGTGCGCAAGAGGTGTATTTCGCAGCACTTAGGGCGCATGGCACCGAGGTAATCACCCTCCCTACGTTGGAAGGTTACCCAGACTGCTGCTTCGTAGAGGATGCAGCAGTGATTCTGGATGACGTGGCCGTGATTCCGAACCTCGGACATCCTAGCAGAGACGGGGAGAAGGAGTCGGTGGCAGAACATCTTGCAGATGATTTCGAAGTAATCAGAATGCCTGATGGTGCGACTCTTGACGGCGGAGATGTCGTCTTCTACGACGATCGTTTTCTGGTAGGCGTTTCTACCAGAACCAACAAGCAGGGTGCCGATTTTCTGACTGAGCATGCCAAGGGGGCGGGTATTGATGTGCAGTTGTTCGATGTACCGAAGAGCACGTTGCACCTGACAACGGTCTGCTCGAGTCCGAGGTCAGGCACCATGGTTGCTGCGATGGGTCATCTGAAGGAGAGCGATCTTTCCTTCGCTGAGGAGGTCATCTGGATTCCCGAAGAGGAGGGTTACGCAGCCAACACCATCGCATATGGCGATCGGATAATTATGGCAGAGGGTTACAAAAAAGCTAGGCAATTGTTGATGGATGCGGGATTCTCTATCACATCGATCGAAATGACCGAGTTCAGGGAGGTCGATGCGAGTCTGACCTGTCTCTCTGTCTTCATCGGATAGTTTGTTAGCAACTGCAGGCTCCGTGAAATAATGCACGTCGCAGCGAAGCTGACTCTGGGAGTCGGGTTTGGAATGCTTCTAATTGGCATCTTGCTCGTTGGCCTGGGTGCTAGAGCAGTTGGTTCAGTCGAGGATTTTTCTGTTGAAGAGGATGAGGTCTGGAATGGGAGTTCTGGTCAGTACGTCCACCAGGACCCATCAGAATGGGGACTGTTAATCTTCGTTAGAGACGAAGTCAGATGCGACGAGTTCGAGGTCAATGTGAGTGTTGTATCATCCGACACTGATGGGAAGGTGTGGTACGAATCTGACTACTGTATCAACGAGGGCAGGCTGCCTTCCGGTCATGCTGACGATCCCGAGGGATGGCTCCACATGGGAACGGTTCGCGGCCTCGAGATGGGTGCGACTTACGAGTTCACATCGAGGGAGGAGGTTTTCGCGGTAGAAGAGAGTCAGGTCGTCGCATTAATTGAAGGTGTATTTGGAGGTTTTTTCGGTGCTCTTAGCGGAGGATCCTGCGCGTGCTGCGGACTCCTGATACTGCTTCTCGGACTCATACTGGCGTTTACAATGAAGGAGGAGGTCCCGACAAGCTACAAGGTAGATGCGGAGGGCAAGATTGTTCTCGACCATTCCGGAACCGGGGTCAGCCCGGAATCCATGCAGAACCCTGATGGGTCGGAGGGAGGGTCGTCGGAAGACACGGATGCTTGGTACAAGCAGAACTAGAATAGAGGTCGTTTGGTGTTTACTCTGATACCCCTCACCGAATCCATTAACAATGACTCGTAGAGTCATTGCGCAATGGCTGAGCGGCACGCTAAGAATTCAACCCAATATGGTTGGGGGAGGGCCGCCGTTCTACTATCCGTGATTTTCCTAGTGCAAGTAGCGGCCCCAGCGGCTGTTTCGGAGGATTCATTCGATGAGATGACACTCTGCCAGCCCTCTCCAGGACTAGATGGGGTTTGTGATAACAGGAGAGATGCCGATGATGCGACGCAGGACATCACTAGCTGGGTTGAGGGAATGTTTCACTTCAATATGACAAGCCCTACCGAGATTCAATTCCAAGCCTCTTGGGCCATCAGGGAGTGGGATAAGTCGGGGATGGATCTGTTCACATCCAGTTCGATGATCGCGGCACTTAGTAGTGACAATATCAATGCAAACGATGGTCTGCCCGCAGACGTACTCAGGTCCGCCTTCGACGAGAATACAGATCCGAATGACGTCACGTCGCCGACCATCCAAGAGTCCCTTCTGGGGGAGATTGATGGTTCGATAAGCGGCTTCTTGGCCAACTGGGGCGGCTCTACGTCTCCTGAGACCACATGGGAAGATATGGTGTTCCTACCCGACGACTCTGGGGTGGTTTCCGCGGTCGATTGTACGATTGACCCTGCTTCTGACAGTGATGGCAATGCCTTCGAGCCCCCCATCTGCATTTCCACTAACGTCAACATTACTCTGCCTATTTCCTCGACTTATGGGCTAAATGGGGTAACTGAGTCCAATCTGGATACTGCCCTAGAGGGTTTGCTCGTGATGGGGTCAGAAATCACCACGAAGTTCGACGTCAGGGTTGAGCCTGGTCACAAGGGAACCTATTCCATCCAACCACCATCATATGCCACAGTTACTGATGCGACAGGGTGGGGAATCAACGAGGAGGTTTCCGAGGACGGTGGGGCGTACTCTTCTGGTCTTTGGACTGTGGACAACCGTAACGACCCCAATGGGTTGTCCCCCAGCAGCCAGCCCGCTGACTTGGACATGACCATCGGGATGAGAGACAAGAGTACTACAAGCATGGTGGAAGTTTCGCCTGATGACAGGAGCCTGGATCTCAGGGTTTCGATCGACCTTTCCGACGAGAGCAATGCCTTCGTGGAGGTGACAGCGGGGATTTACCAGATACAATCCAGTAGCCTGAGTAGCTGGGGCGTCCCAGATTTGATGCCTAGAGACAAGGCGACCATCCCGGTGATCACTTCTGACGGGATTAGGATGGCCTATCATACTGGGCTGCTGGACCTAGACGATCTTTCCAAGAACATCCCGATCTCAGGGATCGGTCAGGCACTAACCGACTCAGGTGGGGGGTCGAGCGTTCAGATGGGCGATTTCCAGTGGATCCACGTATCTAGTGCTCCCCTAGATCAGGGCGGTCTGAACTACACCCATTCCTCCACACAGTGCGAAAGGGGGGTGAATTACTGCATGGAGGGATCCGTAGCCATGGATGACACCTACCCGGTATACATGAGGTCGGTAAGTCACACTTTCCCATTCAGCCTAGCCGATCTGCTGGGGGGTAACCTGGGTGACTCTGGGTTCCTGAACTCAGTTTCTGGGGACGATCTTAGCAAGCTTCTCAACTCAGGCCTGGAGTTCTCAACGGTCCTGAGCGATGAGGCCATGGAGACGTTCGTTGGAAGTTTGCTTCCTAACGGAATCAGCGCAGATTTGACGATGGAGATCGTTCTGCCTTCCTGGGCATCTACTCCACAGGGTGGTGACTCTATCGTATTGAATTACAGGGCTTCCGGGGACCACAGCGGGGTCATCGGCCTTACCGGTTCCGACTCCTTCTTCTGGAACCACGCGATATGCAGGGACACCGTTCAGAGCGCTTGCTTCGATGGGGGAGGGGACACAGTGTGTCCCTCGACCTCGAAGAGTTGTGCCTACATGGATGTGGACATGGACGTAGGGAAGGTGTCGTTCGCAAGTCTCCCGCTGACCAAGGGCGCGACGGTCGAATTCGCCCTATCCGTTGACATGGTCATCCACAGGATTGCGGTCCCCGATCAGTTGTTCGATTCACTGAACACCGATTCCACCAGCATGAGCCTGGACGTTCTTCCCTCGGACCTGCTCAGGGCGCTTTTGGACATAGGTTCCAGAGGAGACCCTCTTGAGGTGGAGTTCTCCTTGTGCGACAATGGGAAGTCGTACTGCGAGCAGAGAATGCCCATATCCTCCAGCCAGACCTCAGGCCTTCCGTGGTACGTAAATGAGTTGGAGAGGGACATAAAGTACCTGATTGAGGACACAGCCAGGGAGTTGACAGAAGAGGAGGGGAACGGTGTCGGGAATATCGACATGTCTGGCTTTACCATCGATATAGAGTTCCCTCACGAGATGATCACGGACAATGACGACGTCATCGGCGACGAGAGGGGCATAATCCTCAGCATCGATATTCCGAAGGTAAGTATGACTGCTGGAATCGATAACTCCTGGGTTGAGTTGATCGGCATACTCAGGGGCAATGGAGAGAGCCCTGAGTTCGGCCTTGTCACCGAAGACGCCTCTATGTCCACTCTAGCTGCCCCATTCGTCACTCCTATGGTTGCAGCGATGGGTAGTTTGGCCGGCGCCCTTTCATCGAGCATGGTTGCTCCCTCCCCAGAGGGAGTCAGGGTAAACGGGGCCAACGCTGATCTGCCCACTTCGAAGCTAGCCAACATAGGGGATGATTCTCTCGGTCTGAGTTTTGCAGGCACATACACGATCACGATGCCTCTGGGCATGGAGTTAGAGAATCTGACATCAGAGGAGGGCAGGATTACCTCTGTAATGAACAACGATTCTCGTCAAGTCATCTCATACACGATAAGCCAGGGAATGGGGGACGATAGTGTGGGCTTCACCCTTCTTCTGACCCCGTTTTGGGTTATCTCCCAAATCCAGTACTACATCATCGGGCTGTTGGCATTCATGCTCTGGAGAGTTAGGCGCAGGATGACAAGAAGGAGGCGAAAGAAGAGGGCTAGAGCACTAGAGGCTCTCGAAGAGATGGCCTCCTCGCCGATAGGATACGTTGCTCCTCAGCCAACCGTCGAGGTTGTACAGGTTACCGACAATGGAATAGTGATCAAGAGACGGCTGACCGCCACCTAGTGGAGATAACATGCGATTAGCCCTGATGGTCTTCGTGATTGTATCCGCGCCGCTAAGCGGATGTATGAGCGGTGAAGGCGGATCCCTATCCGAAGAGGATCTGGATGTCGGTCCCGATGAGTTGGTATCTGGGCATTTCCAAAGCATCTCATTGGAATCAGGGCACGACATGTCCGTATACGTGCCATACCTAGTCAGGGACCCCATCACTGGGTTCATTCAGAACTCGACCGTTGTCGATATCGAAAGGGGGGATTCCTTCAGTCTGGATTTGCTGTCCCCGCCAAGGGTATCGATGCTAGTTATGCTGGTGGGGGAGCATGGGAGGACTAATTGGCCGGTAAGGGAGGAGAATCAGTCTTGGGAATCTTGGTTGGAAGACGGAGGGGATTCCGGTGATTGGGGCTCCGCGGTTGCTAGGGTCGAAGGCAATGGCTCACTGGACACTCTGAACAGCAGCGAAGATCGCGGGGGCCCGGTCTTCGTGAAGACCGTGCAGACAGTGAGAGGAAGCACCACCTCGGTGGATGATGGTGGCCTTCACTCGTCAGGCATTGTCCATGGCAGAGAGGTCTACGAACGGCTCTATCGCATAACCGACCCGACCGATTCCCTCGACCCATTCGACGGCAAGGAGGGCTACTGGGACCGGTGGGCAGGCCAGGGGAACGCCGCATACGAGGATGCTGCCCAGTACCTCATTGCGGAATTTTCCTCATTCGGCCTTGAGGTGATGTCTCACAGGTACGAGTACACCGATATGTTGGGGGCTCAGAATCCTGAGGCATACAATGTCTGTGCTTACAAGTGGGGGAGCCTTTACACCGACGAGTGGCTGGTCTTCGGAGCGCACTTCGATGTCGCTCCGCCTGCCAATCTCGCAGTCCTAGACCCCCACATAACAGGTATCAGGACCTACGGAACGAGGGTTGGCGCGTATGACAACTCCGCTGGAACGTCAATGGTCTTGGAAACCGCAAGGGCTCTTTCAGAGTTCGAAAGCAGGCGAACCATGGTATTCTGCCTATGGTCCGGGGAGGAGGGCGGCAAGCGTGGTTCCGACTACTGGACGGACTACTACGTCAAGGAGGACAACCCGGATGTGACTGTTACCAACTACATCAATCTGGACATGGCGGGAGTCAACTGGCCGGGGGGCGGAGGAGCCCCCCACGGAGATCCCGACCCACAGATCGACGAGGACGGTTACCCCAAGGACTCGGAGGTCTGGCCGCTACGAGTCTACATCGGCCCCGGCCCCAATCACGACCGTCTGGACCAGCCGGGCATGGTGGGCCTGTCGAACTGGATCGGCTCCGACGCGTTGGGCCTGGAGGAGCAGATGGGGACTCTAGTGGGTGCGAATTACTCCGAGGAAACCTGGAAAACAGACGTATGGCTAGATATGGACAGGCCCGAGGTCATCGTCTACGAAGACACTACTGCCAGGAGCGACCACGCAAGCTTCCAGGACAATCTGGGAACCGTCACCGTGGGATTCGGGGGGCTTGTAGACGGCTACTGGTGCTATCACCAGACTTGTGACACCCTAGAAGAGATGGAGCAGTGGATGGACACCAGGGGCAAGGGCTACGGGGAGGAGAACAGCGGTGTAGCGAACGTGGTGAATAGCCTCGATATGATCACTTGGTGGGCTCTCATGACGTTCTTCCACTGTGACGAGACCCCTGTGGTGAACGGGCTCATATAGCGCGGGGATTATCTAGTTGGAGTGTGATGTAAACTAGTGTCACTGCAATGCTGACGCATAGGTAGAAAATAGGCTCTGACCAGGATTTTATCTTCTTACCATCGAGAGGCCCAAAAGGTAGCATATTGAAGGCGCAGAGGATGGAGTTGCCAATCAGCCAGAAATAATTAGTCCCTTTCAAAATGCCACTCTCAATTCCTAACATTTCCAGAATAATCCAGTTCAAGTAGCCTATAAGCCAGAGGGCCATATTGGAAACCGGTCCTGCAACTGCGATTTTCCCGAACTGACTTCTGGTCGCATTTCCAGCCACGACCACCGCACCGGGTGCCATGAAGACTATGCCAACTACGGCAGCGAGTATTATTCCGAATCTAAGACCGCCTGGGTCAGCTCTGAATTCAGCCCAACAACCGTAGTATCTCGCAACAAACTTGTGAGCGAACTCATGCAGTAGAAATGCGGGACCGAAGGAAATGAGCGCAAAAATGCATATGACAGGGAAATCGAGGCCGATGCCCCCCCATATGCCTCCATTAAACATCAGCGCGAGAGCCAGAGTGAACGCCCCTGTCGCAAGCATCAGTTGACGTATCTCTGTACTAGAAAAGTGCCAGATTGAGCCTTTGTGAAGTGAGACCTCTCCTGTTCTAGCATCTGCGAAGAGGTTGGAAAACACCCTTCCCTCCGAGCCTACTCGAACATGGATTCGGCGTTGCCTCCAGTTGCCATCGTCTCTCGCCGCCTGGTGGCTTTTGGCTCTGTGGTGAGCCTCAAGAGGGTCGTCGTCGACCTTCCACCATCTCGGGTCTCTCTCCGCAGCCATCGATTGCTGGTCGACATTGCCTGCTATCAATGCTATTCAGTTCAGTCATCCAGCATGTCCTCAATCTCAGCGATCAGGTCGTCCCAAGTCAGGGGCGTGCGGGCATCACCATCCCTGAGTATTTCTCGCATCTCATCTATTTGATTCTCGTCTGGCGGTTTATCGGCCCACCTATTCTGGTTTGCCACCTCTCTGATCAATGAAGTCTTTCTGGATAGCCGCTGGCTTCGTCCATGCCTTTGTGGGGGCTTATTTGGGTCCTGCTGGTGCTCACGGATGATTTCAGAGTAGTATTGCATCGATTCTCCATGGACTTCATCGTCGATATAGTTGAATGGATCGGATATCATCGTTACGAGTTCCCTTGCTAGTCTTTGCGCCTTGGTCCTAGCCTTGCCAGAGGTAAGTCTGTCTCTTGCTCTGGTGTGACCCTTGATGCATGCCTTGCATCTCTCCGAGCCTGCAACATCAGGGGCGTCGCACATGAGGCAGCAGACCGAGAAGCCCATCTGCTCCATGGCCCTTCTGGGGAGTGACATGTCGGATGCTATTCGCAGGAGGTTAAGAGGGTCACTGGGATTCGAATGCTGATAGTGTGCCGAATCCCTCCAATAGACTCGGTCCACTTCCTAGGTAGCAAAGTATCCCACGTCTGCTTCTGGAATCCTCAGGCCCCGAGTTGTTTCCAGTCGCGCATTCACCGAAGCAACCGTCAGCGAACGCGATATACACTCTTCCTTCCCTGTCTATATGGAGATCATTGAAATCAAGGAGGTTCCTGTTGGAGCCCCCGATATCCCTACAGTCACCGCTATTCAGGCATATGCTGCCAATCTGAACTGGATCTGCTGAGGCTCGGACCGTGTGAAACACCGGATTAGGGTCAAGGGCGTTAAGACTGTAAGTCACGTACAGATAATAGCTGACGTTCGAATTGGCGTAGTGGGCGTTCCCATCCCAGGGCTCCCCGTCTATGTTTGACTGGTTTAGCTCGCTAGAGTTCTCGCTTCCCAGATATGTAATGGCTATTCTGCCTGGGTCACCGGCGTCAATTTGGGGGAATGCCGTAGATATTACCTCGTTAGGACTGATCCTGACACTCGTCTGGGTCCAGGACTGACCGGAATCTGTGCTTGTAGCCATATAGACCCCTTCGTCTGCACCGGTCCATATGTGGTACGCGTTTGACTGGGTGTCAGTGGCTACCTCAGAGTTCTTTCGGGGGTAAGGCGTTCCTTCGTCCTCGCCCATGGTTCTATCGAACCAAGTAAGGCCATTGTCCTTCGAAACTATGACCGTAGGAGTCTCCACCCGAGGAGTGACGTATACCGTGCCATCAGGGGCAGAAGTAATTGCACCGTGTAATCCGCCATTTGTCGTCGCAAGGCCGAAGAGTTGTCCCCCTGCCTCAAACGTGGCTCCTCCATCAAAGCTGGTGAAGCAGAATATCCCTGCAAGTTTGTTGTAACAGTAGTAGACGGCCTGGTCGTAGAATGTCTGGGAAAACTGGCCTCCGATGCCGTACCCACTGCTAGTCCATGGGCCGGAAGCGAGTTTTATGTGGTCGTTGAGGGGTGTTGTCCCAGAGTCATGAGGATTACCAATCCAAGTTTCACCATCATCGTCGCTCCAGCAGATCCATGAGGTTTGGAGTCCCTGCATCTGGACATTGAAAATTCGATCCGTCACTGGGTCGACCCAGCCATATGGGTCGTTTGTCTGGAATGCGCACAACGGTCCGGTTACGTCCTCCCATGATGCGCCGTGATCGCATGATCGCATCACCTTCTCGAATGCAATGAAGAAAATGCACCCACTAGACGTCACTCCGATGCTTGGTTCAGCACCGTCCTCACCCACGTCGCTGAACTTGAACACTAGTGGCAATGGAGGCTCGTCCACTGGAGAGCCATCTGCTCCCGTCACAAATATCCCTGCTGGTAGGACTTCTTCCTCGATATCCTCGATGGGGGAGTCGTCCTGGAGGCACCCGGAGAGAGGCACCAGGAGAAGCATCAAGGTCGTGACGAGTGCAGTTCCAGTACTCCTCATCGCCCATGAGCCTAAAGATGGTCATCTTCAAACCTGCTGATTATTAGTCCCTCCAGATTCCGCGTGTTGTGGACCTAGAAAAGATGCCTCAGGTAGTAGTACTGGCAGGAGGCCTGGGAACTAGGCTTGGTAGCCTCTCGGAGAGAGTCCCCAAACCCCTAATCGAGGTAGCAGGACAGCCTATCCTATCTCACATTCTAGACTGGGTTGCTGCTCAGGGTTGCACTAGGGCGCTGGTATTGATTGGCCATCTTGGAGCGCGATTCGAAGATTTTGACCATGAAGGAATAGATATCGTGTTCCACAAGGAGAAGTCTCCTCTCGGGACCGGGGGGGCTCTATGGGGCGCCAGAGACCTCATCGAAGATAGGTTCATTCTCCTGTGGGGGGATGATTTGCATATGATTGACTACTCTTCTCTCTTACAAACGCACGATTCTTCGGGCTGCGCTCTGACTATGACCGTGACCACCAGCCATTCATCATTCAATCTCGAACATGTGGGCGGTCGTGTAATTCGATATGACAAGCGTCTCGATAGCCCAGAAGGACTGAACGGGTACGAGGCGGGAACTAGCATAGTGGAGAAGTCCGTTCTAGATAGTCTCGGGAGAGATGGGGCTTGGAGTTGGGAGGAAGAGGTTTACCCCGCCATATCCGGATCTATTGCAGCGCACCTAGACGAGACTCCATTCTGGGACATGGGGACACCTGAACGACTGAGAATGCTAGAGAATTTCCTGAAGGAAGGCAGCGCCTGAGGAAACCAGAAGCTCCCCCGGAAGCTCGTCTTCTTCTTCGACTAGTGCTAGTATCATCCCTCCGAATCCGCCTCCCATTAGCCTTGCGCCTAATACTCCCGCGGTGTTTTGAATCTCCTTGACCATGTTGTCTATTTCCGGTGTACTGGCACGAATATTGTAGCTTATCGATGCATGGGATTCGTTTAGGATAGTACCCAGTGCCCTTGCATCGCTGGACAGTGCGGCCCTGACCCTTGCGCTCTCCTCCTTGGCGTGTTTCCTTCTTGTTCCATTTTTTATCTCAGAGCTGCTGTAGTTGGTCTCGCTGAGTCTCCTCCTGATTCCAGTATCTACCAGTTTGAACCGCCAATCGTCTGGCATTCTGAATCCCTCTATGCTCATTCTGGAAAAGTCCAACAGGGTTGCTATCCCTTCCTTGGAGTGCGTTATGGATATCTGATCCATGAGACCGCAGTTCGAGCGAAGCACTTGGTTCTCAATCCTCTGGGCCTCTAAAGATGTCTCCATTGGGTCAATATTGTTCTGAGAGCACATCACGATTGCGACGCAGAGGGCTGCGGATGAAGACAAGCCCGCTCCTATCGGGATGTTCGAATCTACGTCTAGGTCTGCGCTCCAACCGCCCGCAGCCTCCCAGAGACTGATTACCGTTTGATTCCCTCTACTTCCATCCTCTCTCCTTGATGCTGTAAGTTCGAGGCGATGTTGGCTAGAGAAGGTTAGGGATAGTCCCCCGAAGTGATCCGTGTGTTCGCCAATAATGTTGATTCTAGCCGGGACAGATGCGTTTACTTTCATGGTGATTCCCCGGTATTCGGTGGTTTCCTCGTAACTGGAACCATGAATGGGATCAGAAGCCTACCTGGTCTTCATGGCCGCATTCAGGATAGGCGCACACGACCTTGTATCTCTCTCGAGTAGGTCTTGGGATTTGCATCCTTATACCGCACATGGAGCAGTGGTGGGTGATTGTCTCTGGCTCCTTCTTCTCTATCTCCTCCATGTCCTTTAGATCGCTCAGGACGGTCTCCGAACCGGACGTGGTCCACCCGATCTGATCTGTGTAAGAATCGGTGTCCTCGGATATCTTCTTTGACCTGAGTCCGAGCTTGATTTTGATTCGGCCACCCTTCTTTTTCTTTCCTATTGGGGGCTGGCCCGGCTTTCCCTTCTTGGGGGCCTGACGCTTTCTCTTCGGCTTAGCCTTCGGTCTTCTTCCATCGGGCTTGGCCCTTGGTGGCCCACGCTTGGGTGGCGCAGCGGGCGCTGGCTTGGGTGGCGCAGCGGGCGCTGGCTTGGGTGGCGCAGCGGGCGGTGGAGGAGGGGGGGATGCAGGGG
>LURR01000006.1 GCA_001628485.1 Marine group II euryarchaeote REDSEA-S11_B3N4 | reverse complement strand
TCGTCCCCATCCCATGGTTCGGGGGGCTCGAATGCGAAGGACCCTGCATGGCTTGTGCCCACGTTGACAGCCTCGTGAAGGACATTAGTGTAGTTCGCCTTCCCGTTGCTTCCCTCTGGATAGTATGCGACATGCTCCACAAACATCAGCCAGGTGTTCAGCTCCCATGGAGAGTCTTTCTCCGACCAGAGGCTTATGTTCCACTGGAAGTTGTAGTCCAAAATCTCTCCAGAATGGTTCCCCCCCTGGTCGTTGGTTGGCATGGCCATGGAAGCGGACACTTCTAGGGAAATTGAGCCATTTGATGAGAAGGGGTGGCTCGAGCCCAATGCCAGTGCGGTAGAGTAGTCGGTCAGCAGACTGTTGGATTTTGTGCTGATTCCTGTGTACATTCTCTCTCCGTCGAAGACCTTGCTTGGAGCGGATCTTTCTGTCCCGGGAATCTTCACCACCCCCCCATCGGATGCGGTCATTGACCTCTCGGTGGAAAGAAGTGATCCAGCCCCATAGGTTTCCACCCATCTAGAGTCGGTGGAGTTGCTTCCGAATGGGTCCAGGGTCTCGTAGAGGTGTCTGTGGTAGTGTATCCTAGTGACGTCGAGGTCTCCGATGGCATCATCAAGGGCCTGTTCGGTCTTGATGCAGTTGGAACACCATGTGGCCGTATAGACCTCCACTATGCTCGGCAGATCGATTATTCCAGATGTGGATTCCGCATAGGTCGTATTGGACAGTTCGATCGAGATACCTCCGATGGTGCCGTATTTGGTCCCTGTCTCGTCAGTTATCCTTGCATCGTCCCAGAGGCTTTCAGTAGCCGCAGAGGATTGCATCGGGATTACGATGAGTGCAATTAGGACTAGTGCCCACAAGCGCCTCATGACTAGTCGACAAGGAGGGGTTATTGAACGGTTACGGGTTATTGTGATTTCTCGAAAGCCTCTATGGCCGTGTCTATGTCCTCGTCAGTGATGTGGAGATGGGCTACGGCCCTCACTATGGAGTCTGTCTCCACGCTCACATCTACTCCTAGTTCGGCGAGCCTCCTAGCCACTTCACTGGCACTTTCTTCCATACACTGCACGTAGACCATATTCGATTGGACACCCTCCAGTTTTACGGAGAAGGAGTCCATCGCATTGATTGATTCAGCGAGCCTAGAGGCTCGTATGTGGTCCTCGGAAAGTCGTTCGATGTTGTTTTCCAAGGCATAGATGCCAGCTGCGGCTAGTATTCCGGATTGCCGCATCCCGCCTCCGAAGGTCTTCCTCCACCTACGAGATCGTGAGATTGTATCCGCGTCACCGACAAGAACTGACCCCACCGGGGCCCCTAGTCCCTTTGACAGGCAAACCGAGATGGTATCGAAGTCTCTGACCATGCGAGCTGGGTCCGTCCCACTGCCTATTACGGCATTGAAAAGCCTGGCACCATCTAGGTGGGCTCTACAGTCGTTTTCGTGAGCGACGTGACAAATCCCGTCCAGAGTATCCTGATCGTAGATTGACCCCCCTCCTACGTTAGCGGTGTTTTCGACACAAACTAATTTGCAGTCGGGGAAGTGATAGTTGCTTCCGGCCGTCTTCCTGATCGCACTTTCGACTCCTTCCGGACTCATCTGACCCAAGCGTCCGTCGACAAACGCGATAGAGCACCCTGCTACGGATGCGTATGCCCCGGATTCCCACAGGTAGATGTGGCTGTTTCGATGTGTGACTATCTCGTCACCGTGGTTTGTCTGGCTTTTTATCGCAATCGTGTTGGACATTGTGCCAGAAGGAACGAACAAGGATTCCTCCTTTCCGAGCATTTCGGCAACCATCTGTTGAAGTTGTATCACTGTGGGGTCGTCCCCCCATACGTCGTCCCCGACCCTGGCTGCTGCCATCGCCTCCCTCATCGGGGTGGTTGGCTGGGTCACCGTGTCGCTTCGGAGGTCGACTCTGTCACCCGGGTAGTCCCTCATGTCCATCTCTGATGGATGTCCTCACATAACTAGTACGATGAGTTAGGGTTTCTTTTTCCTGATGTCCTCGGAGTACATGTACGCCTTTCCTTTGCCTCTTGGACCGGCACTCTTCTTGTTGGATATGTAGAGGATTGCCATGGTTCCTGCCAGTATGGCTGGAACTCCGAACATCAATATCGACATCCACAGGGGCCTCTCCACATCGATGCATGAAGCCTGGCCACTCAGCTCCTGTTCTTGTCCAGAAGGGCACTTGGTCTGCTCAGTTGATGCGGCTTCAGAGACGTAGCTCCCAGGATCGGCAGGTAGGCACCCTGCCTTACCTCCCTCTGACTGGTAGTTACCGGGTTGACAGGGGCTCTGGGATATCGCGCCTGATGAAGCAACGAAGTAACCAGGGTCAGAGGGGATGCAGCTTTCCATGCCCTCATCGGGTTGGTAATTGCCTGCCCTGCATGAGGTCTGGGACATCGCCCCCTCTTCGGGGACGTGATGACCTGCCATGGCAGGATTGCATGATTCCTGGCCACCGAACGACTGGAACTGACCAGTCGGGCAGGGTGTCTGGCTTGATGAACCTGGAGAACCGACGAAGTTTCCGGGATTTGCCGGCAGGCACGATGACTGTCCCGAATCTGGTTGATATGTTCCGGGCAGACACTGGCTCTGGGATGAGGATCCAGTTTCGTCGACGAAGTATCCTGGAGATGCATCTACACAAATTGACTGGTCGCCAGGCTGGTACTTTCCGGCTGGGCATGAAACCGTGGTCGATCCGTCTGAACTGGCTATCTGGCCTGGGGGAGGCGATTCGCATCCTGAGGACCCTGATTCTGACTGGAATTGTCCAGGCGGGCATGGTGTAGGTCCAGTGGCTCCGTCCAGGTCGACGAAGAACCCGGGTTCTGCGGGGGTGCAAGACCCCTGCCCTGGCTCAGATGAGTAGGTTCCGTTCTGGCATTGGTTCTGGGATGTAGAGCCTACTTCGGAGTAGAATCCTGGTTCTGCTTCTATGCACGATGTCTGTCCTGAGTCGGGTTGGTAAGTTCCAGCGGCGCACAAGGTCTGCTCTGCCGATCCCTCTGAGTCTGTGTAGTGTCCGGGGGTGGTTGGCAAGCAGGAGGTCTGCCCGGAAGAATCCTGGAACTCTCCCGGTTGGCAGGGGGATTGCGAAGATTGCTGCACATCTTCTACGAAATACCCCGGTGAGGCATCGGTGCAGTTTGCCTGTCCCTGTTGGGAAGAGAATGTTCCCGGTTGGCACTGCTGCTGGGAGTCTGATCCCTCTGAAGGAACGTGAAATCCTGGTCCGGCTTGGAAGCATGAGGTTGCCCCTGGCAAGATCTGGTAAGTTCCTGCTGCACAGGGTGTCTGCTCTTCCGACCCGAAGCCAGTAACGTAGTATCCGGGACTTGCATCTAAGCAATCTGTTGCACCTGAAGATGGTTGATAATTTCCTGAAGAGCACTGATTCTGGCGTATCGATCCTTCATCTGAGACGTAGTTACCTGGCTCGGATTGGATGCAGGATGACTCGCCTGAATCGGGCTGGTAGCTGCCTACTCCACATGGGGTCTGGGACGCAGAGGCAGCATCCGCTACGTAGTGACCAGGGCTCGCATCTATGCAGTCCAACTGACCATAGCTCGGTTGGTATGTTCCTGGTTGACAGGGGAACTGTTCGTATGGCGGGAGGTCGTTCGTGTAGTGTCCTGGCTCAGTCAGTTCGCATGTGCCGTCCGTCGCGTAATGCCCCGACGGGCATCCGTCAGGGAACGGATCCAGGATGTTCACGATGCCGTCGTCGTCATTGTCCCTCTCGCTCATCAGGGCGTGCCTACCAGTTCCCAGATCGACGTAGGCTGGGACGTCGCTATCCACGTCCTCCCCGAGTCCAAGGGCTCCTTCTTCGTGGTGTCCCCAGCAGTATACTGAACCGTTTGTCGCCACTGCACAGGTGTGATACAAACCTGACGAAATCTCTGCCACGCCTAGTCCTGTAGGCATAGATACGCTCACAGGGGTTGAGCTGTTGTTTGTGGTTCCGTCTCCTAGCTGACCCTGCTCATTGAGCCCCCAGCAAACAGCGCTACTGTCATCGAGTATGGCACATGTGTGATCGATGCCTGCATCTATGGAAATAGCTGTCCTCCCTACGGGAAGGGACACGCTCCTCGGGAACCTCGAGCTGGTGTTGGAACCGTCACCCAGCCTACCCTCCGATTCTCCGTAGGAGAATGTGTTGTTACCCCAGCAGTGAACCGACCCGTCGTCTAGGATTCCGCAGGCGTGTCCCGCGCCTAAATCCATTGCGACCAAAGAGCTGTTTGCAGGGAGGATGGAAATTGGGGTCGGCTCATTCCTGTCATTGTAGGTCCCATCGCCGGTGTGCCCGTAATCGTTGTTACCCCAACACATTCCCGAGCCGTTGTCCAGGATAACGCAAGTAGAGGCCCAGCCTGCAACTACGGAGATCGGATATCTACCCTGTGGGAGATCGATTTCGGTCGGAGCGTTCCTGTCGTCCGTATCGCCGGTCCCGAGTTGTCCATCGGAATTCTCGCCCCAGCACCAAAGCGCCATGTCCGGTTCGGTAATCGCGCAGGTGTGGACCACCCCCGTTGCTACGGCGACGAAATTCCTGCTTCCAGGCATCACAGAGGGGCCATGAGGCTGGTCGCAAATACTGCCGCAACTAATGTGGCCATGTCCTATCTGTCCAGAGTAGTCCTCTCCCCAGGCATAGATATCGCCGCTCGATGTAAGTGCTACTGAGTGGCGCCCGTCCGGGCTAGTCTCAATCACATCCGAGAGGCAGCAGGTTGTATCGTCTACTTCGTTTACTGATACTGGGGTGTATTCGTTTGAGACAGCGAACCTGTCTTCCGAGATACCTAGGAACGAGCCATAGTTACTACCCCAGCACTTCATCTCATTGTTATCCAAAACAACGCAGGTGTAGTCATAGGATGCTCCCAGAGCAGTTAGAGAGTAAATAGATCCCACAGTAGAACCAGGCATATTTAGTCCAGAGTGAGTTTCCATTGAGGTTGGTTCTTCGTCAAGGATTTCCCCACTAGGTTGGTGCAGTCCCATGGATAATGACATGCCCAGAAATAGAAGGGCAATGGTCAGTGCTAGGGTCCTGTTGTGTTCGATGCGTCCGCTCATGGCTACCGAAGTAGAATGGATGTATTAACGGTTTTTTCGTCATTGTAACTGTCCACACTTTATGGTCAAACTAATTTGTGACATACTCCACGGACGGTCATGCCGGACAGTGAGGTGCCTGTTGAGTCGTTCCTGTCTGACAACTGTCCGCCTATGGGAATCTATGAGACCCTATACGCCTTCAGAGATTCTTTCGGCAGTTTCATGGGAGCATCCATGGTCTCAGGGGTTCCCACTCACCACCCCTCTGGAGAAATTCGGAGGCCCTCCACTACCGGACAGTGTGGATGTCACTTGGGAGGATCGCTTCTATCCGAAGGCGTGGGGCCATCCGGACTTGCGAGAAGCTATTTCGGGGTACTATAACGACCAATATGGGTCGAAAGTAGAGCCCGAGAATGTGATGGTGTTCGCTGGAGGTAGGCCAGGGATATTCACTGTTCTGGCATTCCTCAAAGATCACGTTCAGGTAAGGATTGGCAACATTGAGTGGCCGGCCTATCTGGATATCTTGGAGCAGACAGATACGGACTTCCAAATTGTCCCTTTCACCAAGGAGAACGGCTTCCACCCTAGCAACGAGGAGTACTTCGATAGATCTGGTCTGAATGCAAAGACAAGCCTGATGCCGATCATCTCGAACCCCCAGAACCCTTCCGGTCAGACAAGGTGGGGGGATGAGTTGCGAGATCTTATCAGATTGGCGGAGGGTCCCAAAAACGGTATCCTTCTGGATGAGGCATACGAGATGTTTCACTCGCCTTCGGTGAGTGGAATTCAGTTCGTAGAGGACCTTGACAACAGTAACGTGTTCATCGCAGGGGCCTGTACAAAGGGATTGCAGTCTCCAGGAATCAGAATTGGATGGATCGTCTCTAGTAAGAGGAACATCGAGACGCTGTCCAACTTCTCCAGCTTCGGCATGGGTGGAGTCAGTCATCCTTCCCAGCACTACGCGGTCAAACTCCTAGAGCCCAGTAGAGTCGAGAAGGCTAGGAAGGCAGTGGAGGAGCATTACAACTGGCAAAGAGGAAGGTATGGTGAGGCATTCGAGGAAATGGGGCTTGGGGTTTACACTGGCGATGGTGGTTTCTACCACTGGCTAGAGCTTCCTGAAGGTATGACGAGTTCCGAGTTAAACAAACGATTGTTCAAGCACGGCGCTGCAATACTTTGCGCTACTGACTGCGACATGGCACGTCCACATTCGAAAGACCCGAGTTATGAGTCGCCTTATTCCCGGTTCTTCCGATTCTCCTTCGGCCCGCTGCTTCCTGAAACCTTTGATTCAGACATCGAATTATTCCGAGGGGTTTTCGATGATTACAGGAAAGAGATTGAACTCTAAATTTGGTCAAATCCTTAAGTGATGGATTTCCTCAAGGCGCTGTGGCGACAGGACCAACAGCGCAACAGGCAGCCAAGCTGGCCAAGGCGACGTATACTCAATTCTTGGAAGAGCCTGAACGTTCTAAACAAATTGCGAATATCCCGAAGCTACTGAAGAAGTTCGAAGGTAACTATGGAACTATGGTCAAGGGACTCCAGAAGAAGTACGGAAAGGTGACTAAGAAGTCATCGGAGCCGGAGCCCGAACCAGAGCCGGAGCCCGAACCAGAGCCGGAGCCCGAACCAGAGACTAAGAAGAAGGCGAAGAAGACATTGGATCCAGCAGAGGCGAAAGCCAAGGAGGCCGAGGCTAAGGCTGAGGCTGCAGCAGCTAAGAAAGAGTTGGAGGCTGCTAAGAAGGCGCAAATGGGAGATGCGAAGAAGGCCGCGAAAGAGGCCAAGGCAGTTGCTAAGGCAGAGGTCGAGGCGAAGAAGGCCGAGGCTGGGAGGAAGGCAGCAGAGAAACAGGCCGCGGCTGCAAAGAAAGCCCTAGATGATCTGAAGAGTTCCGCCAAACTTTCCCCAGAGGAGCTTAAGGCAAAAGAATCCGAGCTAAAGGAGAAAATAAAGACTGAGACGGCTGCTGCAAAGGAGTTCGGGAAGGAAGCCAAGGAGGCTATGGCCGAGACAAAGAAGCTTGGAGCGGAGGTTGCTAAGGAAGGAAAGGCGGCAGCAAAGGCTGAGGCGGAGCTGAAGAAGGCCGAGATGGAGAGAAAAGTAGCAGAGAAGCAAATCAAGGCTTCTGGAAAGGCGAAATCGAAGGCGGAACAGCAGCTCGAGGAGTTCCGTGCAAAGCGTGAGTTAGCAGAGTCGAAGATGGAGAGTACCATGGCCAAGAAGCAGGAGGCCCTGGAGGCTTCAAAGGCAGAGGCCGAGGAAGCGAAAGATGCTCTGAAGGACGTCAAGGATCAGATGAAGACCGAGATGGCAGCTGCCAAGTCCTTGGAGAAGGAAGTCAAGGCCAAGCAGAAGGAAATAGCGAGAGTGGAGGAAGAGGCGAAGAAGGCCGAAGCACAGAAGCTCAAGGTACAACAGGAGATAGAGGAAAGTCACAAATTCAAGTCGGAGACAGCGAAGAAGGCTGAGGAGGTCGAGCAGGAGATAGAGAAAATCCAGAGCGAGATGAAAGGAAAGGAAGAGGCTCTTGTCGGAGTCGAGACAGCTGCGATGAAGGCCGAGAGGGAAGCAGCCCATGAAGAGTTGAGGCTCAAGGCTAACCTGATGGAAAGAGAGGAGTTGATCCTAGAGAGGGTCAGCCTCAAGGCTGTTCAGATCAACTGGGCCCAGATCGGGGAAGCAGAGGGTCAGAGGCCAGACGATTTGACTCGAATACAGGGCCTGGATGAGTTCTCACAAAAGAAGCTCAACGTTCTTGGAATCCACACCTTCGACCAGATTTCCAAAATGGACCCGGTCACGGCCGAGGTCGTCAATGATGCCATGGAGTTCACACCTGGAAGAGTTACCAAGATGATGTGGGTGCAGCAATCAGTCCAGCTGATGGCAGAGAGAGGCCGCTAGTCACTCGGCTGGAGCATATATCTTGAATTCGCTAAGGGGCGGGGTATACACATGCAAATTAATCAGGTTAGTTCTTTCATTGTTTGAAACTCGGTGGATATCTGGCTCCTCTGCAGCACAAACCTCTCCTGGGACGTATCTCCTATCTGATACTGGGTAGGCCAAACCTTCCTCATTAGTCTCGTACACTGTCTCCGTAGACACTCCAGAGACGATTAGGAATGCGCAGTCGCTACCAGTATGATCGTGTATGGGTGTATCCTGACCTGGTGTCCAGCATATGGCCACAAGTTCGTAGTGCTCATTCTTCTTGATCACATTCCTCTGATACCCATCCTCGGAATACCCTATACAATCCTCCAGAGCATCGACGTTTACTTCCAATGAAGAGAGCCGAGCGTCCAGCTCATCGAGACCGGGCCTCCTGTCGATTCCATCCAGCCATTCTGTGAGGCCCCTAAGGGACTCACACTGGGACAGAAGTGTGGACCTCGCCTGTTCTGATAAGGGGGCCTGGGTAACCACACACCTCGCAGAGGGACTAGATTCAAGACTCTTCTTACCAAGTCCTAGACAAGGCCACCAAACACCGAGTCAACCAACCAGGGATAGTTGTCCGGTAATCTTGTCTATCTCGCCCCTCGGTCCTGGACCTATTCCAACCACCGTCTCAGTTCCAGGAGGGATTTCCGTATGTCCTGCATCAGTGACTAGTTGGCATACCAATCCCGCCTTCTTAGCCCTCGAGTAGACTTGCTTCAGCGAAACCAAATCGGGGACCTTGCATACGATCTTTCTGGCCCCTCTTCTTAGATACTGATCCAGAGCCCGAGGGTTGCTCCTCTTAGCAGAAAGGACGCACTCTGCCGATGCGTGCGCGCATTGTGCGGCTAGTTTTCCCTTCGATAGTTGCAAGTCCTGCCTGGTAACTAGGACCATTGTTAGTTCGTCAGTTGGCGACACCATCTCTCACCGCTTCTATTGACTGAGAAGACCGATGCCGTGACATTATCTCTCCCAGTGGAGTGGCCATCCATGCGACGAAGAGTATGTTTCCGAATGCGTGATAGAGGTCGAAAACCAGACCATTCAGGAGGTACGGGACGAGCATCGAGAATCCTGTATCGAGAAGGATGCTCAGTGATACGAACCAGTTGAAAGCAATTCCTGATGCTGCTGCTATGAAGGCTAGGCGGTTAAGCCTGAGTTTTTCATTGACAACTAGCTTGTCGGAGAGAAGGGAGCCGGATATTCCTACTGCTCCCCATCCGATGGCTTGGAAGATCGTCCAGGGTCCGTGTCCCATGAAAATCACATTTGAGGCGAGAGCTACGATTGCTGCTAGGGCGAGAGCCCGCGAAGCTCCGAAGTACACTCCAGTCAAAAGAACGAGTACCGTGACCGGCTGAACATTCGGAATGGGTTCCATGAGTATCCTTCCAGATACTCCGAATATAGCGAGGAGGATCAGCATCCCCCATTGGCTCTGGTCCCTAAGAGATCGTTCGCTCCTGATTAGGGAGAGCACGATTATAGAGAGCACTATGACATTCAGAGCGAGAGTTTGAATCGGAGTGAGATAGACGTTGTGAAAGTCGTACAAAGTTCCGCCCCGACCCTCTGTCTCAACCTCACCTCTTCATAGTTCCTCAAGAGTTACCATGTCCCGATACTCCATTCGATGACATCTCCTTCGGACATTACCAGGTCCCCTATACCCACCATAGAGGGGACCCCATTGTGATCTAGGTGCCAATATGCTCCATTGAAGTCCCCAGTCAAAGAGTCCGGGTTCAGCCCGCCAATCGTGTGAACAAACACCCCCCATTGCCCGACTTCGTATCCTACTGATAGTTGGCCATTGGCCATTCTAGTTGACTTCATCATGAAGTCTAATCCATTTGAGTACCCCTCAAATCCTCCGACACACGCACCGGTCCTATTCAGATCCTCATTCGTTCCGATCTCTTCACCGTCTGGACCAATCATGGTCACTCCAAGGTTGAATTCAGAATGAGGGGAGTCCGAGGGGAAATAGATGCAGAGGACTTGCTGCTCATCCCATTCTGATGGGAGTCCGTGGTGGGAAGACTCGTTGTCTTCGATATATCTCGTCGACTCTTCCGCTAGTCTGTCCTGTATGGACGGAGCTAGAAGTAAAAGTGCTACTAGGGCTACAACGGATGCTGGTTTCAACCAATCAGACATGGGGTTATTGTCAGACAGGTTCAGTCTATCAAGATAGTTGTCTAATCATAATTGTAAGATATCGGATTATTAATCAATCATCTCGGAAATCCTATCCCTGAGAATCTTGCTTACCAGTTTCCCATCTGCAGAACCGCCTAGTTTCTGCATCACCATCCCCATCAGTGGTCCGACAGCTCCCATTCCTCTTTCTTTTACAAAGTCGGAGCGAGTGCTAAGGACCTCGGTAACCGCATCCTCAACAGATGACTCATCGGCTGGAACGAAGCCTCGTGATTCGGCTTCCGACGACATGAAGTCCACTATTCTATCAATTGGACCTTCGACTGATTCCATTAGAAGAGTCTCCGCTCCCTCTCTTGTTAGGAGTCCTTCCTCACGAAGGTGAACGGACGCCGCTAGGGAGTTTGGTTTGGAGGTGCCACCCTCCAGGAGGGCGCTTGCCCACGCCTTGGCTGGAAGTTTAAGAGGGCCCTCGATTCCCTCGAATAGTAAGTCATCAATCTCCCCGTTCAGCAACGCCTCTTCCTGATTTTTAGATAGCCCCAGACCTGATAGTCTATTCTTCCTTTCCTGTGCGGACAGTGGAAGGTTCTTGCAAATAAAATCCCATCTCTCTGATGAGATTTCCAGAACTGGTATGTCTGTCTCGGGATACATCCTAGCACCTCCTGGGAGAGGCCTTAGGGCCGTTGTCGTTCCATCTTCCGGCTTCCCATTCCGTACCACTACGTTCCTCACCTCTCTGGGTAACCTGTGGAAGGCTAGTCGTGCCCTGTCGACGACTGCCTCTAGTGCCAGTTCGGACTGCCATTTTGGAGCCATGCACAGAACGAATGCGTCGTCTTCTGACAGAGATAGTTGACTCCTGACCGAGTTGACCTCAGTTTGAGAAATCCCGTATGCGGGGAGTTCGTCAGAATGGAAGATTCCCGATACCCCAGCAAGCTTGGCGGCACTGGCTAGCTCCCTTCCCAATCTTGGCAACTGTGAGCCTTGTTCGTCCGTGGTCTTCCTTCCGATCTTTCCTGAGAATCCTGGAAGGGATATTCCGAGGATACAATAGCCATTCTGCAATGAGGATGATACCATGTGTGAATCGCATTCTGAGAAGAATTCTGTCACATCGTGAGTAGAGTAGGGTATTCTCTTCTTCGTGGCAAGTTCTACCCTATTCTCCACTGGCATCGAGTCAGATTCCCTATCCGGAGGAAGGGGGGGGAGGGAGAACTCGCTTCTCAGTTCATTCGCCAGACGGTAGAAATGGAGTTGACGAGCCATCTCCAGTCGAATGATTCTCGGAATCCAGTCTAGGTCCTGGCATCCTTTGATCTCAACCCTATCTCCACAAGAGATGCTGACATTGAGGTCTTGTCTGATTGACCCTAGTCCCCTCCTGACCCTGCGAGTATCGCGAAGCAGGCGGCCCAGTGCCAATGCGGTCTCCTTTGCATGCTCCGGAGAACGAACATCCGGAGCAGTAGCGACTTCCACTAGAGGGATGCCCAGCCTGTCTAGATTGTAAACTACAGTTTCTCCGACCTCGCTCCTCTTGGTCTCGAGCTTCCGAGCAGAGTCTTCCTCCAACGAGATCAGATCGATTCCAACCTCGCTAGAGTCGGCCTCTATTTGTCCATCAGTAGCCACAATCGTTGTCCTCTGGAAACCACTAGTGTTGGAGCCATCCACCACCGTCTTCCTCATCGCTTGCAGGTTTGGGATTGGTTTTGCACCCATCAGAGCGGCCATAGTGAGAACGACATCTACTGCCTCAGAGTCATGGTTCCTTGGTGGCGACTCGTCGAGTTCGATGAGTCCGGAGTTAGGTGACTGGACGTATTCGAAAGTCCTGTTCCTCCTTTGCTCGAATCTGGCAGCAACGTCTGTATCACCCCCTTCCCCTCGTGATGCTCTGAGCCTGCGAGTAGAACGCGGCCAGTCCTGGGGAATCTCGTCCGACCTGTATTCGAAAAGCTCGCTGGGCATTCTCGAGTGAAGTTTGTCGGTCGCCAACTGTTGGTGGATTTCCAGACCGCACATGAATCCCAGTGAGACGGGATCTAGTTCCTCGGGAACGGTCACGTCTCCAATTGGTTCCATATGCAATATCAAGGGAGGGGTTTTGGCTCATAGGCTCTATGGAAAACGATACGTTTCTAAGGTGTGTTCATACAATATTCCATCCTTGAGCATCTGAGCGAGTACCCTGTCAACCTCATTCTCGGTAATCTTGGGAAGAGCGGTATTGTAGATGTCGGCTAACTTTGCCTCCCCTTTTTCCGAGCAGATATCTCGGATCATGTTCATTACTGCAGTCTTACTTACTCGTGCTCTGGGAGAGACGCCTGAGAAGACCTCGGATTCGTCCTCAATTCCTGACTCTTCCCTCCAGTGCTTGAACACAGCCAAAGCCACCTTAGCGTTCTCCAAAGTAGCCGTATCCTGCAAGTGCATCCTTGCATGGGCCTCTGTCAGACGGATCAGTGCTTCCAAAGCCCTCGCTGTGATTGGGATAATTGATTCCTTATCACCGAACTCATTGTTGTTCCGTCCCTCGTCCTCGCGGCCGAAGGATTGCCTCTCTTCCGTGTAGTACTTGAGGATGGCATTCTTTGCATCCTGGTCCAACTGTGGATGCACTGTTCTCTTGGCGAACGCGATGTACTTCCTTAGGAAATCCTGGCTGAGGTGCTCCGCCCTCCCGTTTTCAGGTTTGACAATGTAGAGTCCTTCCTCGTTATCGGACGGGCCTAGCTCGATCGAGTTCGTGTATCCTGACCTCATCCCTCATCATCCAGATGATATCGAATCTAGAGGCCAGTGCAGGAGCTAATCCAGTCTCTTCGTACGCCCTCATTACGCTGGTATTCTTGTGCCTCTTCGTGAATCTCCCCTCCTTTGGATTAGCGGCTGCGAGAATCGCGCATCTAGAGTTTAGAGTAGCCGTTATCCCTCCCTTGGCTACGTGGACCTTCTGCTGCTCCATCGCTGGATGCATCATCCTAGTGTCATCGGTGGATATCTTGTCAAACTCGTCTATTGCGGCGAGCCCTCGGTCTGAGAGTGGAAGTACTCCAGCCTCGAGGGCGAATCTTCCATCTCCGAATGCGTCCCTTACTGCTGCTGCGGTCAGTCCGGCTCCGGAGGTTCCTCCTCCTGTGGCGAATCTTCCCCTCGGGGAGAGGTTCGAGATGAATGTGAGTAGTTGCGACTTGGCAACGCCCGGATCACCCATGAGCAGGATATGTATGTCTCCTCTGGATCTCGTATTGTCGTTCAGTCTCCGTGAGACTCCTCCGAAGAGTTGCAGAGCAAGCGAACGCTTGACTAGGCCTATTATCCCCGTAGAGAAGATGGAGGGGGCTATGGATTGTTGAATCAGAGGCATCAGGTCTTCTCTATTTGAGATCTCTAGAATTCTTCTCCTGTCCTCTTCATCGATCGATATCTCTGTGAACGGGGTGCTCTCGTGCTCAGAGCTAATCAGGTGGAAGATAACGTCGAACATAGGAGTCTTCTTCCTATTTCTAACCTCACTTCTGACGACAGGGATGACGTTCGCAGTAATCCTCTCTCCCGGAAGGTGACTGTTTACTTGGTCGCCCTCTATCAGAACCATGCCCCTCCTGGGCTGGGCTCCACTCGGAACATACTCGGGTTGCTCCTGAATCTCTATCCACTGGTTGTTTACCATTCTAGAACTTAGGAGTACCAAATCGAACCGTGTTTCGACTTTGGTGCTTCCACATCCGCCCAGAGCCTGCGGACAGTTGAGTGGTTCCTTCAATTCTCTCTCGTTTTCTTGGTCTATTTCTATGTCATGGCCGCACGACTCGCACTTGAAAACCGCCCTGTGTATTCTGGGCTTAATCTCGGAAATCTTGGTGACAATGACGTCGACGCTGCGCAGTTTGTCTATGTCCGAGCTACCTATCTCCCGCAGGGGCATCCTTGAGTCCCCAGGTAGCTCTCCGACCCGTAGCAAGGCATCTATCTCCTCTCCCCTCTCTCTGCAAATCTCCATCAGAGTCTTTGAACCAGCGGAGAGAATCTGCTTTGGATGCTCCAGTACGTCCTCCGCAAATTCCGGATCGAAAGTCTGGATCTCATGGAATGGAACAGAGAGGTAGGGGAAGTTGGTCTGACGAGACAACAGTGTCATCACCTCTGACTCCTTAGCCTCCTCAAGGAAGGTCCTCCATCTGGCCGAGGCGTCATGTGCTGCCATTGTCATATTCGTCACCGGGCTTTGTGACTCGGAACACACGGCCTATGAACAGTATGGTTGCTTTTTCCAACCCCCTTACTTCCAGTGGAGAAATGAAACTCCTTCAGGATGCTTTTCTGGATTTTTTTCACTTCTACTGCAAGTTAGAAAGCGAGTCCTCCGGACTGATTTGGATATGGTGATATTGAAGTCTAGAACCCTAATCGACAAGCATGGAGTTTAGACGATTTGGTCGTGACCTAATCGTTAGGCTGGACAAGGGGGAGGAATTGCATGATGCCATTAGGAGTCTGAGCAATCATGGAATTAGCACTGCAGCAATTACCAGCGGAATAGGGAGGGTCAGGGGGACAGAAATAGGGTTCCTTGACTCAGACGGAATTTATCAGAAGATGAAGATTGAGGAGCCGATGGAGTTACTTTCGATGCAGGGCAACCTGGCTCCCGGCCCAGATGGGGCTTTCACACACATCCACATTGTAGCCTCGGATGACGATCACGTCGTCAGGGGCGGTCACCTCTTCGAGGCAACAGTCGAGGTTACTGCAGAGATTCACATGAGGGTATTGGACGAGGGAGATGCAACCATGGTAAGAAAAGCCACAGAGAGCGATTTCTTCGGGCTCTCGTTCTATGATTTGGAGGGCTAGTCCTGCGGGTGCTTTTCGCACATGGATTCGAAGGTAGTCCAACTGGATCCAAGCCCACCTACATGAGGGAGGCTTTGGGATGGAAGGTTACGGCACCGAAGATGTCTGAGCTAGGATGGAGCATCGCGAGTCAAACGGAGGTTCTTATCAAGCACTTGGACGAAGGAGAGTATGACTTGGTCGTCGGTTCTTCCATGGGCGGGCTAGCTGCGGCAAACGCCTCGTCAATGAGGCCTAACGAGGACATCAGACTACTGTTGATAGCCCCTGCATTCGGACTTGCAGAGAACTGGGAAGGGATGGAAGAAACGGGTAGGAGTGCTTGGAAAACCACAGGAGAGAGGAGATACACTGGTTTCGAATTGGACATCGTTCTTCCATGGGAATTTATGGAATCAGCAGAAAGGATGTCGTGGCCAATTCCTGCACACCCCACTGCCATAATGCATGGAAAGTTCGATGAGGTCGTTCCCATTAGCTATTCGCGCAAGGTTGACGAATCCTGCGAGAACGTTACTCTTTACGAGACAGATGACGGACATAGGATGAAGGATTCATTGAGTGTTATCCAGGAAGTTGTATCCGAACTCATGGACGGATTTGTTAGCAGGCCGAATGAGGGGCAGAAGGTTGAGGTAAAGGAGGAAGTATCGCAGGAGGTGAGTGTCGCTGGGGACGAGCCTAATCTCGAGGTCGATGGCGATTCAGAGGAAGAAATCGAGAAGCTCGAGGCCGAGATGAAGAAGCTGGAAGCACAAATGGCGAAGAAGAAAGAGAAGCTGGAAGTCTCGAGGAAAGAAGCTCGGCTAGAAGAGTTGGCTCTGGAGAAGGAAGAGGAGGAAATTGAAAGAGAGCTCCAGTCGATGGAGGCGAGCGAGGCGGTTCAGAAGGCCGAGCAAGAGGTTGAGAGAGCCAGAGCAGAGGTCGAGGAGGCAACCAAGAAGGCTGAGGTAGAGGAGGCTGAGGCCGAGGAGGCCCGATTAATCGCAGAGATGGAAGAGGAGGAGGCAAAGGAGGCAAGGGCCGAAGCTTCCGCTGCAAAGAGGAAGCTGGCAGATGCAATCCTGAAGGCAGAGATCGCTGGTAAGGACGTACAAGGAATCACTTCCGAGGTAGAGAATGAGAAGAGGGAGTTGCTGATTCTTGAGAGAGTTGGAAAGAGAAGGTCCTCAATAGATTGGGAGAAGATTGGTGAGTTCGGAGGAAGTTTATCTGACGATCTGACATTGATTAACGGGATAGACGAGTTCACCCAGAGGAAGCTCAACTCTTTGGGCGTGTTCTCCTACAAGCAATTGTCCAGAATGGATTCAACCAATGCCAAGAAAGTGAATGACGCTCTTGAGATGCTACCAGGGAAGGTCATTGAGATGGATTGGACCAAGCAGGCGATAACGATGCTCGAGTTGAAGGGAGTCGACAATGCATCTTCGAGCATCATCGAAGATGGGAGCGATGAGGTCTTTGCAGACCTGAGTGCTGCTCAAATAAAATGGGCCCAGATAGGTAAGGCCGGAGACAGGAAGTCGGATGATCTGACTGAGATCAAGGGAGTCGATGCTGAGACTCAGAAGAAGCTGAAGGTCCTGGGCATTAGGACCTATGACCAACTCTCCAGAATGGATGCGGAAACCGCAGAGGCTGTGAATGGTGCGCTAGGATTGATGCCAGGGAGGGTTTCGAAAATGATGTGGGCACAGCAGGCAAAGGCCCTGATGGATTAGTGAGTAACTAGTGGTCCTCGGTTGATCCCAGGAAGTACTCCCCTATCTCCGGATCGGTCAGGATGTGCTGGGCATCTCCCGAGTGAACTACCTTGCCGTTGGAGATGATGTATCCTCTGTCGGACCTGGCAAGGGAAAGTCTGGCGTTCTGCTCGACTATCAGAATCGTGATTCCTCTGTCCCTTAGCGAGTCGATGCTCTCGATTATCTGCTGCTGGTAGAGTGGGGACAGTGCAGCTGTGGGCTCGTCCAGCAATAGGAACTTGGGGTCCGAAATTAGTGCCCTGGATATCGCTAACATCTGTCTCTCCCCGCCTGAGAGTGAGGCGGCTAGATCGTACTCCCTGTTCCTAAGGTCAGGGAACATCTCCAGGGACCGCTCCATCCTCTCTGCTAGAACTCCCTGCGATAGTGAGTTCCCGCCCATCTGGAGGTTTTCTAAAACCGATAGAGATGGGAAGACGTTGTCCACCTGTGGAACATAGGCTATTCCATGGTTTACTAACTGGTCCGTCCTCAATCCAGATACGTCCATTCCTCTGTAGAGTATGCTCCCGCTGTAGTATGTTGCAATCCCAAAAATAGTCTTGATGAATGTAGACTTGCCGCAGCCATTGGGCCCAATTATTGTCACGAATTCTCCTTCGTCTACATGTATGTCAATTCCGTAGATAATCTGAACAGAGCCATAGCCGCCTTCGAGGGCGCTAACTTCCAGTACTCTAGTCACTCTTCTACATCTCCCGACATACCATCTGACCCCAGGTAGGCCTCTACAACCTGCCTGTTGTTACGAACTTCTTCTGGGGTTCCTTGCATCAATACTCGACCCTCATTCATCACAATTATCCTGTCCACTCCCTGTCTTAGGATGAAATCCATGTTATGCTCGATAATTAGAATGCTTATTCCTGTTTCATCAACAATATTTCTTAGATTATTGAAGATTTTCATAGCAAGAGGGCCTGCCACTCCTGCCACTGGTTCGTCCAAAAGAAGTAGTCTCGGATCGCCCATCATTGATCTACCGATGTCTACTAGTTTGCTCCCAACTGATCCAAAACAGAGTATGCTTTCTCCAATCTATCGGACTCCTGCTGATTCAATTTTGGAGCCAACAGTGCTTTGATTCGGTCTGAGAAACTAGAGCCGAACTGATCTCTTGGCGGTACAAGAAGATTCTCGATAACCGTCATCTGGCGCCATAGCCTTGTGTGTTGGAATGTTCTGGTCAGTCCTAAATTCTGTATCTGATCCGGACGGTGCCCTGTCACGTCCTTTCCGAAGATTTCGACAGTTCCCGCGGTTTTTTCCAGTAGTCCACTAATGCAATTGAATGTGGTTGATTTACCACATCCGTTTGGCCCGATTAAGCCGACGAACTCGCCTTCTCCTATATCGAAAGAAATATCCTGGACGGCAACCAAACCTCCGAATTCTTTCCTCAGTCCTTCGACTTTCAATACCGAACTCATTGTGAATCACTCCGGATTTTGATTGGCCTGTCGGGCCTACTGGGAACTTCTGGAAGTAATCCTTTGGGGTTATACTTTAGCGAGAACAGCATTAAGCAGCCGATGAGAAGAAGTTTGACATAGAGCATGTCTGCGGTTACAACGCCACCAAAGAATGACTCATCGATTGATCTCTGTCTTAGTGCAACTGCTGAAAAGCCGAACAAGATACAGCCGGAAATTCCAATCTCTACCATCTTTCTATATCGGAGGGCTAGACCTGCAATCAGAACCAGAGAGAATGTTCCGACAACATCCCATTGACTGGTGATAAGCCACTCAAACAAGATGTCTATTCTTTCTGCTGTTGTGTGTAGGGGCAAATCTGCTGAGCCCTGGCCGGCTACTAACACATTGAAAACAAACTCCATCAGTACAATTATGAATGCTCCGACGACCATTCCTCGGTTGTTTGAAGTTCCACCGATAATGAATGCAGCCCAGACAAGGAAAGTGGATCTTGCTGGGGCCATGAAAGACGGTTCAAATCCAGTCAGCTTCCAAGCCCAAAACGCCCCTGCCAGAGAGGCTATAGACGCGCCTAAGGCAAGGCTTGCAGCCTTGTGAGTGAGTATATCGTGACCATGGTGCTGTGCAACCTCTTCATCTTCTCTTATCGCCTTGAGAGTTCTACCCCACGGAGAGGATAGCAGTGTTTCCAGAAGCCACCACACAATAAACACTGAAATGAGTGCCATGGACATAAGCAAGAAGAGATATGGGGCCGGTTCTCCTAGACCTAGTAGGTCGCCAATCTGATTTGCCGGCGAGTCAGTCAAGAGTGTGCTGTCACGACAATCCGCAGCATTTGAGTAGGTTGAGTCCGGACCAACACTTTCAGACCCGCAAAACCAGAAATTCTCTAGGGGCAGAGGATAGGCGGCAATTCCTATGGCGAGACCAATAGAGCCAACTCGCAGCAGTGGCTCTCCTCCCAGTAGAACTCGCGTAATTTCCCCAAGAGATATTGTGACGATTGCAAAATAGTCTGTCCTTAGCCTTGCGGTAGGATATGCAAGACTCCAGCCTATAAGCCCCGCTAAAATAACCCCGAACAAAGTAGCCAGCAAAATATTCCACTCATATCCGTGGAGATCCTTAGGGGCGGTTAGTATGCCCACAGAAATTGCACCTATTGATGCAAAGAAAATAACTCCGAAATTGACCATTCCGGTATATCCGGTGTGTAAATTCAAAGAGAATGACATCAGAATAAAAATCGATAACGTCAATAGAACGTTTGATACCTGTAGGACTTTCTTGAATCTATAATTATCGGATTCCGCTATTGGCAGCCATATCAAGAATAGGATTAATACAATAATCAAAGTGAAGAAGAATAGCATCGAACCTGATTTACTCTCCCTACCATACAAATCGATATCCTGTCTATGCTTTTCGGGGTCTCCTGGGAATAAAGCTACAATCTTGTGTAGAATACCTTTTACAATATCAGAAATTGTTTCTTTATTTTTTGAAATGGTTTCAGATAATTTTCCCTGGAAAGAGGAAATTGTATTTTTATGCCACTCATCGAATTTTGTCCATTCTTCTTTGAGTGTGTGAGACCTAGTAGAAACTAAAGCAGAAATTTTATGTTTGTACTTTCCAAATTTCGGAGCTCTGTACCTCAAGCCAAGATTCCTATTGGGTACGACCTCTGAAATTGCGTATACCCAAAGGAGCAGAGGGACCAATGGCCAGACAAATTCTCCGAGATTAACTATCAGATTTACCAGTTCAATCTCTATATTCATCATATTGAGCCAGGAATTGTTTGCTGCGGATAGGGCATCGGCTGTCCATTGTTCAATCTCAAAAGGAGAAAGGCCCTCTGGGGGATCAATTTGGCTTAGTAGAATTGTTTCGTCAATCGGAGAATCTTGAAGTGTCAGTGTTCCATCGTTTCTCCCAGTTATTGTGGCTAGGTTTGTTTCCGCAAAAGAGTTTGATTCACAGACGTCTGAACAAGCCCCTTTTGCAAAAGAATTGTTACCTATAAAATGGCTGAGTTTGGAAAATATGTATGCTGAGAAGGCTATCGCTGTGAAGGATTGGACCTTGTGCATCCTATTCGCCCTCCAATGATGCAATCCGAGGATACCTGTAGGGAGTATAGCGAGAGCTAATGTTGTTTTATCGGAATCATTGGTTGGATCTAATCTCCTTTTTCGAAGTCTTTCAATTTTCCATTTCTCGTATGCTTCACCGATTCCCTGGGGCATAATCAGTAGGATTGCAATTAAGAAAATGTACGGCATTACTCCATCCAAAGCTGTATAATTTGAGCGACCGAGAGGAAGGCCTACGCCAATCAATACTGGAGTGGAGAGTGAGCGAACAAAACCTACCACCAAAGAGCCAACGATCGCACCTGGAATAGAGCCAATCGTGCCTAAAACGATAATTGCGAATGAGGGTAGTAGAAGAGCAAATGCGGTTTCTGGGTTGAATCTAAGAGTCATTGCGAAAATTGCACCGCCCATCCCAGAAATCCCCGCGGATAGGAAGGCACTAGTTAGATGGACTCCTTCGACGTTGATACCACTACTTGCGGCCAAATCTGGATTGTCAGCGACTGCTCTCATTCTCCTTCCCAGTCTGGTTTTGTTCAACAGAAGCATCAGTAGTAGAACGGAGGAAAAAATGACGAATGGGACCGCACCTTTGTGATACGCGTAGTTCGTGGTGGCCTGAGTTATGCAATCAGCAGTTGTATCATATATCTCAATTGCCGGTTTCGAGGTCTCGCTAATTATCCTGGTCAGGGTAGGCTCACCTGTTTCGGCATGGAGAGTTTCTTCACAACTAAATTGAGTGTATGTACGTCCTTCATCTAGACTTCTCTCTCCAAGATTCAGGCGCATCTTTGTGGTTGGAAGTTCCCACCTTTGAGTTGGCATTCTCCAGTCACCCTCGGGCTCGAATAGGTTCCTCCCGTTGCCGAATCTTAGAAATGTCAAAGATCGTAGGATTAGAGCAACTCCCAGAGATGCTATCATCATAACTTGGGGGCTTGCCTTCTTCTCTCTGAAATCTTTGTAAACCAACCTGTCTATAATTATCCCAGCAGTTCCGGTTAGAACAAATGCTGCTATTAAGGTGAAAATTAGTACTGACCATGTAATCACACCGTCCTTGGAAGACTGTAGGTTTGACATAGGGAATAGAAAGTCACTCCAAATCATAATCATCGACAGATACATCCCAATCATGAATAATTCAGATTGGGCGAAATTACCGTATCTCTGAACCTTGTAGGTCAGCGTTAATCCAATAGCGATAGCCAAGTATGTTGATGACCACGTGAGAGTACCAGTGGAAATCGAAACTAAGTCAAGGGTGAATGAGGCGCTGGAATCCTGCCCCTTCAGTAGTAGATCCAGAGAAAAGAACGTCACTATTACCATGAAAATTGGTGATAGGATGATTCCTAGAGTTCTTGAAGCACCGCTAGGAATATCGTCGAATAGTACCTTCACAACAATGAAACCGGCAGATATTGACTCTAGTATTTGTAGAAGCCAGACCAAATCATCTGGCAACCCATCTCCGATTAACCGGTCTAGTAAATTCAGAGTTCCGTATCCATTTAGAGTGCCAAGAAAATTAGCATCAATAAACAGGAGAAGTGCGATTAAGAGTCTTCTGTTGCCTCTTGAGAGGTCAGAATATAGGTTTCTCACTCTGTCGAACATAGGGTACAAAGCCCCTAATGCCCGATTGAAATTAATTGTTGGGGCAGTACGGCGGGCAGTAGTGCCCGCCGTACTGCTTTACGTTTCCATCAAGCGGTAGCGGTGGTGATACCGTTTTCTGGGTCCCAGTACCTAGCGCAATCGTAGGAGACAGTATTGACTCCATCCGTTGCGTCGGTTGTCACCGAGAACTCTCCGATGCAGAATCCTGCAGGGATAATATCTCCATTCGTCAGGAATGAGATTGTCCCACTTGCTCCGTTCCATCCCTGTCCAGTCCCCATGACAGCGAGTTCGGCTGTTAGGTTAGGAGTAGCCAATGCGGTGAACGCAGCGAAAGCTACGATTGTAACCGCATCAAAGGCTTCTGCAGTGTAGATTCCGTCAGCGCAAGCTGGATTAGCATTGCACAGAGAGGCGAACAGCATTCCGACGGTGCCCATTGGGTTGGGGTTGTGGGGTTTCGAGGCAATGATTCCAGACAGTGTACTGTTGTCTGCCATTCCAGAACCAAGTCCCTCTTCGGCTATTCCGTCTCCACCATAAATCTGGCCTGAGAATCCCTGAGTTTCTAGTTCCTCGATAATAGCTGCTCCATCAGCAGCGTAGGAAACCATGAACACAGAGTCACAGTTGTTGTCTATTGCTGACTGTACCATGGCGCTGTGGTCAACCTGGGTCTGCTCGTCATAGCCCACCTGTGTGCAAACATTCTCTGATCCGATTGTCTGCACAAAAGTATCTGCTAGTCCTGCCCCGTACGCATTAACCATGTGGAATACAGCAACATTCGTGTAACCGTCACCGGCGACTACCTCTGCCATAACTGATCCTTGGTAAGCGTCACTGGGTACCACTCTGAAGAACCCAGGGTAGTTCTCGTCACTCTCAAGCGTCGGGCTTGTGCTAGCATAGGAAACCTGAGGGATATTTGCGGCTGCCAAGATGGCGTTTGCACCCTGAGAAGCCCCAGAGCATGCGGCTCCTACTACTCCCCAAGCTCCAGCATCGACTAGTGTCTGGGCCGCCGTTGCGCCCATTGTACCGTCGCAACCGGAGTCAGCATATACGATTTCGAACTGTACACCATTGCTGTATCCGATTGTGTTTGCTAGTCCCAGAGCTATCTGTGAAGCTGCTACGAATCCGCCAGCGTAAACCGCAATCGGTCCTGTAGCGTCATTCAAGAAGCCAATCTTGACTGTAGCACCGGCCCACGTAACATCGTGGATGCCTTGTTCAGCGTTCCAGCCTCTGTCGCAGTTGAAGTACTCACCGTATGTTGGGACGTGGTGGAAGGTACACACATCGTAGTACAGACCCGGCACTTCTCCGTTAGCCTCGAAAGTGTGAGTACCACTCTCTCCCTGATAGCCGTTGCCAACCATTTCGATATGGTTGGCCATGTTCGCTCCATCTTCCATCATTGCAGCGTGACCCAGCATCATGACCGTATCGTACGCCTCGTTCTGGTAAATTCCGCCAGAGCAGGCTTCGGCGGCTGCACAAGCGGCGGCGAATTCTCCACCAGGAGCAGCGCTTGCGGGATCAGATGCAGGTCTGGTGACCTGGAGTCCGTTTGCAGCTGCTGGTGCGGTGTAATCGGCCAGCGCGTTCTCGCCTGCCATTCCGTCGGCACTGTAGGTAGGGAGCACGGCTCCCATTCCTGCCATGGTCTCGACGATTAGAGCGCCGTCTGCCGAGTATGATCCCAGAACAACTGAGTCACATCCTGCATCGATTACAGATTGAACCTGTGCTTGGAAGTCCACTTGGACTTGCTCATCATAACCTGCCTGCAGGCAGACATCTCCATCCCAGTTAGCGATGAAAGCATCGGCTAGACCTGCTCCATAAGCGTTAACCATGTGGATTATCGCTGGATTTGTGTGACCGTCTGCTGAGACCATTTCGGACATTACTCCTGCCTGGTATGCATCGCTTGGTACTATCCTGTAGAAGTGAGGGTAGTTTTCGTCGCTAGATAGCGAAGGCGATGTACTCGCATACGAGATCATTGGTATGCCTGCTGCAGATAGGACTGCATTGGCGCCTATTGATGCTCCAGAGCATGCTGCTCCGGCTACACCAACCACTCCAGCGTCAACTAACGATTGTGCCGCAGTCGCGGCCATTTGTCCATCGCATCCAGAGTCTGCCTCTACTACCTCGAAGACGTAGTCGTCTCCCATAGCATTCAAGTCATCCTTAGCAGCATTCCAAGCAAAAGTGAATGCGCCTGCAAACTGTGATATTGGTCCTGTAGCGTCGTTCAGGAACCCGATCTTGATTGTAGTTGCCTCAACTGGAGCCACGAACACAGGGTTCGCGGTTCCCATGTAGTGAGCTGCAATCTCGTCGACTACCGCGTGTGCCATGTCTGCATCGAAGCCGACGACGTTGTTGTCAGCGTCGTAGCTCTCGAATGGAGGGTAGAACGGGTCTGTGCAGACCTTCAGCTGCCCGGACTCCAGAACTCCGGTCAGAGTGGAACCCTCGCTGGGCGAGGCCGGGTAAGCGGTTGCCGTGTCAGCGGTGGTATCGTCTGCCAGTGTGACTGCTCCGTCGAAGGAGGCCCCGTAGATTGTGTCGTACTCGCCTGAGTCGACTACAGCGCCGATGGCCATGTTGAGGGCGTCTAGGAGTTCCCCAGAGTCCTCGCGGACTGCGAACCCGAAGTTCTCGTCTGAGAAGGTCACCATCAGGGTTCCTTCTAGGGACAGAACGGGTGCATCGCCCATTGCGTACATGACGTCTCCGTTGTTCAGAGCGGTGATGACCGATGGGAAGTCCTCGAAGGCACTGATTGTCGCCATACCGAGGTTCTCGTTGGCGTACAGGTCCGAAGTTGTCCCCGACTGGACACCGATGGTCGTACCTGCTGCGTTGAGGTCAGCCACCGCTGTGATGGACGCTGCACCGGATCCGCCGATCACACCCTGGCTACTGGTGTAGTAAGCCCTGGTGAAGTCGACTACCTGGTCGCGCTCATCCGTCTTGGTCATCGCCGAGATGATTACGTCGCACATCTCGCCGGCATTCAGGTTGGGGATAATGGGGTCCCATCCGGACTCCACCCAGACTACCTCAACGTCGCTGGCCATCGAAATGGCCCAGTCTGACGTATCGTCGTCGTCCCCCCCTGCGCATCCAGCGAGACTAGCCGCTAGCATGCTCAGGGTAAGCATCATTGCTATCATTTTCTTGTTGTACATAGTGTTCACACTATCCGTGCCCCCGCGAAATACCTTTTACATATAGAGATTGTTGATTATTATCTTTATAAGTAAGCCCAAAAAAACACCCCTAGTGGCTGAAAAACGAGGTTTTTTTGCCAATAGATTTCTTGGTTTTGAGATTGTCCTTCCGAGACAATGAAGTTGCTGTCTCTGTGCGGCTGGTTATGGGCGAGCCGATGGACTACGCGTCTAGCGGGGTGGATATAGATCTAGAAGCCAAGGCAGTGGCTAGTCTGATCGGTTCATTGGCCTCTTCTAGCAGGGCTCCAGGTGAGCTTGGCGCTCCGGTGCACCTCCCAGGGGGATTCGGGGGGATTATCGAATTCGGTGACTCTTGTCTTGCACTAGCGACCGATGGTGTTGGTTCCAAATTACAAATCGCGAGCAATGTAGGACAATTGGGTGGTGTTGGCTTTGACTGCGTTGCAATGAACGTGAATGATCTAATCTGTGTTGGGGCTGAGCCCCTTGCGTTCGTAGATTACATCGCAGTCCCAGAGGCAGACCCAGAGGTTCACTCGTCTTTGGGCGAATCTCTTTCTCAAGCATGTAATACAGCAAGGGTCACATTGGCGGGAGGGGAGACAGCCACGCTTCCAGGAATCGTGAAGGAACTAGACCTGTCTGGAACCGCACTAGGGTGGTTCCCCAAGGGAGGGGGGATCACAGGAGAGAATCTTGAGGAAGGGGATGTGCTGATTGGCCTTCCCAGCAGTGGAATTCACTCCAATGGATTCACCCTTGTCAGAGCAGTGATTGAGAGGTCTGGCTGCTCGTTAGATGACTCTTGCCCGTTCGACCCAAGCCATGATCACAGAGAAGTCAGGAGGTTCTCAGGGAAGGACGGAGCCGCCACTTTGGCTGAGGTCATCTTGAACCCTACAAGGATCTACGTTGATCCGGTAGTCGAGCTGGTGCTGGAGTCAAGGAGAGAAGGGGGGGTGGTTGGTCGAGATTGCATAAAGGCAATCGCGCACATCACGGGAGGCGGTTTGTCGAACTTGCTTCGTCTCCATGACACTCTGGGTTGGGAAATACAGATGCCGCTAGACCCCCATCCAGAATTTCAGTGGATATCTGAAATCGGATCCGTAAGCACACTGGAGATGCATAGGACCTTCAATATGGGGATGGGGATGGTGGTGGCTGTATCAGAAGAATGTGCAGATTCGGCTGAGAGATGGCTTAGTGAACGGCTTCCAGGAAGTAGAATTGTAGGACGAGTAGTTACGAATGGTAGAAGAGTTACGCATTCTGACCCAGAAGTTGTATTCTCTCACTACTAATTGTTGGTAATTCCTTTTGTCGGGTTGCCCTGCGGGGGCCATGTCATTCGACAACGGGGCCTTTCCTCATCGCGAAGGTAGGACTCTGATGCTCCTGCCCCAACTTCCCGAGAATGCGCAGGGCCCTTCTGTAAAGTCTTCTGGAGTGGTTTTCTACAATCCGGCAATGGCTGGAAGCAGGACTCGGAGCGTTCTATTGTTTAGGCATGCGATGGAAGAGGGCATGCTCGGTGATGGTACAGTTTACGCTCTCGATGGGCTTACCGCCTCGGGTCTCAGAGCAAGGAGGTGGCTGAATGAGTTACCATTTGAGATATCGTCTAGGATCTCAGCCACAATAGTTGATTTGGAGAAAGAATCTCTCTACTGGGCTAGGTCCTCTCACAAGGAGTTCCCGCCGTCTGATGGGGTTGGTGACTTGCAAACCTTCCAGGGAGACCTTAGGGCAGCAGTTCTCAGTAGTGGAAGACACTGGATTGACATCGACCCATATGGTTCACCCGCCCCATTCATTGATTCAGCCATGCAATCCATGGCCAGGAGTGGAGTGATGGAGGTCAGCGCGACGGATACGGCTGCTTTGACTGGATCCTCGAAAACCGCTCTGATGAGGAGGTATGGTGCCAGAGTTAGGACTGATTGCCTGGCCCATGATTCTGGAATGAGGGTGATGCTGGCTAATATTTCCAGAATCGCTGCCAGACACGATAGGGCGATTGAGCCACTACTTTCGGTTTGGGACTCCCATCACCTTAGGGTATCATTCAGGGTCATGAAGAGTGTGTCTTCGGCCAATGAATTGGAAGAAAGAATTGGTTGGAGGGTTTTCGCCCCGTGTAAGGAGGAGGTTGCCGCTTCAATCGATTCTGGGTCACAGATAGAAAGTGGAGTAGATATTCTTCCGATGCACTGCATGCTCCCACTTAACTTTCCAGTGGATAGGAAAGACCCCCGTGTATCTGGTCCCCTATGGATAGGACCTACCGGCGATAGGAAGGCTATGTCTTCAATGTCTGAAGAACGAGCATTGGAGAGCTGTGGACCCATCTTCATCCCCGATGACCCAGTAGGTTGGAGCCAGAAGAGCTTCGAAATCGAGAGGAGGAGGGTCGTCAAGAGCGTCAGACACCTCGCGGAGGAGTCGCAGGTGATTGATTCCTGCAACCTGATTGTTGTGGACGACCTGGCCGCATGGCTTGGAACCGGGGCTCCCCCCAGTCCACGAAAGATTGTTGAGTCTCTTAGGCAGAACGGACATGTGGCCGCGATTTCCGGTTATGGAAAGCCTTCCTTCAGGACCGCTGCCCCTTGGGAGGCAGTGGTTGAGGCCGCTATGTCCATTCATCCGCCGATGTAGGACATCTCCACCCTAGGAAGGGAGATTGCATCCGAAGAGCGTTCCTCGCTGTATCTGTCTTTTCGAGCGGACCATACTTCTTCTATTGATTGAGTGAGACCCTCCGTCCCCCCGCCAGACCTAATCAAGGCGGACATGTCATGCCCCATGGTTGTGAAAAGGCAGGTGAAAAACTTGCCATCGGATGAAAGCCTGGCTCTCACGCAATCTCCACAGAATGGTTGTGAAACGGAAGATATGAATCCGATCTCACCCGAACCGTCCGAATGAGCCCATCTAGAGGCCACATCGCTGGCAGATTTCCTTGCTAAAGGAGTGAGATCGAATTCACTGGAAAGGAAGTCGATAATCTCTGAAGTCGGCACGACTTGGCCCTGTGTCCACCCATTCGTGCTACCGACGTCCATGAACTCGATGAATCGCACAATAACGCCAGTGCCTCTGAATTTTCTGACTAGCTTGGGGATCTGATGCTCGTTCACCCCGCGTTGCACCACGCAGTTTACCTTCACGGGCCCCAGTTCGTATCTGGTTGCTGCTGAGATTCCGTCTAGGATATCTGTAACTGGGACTTTAGAGTCCGTTATTTTGGAATGTACCTCTTGGTCAATTGCATCTAGGCTGATTGTGACTCTTGAGAGTCCTGATTGGGCTAGGTTTGCTGCGTTATTTTCCAGAAGTGATCCGTTTGTTGTGAGTGCGACTTCCATTTCCATGGAAGATAGTTGTCTGACTAGATGGTGGATGTCCTGCCTAAGAAGAGGTTCCCCGCCGGTAATTCTTACCTTTCTTAGCCCTAGGGGTTTGCATGCTTTGACGAAATTGCGTATCTCTTCGTATGTCAGGATCTCATTCTTTGGGAGGAAGTCGTGGCCCTTTCCGAATTCCTCCCTAGGCATGCAGTACCTACATCTGAAGTTGCACCTATCCGTAACAGAGATCCTGAGATCTCTCAGAGGCCTGCCCAGTCTGTCTAGCGCCACGTCCATTGGGTCGGGTGTCAGGTGAATAGTTTGTCTGAAAGAAGAACAGGTTGAAGAATGAGGGTTTCCTGCAGCAAACTATGCTACAGATTACCGAGAAGGCCAGGGAGATGCTGGACAAGTTCGCCGAACAGGCGGATGACGACGATGTAGCACTCAAGATCGTGATACTTGGAAGAGGCCCGAAGGGCTTCCAGTATGACTTGCAACTCATAGGAAGTGATGATGCATCGGAAGATGACATCGAAACAGAAGTTGACGGTCTCGTAGTCTTCGTTGGTTCTAGGAGCGCTCCCTACCTGGACGGAACAATTCTGGACTACAAGGAGACGCTAATGGGCGGGGGATTCAGTTTCGAAAATCCAAATCCTCTCTGGATAGATGAAGTCTCCAAGTCCGTTGCAGAGGTAATAGAAAGCAAGGTGAATCCGCTTGTCGCGGCTCACGGTGGTCACGTTGATCTCGTAGGTGTGGATGATGGGAAGGCAATGATCTCCTTTGGAGGTGGTTGCCAGGGCTGCGGCATGGTGGATGTGACTCTGAAGGAGGGGATAGAGGTCATGATCACTGAGGGGGTTCCGGAAATAACGGCAGTTGTCGATATGACAGATCACGATGCCGGTACCAATCCATTCTATTGATCAGTACATTGGTATGTCGTCTTCGTCGTCATCTGAGTTGGGAGCAGGAAGAGCGTTCGACTGAGCTTTCTCGAACGCTTCCCTAACTTTTTCTTCGATATTCCTCGCATCCTCTAGAAGACCCTCGACGGGGACCTCTAACCCTACCAACTCACTGAGACCCTCGACTGCAATGATGGCGGCTCTTGCATCGGGGTACATGGGATTGCACTCAGCCAGTAGTGCCGTGACGTCTAAGCCTCTCCTTTCTCCCTCAGCGATGAGATATCCGGCTATTCCAGTAACTACTCCTTGCTGAATCCTCTGGATGCTCGAATTGTCAAGTTGGTCACGACCTACCGAGGTAGAGGATACCCCCCAAAGTTCGCTGTCCTCCTTAATCCCCAATTCATTGCTAACGACCCCATCGATTACAATCAGTCTGTCAAAGCCGCCTTTGGTGAACCACTCGAGAACAGTATTGGCAAAGTAGACATCGTGTTCACTGGTGAATTGGATTTCTGATGTGAAAACGCCAATTCCATCTCCCTGGTATACTCTCACAGGGTGCTTAGGCACAGAATCGTGAATCAGGGCTACTGCAGGAAATTGAGGATGGAGGACAGTGCCCATCGGGCTAAGCTGCAGTGAGCTGATGAGATGAGATGTCGCAATGACTCCAACAGAGCCCACGGTTGAGAAGCCGCATACTGCGGTACCACCCAATCTCGAGGGGTCAGCCTCTGAGTGCAAAACCAGTGGATAGCCATCGCCAGATTCCGCGCTCATGGGGTTTCGTTATGCTGACGCTCTTTGAATTTCACGGCTACTTAACAGTCCCTGGGATGTTAAAGAAATATAGAAAAAAATAACCTGATAAGTGACATCGCGCAGGGCTAATCATGCCTGCAAAGGACTCCAAGGAGCTAGGAGGACTCTTCCTGAGACTAGGTTCACAAGACATCAATCTGGCTGACTACACCAAAGAGGCAAGCGATAGATGGCTGAAGGTTACCAGTCAGGATACATGGTCATCAACTCTCTCGCGTGTGAGAATCGCCAGGCAGGAGGCCATGGAGATGACTCTTGAGGCAATCAGGTCCAGTGGCTTTCCGGATAGAGGGACTTCTTTTGCCAGACTACTGGACTCGTGCGGAATCGAGAATAAGTCTGATGTTATTCTGGCCGCGATACAGTACATGAGGTCTGTTGAGAAAGAGGGAGACACCCCCCCCAGGGAGATAAGGAGGCTAGTTGTAGAGACCGGCAAGTGGACTAAGAGATCGGTGAAGAAGTGGAACGTATCACTGTACATAGGGAGAATGCTTGAGGGTGGTCCTGGCGGATCTGGATCTTTCTTGGAGTATCCGCGAAGAAGACCAAGGAAGAATGCGTTCGTGGTTCTTACTGAAGCGGGAAGGGACCACCTTGACCAGTTGTCTCTAAAGAGGTGAGAATGTGGCGGAAGGAGATAGCAAAGACTGGTCATTCACATCGCATGTTGGAGAGGACTTGCGAGGTGCTGACTTATCCGGTGCTAATCTAAGGAGGGCGATTCTAGATAGGGCCGACCTGGAGGGTGCGGACCTTTCGGGTGCTGATCTAAGGAATGCGTCACTGAAGGGCGCTAACCTGATGAAGGCGGCACTGGATGGTGCCGATCTTAGAGGGGCTAGGATGGTTAAGGCCAGACTTGGCCTATCCAACCTCCAGGGAGCGAGGCTGGACGGAGCGGACATGAGAGGAATAAGGGGAAAGTATGCTGTCTGGAGAGGGGCTAACTGGTGGGATGCGACGATGGACGAGTCGCTGACTAAGGCACTGTCGAAGAAGTGGCCTAGAGAGTAGTCATGATGATTCGATTTTTGCTAGGCATTCTCTCATCCAATCAGGGACAGCCATCTTACTCTTGACCTCGTTCATGTCTGTGCAGACAGTGACTTGGTCTGCCGTCCAGCAGAGTGTGCCGTGCTGGTTCCTGAACTCGTAGTGCCACGTGATGGAGGTTTTCCCGATTTTGGGCACCGTTATAGTACACTCCACGGTATCACCGTAGGAAATAGGATGGAGGAACTTCGCCTCGCTGTGGACTAGTGGGAATGCAATCTTCTTTTCGGAGAGGATTTCGTTGTAGTGCATGCCGCAGGTGAATTCCCAGGACTCCTCGTAGAACCTATGCGCCAAATCCCAGAAACGAGGGTAGTAAACTATCTTGGCCAGGTCTACCATTGGGAAGTCGATACGCCTCTGTGAGATGAAAGCCATGGGGCTGACATGAAGCCATGCTTGAAGGCTGTTATGGAAATCTACTGGCCTCGAACATGGGATAGAATCCATTGCATTATTTCTGGATTATTGTAAATAACGAGATAGCCCCCATGCTCGCCGCCCACAACTGTCTGGAATTCTATTTCCGAGCCCAAGTTTGAGAGATTTTCTGCCATCTGGGCCGCCATATCATACGAGGATGTGCTGTCATTTGTTCCATGGCTCATCCAAACAGGCAGGTGTGCGACATCTTCCGCTAGCGTGAGATATGAGTATGGCTCGTGATGAGGCTGGAGCGGCATTATGGCGGCAAAGTACTCAGGCAGTGCTGCGGCGACAATGAAAGTCCCCCTTCCGCCCATACTATAGCCTGTTAGGTAGACCCTGTCATCGTCTACATTGAGATTTGATTTGACATCCTCAATAACATCGAGTACCTTCTTGGGGTCCCAATCCAATTCCAACTTTGAGGGTCGAACGATTATGTATTTGTCATCCTCGGGCATATGGAAGTTATTTGTCAGGAAGTTGTTGTAGAAATTTAAATCGTATATATCTCCATGAAGGAAGGCGAAGACTGGGTAGGAGTAACTGGAGTTGTATGCGGGTGGAATCTTGACCGAATACGTGTATCCGCACATCCAGTCAAGTCGTTGATCAACCACTATGTCGGACTCGTTATCATAATCATCAGAGGTGTAGGAGACAGTGGTCAAGCCATCGACGGATAACCATGTACCACTCTGAAATTCAGACCATTCGATCGGGTTGTTGGTTGAATTCAGCCCCATAGACGCTGTGACATTACATGGGGGCACATATGTTGGTCCTTCCTGTAGCTCCTCTCCTTCTGAGTTCTGTTCTGGGAATGAACAATCGCGTATCTCCTCGTCCCATGTTCCACCTCTCTGTTCGCAGTATATTTTGGGAGAATCTGGGTCGTATGTTGGTTCCTCATCTAGAGAGCAATACGATTCTCCGCCCCCGTTTGATTCCTCGAACCATGTGCCCCCCCGTCCCTCGCATTCTTCTTTCCCAATCAGGGTCGTAACTACGACTCTCTCGTTGTCTGATTCAATCTCAGAATTGGTATCCTCTATGTTCTCAGAAGTTGTATCGCCCGTACAACCAGTCAGAGTCGACAAAAAGAGGACTAGGGTTACTAATACAATCAATCTCACGACATTGATTTGTTGGTCGGGTATTTAGTATGGTTTGTAATTGGAAAGTGTACAGATGGCGGACCCACCGCGATTCGAACACGGGTTTCCAGCTCCGGAGGCTAGAGTGATATCCAGGCTACACTATGGGTCCTGAATCCGTCCCCAGTACGCTCACTATTGAACCGGTCGCCCTTCTTCCTCGTCTACTAGGTGGCGGACCCACCGCGATTCGAACACGGGTTACAAGCTCCGCAAGCTCATGTGATATCCAGGCTACACTATGGGTCCAGTGTGTGTTGGACCGTAGGACCCGGCTTAATCCCGACGGTGCAAAGTCACATTGACAGAGGCAGGATGGTCTTCCAACTTGGCTCGGCTAGCTTCTTCGACTTCGGTCCTGTCATCGGTTGTGGTGTTCTGTGGGTAAGAACACCATGCATGCCCTCTACGTTGAACTTGACTCTCAGTTCTAGCATCCTGTCCCTCTCGGCAGTTATGACCTGCTCCTCGTCCAGCTCAAAAGTGGAAGACGGCTCCCCTGACTCGTTGACTATGCTCAGAGTGGTGCCTGAGAGGTTTGCTCTGGGGGAGAAGTCATAGTCCTGGGGGTCCTTCATGCCCACCTTCGCATCTACTACTAGGCGTTCTCGAATGGACACCTTCGTGATCTCAAACGACTTTGCCATGGTAATCCCAATGACTGGGGGTTGAAAGGTCTTCGCTCGATGTCATCAGACGCTTACTTCACTTAACCTAAGGACCAATACTACGAATTGAGCCTCAAGAGTCCAATCGTTACCTTGGTCGGGATCCACTCCATCTACAGGAGTATCGGGATCGCATTCCAGTGCGGTAATCCTCCAGAACCAGTCTCCCTGTCCAAATCTTCCATCGGGATCTCCGAGAAGCGACTGCTCCAGTTCTTCCTTGGAGTCTGCGAAAACTGTGTAATCTGATTCTGGAGAAGGATTCATTTCAGTCCTCTCGATCGTCGCGGATGAGTTCTCTGTGATATTATTCTGAGTTGTAATAACGGTGTAGGACCATCCGGAGGAAGGGATGTCTACCTCTAGGGTGAAATTATCCTCCGGCCAAGTAATTGGGAGGATATCTCGAGTTAGAGAGAGGGTCGCGGACACATCGATTAGCCTGGCTCCTTCCCCCGGTTGGAACTGAATCTCATGAGTCTCGCCCTGTTCTAGGTAGCCCGACCAGTCGTAGTCGACGAATACTTCTTCCCAAACAATCCTGAACGTACGAGAGACGACTCTGAGGGTCCAAAGTGTGGTATTCTTCCCTCCGCTATCGTCTGAGATCGTTACGGCCCCAGTGATATTCCCGGCTTCGGTAACCGTAATCCTAGTCACTGGGCCGCTTCCATCGACGTCATTTAGAGGGTCGCTGTCTCCATCGGAATCGGTGTTCGCATCGAAGTCCCAAACAATCTCCACCCCTCCTCCCTCGGGATCGAAGGAGTCACTGGCGTCGAGTCTAGCCTCTTGTCCGGTCTTGACGAAGTCTGGGATGTTGAGGATGATTTCTGGTATCGCATTTACGAAAACTAGGATGCTGGCTGAGTCTGAGTCTCCATTGTCATTGAAAACCTCAACTGTAACTTCGAAGTTCCCAGCCTCAGTGAACGCATGACTGATTACGCCCTGCTTTGTTGTCTTCTTCTCGCCATCACCGAAATTCCATCTGAATTCGTCGATAATCGTCGGATTAGGAGTGGTCGAGGTGCGTGCATCGAAATTTATCGTCTCTCCCGTGTTTACGGTGACTCTGTCTGATGTGAGAGCCGCATTTGGGCTGCCTGGACCTATGCCTCCGCATCCGGCCAGAGAATGGGAAATCATCAGGATCCCAAGAAGCACGGTGATTCTTTGCCTGTGTCCCGTCATACTACCAGAAATGGAAGGTCACTCATATGCGTGTTGGACGGCAGTCCACCTAGAATGGCTTTGGTAGGGTTCATGGATGGTGCCGGCAGCGAGGACTCGTGGTCTCTAATTTTCTTGAGGGGTTCAGGGTCCTTGGATTCGATTTGGAAACCACTGGATTCAATCCTCGGCAGGATAGAGTGGTGCAGTTCGCACTGGTTGGCAGTGATTCTGATGGCTCGAAACTTAGTATGCAATCGCTAGTTAACCCAGGGTTTAGGATTCCCGTCGAGTCTAGTAACGTACATGGCATATTCGACGAGGATGTGATAGATGCGGAGAGTTTCGGTGAGCACCTGGACTCAATCTGCGAGATGATTGAAGGTTCGGTAATTGTAGGCCATAATGTCGTAGCATTCGACTGGAGGTTCCTAGAAATGGAGTGCATACGAATTGGGAGAGAGGCGCCCTCTCCGCTAGCGTTGGTGGACACTCTTGAGTTAGCAAGGACTCTTGGTATCCCGGGAGGACACAGGTTAGGCGTTCTTTGCGAACGCTTCGGGATATCACTTGAGAGATCCCACAGCGCGGATGCGGATGCTGGGGCTACCCTACTCCTTCTTTGGAAGTTCATGGTCAACTTTCCTGAAAGGTTCGAAGGAGACCCTCGAGGCGTTTTGGACTCAATTTCTCACAGACCGGAGTAGAGGGGACCAAGGGAGAATCTCCGACCAATCCCCCATTCGTGCGGTCTTACCACCGAACATGATACTGCCCAGGAATAGGTATCCGTCTAGTTCTGATTGATCCATTTGTCGTATCTTTTCCAGACATCTCCCCTTAAGCAGCGCTCCGAAGCGGTGATCAGACCCCCTCAGTTCCCCATCGCCCCCTACAGGAGTCGTTCGCTCGAAAAGAGCCGCGCCCGATTCCTGATCTAGCCTGACCAGCCTCACTACCTCGTCTCTGAACATCCCTTCGTGGCTGAGCTCTCCCTCGTACTTCGCTTCCCACCACCCGGGACACCATGCCTTCCACTCGCAGAATGAGCAGGCATCTTCGCTAGGAGTGGCCTGGAATGGGGTTTCAGTCAGTTTCATCATCTCCCATGCCCCAATGGCTTCTTCCAGGATTGGCGGTCCTTCAGCTCGGTAAACTGTATTGTTGGAAGAGTACCACCCCTCTGCCCTAAGGTCCTGATTCTCAGTTACATTCTCCTTCATTATATCTCTGTAGAATAGCAATTGCCTGCTTACCTTCTCGCTAAGTTCGTCTTCCGGTGGCTTTCCTGTCTTCAAATCGGCAACGATTAATCCACCATTATCCCCACCCTCAAGATCCTTGATAAGAAGATCCAGTCGCCCTGTCAATCGTCCGCATTTGGACTCAAGGTTTGCTTCGGTTGCGACGACAATATCCTGAACCTGCTTCCATGTCTTCACGGTGACCGAGGATAGTTCCTCCAATGGAAGCATCGCCTTGTCGAAAAGTATGGAGATAGCCCCGATCAGTCCGTCGAGAGCTATTGAGAATGACTCATCCTTCCATCGAGGATGCCTAGGAGTTTCCGAGAACAATTTCCTTTCTTCCTCCCACCTCTTCTGCAGAGTTTCTCTACAGGAAGAATGGAGCCAACCAATTTCTTCATCCCCCCTACCAGAAAAATCCAAGTTGCACAGATCCTCTACTGAGTTATGTATGGCGGTACCCATTGAGGCAGCCATGCTCGCCTTTCGAGGAAGCCTCTGCCTGGAAAGCCAGTATTTCCTAGGACATTCCTCAAACCTGTTCCACGAGGACGGAGAAATCTGGAAGTCGTACGTTGTTCCTCCCATCTCGCCACTGTCCTCGGAATCGAGTCGGGTCGGTAACAACGATTAACACCATTGAGTGGTTTCTGGGTTCATGCAAGGGGCCCCTCTGGTCGAGGTTGGCGATGACGTGAACGCTTCTGGCGCTCTTCTGGTTAGTTGTTTCCCGTCAGTCGGATTCGTTAGTAGCATAGTTGCACACTTCATGGTGGAAAAGCTGGATTTGGAGCTCGTCGGGGGCGTCAGGCATCCAAACCTCCCCCCGATGTGCTTGGTCCAAGATGGCAAGCCCCTGCCTCCTCTGAGATTCTATGCTGGAGAGCCGATATGCAACATGGAGAAGTGCGACAAGGTGGTACTTATCGCATCGGAGATACATATCCCATCTGAGCTCAATCTTCCATTATCATCTGGAATAATCGACTGGATAGAGGACTCGGGAGTGAGTTCTACGATAATGGTCGATTCATTCGCACACGGAATAGAGAGTCTGCACAGCATTTTCGACGAAGATCCGGGGACGGATTCGATTCTGGGGCTAGGATCCACGGACTCTACCCACGACTTGCTCAAGGGAATCGGTGTCCCTCTTCTGAAACAAGGAGTAGTTGGGGGCATGACTGGAGTGATGATGGGAGAGTGTAGGAGAAGAGGGATTGACGCGCTGGCGATACTTGCAGAGTCGGATGGAGAGATAGGCCAGGGGACGATTCCCGATGCCCGTGCAGCAGCGGGGATAATCGCATGCTTAGACGGACTTCTGCCTGCAGTCCATCTGGATCCGGAACCCCTCATGGAGGAGGCTCAGAGAATAGAGGGGCAGATACGTGAGATGATGGCTGTGCACCTGAATCCCCCTCAGGAGAGTAGCGGTGCTTCTAGTGGGATGTACGGATGATCAGAACTCGCCGAGCGTAGACTGCCTCTCTTCGGGCAGCTCCTCTAGTATTGACCCCCCTAGCATCTCGTCCAACTCTGATTCCGATATGATCCGGACGCCAAGCCTGTTGGCCTTGTCGAACTTTGATCCAGATGACTCTCCTGCGACTAGGAAGTTCAGGTTCCCCGAGACGGACGAGACGACTTTGCCTCCCTCTGACTTTATCGAAAGAGCGATCTCCTTCCTTGGTCTGCTCAGAGTGCCTGTAATGCAGAAGGAAGAGCCGGAAAGGGGGCCATCGACGGATACCTGCTCTCCTTCGACGATTTCCACCTGCCCATAGAGGTCGATAATCGACTCCTTCCTATCGGATATACCGTCCAGCAGAAGGTTGGCCACGGTCTCTCCTACCCTGTCTATGGAAACAAGTCTCTGGATGGCCGTCTGCCTTTCTTCGGTCATTTGTATCAGCTCTTCGAGAGTCTTCACCTCCGCACAGACGAGAGTTGCTATCTCGGGACCGATCCTAGGCAGTCCAAGTGCTGAGATGAAGGTGCTGAAGGTCATGGCCCTGGTGGAGTTCAATTCCTCTAGGACGTTGCTGGCTGACTTCTCGGCCATTCTCTCTAGTGAGATTAGCTCCTGCTCCCTGTCCTCCAACCGATATAGGTCCCCCAAACTCGTGACCAGCCCCGATGAGCAAAGCTGCTCTGCGAGCTTCTCGCCTATCCCATCCATACCCAGCTTCCTGCACCAGTACAGTATTGCTCTCTCCAGTCTTGATGGGCAGTCTATGTTGGTACATCTGATGAATGCCCCATCGATAATTAGGTCAGTGGAACACCTTGGGCATCCCTCGGGAACTGGTATCTCGCGCCTGGAAGGTAGTGGTTCTGAGAAAGGGGTCCCATCTGAATGGGACCTGCCAATGAGGTCGCTATCATGGGCCGGTCCAATTACCTCAGTGATTTTTGGTATTACGTCCCCTCTTCTGACTACTCTCACCTTGTCTCCGATCATTATCCCGAGTCGCTCAACCTCGCCCTTGTTGTGGAGTGTCGTATTCTCAACGGTAACCCCTGAAACTACCACTGGTGCTACACGCGAAACCGGGGTGACGTTGCCCGTCCTCCCGGTCTGCCAGAAGACGTCCATCAGCACCGTTACCGCCTCCTCGGCAGGGAATTTCCATGCCAGTGCCCACCGAGGGTGATGTGCGGTCTCGCCCAGGAGGCCGCGCTTATCCAGCCGGTCTAGTTTGATCACGACTCCATCTATTTCCCAGTCTGCAGAGTCTCTCGACTCGAGCCACTCCCTCGTCACTGCCAGTATGGATTCTGTGGTGGTGGTGTCGTCGTCACCTGAAACCACGTGGTTTCCTGCCACCTGAATCCCCATCTCGCCTATCCAGGAGATTATCTCCGAGTCGAGCTTGAATTCTGGGGGCTCAGGACTGTCTGGGTGGCGGTCCTTATCGCTTGGGAACTCGACACCGTAGGCAAGGAACTGCAAGTCTCTCGGGCTTCCCTTGCCTGCATCGGCATACTTCTGCCTAAGTGCTCCTGCGGCTAGATTCCTTGGATTGGGCGCAACCTCTGAGTACTTCTCTCTGAATACTTGCAGAGGCATTACGACCTCCCCCCTCACGTGACAGTCTCCGTCCCATCCGAGTTTCTCCGGGACGTTCATCATCCTTCTCGCGTTCGCCGTCACGTCCTCGCCCCTCCTGCCATTGCCCCTGGTGGCGGCTCTGATTAGTCGGCCTCGACGATATTCCAATGAGAGGGCTGAGCCATCGAGCTTCGGTTGGCAAACGAACCGCCGGCCATTGGCGGTGGTCTCGGAAACGAAGTGAGATACCTCTTCGTCCGAATTGGCCTTGTCCAGGCTCATCATCCTGAATAGGTGGTCGACCTTTTCAGAGCCTGGAGGTGGATCTGAGCCCACCCTGCTCAGTTGGGGGTGATTGGGGGACAGGAGCTGCAGCTCGTCTCTCAATGCATCGAAATCTGCATCTGATATCTCAGGTTCCGCTTTGTTGTAGTAGAGGTCTGAGTGCCTCTCTAACTGCTCTGCTAGCCAGTCAACCCGGGCCTCGGAGGTTCCCTCGTCCGAATGCGTAGAACCCATGACGATGCAAAGAGGGGGATGGCCTTCAAACTGACCATTTTCGCAGTACTCTCCCGATGGTGGGCCTGCCAGGATTTGAACCTGGGTCGCGCGACCCCCAGCCGCGAAGTATAGGCCAAACTAACCTACAGGCCCCAATTGGGCTCCCTGCGAGTGAGCGTTCAGTCAAAGCCCTGACGGAGGGCTTACTGCTGTCTGTCGATGCTGAAGGGGGCGACCTCGTCGATAAGGTCGATGTGCCCCACGAACATTCTTCTGCAGCAGTACAAGTTGAAACCAAGGTCATCGAGGACTTCTCCGGCATCCTTGCCCTCCGCGAGAGCATTCCGATACTCCTCGTACTTGTGGGCTATGACCTTCCCGCAACTCCAACATCTGACCGGTATCAGCATCTTTCCACCTACCTGTACGACTTCTGCCACTTCTTACGAGCGCCTCTACCCATTTGATGCTTGGGTTCCTTTCTCCTGGGGTCGTTCACCAGAATCTTCCTCTCGAATCGTACGAACTCGTCCCTCAGCTCCTCGTCATCGCCCTCGGCTCCATCGTTGTACTTCACCAGGCCGCGGGCTATGGCGGTCCTGATGGCGTCGACTTGCCCCATCTGTCCTCCGCCCTTCACATCGACGGAGATGTCTACTCTGTCTATTCTGTTCATTGCCTCGGCGATTCTGATTGGTTCTAGTGCCTTCCTCCGAGCGAGTTCGGGCTCGAGGATGTGGATTGGGTGTCCGTTGATCCTGACCCTCCCCTTGCCGGGTTTTAGTGTGGCTCTGGCTATCGCGGTCTTTCTCTTTCCACTAGTGTTGACCACCTTGGTGCGCTTCTTCCTTGCCAATTCACTCACCTGCCCATCTATTTGCATCCACTCCAAGGTGGGAGCTGATCTCGCCCAGTCTGACGTACTTATTGGGGGTATCGCGAACAATGTTCTCTGTCGGCCCCCACTCGTGTCCATCTGGGAGTTCTTCCAGAGAGAGGTTTTGCGGGGTCCCTATCATGACTCTGAGGTCCCTCAGGGCCCCCCTTCCGCTGCTGTTCTTCTGATACGGGAGCATTCCCCTGACTGTTCTCTTGATTATCTTGTCAGGCATCCTTGGGAAGAATGGCCCTTTTCTGGCGTGGTTGAGATTGTATTTTGCCCTGTAGTCGCTTAGCACCTTGGTCCTGGGTCCCGAGACGATGGCGTCCTCTGCGTTGATTATGATGACCCTCTGCTGCCTGCCTGACTTCCTGGCAGAAATCATCTCTTTAGCAACTTGACTGGCTAGCCTGCCAAGTATCTTGTCCGTGGCGTCGTATACCATAGTTTTCTCAGACAAGGATCCTCACCCCCTTGCCGTTGGGATTCTCGTCCATGAGTTCGCGAATGCTAAGAGTCCTCCCCCCGGAGGCCTCTATCTTGCTCTTGGCTCCATCGCTGAAGCTGAAGGCGGCGATCGTCTGCCCTCCGCTGAGGCTTCCGCTGCCAAGTACCTTGCCGGGCACCAGTACTGTCTCCTTCTTTGCAGAGTGCCTGGAGATATGGCTAAGATTGGGCTCTGCCCAGTTTTTCCTACTGGTCTCTAACCTAGAGGCAGTGTCCCTCCATATTGGAGAGCCCGTTGTTCTGCTGTGGTCCTTCAGGTCCCCTATGAGCGAAACTAGCGCTGAGTTGGTCTTCCTCTCTTGCTTACTCATAGTATCCCCCCCTAATCAGGTAGCGCGGCCACCAAAGTCGGTGTTATGAATCCTGCGGGCGCCCCATAGGGGCGTCAGGACAGTGGATTTACTCAGTGTCTCAGATTTTGAAGCCGTCGTTTTCCTCTGCATCATCTACTCCGGCGAACCTAATGTTTCCATCTGCATCGACGAACTGCCCTGCCTTCACTGAGGGACCGTACAACGAGGACTCGCCGACTGCTTCCCTTGTAAGCAAGCTATCTCCGAGAGATCTGTTCATCCTACCAATCATCGACTGGAATATCTGTATCGCCCTGTCTCTCTCCTCCGATCCTATTTCGTGATCAGAATAGCGAGCCTCCTCGAATATCGAGAAGAAGGAGTCGATCTCCTCTGGGGGTACTATTCCTCCGAGCATTTTGTTGATGACGTCTTCGAACTCTCTGGTGGTCTCGAAGACCTTCTTCATGGCGCCTCTCATCCTGAAGTACTTGATGAGGTCCTTGTAGCAGGAGAAGATTGCCTCGATGTAATTGTTCGAGGCTTTGAGGGACATTAGCGCGTCGGTCAGTATGCCTCGGAGGACCTCGACCTTTCGTCTCTCCCTGTAGTTGTTGTACATCATCGCACCCACCAGCGCCACTGTTGAGAGTGATATTCCGGCGAGGATTAGTACCTGGGTAGTCCAGAGGCCGCCCGAAGTCGAAGAGGTGCCCTCTCCAAGTTTTATCTCCGGGGTGCTATTGAGCCACTTCTCTACGAAGTAGGGTTTGTTCGCGTCTACTGATTCGAAGTGAACCAGGACCCTCCATTTGCCCCCTGGGGCGCTCCACTCCGGGTGTCCGGGAATGGTTTCACCGGTGTATGGGAAGGAGAAGTTCGCAGAGCCCCTCTCATTGGTGATAAGTATCTCCACGCGCTCTGTCTGCCACTCACCGGATTCATTCCAGAACTGTCGGTGGAATTCTACTCTCTGTCCCTCAACGGTGAGATCCAGCCTGTCTCTGAGGATTGCAACCTCCCCAGCGATAATATCTCCCTCTTGGTATCCAGCTGGGCTTGACCAGTGCTGCTTCAGCAGAATGTCAACCTTGCTTCTCACTAGGACTTCGACGTCTACTACGGAGCTATTCAGAACTGGGTTTGGTTCCAGTACTTCGTAGTCGCAGCCCCCTGGTACGTACCGTTCTGGCTCGTAAGCAACTCTGACAGTACGGAACCCTTCGAGGTTGTTTCCGCTAGGCTCAACTCCCCTCCTACTAGGGTTGTCATCTGGATCTGCCGAGTACCAAACGAACTCACCGGTTCCACCAGCCGTGAATGCTGTGGCTATTGGCCTGGTGTTTACTTCTGGATCTAGGTAAATGTTGACGCACTTCCCACCGACTGGCTTTCCGTTTGACTGGGAGAGCTTGGCATTGATGTGGAATGCCTCCTTCAGGTACAGAACTTCGAAGGTTGAGCCGTTCGGGAAGGTGTATGTCAGGTAATCTGACCTGAACGGACCTACTTCCGATACGTCGATCGTAGAGTTGGAGAAGACGGGGAAGAACATTGCTTGTGTCTTGTTCTTGTATCTGTATCTGTCATTGTTTAGCGGGTCCCAGGCATTGTACTCTATCTTCACCTTGGCCATTCCTGCGTCGACGCCGGTCATAGGGCAGTTGATGTCGAAGAATCCGTTTTCATCGGTCGCACCCGGGATACAGGCCTCTATGCCGTCATCTCCTGCACGGAATTTCATCCGATTCTCGACAGGGTCGAATACCATAGATCCCATCTCGAATGTGACTCGGATTTGTCTGTTTGACAGGTTTCCTCCGAGCTCATCGGTTAACTGTCCGGTCACTATCATTGGCTTCTCAAGTATCTCTCCCGTATCCAGGTCTATCTCAGAGGTGTAGACTATCTGCTGGTCAACTTGCAGATCCGTGTTCCCGATGAGGCTGAACCCATCTACTTGGAACTGCAGTACCTTCCTGAAGTGATCACTGTTGAGGATGGTCACACAGGGGTCCCATGCTCCGGATGTGGACAGCATCCCTGCGTCTATGGGTTCGCAACCCTCGTGAGGCAGGTTCTCCTCGAACCGTAGGATCACGTTCACAGGTCCGAAACCATCGGGAAGGAAGGAGAATGGGTCGTCCTTCAGCAGCTGTGGGTCCAGGTATTGTCCATAGCCGATGGAGCCGGATGCCGGGCACTCGACGGAGACTATCTGTCGGTGGGTCCTGTCCTCGAAGTCTATTCCCTCGAAGATTACTGTAACGTTGCCTCCCAGGTCGTATCCCTCAGGATCCTGCATCTCTCCCTCGCAGCTATTCAGAACCTGGCCTCCATCCTTATCGAATGGAGTTCTATTATCATCGGTGACAACAGCAGTGAATTCCCACAGATCTCCGTTGGATCTGATGTTTGGACTCGTGCTCTGGACGTTGATGAACGTCCGTGAAACGACCCACATGTCTACTGAGTCCGTGCTTCCCAGCCTGAACTTGTCTCCGAGGTAGGTGAAACTGAGCGAGAAGTTCCCCAAGGTGTCAATGTCTGTCAGATTGACCCTGAATATCCCGTTGTTGTCGGTGAAAACCACGCCGCTCGATTGGTCTTCGGCCCATGACCAGTTCACTGGGGCTTCACGTACAGGAAGCCCGGCGTTGTCAATCAGACGGGCCTCGACCGTCGCGTTCTGGCCCCTGTAGAGGCGCGTCAGAGATGTTAGTAGGAAGTCAGTTGAACCTATGACCGATACATTTCCGTACGCGCCGGTGGCCGCTAGGACTCCTGCTTGCTCTCCGGTGAAGAAGTAGTCGGCCTGGCCGAAGTCGGCTCTGAAGCCGTATGTCGATGCTGGCCAATATGGGTCCCAGATTATGTCGTGGTCGAATGTTGCCAGGCCCTCTGTATCGATGTCCAGTCGCTGGTTCACTCGAGTCTCTATGGATCCAGCGAAGATCCCATTGTAGTCCAAGTCTATCTGTACGGCTATGGGGTCCTTCGTTCCATCGCCGTCGAAGTCAGTGACGGGCACCATTGTCTTGTTCCAGACGTGCCCCCTTACCCTGACGGACTCACCTGCGAATATCTCCGGTACTATCTCGCAGCGAATCTGGCTGCTGGGATCGAGTGGGTCGACCGGTCCGCATGGAGGCGAGTCGAAGTCAGCCGCATTCTGCATCGTTATGGTCCAGTTTATCCCATCAGAGGACAGGAACGGGACGAGGGCGCCGGCTGCTATTCCAGAGAGCCCGGTGGGAGTCCCGTCCCATAGAAGCGGGTATGGCTTGCCAAGACTTGCCTCCTGATACGTCATGTTCGCATTTGCAAGGGATGGAGCATGGAAGAGAGCCCTCCATGCACCGAAGGACGAGCCTGTGAACTGGGTAGAGTCCCAGAAGTAGACTGGTCTGAAGGAGGCTGCTGACATCTCGGCCTCGATGAACATCCTGTGCATGGAACGGATGTAGAAGGCGTCCGTCTCCGAACCCTCGAGGTGGGACCAAGGCCATTCGTAGGAGTCGTCAGTGCATCCTCCCAGATCAGGACGTGAGAATCCGATGAAGGTATAATCCCCAACAGGGAGCGAGGTATTCTTGTACTCATAGGGCGCTATGACAGAATGGGAACCCACTGGATTGAGCGGTCCGCACGGATTCCACACTATCTCCTCATATCCGCCTGTCGGGACGCCCGGGCCATTATCCAGCAGTGAGTTCCACTGGACCTGTTCCCACACATCCAGGGATTGGTTGTAAGCCAGTGAAACCCAGCCTCCTGCGTCAGCCCTGTATCCGTTCCCGTATCCATCGTAGACAGTCGGATGGGTGATGTTCCCGAACTGGGGGCCTGGGTCGCTAATCGTGAAGGAAACTGGCGCATAGGGCAGTCTGTTGTCGAAAATCCCTCTGTTGTAGTCTGCCGAGTAGTGGACCTTGAAGTCCAGCTTGAGGGGTTGCTCGTCCGATCTGAACCTCTCCCCGGATACGAATCCAATCGTGGTGTTCGCCCTTACCTCGACAGGCATCCCCGAGTCTCCGATGCCGTCTCCGTCAGTGTCAGAGAGCGTCGAGCTGTAATCGTGAACGAACATCTCGGTGACCTCTGAGTAGACCTCATAGGTTGAGTTAGGCCCTACATCGATGTCTTCCGGGAACAAGAACTGGCCGACGATATACTCCCCGTTGTCATCAGTGAGGACGTCGATTGTCTCTATGACGGATGTGCCGTTCGCAGAGTACCTAATGTGGACCTGGACAGGGAGGTCTGGTGCCGGTACGAAACCTGTGTCGTCCAGCCAAAATACGGAGCCATTGAATATCGCTGGCCGATTTTCGTCTAGCCACAATACGGATGGAGCGGTCAGAGTGATCCTAGTCGGTATCTTATCGTCGTCGTCTAGAATCCCGTCGTTGTCAGAGTCCCAGTCAGAGCTCCATCCTGAAGATTCCTCAATCTTGTTTGATGGTGTGGCCCAATCCCCCGAAGAGGGGCTGTTCCAGTCCAAGTCCGCCCTTCCATCGTTGTCGTCGTCTACATCGAAGTAATCCGGGCCTGTGGAGTTGTTGTTGGGGTTGGCCAGGCCGACCCCCCCTCCGAAGTCGTCGTGGTCCCATGGATTCGTTGATTCGGTACCGTATCGCGAAGGCCATAGCATCACTTCGTCCTCGTCCTTCATGCCGTCGTAATCATCGTCCTCGTCTATATCGTCCCTTATCCCGTCGTTGTCGTGGTCCCATGGGGCTATGGGGAAGTTGAGGCAGCAGGTGTCGTCAATAGGGTCTGCTGTCCCGTTGGTATCGTTGAGGTTCTGGAGCTCTAGGGAATTTGGAATTCCGTCGCCGTCCCAGTCGTCATCTGCCCAGTTAACTATCCCATCGTTGTCGTGGTCCCATGGGCTCTGTTCCTCCCCTGTGAAGCATCCTTCGAATGCCTCCTGAGCCTCGTCTAGCAGGCCGTTATTATCGTCGTCTGGGTCTTCTCCGTCCGGAACTCCGTCGTTATCGTTATCCACATCGTAGTACTCTGGGAATAGCAAGGCCTGACCTAGTACTCCTCTGTCCCATACTGCCTGGTATATTCCATCATCGTCGGGGTCTGTATCCAGACCGTCGTCGTCATTGTCCTCGCAATTGCTTCCTGTGAAGTAGTATGGCTCCTCTATCCCTGAGTCATCATCTAGATCATCATTCGAGTCGATCTCGAAATAATCCCAGATTCCGTCATTGTCATCGTCCACATCGAAGTGATCGTAGACTATGTCCCAGTCGTCGTCCAAGTCGTTCGTATTGTTGTACATGCAACTTGGGGTCCACGATACCTCCGGCATAGGCTGCCCGCAGTCCACGTCTGGATCTACGTCATCGTCGAGATCGTCAGCAATCTCATCGGGGAAGAAGTTGTTATTCGCATCCGAAGTCCACTGGAAGAATCCGAAGACGGTGACTCCGAGGTAAGCTATCCACAGATCCCTGTTATTCTTGATGTCATTGTATGTGTACGCAACAGAAGGGGTTGGGTTGCTAGTTGGATCGAATGTGAACCAGAAGCAGTTGCTGTCACAACTACCCATTCCAGTGGGGTGGTTTGTCCCATCATATGCACCATCGTCCCATTCAGAGTCGGGCCTGCTGCTGTATGGAACAGTGAAAGATTGGCCACCTGATTGGGTCGGAGTAAGTAGAGGCGCCTTGTAGAGGAAGGCGTAGATGTGGCCGCAGAATCTCTCGGTTGTTGCGGATAGGATGACCGTGCCGCATGAGTTGCCATCCAAGGTGCCTCCCATCTTGACGTCGTCGACATCTAGAACTCCGTCGTTGCCCTCGTCTTGATCCCACCAATCGGGCATCCCATCTCCGTCCTGATCCACGTCTATTCCGTTTACCAGGGAGTCTCCGTCGCTGTCGATATCGAAGAAGTTGTCACCGTTGTAGGGGCTCCACTTCATCATTAGAGTCCAGTACATCTCAGGAATGATGCCACTTGGATTGTCGAAGTTGTTTGGATCGTACCCGTTGTAGTCGAGCATGAAGCTGTTGTTTGTATTGAAGGGGTTGAACCCCCAAGTGAGGTTCCAGTAGTAGTTTGGGACTGCAACATATGCGTCTCCGTCCTCTGATCCATCGATGGCATCGCCGTCTCCCTGGGGCCAGCTATTGCCCCAGAAGTTGTCCGTGTTGTCTATGTCCACTACACCGCAGTTTCCGTCATCAGGGTCGAAGAAATCATTGATCCCATCGTTGTCGTCATCCCAGTCCTCGTCGTTCTGGAGGCCGTCTCCATCCACGTCGGTGTCTATGTCGTTCGCTCCGTCGTCCCTGAACATCGAGCCGTTTAGCTCATGGAGATCTGCGTCGTTATCTAGGTCGCAGTCCGGGTCTATGTCCAGCCAATCCAGGATTCCGTCGTTGTCATCGTCCATGTCGACCCAGTTGTTCAGGCCATCGCCATCCCAGTCGTTGAATCCGGTGTAGGACGTTCGCCAAAGTACACAATTGTCGCTAGGGTCCTGGGGGTTCGGGTTCGCAACGCTGGCACAGTCCCATGTTGCTACCTCGGCTGTTGAGTTCATCGGGTATGGGTCCTCCTCATTGGGGATTCCGTCATCATCCAAGTCCCAAGGTTGGGACCCTCCCTGCAGGTTGTCTGGATTTGTCGTACCGCCCATATCGGGATCGATCCAGTCCCAGACCATGTCGTAATCTGCATCGATGGCTCTGAATCTATCATCATCCAGATCCCCGTCATAGTCTATCTCACAGTCGGTTCCGGGTACTTGGATGGCCACTACAGCGCCGTTGAATGCCTGTGAAGGGTAGTCTCCTTGGCCATCTCCATTCGTATCCAACTGCCTGCATGAGTCGGGTATACCGTCATTGTCGTCGTCTACATCGTACATGTCCGCCAGACCATCGTTGTCGTCATCGGTGTCTGAGGAGTCGGGTGCACCGTCGTTGTCGTTATCCGGATCTAGGAAGTTTGGAATTCCGTCTCCATCGAGGTCGCCGTCCACTATCTCCGTGAAAGCCTGTTCTCTAGGGTGCTCCAGGGCGTGAAGGGCGACGTAGTCCAGTCCGTCGACGTACTCTCCGTAATCCTCAGGATCCCACCTGACCCAAGAGTCCCATAGTATTCCAGGTGCGGTTTCGATAGACGAATTCTGCAGGGGGTCCCATGGGTGTATGTCTGAGATGTCTGCTACACCATCGTTGTCATCGTCATCGTCGAAGTAATCCTGCATTCCGTCCGAATCGAAATCGCAGGGCCACACGAACTGATCGATTCTGCCGTCATTATCGTCATCCTCATCGTATGATCCGCGCCCGGATCCATCTATGTCCTCATCGGTGATTCCATCATTATCGTGATCCATTGGGTTCTGGTCTACTAAGTAGTTGAAGCCAACTGCCTGCCCTGTCCAAGGGTGGATGGTCGTGGGCTCTACGTGCCTATCTGAAGTTACATTCCATGGATCGTTCCCTTGCGAGTAGTCGATTGGGCCCTCCAGTATCCCGTCATTGTCGTCATCCCAGTCGAACTCGTCCCTAACCCCATCATTATCGTGGTCAAGGGGATCTGTTCCGAAGCAACCATCGAATCGCTCGATAAGATCGTTGATTCCATCATTATCATCATCTAGATCATTCAGATCGTCAATACCATCGTTATCGTGATCGTCTGTGTTCGTTTCTTCGAGAAAGAATCCGTACATCGGGTCGAGCGCCAGGGCGGATGGATCGGATACCTTTCCATAGAGCGCGGCGGGGTCGTTGTAGAATGGGTCTTGATATGCCGCGGTCTGGAATTGGCTCATCATGGATGGAGGATTTTGATTCCCATCTTGGACTGATCCCCCAAATTGCTCCAATTGTTGGTATGCCGTTCTTTTGGGCGGTTCGACGCGGCTGTCTTGCTCTGGAGAATCGTCAGTATTCAGTAGCAGCGATATCTGAGGACTTAGTAGCATTATCGCTATCATTGAAAATGCTGGAATTATTTTCTTCTGTGTCTTTCTCTTTAGTTGGACGTTCATGAAAATCACTGCTTACCCTCGGGCAAGTGACGGCCCGATTCTGTATGCTTATCAATGGATGGCACGGTACGGTGGTTTGGGTATCACAGCAGCCCCGATGTATCATCTGGGATTTTCAATTCCTGTGATAAGCCGAACCGCGGATGATTTCGGACGCTCTGTAAAGTTGCTCCATCAGGAGGGCAGCAGCCATCTCATGGGTAAGAGTTAGGTCTGACAGAGAGATCAGTTGGTCGGCGGATTGCTTGAGTTCATCGCTGAATCCATCTGGGGGCCCCACCGCTAGATTGGTTGGATTGCTATCTAGATGAGCGGAATTTAGCCATTCGGCGAATCCCTGACTTGATATTGAAGGTCCCGCCTCATCTAGAAGGACTAGTCTTCCCGGCAATCTGGAAAGCTCAGATTCGTAGTTCTTGGTTCCGCGTTTGGACCCGAATATCTCGATAGATACGCCTCTTGATTTGACTCTCTCCTCATATCTACTGATAATGGATGCAATGTCGCTATCCTTCGGATTGCTATCTAGGTACACGACAACACGTCCCACATTCTCTCGTGCAGGCTATGGCACTTAGGGGTTCACAAAGCATCAAGACGTCTGGCTTCGACGTATGGCCGTTATCATGGGATGGTGGCCCTTCCGAAAAAAGAGGATTCTTCACAGCGAGCCCCATGTGAGGACTTCAAAGATGTGGATTCAAGATCTTAGGGAGATCTGCGAGAAGAGTTTCGATAACAGAGAGACCGGTCAATTAGAAGTCGAGTCTCTAAGAGTAGAATGGCACAAGGCATTTTCTGAGAAAGAGGTGGATGGAGCACTTCTAGAGGGACTCGAAAGGAGAGCTATGATGCTCTTAGAGGCAGGGGACTCAGAATGGTCAGATTTACTTGACAATGAGGACTTCTGGAAAGCAGGATGGGGCAGCAAGGTAGATGATTGAGATGTTTCTTTGGATAGCTCTTCTACTGGTTTTAGGGTCCTATTGCTACTATCTCAGTAGGCTTCAGCCCTTCCCTGAAAAGGGGTCTAGATTCTCTGTGTTCCTATTTACAGGGGCTCTGATACTGTGGATTGCTAGCACAAGTCCAGAGGGATCCGGAGAAGATCTCCCAGCTTCGATTTCGGTATTTCTGGGTGGGGTGTTCATTGTTTTTGGCATTAGAGATATGAGTCTGACGAAGACCGATGTGATTGTCGCTCCTCTTGCGGGAGTCCTGTTTTGCATTGGAGGTATTAGTCTTCTTTCCTCTAGATGGGAGGTTGCAGATCAAGCAGAGCAGATTGGTTCTTTTCTTCTTGCCAGCACAATGGTAACACTGGAGTTGTATCTCGCATTCAGAGGACTGGTAATCGGGGTCCCGGGAATAGCGTGGTCTAAATCGGGGCTTAGACAGATACATAGGGGCTTGATTCAGGGTCCCAACGGTGCTGTAGCGCACTTTGAGAGATCTTGGGATATGGAAGATCAATGGATAAACTCGATGAGTTACGCAGCTCTGGTTCTTATTCATAGGCATAGTAACAACCATGAGAAGGAAAAGGAATGCCTAGTGGAACTAGAAAAATTGGGCGGCTGGGAATCCGTTGATAGTTCTTGGATTGAGGCAATTGAGAGAGGCCTGTCAGACTCAGAGCCAATCTGAGTACGGTTGAAAACATGAACCTCCTGGGAACAACATGGTCAGGATAACTAGAGTCCATACTGGAACGGGGGATGGTGGAGAGACATCCCTACTTGATGGAAAGAAGGTCGGAAAAGAGAGTCCCAGGGTTGGACTTTATGGCACTATTGACGAGTTAAATTCGCAAATTGGCGTAGTCCGGATGGAGTTTGAAAGGATGCCCGGAGTGACAAGATTCCATCGCCCAGGGGAGGCTGATGAAGCGTTGTACAGAGTTCAGCAGGAGTTATTCGACATAGGGGGGGAATGCGCCTGTAGTCCCGGGAAGTTGCCAGAGCAAATGGTGCTGGTAGGGATGAATGAGTGTGACAGGCTGATTGAAGAAATGGATAATTGGATTAAGGAATTACAGCCTCTAAAATCTTTCATCTTGCCCATGGGATCTGCGCCGGTTGCATTCCTACATGTAGCAAGAACCGTTGCCAGAAGGGCAGAGAGGGAGGCTTGTCATTTGAGAAGCGTCGAGGGCGATGGTTCAGTTAGGGACGAAATTATTTGCTATCTTAACAGAATCTCAGACTGGTTGTTTGTAATGGGAAGGTGGATTGCAAAAAACACCGGCGAGGAAGAGGTCCTTTGGACTCCGCTAGGTAAGAGAGATGCAGAGTCATAGACTTCGTCCACTGGACCTTAGGTGATGCCGGGCAGAGCGGAGTAGCTCCTTCTCTTGCTCGAATGTGATCTGTTCCTCTGCCTCGTCAAACTGCAACCAGAGGTAGTTGTTGTGCTCATGCGAGAGGCTTACCTCCAACTCATCTGTCTCTGCCAAATACCAGAAGACCTCTTTTGGGGTCTCCCTTCCCTTTCTAAAAAAGGTATACTCAGTCTTCTGGGTCCATTCACCATCGATGGTGATATCGGATATTCCTGTCTCCTCTGTAAGTTCTCTTAAGGCGGTAGAGTGGTGGTCAGCGTCGCCCTTCTCCACGTGCCCCTTAGGGAAGCTCCAGTGTCCCTGTGGGTACTGGAGAAGAAGAATGCTATCGAAATTCAGTAGTATGAAGCCGCATGAGGTCTCGAGGGGTCCTGGTTTGCCCTGCATATCTTGGCCATGCATCTATTCGAGATGAAAACCTTCCGTGATTGTGTTTTATCACAGAAATCACCATTGACGAGATGGCGCGCCCAGAGATTATGACGATGCATCCATCAGACTTGGATATCAGGCGTATCGTCACCGATAGTGATCTGGATGGAGTGGTGACTGCAGCGATACTGAGGCGTTGGTGGACGGATGCTGAAGTGGTCTTCGGTCATCCAGGAGAACTGCGAGCTGGTCTTTTCGATGATTTGATTGATGAGTGGACTGCTGTTTGTGATTTACCAATGCACCCCAACTGTGGACTGAGCATTGATCATCATCAATCAAACAGACCAGGGGGCGATGAGAGCAAGGCAATGGTAGTATGGAAAGATAGCCCATCAGCAGCTCGAATCGCCTATGAATTGTTCCGCGAGGTTATCGATCTTTCTGACCTTGAGGATTTACTAGATTGGGTTGACAAGCTTGACAGTGGTTCGGTATCTCATGAAGAGTTTCTTTCTCACGCCCCTGCTATCTGGCTAAGCAGGATAGTTGATTCGGGAGAGGATACAGCGGCCTGGATTCTTGAGAAATTGAGAACTGGGGCGACAACCGAAGAGATTCTGGCAGATTCAAAAATTTCCAAGTTAGTTGCTGAGAAGGAGGAGGAGTTGGTGAATCTGAACGAGGTTATACTCTCTAGCATGCGCATAGAGGACCGAATAGCAATAGTTCGAATGGACGGTTTGGGAATCCGCTCTAATGGCTACCATGTCACTGCAATGGCTGGAGAAGAATGCGATGCGTGTATAATCATTCACGGTGAATTGGGTGCTGATTTCGGAGACTCTGGAAGATACCCGGTCTCCGCTTCTTTCTATACCAACTCATTCCTACATCGGAGGGGTGGAATCTACGACTTGACTGCCCTAGCAACCCTTTTCGATTCCGATGGCGGGGGGCATGCCAATGCATGTGGATGTAGAATTAAGCCTATTGAAGATGGGGATGTCGTAGACAGAGAAGTATCAGAAGACGACATTGAGAGGAATATATCAGAATGGCTAAAGATGTGGTCCAAGCGATAGTCAGTCCCTTTTCCAGACTGCTCTGTATCTGATTTCCTCCTTGTCTGGAACCACGGCAGTATGGAACTCTACTTCCGATAGGCCCTCTCCGATTTGGTGTATGAAGTCTCTAGAAAGCGGCCAGGGCGGAGCATCATTCTCCTCTTCTAGGCCGTTTGCCAACCTGCCTATGCACATCAGTAGGCCGTGCCTATCTAGAAGAGGAGATAGGTTCCTGTAGGCGCTCTTTCTGATTTCCTCGGGGATTGCTTGTAGAATATGTACCTCAAGGACCAGATCGAAGGCCCCCTTCCACCTCTCTTCTGGTTGAACAAGGTCTCCAACCAACCAATCAATCTCTTTCCCCTTGTGCAATTGACTTGCCCATTCCACTGCTGACTCGGATACGTCGAATGCTGTAACTTTCCATCCTTTCTCGTACAGGAATGCTGCGTCCTCCCCCAGACCAGAGCCAACAACGAGAGCGCGCCCAGTGTGCTTATTTTCTTCTATCCACTCTACTAAGAAAGGGTGAGGTTCCATCCAATCCCAAGGAATCATTCTTCTGTCTCTTTGAGAGCTGCAGTAGAGCTCCTCGAACCAGGATAGCGGGTCATTAGAATTCTCTGAAGTAGAATAAATCTCAAGCATCCTCTCTCTTGCTTCATCCATTTTTTAAGACCTACATGTTAGACACGATTGCTCGACCGAAATCTGAACAGGAAAGGAGGGTAGCGTCTTCCATTAGTCTCTCAAAATCATATGTCACTTTCTTAGAGGAGATCGCGCCCTCCATGCCCTTTACAATCAAATCTGCTGATTCTGTCCAACCGATGTGTCTGAGCATCATCTCTGCAGACAGAATCAGGCTTCCAGGGTTAACCTTGTTCTGTCCCGCATACTTAGGAGCCGTGCCGTGAGTGGCCTCGAAAATTGCTACACCCGTGTCATAGTTGATGTTCGCACCGGGAGCAATGCCGATTCCTCCCACCTGTGCAGCTAGTGCATCTGAGATGTAGTCACCATTCAGATTCATAGTAGCCAGTACCTCATATTCTCTAGGCCTAGTCAAAATCTGTTGAAGCATCGCATCCGCAATAACGTCCTTTACAATTATCTCAGTACCTGTATTCGGATTTGGAAATGAGCACCATGGCCCTCCATCGATCTCGGATGCACCAAACTCCGTCTTCGCGATATCATATCCCCAATCTCTGAAACCTCCCTCGGTGAACTTCATGATGTTGCCTTTGTGCACCAGTGTGACGCTGCCCCTGTCGTTTTCTATTGCATACTTAATCGCGGCTCTGACTATCCTAGAAGTTCCTTGTTGACTAATGGGCTTGATTCCCAAACCAGATGTATCTGGAAATCGAATTTTGTCAACACCCATGTCGTTCTGAAGGAAATCTATGACCTTTTTAACCTCTGGACTGCCTGCCTCCCACTCTATCCCAGCGTAGACATCTTCGCTATTTTCCCTGAATATAACCATGTCAACCGAGCCTGGGTCCTTAACCGGACTGGGGGTTCCGTCAAACCACCTTACTGGTCTAACACATGCGAATAGATCCAATTGCTGTCTAAGTGCCACGTTTAAACTCCTAATCCCACCTCCAACTGGAGTGGTTAATGGGCCTTTGATAGAGATAAGGTTCTCTCTCATTGACTTCTTGGTTTCCTCGGGAAGCCATTCCCCAGTGGAATCGAATGCTTTCTGTCCGGCTAGTACTTCTCTCCAGTGTATCTTCCTGTCTCCAGAATATGCCAATTCAACTGAAGTATCAACGACATCGATCATCACCGGGGTAATATCTACGCCGATTCCATCCCCTTCAATAAAATGAATCACGGGGTTGTTGGGGACTTCTAATTCCCCATTAGAAATTGATATTTGTTCTCCCTCTGACATGTCTACCAATCTACTCGGACTAGAAAGTGATAGATGAAGCCAACCCTTCAAGGGGGTGCATTGTTTCGAAGGTGCATGAATGGAGAAGTAGTGTGGACCGAAACTACTGGCTATACCGGAACTACCGGCGGGGGGAAAACATTCGGTATTTACGATTCAGAATCACCCAGTCCAATGGAAATGGTACTTCACGGTCATGCTGCCTGTTCTCTGATTGACGTTATCGACGGCCTGAAACATAGGAAGGAAAACCTCGAATTCATCAAGGTTGAAATCGAAGCAGATAGAGCAGATGAGTCACCTAAGGTATTCACCTCCGTAAGAATGAGGTACATTGTGAAAGGCGATGTACCGGAGGAATTGGTGAGGAGGCTGATTGAAAGTAGCCACGAAAAGCACTGTAGTGTCGGAATAATGATCACGCGCTCTGGTGCTGAATTGGTGTGGTCTCTTGAGATGAATTCCTGAGATTCTATCCACTCGAGAAAAATGGTATCGTCAATATTTTCGTGAAAACGGACCGCCTTGTGTGAGGTTCTAACCTAATCATTAAACACCCCCCATCCGGAAGAGCAAATCCCTTGCGCGGCCGGGAGCATTCTCGGCCTAGCAATATGGGAGGAAGATACAATGCAGACGAAAATTAAGTCCTCTGAGAGCAATATAGAGTCTGAGAGCGGTATGGTCGTCGAGAGGCGGTTCACATCTGCAGGACAGGATCCGTTCGAGTCGTTCGAATGGATTGAGATGGACGTGCAGATCAGGAACCCAGACGGGTCTATGGCCGATTCATTAGAAGGCGTGAAATTGCCTTCGGGGTTCTCTGGTGTACCGGGAACGGTCTGTGCTCAGAAGTATCTCCGCAAGGCGGGAGTTCCGAAGTATCTTCGGAACGTTCCCGAGGACGACGTTCCAGTCTGGCTACAGCGAAGTGAGCCAGATCACGAGCGGCTTCAGACTGTGGATGCCGCTGAAAGAATGGGTGGTGAGATTGACGGAAGACAGCTCTTCCGTCGGCTCGCAGGGACCTGGACCTACTGGGGCTGGAAGTACGGATACTTCGCAAGCGAGGCTGATGCCCGCGCGTACTTCGATGAGATGTGCTACCTGATTGCAAGTCAGAGATCTGCACCTAACAGCCCCCAGTGGTTCAACACAGGGTTGCATTGGGCATATGGAATCGAAGGCCCGGCTCAAGGCCATAGCTACGTAGACCCAGATACAGGTGAGCTAGGAAGATCTACCAATGCATATGAACACCCTCAGCCTCATGCTTGTTTCATTCAGTCAGTATCTGATTCACTAGTGGGGGGTACAGACTCAATCATGGGCCTCTGGAACAGAGAGGCGCTTCTGTTCAAGTATGGATCTGGTACCGGATCCAACTTTTCTAACATAAGAGGGAAGGGGGAGCCACTTTCAGGAGGAGGGACATCCAGTGGACTCCTGTCTTTCCTGAAGATTGGTGATAGGGCTGCTGGAGCAATAAAATCTGGAGGAACTACCAGGAGAGCGGCAAAAATGGTCACTCTCGACATGGACCACCCAGACATTGAAGAATACATAGACTGGAAGCCCTCCGAAGAAGAGAAAGTCTCGGCACTGGTAATCGGAAGTACAATCCTACAGAAGCACGCTGACTCCATTATGGAGTCTATTTGGTCATTTGATAGCGATGAGGGTAGGTTCGATCAGAAAACGAACCTTGGACTCAGGAAAGCTATGGTCAAGGCCATCCATGACAGCGTTCCGCAAGCTCACATCAAGAGGATTGTCGATCTGGCCGAACAAGGTTGGAAAGGTATGGAATTTGAGGTCCTAGACACTGATTGGCAAGGCGAGGCCTACACGACGGTATCCGGTCAAAACAGCAACAATTCTGTCAGAGTCCCTAACTCATTCATGGATGCTGTGAAATCTGGGGATGAATGGAACCTCTACTTTAGAACGGAAAGGGACGCTGCTGCGGACGAAGGAAGGGATGCTGTTCCTTGTAGAACTGTGGATGCCAAGGCGCTGTGGGACAAAATTGCCTACACAGCTTGGGCTTGTGCAGACCCTGGAGTACAGTTCGACACCACAATAAACGAATGGCACACTTGCCCCCAAGCAGGTAGAATCAATGGATCAAACCCGTGTTCTGAGTACATGTTCCTAGATGACACTGCTTGTAATCTAGCGAGTATTAACCTGCTACATTATTACGATCTAGATAGTCATACCTTCCAGATTGAAGACTTCAAACACAGTGTCAGAGTATGGACTGCTACATTGGAAATCAGTGTCCTAATGGCTCAGTTCCCTTCTGAGTCAATAGCAAAGGGCTCCTATGATTACAGAACTCTTGGACTTGGTTACTGCAATATCGGATCTCTTCTAACTCACATGGGAATCCCGTATGATGACGAGAGGGCCTTCTCAATATGTGGGGCTATAACTGCCATAATGTGCGGGGAATCATATGCCACCAGTGCAGAAATGGCCTCATACCTGGGCCCCTTTCCGGATTATGAACGTAATTCTGATGATATGCTGCGCGTCATGAGGAATCATCGAAGAGCCGCATACAACGCTCCTGCTGAAGAATACGAAGGGATAACAGTATTACCAATGGGAATAGACTCCAAGAAGTGTCCCAAGGATCTGCTAGAAGCTGCTAGAAGCTGTTGGGATCGGGCAGTAATGGAGGGTGAAGAACATGGTTTCAGGAATGCCCAGACGACGGTAATTGCTCCAACGGGAACAATCGGTCTCGTAATGGGCGCGGATACCACAGGAATCGAGCCCCAATTCTCTATGGTACAGTACAAGCAACTTGCAGGAGGTGGCTCTCTGAGAATTATCAACCAAGGATTGCCAAGCGCTTTGTCCAGACTTGGTTACTCAAAGTCAGAAGCGAAGGGGATAGAGGAGTATGTCGTGGGAACCGGCAGACTGAGTCCATCAATACCACATGAACTACTAAGCAACGCCGGAATGACCTCCGAAAAATTGTCTGAAATTGAATCTGAGCTGCCAAAAGTATTCCATATTAGGAATGCATTCTCACCCGACATTCTTGGAAAAGAATTCTGTGTAGAAAATCTCGGATTGACAGAGGACGATTTTTACTTGGACGAGGACGGCAAGGAAAAGTGCAGCAACCCATGGTTCGACACTCTCTCTCATATTGGCATGACAAACGAAGAAATTGAGGTTGCAAACACGGAGATTATTGGTCGGAACACCATTGAAGGAGCTCCAGGTCTGAAAGACGAGCATCTACCGATTTTTGACTGTGCCCAGCCATCGGGAGCCGGAGTCCGTTCCATTGCTCCTTCGGGTCACGTAAAAATGATGGCTGCCGCGCAACCCTTCATTTCGGGAGCGATTTCAAAGACGATCAATATGCCATCCGACTGCTCAATAGAGGACGTTAGAGAAGCATACAACCTTAGCTACGCCACAATGAACAAAGCCTGCGCCGTTTACAGAGATGGGAGCAAGCTTTCACAACCCTTGATGAGTCAGCTAGTGGACTCCATGGACCTAGAAGAGGAGGATGATGAGGGGAGTGTTGTCGAGAAGATGGTGGAGGAGGCCGCGAGCGCCCTACCACTTCCAGAGCCGGTGGCGATGCCTGTTGCAAAGGCGCTTGTTGATAATTACATCGCAGCAAAGAGGCCGCTCCCCCACAGAAAGAGGGGGGCGAACTTCAAGGCCAGAGTGGGCGGTCACAGCGTACGCCTCATCACAGGAGAATACGAAGACGGCAAGCTCGGCGAGATCTTCCTGCTAACCTCCAAGGAAGGCGCCGCTTGGAGAGCCCTTCTATCCCAATTCGCTATCGCGGTGTCTATCGGTTTACAGCACGGAGTACCCATTGATGCATTCGTGAAGTCATTCACTTTCACCAAGTTTGAGCCAAGCGGAATGATAGAGGGGGGCAGTGGACGTGTGAAGATGTCATCCAGCATCATCGACTGGGTCTTCCGCGAGCTCGCGATCGAGTATGCCGGCAGGGACGACCTAGCTCATGTTCCTCTGAATGAGGAGGACCTGAGCCCATTCTCCATCAGCAGACCAGAGGTGACTGAACAGGGACTGTCTCGGAGCCAGGGCGAGAGGAGAGAGGTTCAGATGACCCTAGAAGCAGCAGTGGGAGATGTGGATACGAGGACCAGGCAGGCTGCGAGGGAGAGAGGTTTCACTGGCGACATCTGTGAAGACTGCGGAGGCAGCCAGATGGTCAGAAACGGCACCTGTCTGAAATGCAATGAGTGTGGTTCTACAACCGGTTGCTCATGATTGAGAAATCAAATCTCAAGTTCTATGTTCAGATTCTGAATTAGTTCCTTGTACCTATTTCTGATTGTGACTTCCGTTACTCCGGCCACCTCAGCAACCTCTCTCTGAGTCCTTCTCTTCCCACAAAGAACGCTAGCGATGTAGATTATTGATGCAGCGATACCGGTTGGCCCCCTGCCACTAGTCAATTCCTTTTCCTGTGCAGCTGCAATCAACTCGTAGGCCTTGGCCTGCACTTCTGCATCCAGGTCAAGCCCCGAACAGAATCTAGGGATATAGTCCTCAGGCTTGGTTGGCGGTATCTTCATCCTAAGTTCCCTGACCATGAATCGATAGGTACGACCTATCTCCTTTCTACCGGTTCTGCTAGCCTCCCCAATCTCATCCAGAGTGCGCGGATTCTCACAAATCCTGCATGCGGCATATAGGCTCGCGGCTGCGACTCCCTCAATCGACCTACCGCGGATAAGCCTTGCATCGACCGCTTTTCCGTAAGTCACTGCAGCGGTCTCTCTTATGGTCTTAGGAAGATCGAGCCTGCTTGCCATCCTGTCCAGCTCTGCCAGTGCCATGGCCTTGTTTCGCTCCGTGGCATTGCTAACTCGAGAGCGCTTCTGCCATTTCCTCATTCTGTAGAATTGGCTTCGGTACCTACTAGAAATCGACTTACCTGAGTAGTCCTTGTTCTGCCAATCGATGTCCGTGGAAAGTCCCTTGTCATGTAGCATGACTGTCATAGGGGCACCAGTTCTTGCTCGTTGATCTCCCTGTTCGGGACTGAACACACGCCACTCAGCGCCCTGGTCAATTACCTTGTCCTCCAGCACCAGTCCACAGTCATCGCAGACCACTTCTCCTCTGGATTCGTCTTTACTCAGATTTCGGCTTCCACATTCATCGCATTTCACGGTGTCTTCAACAAGGTATGACATTACATCCTCACCCCCTTTTCAACAAAAGGTATTAAATTCGCAAAAGACATCTTATTTAAGGTTATAATATTTCTAATGTGTTCTCTTCTGGAGCAAGTTTAGACATAACTAATCATCGAGAATCGTGAAATACGAAAGTTCACTGGCATGTGTGAGGGGAACAATGTCTGAAGGAATGTGGCCGCCAGAGAGGATAGGCCTCACTCCAGGAAAGAGAGTTCTGTTCCTAACAAAGGATTTGGAGTTGATTCGAAAGCAACTGTACGAAGGATTGGACCTGCGAATGGAAGATTTATCGGTCGGTGATCTTCTTGATGACATCAACACAGATGTGATGACTCCGGCTTGGGTGTGCTTCGATTACGATCCAGCAACTATAGCTGAAAATGCGTATGCTGGTCTACTACACGATGGTCGAAGGGTGTTCGAGCCCAGAGCTTTGATTGACGGTGGCTTCGAAGTAATCGTCTCCGGACATAGAAAGGGTACTGGATCAAGCAGAGAGACGGCGCCCCAGTGTGAGAGGTGGTCGGGAATCAGAATCGTGATTGCGGCCTCATTTGCACCAATACATGAACGAAACAACCTGAATCTTGGGCAGCTTATGGGGGATCACGCGATACTAAGCAGGCTTCAGGACGGCGAAAGTATACCTCTGACTGAGTTTACGGAGAAGTACGACCCGGTGAGTAGATTGATTCTGGAGAACGGAGGGATATTGCCATTCGCTAAGAGGATGAAGGAGGGAGAAGTTTCTCTCCCAGAATTTGACACTAGAGAGCGCCCAATGACGATGATAGAGAAATTAGTGTCAAACAAACTACTGGGGGACGATAAAACGAGAAAATTCGTGAAACCCGGAGATGCTGTTCTAGCACAGGTCGATGGAGGCTATTCTCACGAGTTCACTACTGCTCAGGTGCACACATTCCTCGAAGAGGAATACGGAGACGACTACAAGATTCCAAATCCCTCCAAATTCGCTGTTTTTGAGGATCATCTGCTTTACGCTACTGGCGTTCCAAGATTTGGGAAATTCACTGACAAGATACAGACCCTAAGGGATATGCAGAATTTGTTCCAGGAATACACTGGAGTGAGGGACTACTCGGCTAAGGATGGGGTGAGCCCAGGAATATGCCACCAAGTTGCGAGAGAAGAGTTCATCGACGTTGGCGACTTTATCCAGGCGACTGATTCGCACACTTGCATGGGAGGCGCTTCCAACGCATTGGCATATGGAGTGGGTTCCACCGAATATGCTAACCTTATTCACAATCAATTCGCGTTCGTCAAGGTCCCAGAAAGTATTCGTTTCGAATTAATGGGCGAGTTGGATCCAGGCTGTACAGCTAAAGACGTGATTCTCCATATTCTCTGGCGTTTTGCCGCGGAGTCTGATACTCTGGATAGAAGCATGGAATTCGGTGGTCCGGGACTTGCAAGCCTATCTATGGATGAAAGAGCAACATTGTGTAATATGGCTACAGAGTGTAGTGCGAAGACCGGCATATGTGAGGCAGACGATGTCACAGTCGATTGGCTTCTATCCAGACGGGAGAACATGGAAGAAGAGAATATCAGGAGTAGATTTGTCCTGCCTGATGAAGGCGCGGTCTACGATGGAGGAATTCATGAGATCGACCTATCAGAAATTCGGCCAATGGTAGCGCATCCTGGAAATCCTGACGAAGGAGTTCCTTCGGATCCTACAAACGGGGCCTACATTGACGAATTAGGAGTGGTTCCGATAGACATCGCCTATGCGGGTTCATGCACTGCGGGCAAGGATGATGACTTCTCGTACTATGCCATGGTTTGCGAAGCAGCACTTAGAGAAGGCCTTGTAATTGCAGATGGAGTTGACTGCTACATCCAATTCGGCTCAAAGTCAGTGAAGGATCTCTCATTGGAGATGGGTTGGACGTCGATATTCGAGAAGGTTGGTGTCAAGCTCATCGATCCTGGTTGTGGTGCTTGCATCGGTGCAGGCCCCGGGGTAAGCGACAATCCAGACCAAGTCACTGTATCTGCGATAAATAGGAACTTCCAGGGTCGCTCTGGGCCAGGGAAGCTGTATCTTGCGAGTCCTCTGACAGTAATGACCAGCGCATTCACAGGCAAAATAACATCCTGGCATCCAAAAATATTCTCACAATAGTACAAGTTCTCCTCAGGAATGGGGCATTGTTCAATAGCGTTCTCGTTTCGGGCATAGGCTACCTTGCAAGCCCCTCGTCAGTCGGACAAGGGAGGACTTGGTGGTGGTATACGATGGACCCAGCAGAAAGACTCGCTAGCAAACAAAAACAGATCTCGATAAGTGAATTCTTCGAGAAGAACAAACACTTCCTTGGGTTCGATACTCTTCAAAGATCAATAATCACCGCTGTGAAGGAGGCTGTGGACAATTCGCTAGATGCTTGCGAGGAGTCGAGGATACTTCCAGAGATTAGAGTAGAAATTCAGAGATTGAAGGGGGATAGGCTGAGGCTGATTACCCAAGATAACGGACCAGGGATTCCACGAGAAGACATCGAGAACGTTTTCGGGAAATTCCTTCTCGGATCAAGATTCCATGCAATTAGGCAGACAAGGGGTCAGCAAGGAATAGGAATCACGGGAGTGGTGATGTACGGCCAGTTGACGGCTGGATCAAAGACCAAGGTTATTTCCAAAATTTCCAGAGATTCCTCTGCAGTTTTCGTGGAGCTTGGAATAGACACTCGCAGAAACAAAGCAACCAAATCCGGAGAAAGTAGAGATATATGGTTAGATGAAAAGACCAGTGAGCCGGTTCCTCATGGATTAAAGATAGAGACAGAGATGAGGGCAAAGTACCAGAGAGGTAGACAATCCGTCCATCAGTACCTAAGGATGACCTCTATCGTCAACCCTCATGCAAGTATCTCACTGATTGTTCGAGACAGGGATGGGAGCACAATTGAGGAGGACGAATGGCAGAGAACCACTGATAGGCTTCCAAGGGTGGTTAGCGAGATCAAGCCTCATCCCCATGGAATTCAACTAGGTTCTCTACAGAGGATGCTGAGAGAAGCCGAGGAGAGGAAAATGACATCCTTCCTGCGGCACAACTTCTCGGGGGTCAGCATGAGGGCGGCACGGGAAATCTTAGCTGAAGCCGGCTTAGATGAGGGGAGGAGCCCCAAGAGGATATCCGGAGATGATGCACAAGGAATGATCAACGCATTTAGGAGGGTGAAACTCCTATCACCGCCCACCGATTGTCTTTCTCCTATAGAGGACCTCCTGATCAAAAAGGGTCTCTCGAAGGCAATCGACTCCAGATTTGCATCGACAATTACCAGAAACCCGAAGGTAACTCAAGGAAACCCGTTTCAGATTGAGGTTGGTTTGGTCTTTGGTGGAGATCTTAGTGCTGATGGACCCATCGAGGTCCTAAGATTTGCAAATAGGGTCCCCCTGATGTATCAACAAGGAGGTTGCCTCCTAACGAAGGCTCTTGAGGCGGTTGACTGGAAGAGATATGGTTTAGACCATCCCGGAGGAAAGGGTATTCCAAAGGGCCCTGCAGCAGTGCTAATCCATCTAGCATCTACTAATGTCCAGTTCACCAGCGAAGCCAAGGAGGCTGTTTCCGACAACGAAGAGGTGTTCGAAGAGATTAGGCTAGCCATGCTCGAGGTTGGAAGAGGCCTGAAGGGCCATCTGAAAAAGAGTTCTCAGAGGAAGAAAGCAAGAGAAAAATTTGAGCTCATTAACATAATTCTGCCAGAAATCTCGAAGAAATCCTCAGAAATCCTATCCAGGGATGAGCCTGACCTAGCACCTATAATTACCAGAATAATGGATGCAGTTTTCTGCGAAGAGGAGATGGGTTGGGATGACGAGAAGGGCCTAGCCACGTGCTCCATAACCATATACAACTACACTGCTAGAGCAAGAGCGTACACCATTCTAGCAAAATGGCCGGAAGGAGATGGAACAGCAATTTCCGATAACCCCCTAGGTGGAGCCAAGCAGGCCAAGGGACTATGGGCATGGAGGCTGGATACACTGAATCCGGGAACTGCCACGACAATACACTTCGGAGTCTCTGGTTTGAGAAAGGGAGAATGGAGCGATGCAGAGATATTCTACAGAGGTAATGGAGAAGTCATAGGTGCGTCTAAGATCGATGAGAAGCTGCTGGATGAATTGAGGAAATCAGAAGCCCTGGAAGCGGCCGAGGCGGAGTTGGAACAACCCAAAGAGACCATCTCTCAACTGAAAGAGAGAGCAGAGGATAGTGAAGCCTCCCAGGCTCGGCCCCTAGTTGAGGGGCAGACAAGCCTGTTTGGTGATTTCACAACTAAAGATGGAATGGAGGTGGACGAGTGACAATGGACAGACAAAAAACGAAGGAAGAGGTGATCGATGCTTTGCATGGGGTTGCTTCGGAAATGCATGATAAGATGATGAAAGGTAACCCCCCTACTATGACCCTGCCAGTGAGATCGAAATCAAACATAGGATTCGACAAGAAGCTTGGAGTTTACAAGTACGGGAAGAAGAAGACGGTTAGAGACGCGACATCTCTTGGTTCTGCCAGACAACTTCTGAGAGCACTACACATTTCAGAGTTCGTTGAAGGAATGATCTCTGATGGAAAAACCTCCACTCTTAGGGAAATGTACTACATTTCTGAAGGATGGGGGCATGGAAAATTCTCTAGTCAGAACGAAAGCAATGGGGTATCTGAGGACTTGGAGATAGTAACGAAGTGTCTGAGAGAGGACTTCGGTCTGAGGCCTGAGGAGGACGGTGCGAGAATCATCGGCAACGTCACCTTTGAGGAGAGGAATCGTAGAGGAGACTGGATGAGGATTAACTGTAGAGACGACGTAGGTGATTCTGGATACGGGGTTCCGTATAATGTAGAGTCAGAGAAGCTTAGGATGGTGGAAGAGGATGTCGACTTCGTGATGGCAATAGAGACTGGGGGAATGTTCGACAGGCTAGTAGAGAATGGTTTCGATGAGGAGGCGAGGTGCGCTCTAGTCCATCTAAAGGGTCAACCGGCAAGGTCCACTAGGAGGATTATGAGAAGAATGAGCGATGAATGGAACAAGCCGATATTGGTCTTCGCAGACTGCGATCCATGGTCATTCAGGATCTATGCTAGCATAGCCTATGGAGCAATCAAAACTGCTCATATCTCAGAATACTTGGCTACTAAGGAGGCAACATATCTAGGGATAACAGCCGATGATATACTAGCCTACGACCTTCCAAGTGACGATTTGACGAAACAGGACTTGAATGCACTGGAGGCAGAACTGAGTGATCCAAGATTCGCTACTGGTTGGTGGCAAGAGCAGATCCAACTAATGCAAGAAATAGGGAAAAAAGCGGAGCAGCAGTCTCTGGCAAAGTACGGTCTAGACTTCGTCACTGATACTTACCTGCCAGAGAAGCTCGCCACAATGGGCATAACTTACTGAAAAAAGCCTGATAGATGAGTGCCCAGAGGGAGGGTTGTGACCGACAGGAAGAGGGCTTGGGCCAGAATCACCACCGCTTCCTCCGCGGCCCTACTACTGATGGCCGTGATTTCTTTGTGGCAGGTATTCGATGACTACAACGAGCTGTACAATCCGGAGAGCAACTCTCTAGTGAAACTGGAACCAGGTGATTCGATTACGTTCGAGATAGAGAGCTCTATCTTAGTCTCGGCACTTAGGGTGTCCGATGGCGGCTCACCCGATGCAGATCTGATATTGACAGACAGTCAGGGTAACGAATTGCCGGGTAGAGGGGCTAGAGCGCTAGAGTTTGATCGTTATGATGAGCGAAATGGGACTTCATTTTCTGTTGTAAGAGTCTTCGAGAATATTGGAGGGGAGTACACACTAGAGAATCTTGGTACGACCACACTCTGGCTTGTTGACGATGAGGACTCTGCGAACAAATTAAGCGGAATAGTCTGGACTTACTTGTTCTACATAGGCTGTTGCTTGGGCTCCCCGATTGGCCTGGTTGGATTTGTACTAGCAATCATGGTATGGACTGACAAAAGGAAGATGCCGGACCAATTCGTAATAATTGATGACGGTCGCGTGATAATAGGAAATGCCCAAAGTGATATGGAAAACGATCAGAATCCGCCAAAGGCGCCGAATCCCTTCTCAGATACCAATCGACAACCCCCGTCTACTATCTCTACTGATGCTTCAAAGGAGAAGGATGGCGAGTCGTGGAAGTCGTGGGACGAGGGATGAACTGAACCGCACATGGTCAAAATAAATCCTAGATTGGGTTTTTAGAGGACGTTGACTACCCAACCTTGAGTTGGTAAGTAGTGGTGGGCTTCGATGAGTCTCTGAGTATTCTGGAGAATCCTACTAGGAGATCTATTCTCAGACATCTCGTAAAGGAGCCTCACTACCCATTGCAACTCTCTGAGTTGCTTGATGTAAGCCAACAGGCGGTTGTAAAACACCTCAAGGTTCTGGAGGAAGCTGGATTCGTAGATTCGGAAATGAAGAAGTCGGACAAAGGCGGCCCCCCCAAGAAAGTGTACAGAGTCAATCAGTCGTTCTCGATTCGTCTGGATTTGGGGCCTGACCTTTTCAGGGCTGAGCATAGGAAGATGCCTCGAGGGGTGAGTTTTGCCGGAGGTCTTCCTGAAAATCTGGAGAGTGTTTTGGGCAGGATTAGTTCCAGGAAGAGCCTGCCGATAGTAGATGCGATGGGGATCTTGTCAGAGTTGGATGCGGCATTGGAGAGTGTTGACAGGCAGAGGGATTCGATAATCGCGCTTCATCAGAAAGTCATGCACAAGGTCTCTCCGAGTCTGGAAAGGGGCTTCGAGTCTTACGAAGAGAGGCAACTTGCACACGCCATGATGAGGAACCCAAGGAGGCCATTGGACTTGGATGCATTCTCCCAAGGTATGAGGATACAATCAATGCATGCTGAGAAGATGATGGATGCTTTGAGAGAGAAACTAATGAGGGATTTCGCGACAAGTTCTGGTTCCTTTGTCTCTGGTAGAGAGTCAACGCCGCTTCCATGGTGGATGGCGAAGTAGACCTCAGAACACTAGGTCATCATCATCTGAACCTGGCAATAGACTGCTCAGTTCTGAGAATCTGGCGAGTGCCTCGACCCTCCTTCCCCAGATTACGAAGCCTGCGACTCCGAATAGGGAGAAGGTTGCGCCGATGATAATAACCGGAACAGAGTATCTAACGACAATCTCTCTGCCTACATCGATTGCTCCGAGTGGAGATTTCATGGTTCCTATCTTCTCGATGTTGTTACTCTCGTCGGTTTCAACGATATTATTGTCAGGATCTACTACGACTACGACATCGTGGTTGCCGGCTTCGACCATGTATAGCAGGGTAATCGGGTCAGACAGATCTGATTCGGACTGCCCTATTGGCATAATAGCATTTACAATCTGTCTGTAGACGATGTTCTCCTCCTTGCATCCGTTCCTCTTGATGTCAGATTCTGACTGATCCTTGCAAAGGATGATGTTGACGTCAGCAGCGTGTGCGTTTCCTCTATTCGTAATGTATACGTTGACAGAGAGCATCTCTCCAATCTCGGCTTCTCTATCTGGAGCCACTACGCTCTCTAGAACTAGATCGGGAGCTCTGAGGCGCATCTCGAGGACCTGCTCATTCGTATCGCAATCAGGGGCGGGATTGTCGGGGATTCCGTCAGAGTTGCTGTCCAATGAGCACGAGTCGGTCCAAACTTCAGTCTCGTCGAAATCACCGCCCTCGTCAGAAGAGCCGTGCATGGATAGGACCTTGATTCCGAGATTTCTGTCGACCAGCGATGCATCGGGAGCCACTGTGACAATGACAACTAGTTGCAGAGTAGTGTAGGGCTCCATCACGGGAAGTGTGATCGTGTTTCCTGCGGTTACATAGCAATAGTCGGGCCCTTCTCCCTGGGAGATTTGCTGGTTGATTTGGTTCTCCTCTTCGACTTTGAGTTCTACGCATGGCTTCTCAAGCGGGAACTCGCTGCCGAACCCTTCCAAGAGAGCGTAGTCTATTTGCCATGTGCTTAGAGAACCCAGGCCCGGACTCACGGACCAGATTTTGTTCACGTCATCGTATGTGTGGTTGTGGATCGTAGGCTGATCAGCCACGTTTCCATAATTTGAGACGTTGAGAGTGTATCTCACGATTCTACTTGGAGCCGTGGTCTTGATTTTGCTCTCCACCAATGGATCTAGAGAAATTTGCATATCGTGGAACTCGATTATGGTAGCTCTGAGTACCACCTGATCCTGAACCCTAGTTCCCTCATAGGGCTCCTCACTCAGGACGTTGAATGTGATTGTGTAATCACCAGCAAGGGTCTGAACTGGGACGTTGATGTAGATTGGGATGGTCTGTGACTCGTCTCTGTTCAATTCCTCAAACAGTATCCTCGGGATGTACATGTCCCAAACGTGAGCCGCTCCTTTATCGTCAATTATGGACTCGATTGTGACGTCGAACCTGTCTTGGCCGTTTCCTAGGTTGGAGATTGTGGTGTTCATTTGGTAGGACTGCCCGGGGTATAGGTCTAGTATAGTCTCAGGTACGGAGGATTCTAGTTCGTATCTCTGAACAACATTAGTCAAAATTAGCACGGAGTCACGAACCTTAGGGGAGCCATCCAGATGCGCGCGGACTGTGACAGATTCCCCAATTCCAGCGGTTGCATTGAACGGAGAGCACATCTCGGCCGTGACTGTGTATGTGTTACCTACGTTTGCCCAGTAGATGTCCTGGTCAGCAGATGAAGATCCCCCCGGCCATTCTGAGAAGTCCAAGTCTACTGTCCAGTGATCGAACCTCCATGAGTTGATATCTGCCTCTTCTGGTCTCTCCATCGGTGCGCCGGGAGTTGTGAAAACTAGACTCCCTGGAGTGAAGTACTTGTTCACCTGAACAGGGAATCTGGCACACTCCCCGGGAAGAACGTACAGTTTTGTATCCCCGATATCGAATACAATGTTCCCAGTTGTCCTTATGGAGACGTTTATCCATAACTCTAGTACATCGAATGTCCCTCTATCGACAGACAAGACAGGCTCGCCGGTTGACCATCCCTTCAGGTATATGGCAAAGGTGCCGGGGTCCTGGGATTCAGGGACACTGACCTTTAGATTCCTAGTTACGGATTGACCGGGATCCAAGGATAGTGATAGTGGGAAGTCTATCCCCCATCCAAACGGAAGTGACCACTCGTTTTGTCCGTCCAGTGTAGCCGGGTCGTAGAATGCGAACGTATCGAAAACGTTTCCAGTGTTCTTGATCGAAATTGAGAAGACTGCCGATTTGCCCTGCTCAACATCTACTTGGAAATGGCTGGTATCGAGTTCTATTCCATGGACAACGTCCATCAGAGTTAGCAATGTTAGCTTGTTGCGGATAGCGGGGTCCTTTTGGGAAGTTGCGATGATGCTTATCTGTGCAAGTTCGTCGCTCTTAGCCTGATAGATTGTGGGTGTTCTGACTCTTAGGTAAAGGGGATCTATGGCTCCACCCTCGAGGAAAATCTTAGTTGAGTCAAAAATCGGGGTATTGTTGGTCGTGTAGAATAGTGTTGCAGTCCAGTTGTTTGGAACGCCCTCCATTGTTATGGTGAACGTATCCTGGACTAATTCCGCGGGCCCTGGGGTGGGATTGGCAATTGTGATGTTGAACGTTGTAAGTTCTCCTGGCTGAATGGTATGGTAGAATGTCTCAGCGTCTGAAGGGCAGTCATACGGGTATCCCTCAATATTCGGATTTGCCTGTATCTTTTGGTCACAGGCCAGTGAGAGGTCCACTAGGCCAGTCAGTACGTGTACGTAGCAAAGAGTCCACTTGTTGGCATTCTGACCGTCCCAGTCGCACCTCTTGTCTGACCATCCGATATGTGCACCACTACCGAGATCGTTGGCGAATGCAGGAGGCATCCCGCGATCGAGATTGAAGTCAGGGAATAGATGGTGTCCGTCGGCGGTATTGCACTCTGGCTGGCAGGGTGCTGGGCCTAGCTTGTCAGAAGACCAGTTGGTGACTTCTTGTATCTCCCATGGGTCCAGTATCGAGGAGGCTGCAGAATTCAATGGGAATCCCTGCGGGTACTCCTCGTTGGTGTTGTTCAGTCTGGCATACATAATTGTCTCCTGCCATTCAGTATTGCTGTAGTCTATCCAAGCCAGGTGGACATTGTCAAAGGAGTCGGTCAAGATAGAAGGGGCTACCGAGCTTGGCGCAAACGGGAATTCGTCACTAGCACCCTCGCATTGCTCGGAGTTCGAAATAGCGCTTGACGCGATTTGCTTAATCCCGTATGCTGGTAGGCCCTCGGGGACTCCGTCCCATTCTGCAGCACCTCTTAGTCTGAGTCTGGTATAGTATATTTCGTAGGCGCCTTCGATATCGATACCACCTGTTGGTCCTGAACAGCCTGGATACAGACGGCCATCTTGCCATGCGAGATGCGTATTTCCTGATGTGTCTATTGCTATTGAAGGGTGTAGGCTGTAAGCAGGGTTGTTTGTAATTTGGGTATCATTCACAACAACCAGATGTCCATAGCCCTGTTCATCCTCTGAAGGGCCCAAATCCTCAGTATAGTAACCTCCTTGCTGATTAGATTCTGTGCCTGGATCGCCTCTAGTCCAACCAGGCCATGGATTCTCCAGAAGCGAGTGAGGGTCTAGAACAGTCATGTAGATCTCTCGAGAGTTATTCGTGGCTAAGTAGACCATTGCCTCTACCATTATCTCGAGCTCCGATGAGGAGCCTGCGGTTGTTGGGAACTGATACATTTGGCCCTCTGCGGAAGTTGTTCGAGTCGTAGCCCCGCTGCATGACCTAGTGTTCAGTCCTGACCCCACGGGGCACTGGGCAAGATCGAGCATGTAACTTCCCACAGAAGTGTCGGAGCCTGCCCAGAGAGGATATGGCTTTGTCTGAGCCAAAACACAGGCGTCGTGGGCCTGATTGATGCTCTGCGTATCGTCGTTGTCCATTGGTGTCCCTCCATATGGTCCTTCGTCAGAAATTGGAATTACGACCCTCGTGGCATTGTCATTCCATCGGTGGTCCAGTGCTGTTGGTGGGTTTGCAGAAAGTCCCTGCCTTCCTTGGACATCTCTGTAGGATAGGCAGGCCCAAGTTGCTGCAGGCCCCCAGAACTCGCTGTAGTAACCTCCATCAGCGGGTAGGTTGGTCGCCTGGTTGTTGTAAACCACCTCAGTGAGTTCTCTGATCCCTCCCGAGGAGTCTCCTGGACCTAGAGGAGTGTTTCTCGGGCCCTGACTCCCGGATCCTCCGGTCTGGTACGCATCGGCACAGTTTCCACTGGTCGCTGCTGCTGGCCAATTGCCGCTTAGTGCATAGAGGGTTTCGTATACACTCATATTGGCGCTGACGAGCATGGGCTTTAGGCCCACGAAATACCCACCGCTCGCAAAGTTCCCTCCATAGAATACAGCACACATGTCAGCCCATTCTGCATTCATAGAGCCGGATGTATCGATAGGAACAACCATCTCTACTTGGCCGCCCCTAGTATCGTCCCACACTATCTGAACGAAGTCATTTACGTCAACAGCGATATCTGGGTGACCCTTCTGTCCAAGGATAGGGGTCAGCAGTGTGCTGTCAATCTCCACTATTACCATTCTAGCGACGTGATCAATTGACATCATCTTGTAGTAAATCTGAGATTGTTGATAGTATAGTTCCAATGGTTCGAACGAGTCTTCCCACACAATATGTGGATTATTTTCAGAATCAACGTCTATTGCAGGCCAGTCTCTGTTCTGAGGATTGTTTGCAACCTCGTAATCGTCTGGAATCACGGAAAGTACCGAGTCCAGAGACGCATCGCCGCTCTGATCGTCCAATGAAGGATCCAATAGAGTGTACATTATCTTGTACTGACTTGCCTTATCCGTCCAGACAACGTGGACCATGTCATCATTGTCCACTCTAATGTCTGGGTGCCAGGCTCGATGGGCTCCTGGATCAGAGATTTGAGTCTCGGCAATCAGCGTCTCTCCCCTTGGATCTAGCATCTTGTAGTAGAGGTGGTTCGTATTGCGGCTCCAAACTACGTGGACGTTTCCAGATGAGTCTGCATCCATGGACATCATTCTATCATTGTGAACACCGCTCTGGACGACTTCTATCGGGTCGGTCAGAACAATTTCGCTCGCGCTAGCCTGCGGTGAGAATGTGGCAAGAAGGCTTACGAGCATTAGCACGACAATCGCTAAACCGCTCTTCTTGGTAGATATACGATCGTTAGTGAGATGTCGAGAGGTATGCATCGCCTTTATTCGACTTTCTCGAATACTTAACCTATACCCATTATGGTCACTTAACCGAGATGACGAACTAGGCCCATTCCAGTGGGTCAAAATCCTTCCCAAACCCGCCTGTCTCGTCAGTATCAATCTCTGAATGTCTAGTAGGAGATTGAGGAGATTTTCTGTCTGTCTTCCCTTCCCAATCATCCACTGGGCCTGGTTTCCCCTTCCCGTTTCCAAAGCCGTACTTTATTTGGTGAATCAGTGATAGCTTGGTTAGCCAAACTCTTCTCATACTCTGCATAAATTCATTCTGAGTAAGTCCATCCAGCCAAACTGGCCTAGAGAGATTGAAGGCCTGGAGTGGGCCTGCGACTCCTTGCTTGTTTCTCCCAACATGGAGGACCCAATCTAAGTCAGAAGATGTCATTCTGATTCTAGTATCGTGTAGCCATTCCTCCCATGACTCTGAGTCTTCTTTAGCCATTTCACGCATTGACTCCTGCTGTCCCTCATCTACTCTTGTAATGGAATATAACAATACCAAATTTCTCTTCTTGGGAATTACAATATTGAACAGATGGCCTTGCTTAGTTGGGGGGTATCTAACATGAAGGTGGATTATGGCCTGAGGGTCTTTCACCTCTCTTGCCTCCAGCCTCTCACTGTCCAACCATGACCGAATACTGTCTGCAGCCTCGTTGTGGTTCACAATAGCTCCAGAAGGTCGTCCTATTTAGAGCAAGTTGAGATTGGTTTTCACATCTAAAATCAATTCTTCGAGTCTCTTTCCTCTGTCTGAAGAAGCGAGTTTTGCTCTCCTTCTGGAAGTTGAGAAGTCTGACCAACAATCATAGCCAAACAAGAAAACTAGGTTTGAGATATGTATTACCAACATGATCGACATAGCTATGGCGATGCTCAACAAAGAAGGTGGATGCACCAGGAATGCTGTGAATATTGACAACGGGAGCCAGAACAGTATTGGTGAGAACATCGCAGCTAGAAAGTGGTAAGTTGTCCTTGCATCTATTCCCTCGTCGGTTCTATCTCCAAGATACCAAGCGAAAAATGCCTGAATACCAGTGGAGGGGATTGTGACTGGAGACATTAGAATCATCAGAAAAATTCCAATTGCAGATTTTGTCCATGCTATTCTGGAGTCTAACTTGATTCCAGTCAATGCTCGGCCATCCAGCTGATCATCATTCAGAATTTTGGCAGCCTCGATAGCGGGTGCCATCAGGTCCTCCTTAGTCTGCCCTTCAGATAATGCGGCTCTAACTTCTCTGGCAGCGAGAACCTCGTCTCTGAATGATTTCAGCTGGGAATTGGAAGTATTCGCCTTGATGTGTCCTATCAGATGCCAAGCACGGTACGTTCCCCAATCCGGAGCATCTGGAGTTACTTCTGAAAGAGATGAAAAAAGAGTGTCCCTCAAATAATGAACTTGATCCGATGGTGGTTCTTCCCATTTCCCTGATGACAATCTCTCAGGGGCTCCTGAGACTTCTGGAGCTAGGACGGGGATTGGTTCTTGGAATTCGACAAAGACATCTGTTCTAAACCAGTGGTAACACCTGAAATGCAATCCCACAGGCTGAAGGGCAGGATTGGGGAGGCCTCTGTGTTTCGCTATTGAGGCTGCATTTAGAGCAAATCTCATCGGACCAGTCTTGAAACGGTGGAGATGTGGATCTTGGTGAGACTTGCCTTCGGGCATTACCATAGCATTGTATCCCGAAGCAATACAATTCGTCATCGTCAGGAGGGTCCTGTCGTTGATTTTTCTAGCGTATTCTTCATCGGAAACCCCGTTTTCAATCTCCGACTTCCTGATTACTGGTTGTGATCCCATCCTTCGTGAGAACCAGCCAATTAGTGGCATTGTCATAAGATCGTGTCTACCCATAGATATTATTCTTCTATCTTGGGAATGTACCAAAGTGGCAGGATCTACCAATCCGTTAATGTGCATCGAAGATATCACTCTGCCTCCTTCGAAATCTGGTATCTTCTCATAGTGACTCCTTCTGAAAATATACCTAAGCCCTACGCCCATCAGTATGAGGATAATCTTCCAGAAGTATGGATTTCCTGGGTGTCTTCCTGTATGGTCCCAGGGGAGATTGTCTAGTTTTTTCCTTCTAAGCTTCATTGCTCCGCTAGACAACTCAGGTTCGATATCGGGCGCATCCTGCATATCCGACACGGGTTTCGGATGGGGTGAGAGGTCTTGATTATTGAGAGGTCGGACGACTGAGCAAATCTCTGATCGAAGATGATAGTCGTGCTCCGTCTTCATGATCTATCGAAGAGGGGTTGAATGGGAATGAAAGTCCTCTGCCATCATCCATCTTTGGGATGATGTGGAAATGAACGTGGAATACGCTCTGGAATGCATTCGGGCCATTGTTCTGAATTACGTTGAACTCAGATGCCCCAGTGGCCTTCAGAATCGCCTTTGATATCCTAGGCAGGGCCCTACCGATGGCCTGCGCAGAGTCATCACTCAGTTCATCAAGAGTCCGGGCTGGCTCTTTGGGTACCACCAGCGTATGGCCAGGACTAGAGGGATTGATATCCAGAAATGCGAATATCAAGTCGTCCTCGTATACCTTGTGGCATGGAATCTCACCTTGGATGATCATTGTGAAGATGCTTGAATCATCTTCCATATTCCTCACCCAGAAGTAAGAATCGCTTCAGCGATTGATGCAAGGCCGACCAACCGCAGAGCCTCCACCATTTCGGTGTTCATTACTGACGAGGTATCAGTAAGGCTGATTCCTGTATCTTTTATCGCCCTTACTTCGGCTAGTGATGCGTCATCAGAAGATCCGGAAGAGATTGCAGATGTCAACTTCGAGTGAAACTTGGCAACTTCCATTCCATCTCCCCTCATTATGGAAGAGATCCTAGCTGATTCTTCCTTTACGGCCTCTTCAATCTGAGTATCTCCTCCAAATTTTATTTCTGTTGCCCATTCCGATGCGTGTTCACCTGCTGCTTTTCCGGATACTAGGTCGTCAAGTAGAAGATTCCCGGGTAGCGCGTTCGATCCGTGCATTCCAGTATGAGCACTCCGTCCAGCAGCGTACAGGCCTGTGTGCCACAGTTCGGCAGGAAGGCCCTCTGTTGTGTGACCTTGGAAAACAACTCTTCCTTGTGCGTCGGATGGTGCACCACCGGTTGTGTATGCTACTCCTGGAGAAAGAGGTATCACGTCCTTTGAAATGTCAATCCCTAGCCTATCCATTATCCGCTTAGATGTCTGTGAGAACCAAACCTTTGCATCTGCGTCCATCTGTCTAAGATCGAGAACACAGGGTTCTCCTTCCAGGGCTTCCTCTGGGCCTACATCGTCTCCGTTCTCTCTTCTTATTCTGCCACCAGATCCTAGAACATCTAGAGGGATGTGAATCCCACAATCCCTAATCGTTAGAGGGTGCCTCGAGGTGATTTCCATCCCCTTCAGATCGATTCCAGCGGAAATAGCGAGTGCCGAGCCGGTTCCCGGTCCATCGCTGGGTTTTGACCAAAGTCCCTGGTGGCCTTCCGTTGCCAGGATAACTGCCTTGGTCTGAATAGCGTCTATTCTTCCGGTGGGGACATCTAGAGTCACAACCCCCCGAATCTGTGAGTTGTCCGAGACTATGTTAAGAGGAATCGAGTCAGCGTTTCTCTGGATTCCTCTCTTGATAGCCTGTTCCTCGAGTACCCTCGTCACCTCCCTAACAGTTGAGTCCCCGCATCCCGTTAGCCTGGGTGTTTTGTGCCCTGGTGCTGCGGATGCATGTGGAAGCCCTCCTTCTCTACGCCTTAGGGCCAATCCCCATCTCTCTAGTTCAGCTAAAGTCTCCACTCCCTGTTTACATGTCCTGGATACAACCTCCTCGTCGCATGTTTCGCCGCCTAGTGTTAGAGTGTCCTCTTCATGGGATTTTGAGTCCATTTCATCTATTGAGGCTGCTAATCCGGCTACTGGGTGAGAGCCCGAGGCAGAGCCGACTCCAAACTCATCAACCATGAGCGGTACCGTTCCTCCATCAGCGCAGGCTATCGCTGCGCGCAGGGCTGCTGGGCCCGAACCTATGATGACAACTTCCCTGGACTCCATCTTTCTCTCTGACGCAGGGGTCTCGGTCACAAGAACGTGACGCTGTGAGAGATTCCCGAGGCAATATCAATCGGCAACGGAAATAGCGATTCTGCGTACCGCAACTGCTGCATCGAGCATCTTCTCTGTGGCTCCCTCTGGATTGAATCCGGAGGATAGGGTTGTTTGGACCACGAACGCCGAGAGGGTCTCACCTGTGGGCCCCCTCATGTTAACCTGAACTGGCTTAGAGCCTGTTGACCCGGTGGGCCATGCTAGACCTATCCATAGGACCAGGCTGTTGTCAATCAGCCTTGCTAGCACGTCTACTATATCGTTTCCTTCTTCTCCTATTTTTGCAGGTTTCTTAGGCTGCCTGGATACCGGAGGATTCAATCTCAGTGTCTGCTGGTGGGGTTCTCCGTCAGCAGCAATGATGTCTACCTCTATCTGAGATTCACGCCCAGAGTGGTTATGAATCATCACGAACAGATCCCCTTGGCCCTGGGAGCATCTCGGGGGAATGTCCAGATCGAGTCGCCATGGGCTCTCGATAAGTGAGGCGTGCCCCCTCAATGCAGCATCCTCGAGCCTATCTATCAGTCTGAAGAGTCCTGGTTGCCATGCCCTAGTGTGTGCCATTAGTCTTCTGAGTGTCCTGTAGCAGAACTTTGACTCGTTATTGTTTAGATCATCAATTGCGGCGACCCTGAAGACCCTCTTGGACTCGGATATCAGTCTGCTGTCATCAAGGAGACCTAGGTGGTTCAGATGTAGTACCCTGAGTAGGTGCTCTACCGCAGACTCAGGAGTTTGGTTTGATCTGACCTTATTTTCTAGGCCAAGGACCCAATCGTCCCATGCCCCCGCTGTTTCCGGATCTAAATGTGCGACCACCAAATCAGTAAGGGCTCTCTTTAGAGTGCTTTGATGGAGAGTCGGGGCGTGCATGGATAGCAACGGGAAGTCTGAGTCTATCATTGGAATTCGACGTTCCAACTGAAGTGTGTTGATAATCGAGATAGATCCTAGGAATACAGCCAATCCGAAGAGTATCGACGCCAGAATTGTTCCTGTCTCGAAGTTATCCTCAGAATTCAGCGCTCCTGCAGCAAGTAACGCACATATCAGCCTGGTTCTCTCTCTAAGTGTTCTCTCTTGGAGCGTGTTTAGGATTCTCTCAACACCGGGATAGGCTTCCATGGATCTAGTACGTCCAATTTTCAGCTGTAGTCGGTCTCTAGCGGACATCTGGGCGAAGGAAGAGGCCAGCATAGCAGGGAAGAAAAGAACGGCCTGAAATGCGAAAAGTGCAACACCGATGTACACTAGTTCCCCTCCCCGGCCAGATGCTAGGACTAGTGTAGCCAATACAGCAGCGAAGGATACGGATATTCTGGCGAGGCCGCTCCACCGTATAGTGGCAATTTTGGTCCAGAATACTCTCTGGGAGTCCCTGATTCGAACTCTTCGTTCCAGAGCGGACTCAGAGGAGCCGGGTAAGTCGTCTTCGCCGTAGGGGTTTGGCAGGTCAGACATATTGCTCGCCATGTGTTCCCCAGAAGCCTCCCCTGCTTCATGGCATCGGATGGCTCTACGAAGAGTGCTCATTTTTGGGGCAGATTTCTTCAGGAGTGCGTGCTCGCAAGAACGGGCGTGTAGCATAGCCTGGATAATGCACCGGCCTCCTAAGCCGGGGACCGCGGGTTCGAATCCTGCCGCGCCCGCCACGATTACATCGAGAGTCCGTGCTTCTTCCCCGCGATGGCAGTTCGATGCAGGAATCTCTCGAAGTGAATCCTAGGATAAGTGGATCTCTGTAGTCCTACATCGCATTCCGACAATGCATCCAGGATCTCATACCTTAGTGACTGGGGGACGCTGAGTCTCCTTCCGATTATTACTGAATGAATCTGGGAGACGAGGTCGGTAGAATCTAGACCGTGATTATTCATCAGGTTGTCAACTTCTGCCATTGCTCCTGATAGGACTTTCTTATTCCTTCCTCGTTGATTTTCCCACTTCCACTCAACTACCTTGCCTCGAATAGCTAGTTCTACTAGTCTCCTTCCTGCTTGAAGAGTTGATGCCTGAACCATCTTGTGAACTGCCGAGCGATCTGAAGCAAGCCCCCTCGAATCTAGCATCTCCAGTGTGAAGACAGCCTTCTTGAGATTGCCTTCGGAAATGTAAGATATGTCCTCTATTACTCCTTCTGCCGGTATGCATCCGTTTTTCTCAGCTATTTGTAATAGAGTAGTGGTGATTGTTTCTCTGTCGGTAGATGGGATCCTAATCATCTGACTACGTGATCGTAGTGCGTCTATGATTCTGGATGGGGCACGGGCTATGAGAACGAATCTGGAGGCAACACCTACGGTCTCCATCATCCTCCTGAGATATGCTTGGCGAATATGTCCCAAGTAATCGGCGTCTTCAATCACTATCAGACGGCTGACAGGCATCATTCCATCGTGCACTTCGGTCTCCGAACCTGCTGGAGCAATGTTTTCATCTGGGTAAAGAGAGATTCCTCTATCGAAAGCATCCAGACTGGTCCTTCCTGCCAAGGTGTCCTTCTCTGACCCGCTGGGTCGCAGAAACTCTTCGAAAGAGGACATTGCTCCTCTCTGCCTCACTAAATCTCGTGCTTGAAGGATGTGCGTCGTGGATTTCCATCCGGGTCCCAAAAGCTGTCTGGCGAATAGACGCCAAGATGCGGTCTTACCTACACCCGCTGGTCCGGTGATTAGTAAGTGGGGCGGATCCATTGAGATGCTACTGGAAGCGAGTGTCTGACGAACGGTCGCCGGGACTGCTAGTTCATCGAAACTAGTCGGAGCCTCTGTCTCAAGCCAGCTTGCCACGTACTAATGGGAGAGAGGCGGGTCTTGAACTCCGCGATTGTCACTCGGCTTTCAGAACCTTGGCCATGCCATCTTTTCGTGGCTTGACGAAGATTCGGTATCCACACTTGTGACAGGATCTACCAGTGGAGTCTGCCTCGGCCCAGTACATGTGTCCGCAGTTAACGCACTTGTATCGAATCTCTAGGGGGTCCATGGGGGCGTTGCAGTGGTTGCAGTGCTCCTCGGCCGTGGGGTTATACTGCCTCTTGTCGGTCCTGTTGCAGTTTCTGCATTTGTGTAGGATCTCCTTGCCGCCCTTCATTGCTACCAAGCCGGCGACCTGCCGGGCCTTCTTCAATCTGTCCTATGCAGATTTCGCAGATTTGCAAATCTCGACGAAGTTTTCGAAGATATTCGACCCGAACTCAGTATCATTTACTTCGGGATGGAACTGGAGACCGAATCTGTCTAATTCTTCGTTCTGCATGGCCTGCACTCTGCAGGACTCGCTTTCGGCGATCACAGTAAAACCCGGTGGAGTCGTGGTTACCTCATCATTATGGCTCTCCCAAACCGTTTGGTGGGATGGTGTGCCTTGGAACAGGGGGCCGCCATCCCCTACTAGGGAAATGGTTGCTGCACCGAACTCTGGCTTAGGAGCCTCACCTGCATTCCCTCCATAGTGTCTAGCCATGAATTGGTGGCCAGCGCATATCCCTAGGATCGGAACTTCTAGAGAGAGGTATTCTGCACAGTTTCCTAACTTTCCGGTTAGGCCTACTCTGGCCGCTCCTCCTGATAGAATTAAGCCGTCTAATTCACGTATTTCTGATAGCGGAACATCGTTTGGGAGTATTTGTGTATCCACGCCCAGATATCGAAGCATGCGCCACTCTCTGTGGGTCCACTGGCCGCCATTATCTATGACGTCGATGACCACAGGGGCTCCTTCCATGCATAGCCTGTGCACGGTTAGGCCATCAATGATGCCCCCTCAAACCTTGAAAAAGGAAGGCTATCTCGATGGAGAGCCGGCCCCGATGGTGTAGTGGCCTATCATGCAGCCCTGTCGAGGCTGCGACCCGGGTTCAAATCCCGGTCGGGGCGCCAATGAATCGTCAGTTAGGCTGGTTTCCGTGCAGTCTCTGCTTGGCCCAATCGCTCAATTTCTCTCTCTCTATTTTAGCTTCATGACCTGCATCTACCGGAAACTCCCCTCCATACTGGAGGAAAGTGAGTTCACCATCATAGCCCAGTAAACGACAGGCCCGTTTCGTCTCTTCTTTCAGCCTTTTTTCCATTTCGTTCCAGGGAGCGTTGTCCTTTTCGACCAGAATCACAGGCCAATGGTTATCCGGACCCTCCACCAAAGCAGTTCTAATCCCGAGACTATGATTGAAGATCTCCTCTATCTGCTTGGTGTGTAGAGTGGAGCCGTCTTTCGATCTAACTCTGTGAGCCTTCCTACCGACTATCCAAACTCTACCATGCTCGTCTAAGTATCCCAAATCCCCGGTTCGATGCCAATTAGTTCCGTCGAGAGAGTCGTGAGCGGTGGTCTTTCGGCCTCCAAACTCTATCTCATCCTGCCCAATAAGAGAAGAATATACTGCTGGGCCCATGACCGAGATTTCTCCTATGGAACCAGGTCCAGAACCCGGGACTTCTGACGCAATGGAAGGGTCAAACTGTTCGTTGTTGTCCTCGAAAGAAAGCACCCTGATCCTAATGCCCTCCACTGGTTCTCCCAGACAGAAACCCATTCCAGACTTGGTTTTTGGGTAAGTTTCTATGATGGTGCTAGCCTTGGCATGGCAGAGGGGAAATCCCTCAGTAGCCCCGTAAACAAGATGGAATCCTCCACGGGTTGGCCTCTCTTCTGATAGGTGGCTTTCAATCGTACTGACGAAACCAGCAGAAATCGTTTCCCCTCCTACGTAAATCCGTGTTAGGGATTTCAGCATTGCCCGTAATTGATGATGTGATTCCGCGTGGCTTTCCAAGTAGTTTGCCAGATGGATTGCCGAGGGAGGGGACAGGAATGCTGCCGTCGCCCCCCAATTAGAGATGGTTTCGACTATTTCCTGCCCTGTGACATTTCTAGGTTTAGCAATTATTGACACGGATGAAATTCCAATCAGAGGATGGATGATTAGCGTACCAGATCTTCCGAAGAAGACGTCATCAGACGTAATTCCCTCCGATTCGAGAGTGTGGAGGAGAGAATGTAGCATCCCGTGAGAGTATATCACTCCCTTCGGTGGCCCGGTGCTTCCTGTTGTGTACCTAACAAGGGCCGGGATGTCGGTCCAGTCAATTTCCTTTTTCGAGATAAAATCTGACTCGTTGCTAAAATCGAGGGAGGATTTCCTTAGATTTCGGATGTTTATTGTCCTCAACTTTCTGGGTCCGAGGCGGAGAATCCTGCGAATCGCGAGCAGAATCCCGCTTCCGATTACCCCCTCCGGTCTGGCTCTGTTCAGAATTTTTCTTAGCTGCGCTCTTCCTTTCCGCTTCCTGATTTCGATGGGAGGTAACAGGAGAGGGACTGCCCCCGTCTTGAGCATTGCATACATCAGTACGACGAAATCGGTACTAGGACGCGCTAGTACGAGTGTTACTAGGCCGTCCTTGAAACCCCTAATCGATAGATAGCGGGCTGCTCTATCGCTCTTCTGATCGAGTTCTCTGAAAGAGATACTGTCTGTTTTGTTCTTCTTTCCTTTCCTTATGAATGCAAATGCTATCTTATCAGGAAATGCTTCTGACATGCTAGAAAGTTTGTCTAGGATGTTGTTCAAACTAGTCCTCCCGAGGTGCAATCCAAGCCTGGAAAGAGCATAATCTTAGTTTGGTACTGTAATCTCTCTTTATTCTCAGATTTGGAGCTGGGGACCCTGCCAGCGAGTCAGGGAGATCTCGACTAATGGATCGGTTGGCCTGCTCAATTTCGTTCTCCGGAACAATAACCCTGCCCCTAACCATAGATGGAGTCTCTCGGTCAAGCAGGGGCACAAGAGAGTGTAGAATATCGAGTGTTCTATGTGGGAGGTTTACTATGAGCAGGTCCCACCTACCAGTAAACTCCGGATTTGTTTGTAGTTGCATGGCATCAGCGACCCCGATTATGCGGTCTTCGAAAATCCTTGATATCGGAGCGGGTTCCATCGGATAACTCCTACCGTCCCATCTGCGGAGGTTATCCATCAGGAGCTCCACTGCATGGGGATTCAGATCGGATGCCAGCACCTCGCTGACTAGGCCCGGTTCCGAAAGCAGAATTGCTAGCGAAGGGCCTACTCCACAAAATGGATCGCAGACCCTTAACGGTCTTCCTAGTAGTTCTCTAAGTTCTCTGGCCAGAGCAAGAGTCTCGAGTCTCTCGGACTGGAGTTTGGTCGAGAAGTACGCCTTTCTTGGATCGCAAGCGATGGATTTCCCAGACTCTCGGACCAGGACCCGGGTACTGCTCACGGAGTCTGGAATTGCTTCGGTAACTATCGCGCCATCGACTCTGGCACCAATCGGGGTTAGATTGCGTATCCTTAGCTCGCCCTGGACGCCTTCGTCGTTTAGGACTAGTCTGATGTGAGGATGGGAAAGGAGTTTGGCCTCAGCGATTTGGGCAGAGAACCTATCCAATTTGTCCTCGATTCTTACTATCATCATATCCGAAATGAACTCATGTGAAGAAGGCCATGCTTCGCCATGAGTCGCAATCACCTCTGGTCCCAAAAGATTCGTGAGATGATTCCACCAATCGGAATCTATTCTATTGTCGGGCTGACCCTCATGGACTTCTGTCTCGTATTTGTCAAAGGGTGCTGGGAGTGCGATTGGAGATCCAGGATCAATGGGGACCAAGCGGAATTCTGCATCGTCCTTCGAGAAAACCCTCATGTCAGAAGCTAGCCATTCCCTCTCTCTGAGTAGACTCAGGATGCTCTCCACATCTCGATTTGGGACCCTCAGGTGACGCATCACGTTGATGGGCCGGTAGGCGCCATGGCTTGACAATGACGGAGATGAGGGTCACATGATCAAGAGCATCCTAATCTCGCCGATAAAACGAAACCTGCTCACAAAGAAGATGTTCAGGGTAGCTAAGGAGATGTCCGAGACCAAGGGGAAGAAACTGATGGTGATTGGTGATCCCTGTAGCGGGAACTACTTCCAATTCATGTCCAGCATGTTCCCTAACTGCGAGCATGGGGATGTTACTGTAGACCTGTATGGCTGCGATGAGTGCAATAGGATGGACATCAACGATATGTCGGCCTGGGAGGAGTTTGATGATGGTGAGTTCGTGGTGATGGAGACAGGAGTTCTAGGATTTTCGAAGGACATTGGGGCGGTGCTTTCCCAAATCAGGAGGGTCTCTGGAGGAGACTTCCTTTCTGCGGGGGGGAACAGGGGCTTTCTTTGGGAGATGTTCCTTTACAAGACCTACAGTAAGGAGTTGGTTTACTCGATGGACCCCTTCGACTCGCGTGTGGATGATCATTACTCAGGGATTCTGTTGGGTCGAAATGGCTCCTTTCGCCTGAAGTTCTGAGTCACATCATATTGATGTGCATGAGAGCATAGGGAAGGGGGATGGCAAGTGATGAGGTTCCTGCCGGGCTATGGCTAATCGGTATCGGTCCAGGAGATCTGGAACACATGACTGAGAGGGCTAGGAGTGTGGCACGGAGGTGCAAAAAGAGGTACTTAGAGGGATATACCGCAGTTCTGCCCACGGAACAGGAGGCCCTGCTGGAGAGCGTGGTAGGGCCCTGGGAAAGGATGATGCGCCCGTCTGTGGAAAGTCCTGAGACTCTGCTGGCCGAGTCACGGAACGATTCTGTGGCACTTTTGGTCGTTGGAGACCCGATGCAAGCTACCACGCACATAGATCTAGAGGCTAGATGTATGGAGGAAGGGATTGGTTTCGAAGTAATCCCTGGGATGTCTGCCACTTCGCTTGCCGTCTCTCTATCTGGACTTCAATCGTACAAGTTCGGAAGGCAGGTCACGCTACCATATCCATACGGAAATTATCTTGCCACGTCACCACTGGAAATGATTCTGAGGAATTTGGAAAGTGGCTTGCATACGCTGGTTCTTCTAGATCTCGATCCGACGGGGATGGGTTTCGACCTTCCGACTCCGATGAGTCCTTCGCAAGCCATTTCCACCCTTGAGGAGATGTCTTCGAAGTGGTTGGAAGAGGGAGATGGTCTAGATTCCACTAGCGTTGTAGTCAACGAGTGGGAGGGGATGCTTCTGAGTGATGTTGGAACTAAGGGGCAAAGAGTCTTCTCTGGGAGCCTTGAAGAAATCTCAAAGATTCAATATGGTTGGGTACATTCCCTGATAATACCGTCGGAAATGAGCGATAACGAAAGAGAGGCTTTCAGCAGAAGAGGAGCGATGTAGGGCCCCCGACGAACTCAAGTCTGGGATGCCTTTCGGTAGATTGGATATCATGGCCAAGCCTCCCGCAGAAGTTCGTTTCCCCGGTGACAGAAGCCGCAGGAAGAGGGTGAGGGTAAGGGGGATCAAACAGGCCTCGAAAGAAATTCAGCAGAGGCTCGAGAGGAACCTGGAGGCACTGCTGGAAAACCCAGAGAGTTTCCTTCCAGAGATACTAGGGGAGTTGGGGAAGGTCTCCCTCTTCGGTACTAAGGACCCCATGGCATTGACGTTGCACGAGCTCAAAGCTGTCTCCTCAAGAAGAAACGATATCAGGTGGCTGAAGAAGAGGATGTCCAAAAGAAGCGGAGGGGATGTATCCCGTTCCCTTGCTGGGAGCCTGGTAGGAGCGTCTGAGGAGGATCTGACTACAGTCTCGGTATTCAAGAGCGACGTCTATGGTAACGCTAGCTACCTAAAGAGAGGGAGCGGTAGGCCTGGCCATCTTGTAGGCATCCAGAACTTCAACCACCCCCGGCTGAGGCTTTTGGTCTGGGACGACCATGCCAAGGCAGGCCAGTACTTCTTCTCGTGGGATGGGGGTTTCGTGTACACTGGATTTGAGCCGAATCCTCCCTCCGAATGGGTGCAGTGGACGCTCGGGAACACTTCAGTGGATCTACAGGGAGATTCTTGCAAGTGGTCTGTGGGACTGGACGAAGAGACAGTTGTCTCGGAGTTAGGGACGGCGGATGGCTGGCTGAAGCTCGAGTTCTCCGATGGAACCAGGGTGGGGCTCTCCCCTGCAGCGTTGGCCAAGACAGAAGAGCCCGTGGCAAGGAGCATGGCTGTGTCGATGATGCCTCCGAATAAACTCGGCGAGGTCTGCGAGGCGGCTTGGATATGGAGGCCAGAGGGGTGGCCGGAGGACAGGGCTCTACCCGAAGAGGGTCTTGAGAGAGTGGATGAAGTTCTGAATACCTGGCTAAAGATGTCGTTGGAGGACAATGCGTTAGCAAGGGCGTGCAGGTACAGTATTCTGAACTCGATCACCGATGGATTCGTCGTCGGTAGTAACTGGTTCTCCGATGATGACAGAGGGGAGTTCCTAGATCACATGAGGGGTACGGAGGACGAGCGTCGGGCGCTTGCCTGTGTACTTGATTCGATAGACGATGGAATCCACGTCAGGTCGGATGGCGTCGTAGTGAGCCTGGATGAAAAGGTCGTGAGGCTTGAAGACTCGTCATGCCACCCTGTTCTGGTTTCTCTCTGGGAAGAGCACGGTGAGACAATCCTAGAGGATTTGTTCGGACTGGTAGGAGAGGAGGCGGAGAGGGTTCACTCAAGACAGTCAAAGAGGAAACAGGGGTTCGGGGCTTTTCTACGAGAGTTAAGCGAGTCGCTGAGCACTGCAATGAAGCTAGATAGGCTTCCTTGGGAGCGCGGAGCTCTCCCAGGCCCTCTATCATTCGCAGACGAGTTGGTGCGGAAGGCCGCTGATGATGGGGTTGCCTCCACTGTATCCATGGCTAGGAAGGGTAGAGGTCTGGAAGCCTCCATGGGCTGGGCATGGTTGGTAGTGCACGAAAAGACGGAGTCGGATGCATGGAGATTCGATGAAGAAAGCCGCGACAAGGGGGGCGACTGGGTCCCAGCCCTGAGGGCGCTCTGGGACGCTGCTCAGGCGCTTCTGCTGGAAGACGATCTTGAGGCTGAGTCAGACTATCGCTCTGCTATGGAGTGGTTGGCAGAGGTAAGCGGGTCTGGCTCGTTGCCATAGGCTGAGTATCGCGGATTCAACGTTAGAATGCCGCCGGGAACAGCTCATAGGCCTGGTACATGAAACCGGCAGAGAATCCAATCATGCCCAGACCGCAAATTCCCAATGCAATTTTGTATACTCTTGGTGACATAGAGCCTCGTGTCCTATCGAAGATGAGGGCTATAACCATCTTTACGATGATTATCGTTACCAGGAAAGATAGTGCGTAGGCCACAGGAGCCACGGGCTCCTCGTCTGCTGCTGATGCCATCAGAGGGCCGCCGATTAGGAACCAGAACACATACACGTTCGGATTCAGTAGATTCGTAATCACCCCCCTGCTGAATGATCCAGTGACCTCCTGCTGCCCGATATCAGAATCAGGTGGTTCTATTCTGAAGCAATCGATACCGAACCAGAGTAGGAAACAGGCTCCCAGCATGGAAATCGTGAACATAAGACTAGGCTGATCGGCGACCCATCCTGACAGCAGTACGCTGATCACGATTAAGGGGCCATCCGTGAATATTGGAGCTGATGCGGCCCTTGCACCTGCGGACCACCCTCCGGTTAGAGTCTCTCGGATTACCATGGTCAATAGGGGGCCCGGGCGAACTCCCTCGAACAGACCGAGTGCTATCCCAGCTAAGGTTAGCTGCAAAACGAGATCTGTTTGCATCATCTAGCGCCTCGAGTAAATGGCAATCTTTGCCAGCAACTCCAGGATTTCCAGGTACAACCAGATTAGTGTGACCATCAGCCCAAAGGCGGCTCTCCACTCCAATTGCTTTGGTGCTCCCATCTGGACACCCCTCTCAATGAAATCGAAGTCTGCCACAAGGCAGAGTGCTCCGATTCCTACGACAAAGAGCGAGAATGCTATCCCTACAGGGGTCGCATCGTGGATGTAAGGGACTTGAAACAATCCCGTGACTGCACCAATAATAGAGAATATGTAGATCAAAATGATAGCAAACATCGAGGAATATACCGCTATCGCTAGATTCCTGTCCCACCTGATTAGGCCCGCTCTGTAAATCGCAATCATTGATGCGAGAATCATGAAGGTGAGGAAAGCTGCTAGGATTCCAATCCCTGGAAGGTCGAGGCCCACTTCGAAATACCAGGTTATCCCCCCTATTACCAGCCCCTCTAACGCTGCGTATGTGCATATTAGCATTGGATTAGTGGACCCGGAGAAAATCACAATCAAGGCCACGATTAAGCCACCAAATGCTCCGACTAAGATAAGTGGGGCACTATCAGGCATCGAGAAAGCGGTGAACAGTGCAGTTGTGGCCGTAATCAGGAGGAGGAGCCCCGTTTTCTCCGCTACTCCCTCGATTGTCATCATGTTGGACTCGTATCCCTCCCACCAAGGAGCGTCCTTGTAGGCAGATTTCTGGAATGTTGAGTCATTGAGTGCAGGATTCCCTGACCTGTACATGGATATCGGTTCCGGTCGGGGTTCTCAAGGCTTGGGATTGGTTCTATCAGACCATGCCGTTTAGGTGTTGACCCGTATAGCTTCCAGGCTCCCTAGCGACCTCGTCAGGCGTTCCTGCGACTACCACCTCCCCCCCCAACTCTCCTCCCTCGGGACCTAGGTCGATGATCCAGTCTGCGCACTTGATCACATCGAGGTGGTGTTCTATCACTATCACCGTGTGCCCGTTGCGTCGTAGCCGCAGTAGGACTTCGATGAGCTGATGGACGTCTGATAGAGCCAGTCCCGTGGTCGGTTCGTCCAAGATGTAGAATGTGTGCTTCCTTGGTGGTCTGTGGAGTTCGGTCGCCAACTTGACTCGTTGGGCCTCTCCTCCAGAGAGTGTTGTTGCAGGCTGTCCTAGCCTGATGTATCCCAATCCAACATCCTGGACCGTCTTGACTATCCTGTGGATCCTGGGTTGATTCTCGAAGAAGGCGCATGCCTCATCGACACTCAATTCTAGAATATCATGAATCGTCTTGCCCTTCCACTTGACCTCTAGTGTCTCCCTGGTGTACCTCTTTCCCTTGCACACTTCGCAGGTTACCCACACGTCTGGTAGGAAGTTCATCTCCAGTTTAGTAGAGCCCGCTCCACTGCATGCCTCACACCTCCCTCCTCTGACATTGAAGGAGAACTGCCCCGGTTCGTATCCCCTTTCCTTCGCCAATTTTGTCTGTGAGAATAGGTCCCTGATAGGTCCGAACGCACCCGTGTAAGTTGCCGGATTAGATCTTGGAGTCCTTCCAATGGGTGATTGGTCGATCACTATGGTCTTATCCACCATTTCCAGGCCTGTAATCCCATCCATGGCGCCGGGGGTTGAGTCTGTTCCGTGGAGCTCCCTGAGAAGTGCTGGTGCGAGTGTCTCAGTAACCAAAGACGACTTGCCGGATCCCGAAACCCCAGTAACGGCTACCATGCAGCCGAGGGGTATCCTGACATCGATGTCCTGGAGATTGTTCTGACGGGCACCTGTAATCTTGATCCATCGTTCGTCGTCAGGCTCGACTCTGTCGTCGGGAATAGGGATCTCCTCCCTCCCCGACAGATATGCGGCTGTGGGGCTCTCATTGCTTCGTAGGAGATCTGGGTAGGTCCCGCTCACGACCAGTTGGCCGCCGTCCTTACCGGCGCCGGGTCCGAGGTCAACCAGCCAATCTGCCTGCTTCATCGTAGCCTCATCGTGCTCCACAACCAGCAGTGTATTCCCGAGATCTGTTAGCTCCCTCAACGTCTGAAGTAGTCTGTCGTTGTCCCTGGGATGAAGACCTATGCTAGGCTCATCCAAGACGTACATTACCCCAGTTAGTCGGGTGCCAATCTGAGTTGCCAATCGTATCCTCTGACTCTCCCCGCCCGAGAGAGTGTTTGCCCTACGATCTAGTGTCAGGTAGTCTAACCCAACCAAGGCAAGGAACCTGAGCCTAGACTCTATCTCCTTGATGATCTCCTTTCCTATGTACATGGAACGCTCGTCTAGCCTCTCGGTCGATTGGACTGTGACGCTGTCTGGGGCATCTCTGTCGAGATTGTCCCATGTATCGTCCAAGCCCCCCAGCCTCCAATTCTGTACCACAGCCAAGGCTTCCAGCACACTACAACTTGAAATTCCTGGAAGATTCACACCACCGACGGTGACCTTGCAGACGGCATCGTTCAGTTTGTCTCCACGGCAGTCTGAACACGGCTCGTCAGTCATGAATGAGGATAGCCTGGACCTAGTTCGCTCTGAGCTGGTATCCTTGTATGTACGAGCGAGTCTGGAGAAGACACCTTCCCATGGTCTGGACATAGTGTACGAGGATCCCTTCTCAGAGTTGAACTCGAAATTGATCACCTCGCCTCCTGAGCCATTGAGCATGATATCGCGACTGTCCTCGTCCAATTCTCCGAATGGGACGTCCGTGGGTATGCCGAAGTGGTCGCATGTCTGAGTCATCTGGCTTCGGTACCAACCGGACATCATCGACCTCCGAAAAGGCCTGATGCATCCCTCTCCCACCGTAGCTGTCCTGTCGATTACGAGATCGGGAGAGAATGACCGTTCAACCCCTAGACCCTGACAGGTGGGGCACGCTCCTAGGGGGTTGTTGAATGAGAACACTCGGGGGCTCATCTCAGGTAGAAAGGAGCCGTGGGTTGGGCATGCAAACTCCTCCGAGTAAGCGATTACCTCTCCCTCCTGGGTCCTGAATCTCTGCTCTTCTGCATTGTCTTCCCCGGGTTTTGGCGCACTCAAACTCTCCACAGCAACGGACCCTGCGCCGAGGCGCAATCCCGCCTCTACCCCTTCTGTTAGCCTCTGTCTATTGGGTTGTGTCAGCAGCAGTCTGTCCACTCTGACGTCTATATCGTGTCTCAGATTCTTTTCCAAACGTGGGGGGTCTTCGAAACTAGCCTCTCTTCCATTTACCTTGCCTGCAAGGTATCCTTGGTCTACTAGAGCATTGAACAAGTCGGCGTGGGTGCCTTTTCGATTCCTGATCGCAGGACTCCAAATCGCTATTCCATGTCCCTCAAAGCGCCACATGACATCGTCGACAATCTCCTGCACGGTCCTCCTGCTAACCTCGCGTCCACATTCGGGACAATGGGGGAGTCCGACCCTCGCCCACAGGAGGCGCATGTAATCCATCATCTCGGTTACAGTAGCAACTGTCGATCTGGGGTTGTGACTTCCTTGCTTCTGATCTATGCTGATAGCCGGTGATAGCCCTTCAATAGAGTCGCAGTCTGGTTTCTTCATTTGTCCGAGGAACTGCCTTGCGTAGGAGCTTAGGCTCTCGACATAGCGTCTTTGGCCCTCTGCATACAGAGTATCGAAGGCCAAGCTTGATTTCCCGGAGCCTGAAACCCCAGATATCACGACGAACTTTCCTCTCGGTATGCTAACGTCGATGTTCTTCAGATTGTGAGTCCTGGCTCCCTTTACCTCGATCCAACCATCCTCGGAGAAGCCATTGTTCTTCTTGTCTGACATCGCGTCACCTTGTCCGGGGTAATTAGTCACAGCGCGCTCCTTTGAAACCATGCCTGAGAAATCCACACAGAATGTAATCGGGGTTGCTTTCACCTTCTAGTTACAGTGAGCCATTGATTGGAATCGAGCGCTCTTAGGTTTAGTGTCTAGATAAGCCAGAGAGCGTCGATAGTGTCGCCCTCTTGACAATCCGAGTCCGGAGGGAGAAGAGAAAGGCCGTTGTGAGCTACCATACTGTGGATATTGCCGCTTCCTTGGTGCGTTCTTGTGGATCCTAGCAGTTTATCTCCCTCCTGTCTGATAGATATCCTCCTCATGCACAGCTTCCCTGGCGCTCCCTTCAGAGACTCCTCCATCTCCACTCTTACTCTGTTGGCAAGCCTGGGTCTGGTTCCATCTTCGGAGCCCATACTGGATGACATCCATGGTGCTACCAGCACCGTGAAGACGATGTGGCTGCTGACTGGATTTCCTGGAAGCCCGAAAATTGGTTTCCCCCTCCAAGAGCCGAAAAGGGGTGGGCCTCCTGGTCTTATCATCACCTTCCAGAACCTAATATCTCCCTCTTCCTCCATTATTCTGCGAACCATGTCCCATTCTCCCATGCTGACCCCTCCACTGGTAAGAATGGCGTCGCATGACGCTGCAGCTTCGTCTAGAGTTTCTCTCAGACGATCCATGCTGTCCCTAATCAGGTCGAGCCTCCTTGGAGTTCCTCCCATCCTCTCCACAAGTGATGATAGCCCGAAGGTGTTGGACTCGTATATCGAGCTCTCTGAGAGAGGCTCCCCGGGAGGAGTCAATTCGTCTCCGACCCCTATCACAGCAATGTTTGGTTTCCTTACCACCCTGATGTTCGCATGGCCCATTGTTGCTGCGAGAGAAACCGAAGCCGGAGTCAGAACGGTGCCAGCTCTCAAGGCCACGGTGTCACGAGTTAGGTTCTCGCCCTTCCAGCGGATGAAGCCGGGTCTGGCCGGTCCGTCGATTGTTACTTTGTCCCCTACAACAGTAGAGTCTTCGACCATCACAATGGCATCCGCTCCCTGGGGTACGGGTGCGCCGGTCATTATCCTGCAAGCTTCACCTGCATCTACGGTCGGGATTTCCTCAGAGCCCGCCTGGCTGGTTCCCACTATCCTCAGTATGGCTCCTAGTTCCTTGCAATCTGCCTCTCTTACTGCCCATCCATCCATAGCGGAGTTGTCGAACCTCGGGTCATCTACCATTGATCTTAGGTCCTCGAAAAGAGTGCGGCCAGATGCCATAATCAACGGAATTGTCTCGTCTTCTCTGGCCAGGGTAAGTTGGCTAGTCAGTTCGATTGCCCGTTGCAGGGAGACTCCTACCTCCATGGTCACCGAGAAACGGTGGAGTTGAAGTGTCCTTCCCAAAGCGGTCCTCGTGGTTTCCACTGAGTTGGTGCTTGTTCTACTGGCCCTCTTCGCTGTAGCATCCCTGTACTCCTCGGTTGGGCTCGGGGGGGCCTCGGGTTACCTAGCTGTCCTGTCGTTGACGACGTTTGCATCATCGGAGTCGATTTGGCTCAAGCAATATGCATGGTCACTAAATCTGATTGTGGCCGGGATTGCCTTCTGGCGCTACCACAAGTCTGGTCACCATGTCAGGAACCTGTCTCTTCCATTCATCTCCGCAAGCGTGCCCATGGCCGCCCTTGGAGGATTCATGCTTGTGGAAGGGGCCGTGTACGACGCGCTGCTATCGCTCGCATTTATCCTAGCGGCTTGGAGGTTGCTTTCAGGTGATGCAGGGGTTAGCGAGGCAGTCAGACCCAGCGCTACCAAGGCTGCGGTAGTTGGAGGTGGAATTGGCTTGGCAAGTGGAGTGATAGGCCTGGGAGGTGGTATCTTTCTACTCCCCGCACTAATGCTCGGGAGGTGGGCCAAAGCGAAGGAGGCCGCGGCGACGACTGCCCTCTTCGTCTGGCTAAACTCGCTCGCTGGACTAGCCGGAGCGGGGGTCGCCGGTAGGCTTGACCTAGACCCTAGTCTTCTGATTCCTTTCGGAATAGCCGTACTTGCAGGAGGTTCGATAGGATCTAGGTATGGCTCCACATCCTCCTCCCAGAAGGGCGTCAGAGGAATACTTGTGACAGTACTGATTCTAGCGGCAACTAGGCGGGCATTGGGAATTCTGCAATTGCTTTGAGGTGCTCAGGAGTCCGTTACGTGATTGACTGCATTGTGGAAAATCGCCATCCCCTCTCCCTGTCCGTGCTCATTGTCTTCTCTGGTCCATGTGGCTCCGAGCCATGTTGAATGGTTTGCCTCGGGGTGTGGCATCAACCCGAAAACCAACCCTGTCGGGTCACAGACCCCGGCGACGTTCCTCCAGCTCTGATTGGGAGAGATTGGGTAAGGAAGGATGTTGTCGCTAGCACTGGGGTATTCGCTCGAAGGGTCGACGTACCTCGCGACCAATTGGCCGGACTCTGCCCATCTATCCATCAAGTTGGGATCGTCTGTGACGAACTTTCCCTCCCCATGCCGCACTGGGACCCTGATGCGCTCGAGCCCCGCTGTCCATATGCATGGACTCTTTGAGTCGAACTCAAGGGTCGCCCATCTGTTCTCATAGTGTCCGCTGTCATTGAGTGCTAGGGAGGCAGTCTGGGTTAGGGAGACTTCTTCGTCACCGGGAAGAAGTCCCATCTTCACAAGTACCTGGAAGCCGTTGCAAATACCAATTACAGGCTTCCCCTCCCTTACGAAACCCCTTACCTGGTCCCTCAAACCGAAGCGAAGCCTGTTTCCCATCAACCTCCCACTACCTAGATGGTCGCCAAAGGAGAACCCTCCGGGTATCGCCATAATCTGATAGTCTGAGAGATTCAAATCCCCGTTGACCAGTCTATTGACATGAACCCTGTCAGCATGGGCTCCTGACATCTCAAATACGGCCATGGTCTCTGTCTCGCAGTTGATTCCGAAGCCCGACAGGACTGCTACCCTGGGAGTCATCAGAGCCCCCCTCCATGTAGTGTGTCCTTCCAAGAGTCCCTCATCTCCGACATCGAGCCCAAGAGGACTTTTTCTCCGTCCCTAGATACGGAGATGGCGTCCCCCTCGGAGACCAGTCCTAGGTAGTGACAGCATACTCCCTCCATGGATTCCTCGAAGGCCTCCTTGTCAGAGGGCCTGACGCTGACAAGTATCCTGCCGAGGCTCTCTCCGAATAGGGCCCCCCAATCATCGAGATCCGAGCAGTCTGATTGGAGAGGGGATATGTCGATTGAAGCTCCGGAGTCAGCTCCGAAGCAGCACTCCGCCAGAGCCACGGCCAAGCCACCATCGCTGCAGTCATGGGCGCTTGACACTAGTCCGCTCTTCATGGATGAAGCAAGGGCCCTGTAGACTGTCATGTTCCTCTCCGGTTCGATTTCCGGTACGGCTCCCCCTATCCCTCCTGAGCCCTCGTCCCTCAGCATGAATGCCAATTCGCTGGCGCCGAGTTCCTGATGGGTCTCTCCGACTAGGAATATCGCGTCTCCGGGTTTCTTGAAGTCCGACGAGACTGCTTTCCGGACGTCTTCGTGGTTTCCGAGCAGGCTGAATAGCAGGGTTGGTGGGACGCTGATCTTCTCTCCTCCCATCATGGCATCGTTCTTCATGGAGTCCTTGCCGCTGATACATGGTAGCCTGTATGCCCTGCAGACGTCATCCAATGCTCTGTTCGCTCTCACCAGTTGAGCCAGTTTGTACCGTCCATCCGGTGTCTTGGATGACTCGATTGGGTCGGGCCAACAGAAGTTGTCGAGGCCTGCAATGAGATCTAGGTCGACCCCCACACATACGGCGTTCCTAAGGGCCTCATCGACGGAGGCCGCCGCCATTGCATAGGAATCTATGTCGGAGTATCTGGGAGCGATGCCGTTCGAGATAACTAGCCCCTGGGTCCCTCCTTGGATGGGCGCTATCACAGCAGCGTCCCCCGGAGCATCGTGGTTAGTGCCACAGAATGGCTTGATCACGCTCTGGGCTATCACCTCGTGGTCGTAGGAACGGACCCACCATTCCTTGCTGGCTACGTTGGGTCTGGCTAGGAGCCGGGCGAGGAGTTTCCCCATTCCTTCCTCATCCAGTTCGGGCGTCTCTACCGGTAAGTGAGTCGGGGGGCTCCACTCGGAGTCTAGATTGAGTTGTGGGCATCCGTCGAATAGGAAATGAATGGGCAGGTGTGCAACGGGAGTCTGTCCATGATGGACCACGAATGCCCCGGAATCGGTGAACTCTCCGACTGCTGTTGCTTCGACCTCATGTAGACTGGCTAAGGCCTCGAACTTCTCGCAGTCGTCTGGTCTGACTCCCACTGTCATCCTCTCCTGGGACTCCGAAACCAGTATCTCCCAGGATGAGAGGCCTGCTTGCTTGAGGGGGACCTGCCCTAGGTCGAGTTTTGCTCCACCTGTGAGTTCGGCCATCTCCCCTACGCTACTGGAAAGGCCTCCTGCGCCGTTGTCCGTGATTACCTGAATTAGACCCTCGTCCCTAGCTTCCAGAATCATGTCTAGCATCTTCTTCTGGGTGATGGGGTCTCCAATTTGGACTGCTGAGCTAGGGCTCTCTTCGGTTAGTTCGAGGCTGGAGAAAGTTGCTCCGTGGATTCCATCGCTTCCAACCCTGCCCCCTACCATGTAGACGACGTCGCCTGGCTCTGGCGTCTTCACGTGGCTCTCTCTTCCGTCTGCGAGGGTTCGGGGCATGATTCCAACTGTACCACAGAAGACCAGGGGTTTTCCGATGTATCTCTCGTCGAACACTATTGCTCCGTTGACTGTGGGAATCCCCGATTCGTTTCCACCCGATCTAACTCCTGAGTGGACTCCTCTGAAAACTCTTGAGGGGTGGAAAAGTCCGGGGGGGATTGTTCCGGAGTAGTCGGGGGGCCCGAAGCAGAAGACATCTGTATTAGCTATGGGCCTAGCCCCCAATCCTGTTCCGAGGATATCTCTGTTCACACCCACAATTCCTGTAATAGCGCCACCGAATGGGTCGAGAGCACTGGGGCTGTTGTGCGTCTCGGCCTTTATGCAGACACTCCAGTCATCATTCCAGGAGATGACGCCAGAGTTGTCATGGAATATGCTTAGTAGCCAATCTACCTCTTTTTGGATATCCAGCGTTGGCTGCATTATGTGGGTCTTGAATAGGGAGTTGATTGTCGTGTCCTCATCCGTTGTTTTGTCTACGTGTCTGATCTTCGCAGCAAATATCTTGTGCGAACAGTGCTCTGACCATGTCTGGGCAAGGCACTCTAGCTCTGCATCGGTTGGTCTGTCCGATTGTAGTCCCTGTTCGGTTCTTTCGGCCCTAACAGCAGGATCTCTGTAGTGACTTTGGATTGCTTTCATCTCTTCTAAGTTTAGAGCAAGCAGTCCCCTTTCGCTAATCTCAAGCAGTTCGTCGTCACTAACCTCCAGATTTACCGTCATCGGTTCCTTGAATATGTTTGGAGGGACATCTGGAAATCCGAGTTGCGGCCAGTGCCCGTTTAAGCATCCGTTCCTGTCTGCCACGGACGCCATCTCGATCATTGGGTTGTGTAGAGTCGCAGCCAGCTCTGAGGGAGAAACTGTGCCTTCTATTCCCCAGAATGCATAGGTCGTATAAGTTGCAACTCTAGCTTCTTTCTGCTCTGGAAACAGCGTTGTCAGTCCGTCCAATCCCGCCTGAGCTGTGTTGTCCGTGACGCCTGGCTTGAATCCTATCTGGATCGCCACCTCTGGTGCATCTGAGAAGTCGTCTAGTATCCTCGAGCCCGTTTTAGCGACCTCGATTACCGGGTCTGCAAACAGGTCATAGGTCAAAGTTTCTGCTTGTGCGTCGGAGATTGTAGATCTAACCTGATAACCCATGATGACCCTGACGGAGTCTACTTTGATTCCATGGTCAGTCTTTAGCATGGAGCGGACGGTCTCGCCCCTTGAGTCCGGAAGACCTTCGAGATCCTTTGTAGTGACTTCGAATATCCTCACATGTTCATCTGTAGACATGCATTCACCTACGCCAGAAAGGCCTCACTGAGTCTCCAACCAAGCCACGCAGTGAGCGGTGCTAAGAGGTTTAGTGCAATGTAAATCGAAGCCGCGGAGGAGCTGCCCGACTCGATTAGCCGTACGGTCTCAACCCCGAATGTGGACATGGTCGTGAAACCACCCAACATACCCGTGCCGAAGAGTAAAAGCGTCTCAGTTTGAAGGGCCCCTGCCATCATTGCTCCTAGTACGAAGGCTCCAAACAGATTCACCACTATTGTAGCCCAAGGTACCTCCGATGCTCCGTCTGAGGGCATCGCCTCTGACACTCCCCACCTTGCTACTGACCCAATTGCGCCGCCCACACCTACCAACACAGCTGGATGCATGACTCGTGCGAGGACTGACGGGGCTTGATATTTCTTGGAAGAGGAAAGATTTGACATAGAGGAAAGTACCGGACTAATTGATGAAAGCCGAGGACGCCTGGGGAGCTAGATGGGCCAACTGCGCTCATCCCCTTTCTCACCAGTTCATGTCAATAGCCTGTGAAAAGGAGTCTTTGGTAGTGTTAGCAGCGGACTTGCCGACGGTGGAAGAAATTGTCCAGATTATAGAAGACGTAGGCGATCATGTTTGCGCTCTAAAGACCCATGTAGACATGGTTGAGGATTTCAATTTGGAGGAATGGGGGGCTGTTGTCGATGCTGCACGTTCCAAGGGGATGTTATTGTTTGAAGATAGAAAATTCGCTGATATCGGAAGGGTTGCTAAGACCCAGATGGGGGGGCTATACGATATCCGCGTATGGTCTGACTTGGTTACGTCGCACAGTGTCAGCGGCCCCGATGTAGTAGATGGTATCGCTGAAGCATGGGATGAGGTGGAAAGAGTAGGGGGGGTCTTGCTTCTAGCCCAGATGTCTAGCTCTGGAAATCTACTCGAGGATTCGTACACAGACAAGACTCTGGAAATGGGCACGGCCTCGCCGCATGTTGTCGGCTACATAGGAAACGGGAGCAATCCATCCGAATTGGGGATTTTGAGGAGCAAGGTGGGAGAGGGGAAGATGATTTGGACTCCCGGGGTTAACCTTAGCTCGAAGGAGGGTGTCTTGGGACAGAGGTACGGAAATCCGTCAGAAGCAGTCAGAGCGGGTTCAGATGCGATAATTGTCGGTTCAGGAATTCACGGAGCCACAGAGCCAATGACTGCAGCAAGAGAATATGCATCGGCCTCTTGGGTTGCCCTTCTGGAGAGGTAGAATTGGACTATGCGATCATCGCGGCATGGGGCTGCAATACAATCGTCATTCTGGGAGTGGGAACATACATCGTCTTCGAGATACTGAAGAGGTGGAGGGTCGGACTGAGGCTATCTGCCCTGGATGAGAGCCTCCTGAACGATGAAGTGGTGACGGTGGAAATAGTCACAGATGCTCCTCAAGGTAGTAGTTTTGTTGCTGGTGCAGTAGCCGAGTTCGTTGAAGACCGTCGGGATTACTAGATTTCTACTAGACCGAGGTGAAACGTGGCTGCCAATCCAGCTAGTATGGACACGGTGATTATCGCTAGAATCAGAGCCTTTCCCCTCTTCCTCTTGGGCACTGGTGGTTCAGGTAGTGGTGGTAACTCATTGGGAGGGGGCGCATTTGTCTCGGCGCTATCGGCGATCATTGGTATTGGGGGCAGAGGGGGCTGTTCTTCCTCTTCGATATCTGGATAGAGTTCGTCAAGATCCTCTAGTCCAGGTGCGTCGGGAATAGGACCGTTCATCATTACCCATTTCTGGTCGACGTCGCCCCTGGTAAGAGGCGTGACTAGGACGGTTACGGCACCTGCGGAATATGCCGCATCGTTGGCTTTGGCCAGTCGTGACTTGCTGACAACGAATATCACTCTTGCCTGGGGGTCGCTCTCACGAATCTCCAGTGCTGCGACGTGTCCATCCATAGTCGGTAGGTTGAGCCCCATGAAAACCATGTCTGGCTTAATCCTGAAATATTCGTCTACGGCCGTGTCCCCATCGTCGCAAATCTCGGATTCCCAACCCCTCTGGCTCATTATCGATCTTAGTCTGTTCGCTGTGATTCGGTTCTCGTGAACGATGAGGGCTGTGGGCTTCGACTCAGACTCCATCAGAGTGGTCACAGGGGTTTCGACTCAATAAGGAGGTGGTCGATGGCTCAGGAAATAAGTTGGTCTACTAGCCAGTTAGGATCAAACGGCTCCAGATCCTCATATCCCTGACCGGTGCCTATCAGAACAATCGGTCTGCCAGTCGCATGGGATATAGATAGGGCGGCGCCCCCTCTTGCATCGGTGTCCAGTTTGCAAAGTGCTGCTCCGTCGAAGGACAGTCTTCTCTGGAACTCTATCGCCTGGGTTACAGCATCGTTGCCTGCAAGTGCATCTGCCACGAATATCACTAGGTGGGGTTTTGTCACTCTGTGGACCTTCTGAAGCTCTTCCATCAGATTTGCCTTGTTCTGCATTCTACCGGAAGTGTCGATGATGACTACCTCGTCTCCCTTTGCCCTAGCGCTCTCAATCGCATCCCTAGCGACCGCTGCCGAATCGCCCCCCCTCTGGCTCTTGATGCATCTGATGCCCAGGCGATCGGCATGAGCGGCCAGTTGGTCTATTGCACCAGCTCGGAATGTGTCCGCAGCGGCAAGAACTACGTCGAACCCTTGGTCGTCCAGCCTCTTAGCGATCTTCGCTGAGGTCGTGGTCTTGCCTGTTCCATTGACGCCCACCATCATGATTACAACCGGCGAGTCGGATGAGACTAGATCTCTGATGGTCTTGTCGAAGTCCCAATATCCGGATCTGAGCAGAGACAAGATGGCGCCTTTGAGTGCCCTTTCCACGACCTCGTCCAGCGGCGCACCACGACCTACTCGAGATCCGATGAGGTGCGCACGGAGGCTGTCAATAAGCTCAGAGGACGCCTCGTGACCCATGTCCGATGAGAGTAGTTCGTCCTCTAGATCTTCCAGAATCGAGTCCAATACAGGCCCTCCGCTAATCACCATCCCTCCTTTATTTGTCTCGTGCTCTGAAATGTCTATCTCGAACTTTACATCGGATTGGATCAACCTCCTCCCGGTGGTTGAATCCATTGCATCACTTTCTCTTGGACGTTGTATGGGCCTTTCTGCAGCTCTCAGGGCCTGATCTCTTGCTGCGAGCTTCCTCTCCTTGGGACTACTTGGTTTTTGGAACGGGTCTTCGACTTCATCTTCAAATTCGTCCCATTCGCTTTTTGGTTCAGTTTTCGAGTTTCCTTCCTTTCCAGAGTTCTCTTGTTCCCTGGTTTTCCTTCTGTCCTCTTCCAGTGATTCTCTCTTCCGTAGTGCTTGCTCTGCTTCTGCGGATCCATCCTCGGCAGTGATTCCGTTGTCCTCGTCGGCTTGCTTAATCTTCTTTCGGAATCGGTCGAAGAGCCCCATGTTATGTCCTCAGTCATCTAGGGTTAGCTCGGTTCCCCTCTTCCTTCTGGTCTTCCGCTTGGTGGGGGCATCTGTTGATTGCTGTTTCTCGTTCGGTGTTTCTTCAGAAGGAGGTTTTGCTCCCTCCACGGCGTCATTGAACTTGGTGGCCAGATCTACAACGTGTTTCTCCAGTTCTTCGTATTCCTTTCTCAATGAATCCATGATACCATTCAGTTCCTCATTTCTCTTGCCCAGAATCTGAGCAGCTTCCTCTCTGGTTTTCTCGGCCTGAATCCTGCTGCCAATATCAATGACTGCTCCTCCATCGGGAGGGATATCGGCGACGAGTTGAACTCCTGCTCCTAGAGGAATCATGGCCCCATCGGCTCCATCTTGTGATATCGAAAGGAGGGCTTCCAGTGCATGCTCCTGTTCCAGCTTTATTCCTTCGAGGTTCCGAAGCTGTTGCTCTAGGGCCTGGAGCCTGTCCCGGTTAACCTCAACCAATTGGGCAATCCTCTGAAGCTCCGTCCTGTCTGGCTCCGTCATGTTACACGGGATGGACGGAGTGAAATGAATGCGTCGCCATGATCTTTCATTATCAATTTGAGATTTCGGATGAGGTCCTATTCTCCGTCCCAGATACCTTCTGCTATCATGAAGTCCATCACCCTCTCAGAGACGTTGGCTCTGTTGCCCCCTCTAACTCCAGTGGCAGAGACCTCGAACACCTCTGCTGGAATATCCTTCGCCTCCCTTACCTCGTATCCCACTTTGCGACCATATGAGACGGCCTCGATATCTGGCATTATCCATGCTTCTACGTCCTCATCTGCGTACCTGTGCTCGATCATTCGCTTGCGAAGGAGGGCGGAGTACGGGTCCTTCTCCGATACTGGCGTGTCCCTAATGCCAACTACTACCTTCTTGCCTAGATCTAGCTCCTGTTGAATCAGCCATTCGTGACCTACATGCAATGGTTGCCAGCGGCCTGGGAGCAGCACGGCCTTATTTTTTTCGAAGAGGTGAGATAGTTGATCCACCATATCATCCACCGTGTGACCGTCTTCCCCGCTAGAGTCGAGTGTGAAGTGGGCACACTTGGGTTCATCGAATGGATCCGAAATACCAGTGAAATTGGATATCACCCCTGATCTAGCCTTGGCGTACAGTCCCTTCACATCTCTTTGCTCGCAGACCTCGAGAGTGGTAGAGACATGGACCATGACTGAGTTTTCTGGAAGAATATCCAGTATCTTCTCTCTGACGCTCTCGTAAGGGGTGATGAACGAGCATATCACCGGTGTGTGCTTGGACAACAGAGTCGCCATCTTTGCAATACCAAGGAGATGTCTTTCCCTCCCCTCTCTAGAGAAGTCTTGGTTTGAGAAGAAGTCCCTGATGGTATCCCCGTCCAGAAGTTCAGCCCCATACCTCTCGCAAGCGGCCTCGGCTATGGTCGTCTTTCCGGCCCCTGATAGCCCGATTAGCCATACTACCTTGTTGCCCATGACAGAACCTCTGTGGCGCGGCGACTCGCGTTGGTCATTTAATTCTGATTCTGGGCCCAAATATCGTTCCACTTGGTGCTGCTTGCGACTAGGAAGTATGGATTCAGCACTTCATCGACTAAATCATACACCAAGGGTTCGCAATGAGGTGACAGGACGAACCCGCCTGCTGCTTCCACGACAGCATGGGCTGCGGCTATGTCCCAGCACGAGGTTGGGCCGAATCGAGGATACAGGTCCGCAGAGCCTTCTGCAACGATGCATGCCTTGAGGGATGAGCCCATTCTCACAAGTTCGTGTTCTCCTAGATCCTTCGCGAATTTCTCGTCCCTTTCCGCTCGGTGGCTTCCGCTTGCTACGAGCCGTGTTTGGGTGTTTGTCTGTTTCTTTACCGATATTACTGAGGTTTCTGCGTCGGTGATCCTGGTTGCTGGGACATCAATCCCCCCGAGCCAAGTCGTTCTACTCACAGGGGCGTGAACTACTCCGAAAATTGGCTTCCACGAGGCCCCCACTCTCTTCATAAGAGCGATATTGACTGTGAACATTCCATTTCTCTTGATGAACTCCTTAGTCCCGTCAAGAGGGTCTACGAGCCATGCTAATTCACTTTGTTCCGGGTCTCCTACCCTTCCCTCCTCGGAGACCACGGGAACTTCTGGATCGATGGTGACCAAGCCTCTGATGATGGTCTTGTGAGCGGCTATGTCTGCTTTGGTAAGCGGGGATTCGTCGTCCTTGGACTGCACCTCGATCTGACCCGATGAGTCGTAGACGTCCATTATCGACAGTCCGGCCTCGATGGCGATTCCTACGATTTCAAGGTGGTCGAATTGCATAGGGCTCTCTCTAGAAGTCTTCGAGGCTGTCAGCGGATTCATCAAGGTCTTTCCTCGCTTCTTCACTCAAGTAGAACAGGAACGGGTCCTCGTCTCCCATGATATCCTTCCAAGAGGACATGGCCCTAGCCCAAATCTCCTCTCTAGAGTTCCAATCGAGCATCCTGTCCACAAAATTGCAATACCTCTGAATCTCCTCGTCCTCCGGGGCAGTTCTACGAAGTATCTCATTCGTCTGTGCGATCACTATGCCCCAGGTTGGGTTCAGCTTGTATGTCGAGAATGGGTTCCTCTCCTGGTTTACTGTGATGTGGTCTCTCCAAAGACCGAATGTCACGTCATATGAGAAGCCCGCAATCAGTACAATACCAAGAACTAGGACGGCTATGGAAAACAGGCCTACGTATGTCATAGGTATGAATAGAAGGGTCTCATCCGAGTTAAATCGCCATGAAACATAGGGCCATACCAGTAGAGTGATTGTTGCCGTCCAGAAGCCCAAACTGATCATTGCTTGGCTTTGTTGGATACGCCAATATTGCCGCATTGCCCACTTCTTCATACTATCGCCTCCAGAGCGCCCCCTTTCACAATTGCCCAGTTAAGTACGGAGAAACTTACGAAATGGGCTCTTACTCTTCCTCGGTCTTTGGTTCGTTTCTCCTGTGGTCAGAAGAAGTTCCGAAGTGAGCTATCACCCTGGGTGCTGTCGATTCGGAGGGGTCTATCTCGGATAAGTCATCGATTACAACGAAGCGTCTAGTCACCCTGTGTCGGCTTCCAAAGTTGGATAGCACTCGTTCCATAGCATCGTCCTTGTTTGCTGCTACCACATCGACTGAGTATGGTTGGACCCTCTTCCCCGCTCTGAACGAGCCCGTCGCTCTGAATGCCTTCATGGCGCGGCCGAGATAGGGTCCCGATTTAACCGAAGCGGGTGAGTCGTTCCTCAAGGTTCAAGTGAGCGTGGGTTTGGTTAGTTCCGAGCCAGTATGACCGTGAACACTCCCTCGAAGGATGATGGACGTGGCCTTCGAGAGCGTTTGGAAGACATACCCAGGGGGAGGCTTGTAGACGAGGTGGTATCCAGATGGGACGATATGATTCGCCTGGAAGGGGAGATTGCAAGCCTCAGGCGAAGGGTGAGGGAGGCAGAGTTGGTAGCGAAGGGTCCGGGTACCGACGGAGCCCTGGTAAGCGATTTGGAAGAAAGGCTGAGGGTCGCTGACTCGAGGGTAAGGCAGTTAGAGGGGATGGTGGAAAATGAGAAGGCGCGTAGAATGGGGGCTGAGGCAGATGCTGGTAGGCTCACAGAGCTCCAGGAGGAGAATTCAAGGCTTCTGAGGAACGAGGAGGAGTTGCTACTGCTTGTTTTGGATATGGAGGCGCAAATCGAGCGCCTAACCAATAGATAGGGGCGTTTCACTCCTCCGAGTCGCTGGCTTGGGAGATGTCTGTGTCTTCATCGATGACGGCTGGTGAGCCTGATAGGAGACCGGCGATCCCTACAAGGGTCCCAAGTGCTTTATCCCATCTCGACGCGGACTTATCCGACTCCGGCAATAGATCCTGAATCTCTGGGAAGAATGGTTCGATCTCCCTGTTATCGAACCATATGGATCCACACTTCAGGCAGCCGTCAATCTCCATTGACGAATCCTTGCTCGTCGGGACAGGTCCCTTTACCATCTCACCTTGACAGGTTGGGCAGCGGTATCCGGCGCTCTTTCCGTTGAAAACTCCGTTGCGAAGGTTCCTCAGCGACGTCTGTCTGATATTGCCATTCAGCCACCTGTCGCTGGCCAGGATTCCGAAGCAGTAGCTACAGTGATGCATGTGTCCAGCCACAACGTCTCCATGTGCATCCATCTCGGAGTTGCAGCAGGGGCAGGTAGCCTCGGGCACGGCGGGTGAGATGTGGCTACAGGTTTGAGAGTGTCTGAGTTTTGCTCATCACCGAATGCCCGTTATTAGGTCAGTAAGTACTGCCTGAAGCTCACTTGCATCATCATATTCCTCGGTTATATTGCCGGTGATAATCCAGTCCGCTCCCGATTCGGCTGCGGCCCTTGCCGACTTGGCGTCCCTGATTCCGCCACCTACGATTATAGGAAGCTCGCAAGAGTCCCGGGCAGTCTTAATCAGTTCGGGATTCACTGGTTGTTGCGAACCGCTGCCAGCCTCTAGGTACAGCAATCTGAATCCTAGAAATTCTGCGGCCATCGAATATGCGGCTACTATTTCGTGATCGTCGTATCCAATCAGGTCTGCCTTTCCTACCTCTCCCGCCTTACCACCAGGCTCGCATATGAGGTATCCCATGGGGACTGGTTCGATTCCTGATTTCTTGACAAATGGAGCTCCTCGAACCTGCTCCCCGATTAGGAATCTGGGGTCCTTGGAGTTCATCAGCATCATGAAAGTAATTCCATCTGCAGCAGGGGAGAGTGCAGCGGCTCCCTGGGGGAAAAGAACAACTGGGATCTGGCTGAGGCTCTCGTCTGAATCGGAGTCCTGACTCGAAGCCCACGTTACTAGCTCTAGTGCCTCCTTTATCGAGACGATTGTGGCGTGAACGTTCTCCATGTCCGTATCCGAGGAACCGCCGACGAGAATCATCTGTGAGCCGGCGTTCGCAGCTGCGAGAGCCCTATTGGCTGCCACATCGGGCGACTGGTCGGCCGGGTCGATGACGATCGCGTGCCTAGTTCCCTGTGCTCTTTCACACATATACCGGCTTAACAGACCCATGCGCACTACCTACTCACCAGAGGCACTCTGTATTATTGTTTCAATAACGGCTTCAGCACGTTCCTTCCCCAACTCGACCTGATCTTGAATAAACGATTCTGGATCCTCCCCCCTCCAAATCATTGTCTGTATCCACTTGCCGTTTTTTTCAAGCACTTGACTGCTCCAAACCTCTGTAGTTCCATCTCTTCTAGAGCCTTGACGGAGCGTGTCAGGGGAATCCTCAGACCGACAGACGGCCCCGTACCATTGGTCCTGGCCGCTGGAATCGCTACAGAAGTCTAGAAGGTAGTCGAAGGTAAGAGAACCCTCCCCAACGGATCCAGCCCCAACGAAGTCAATGCTATCATGTGAGATGGTGATTATTCTGGTCCTTAGGTGGAAGATGCATCCTCTTTTTGCCAGCTGTATCCCCATTGCCTTCTGAAGCCAGGACCCTCGAACAGCCTTAGAAGTCGGTTCGGGAGTCTGAGACCCCATTTCGGATATCCAGTGGGTGGGGCATGGCGGCCACGAGGATAGCAGGCCTGGAATCTCCTCGACGAGGCCTATCTCTGCCCTCTCAGTAATTATCTGAATCTCCATTTCTGGATTCATATCCAAAGCGTGATTAGCTCCACATAGAGATGCGAGGTTGTCCCCGAGAATAACCAGTCTGGTCATGCAAGCACCCCGTAGACAGGGGCCTTTTCGTCTCTGACTAGGGATAGTGCGTGAACTGGGCAAGCCGGTATGCAGTGCTCGCAGTGAGTGCAGCTGGGTTCATCCACGATAGCAAGTAGCCCCTCGAGGGTGAGTGCGTTTACGGGGCACAGGGCCACACATGCAGCGCAGCCAAAACACCGATCCTCATCGACCGCGAACAGAAGCCCCGCCTGCCTGCCCATGCTCCATGCCACGTTGAATCTGACCTCAATGTTACCCCCAACCCCCTGTGTTCCACTAGAACCATCAGGAACGAGATGAAATCAAGTTAATTATGCTAGAATTTGCCTGTTCTCGACAGCCGATGGAAGATCTTCCGCTTTCGAACTATAATGGTTTACACGAGCTCGAGAATAAATTCGAATTTCCATCTAACTATTGGAGTGGAAGTGGGGGGGTTGGGGAGGGTGTTCTTCATATCCTAAGGGCCTGTAGTGAAACACATGGTCCTATACACTCCAGGCTCTTCTTCTTCATATCCAGATGATCCCCCCGAAGAGGGAATTCGATTCCACTTCCTAGGAGGTGCGGGCGAGGTCGGAAACGTTGGTTGTATAATCGAGGACAGCGACCGCAACCGAGTCCTCATAGACTATGGTCTAGCACCAACGAAGCCCCCCAGGTACCCGTCTGAGTCACCACCCGTCAAGCACGCCATCATGACACACGCACACATCGATCACATCGGCATGGCTCCATGGCTGGCAACCTATGGGACTCTCCTCCATGGTACGCACCTAACTGCAGCCGTTTCGGATATAATGTGGTCAGACACATACAAGGTCTCTGACATAGAGGGATACCCGCTAGCTTGGGACAAGAGGGACATGGAAGTGGCCCTAGACTCATGGATGCCCCACCAGTTCGGAGAGTGGTTCACAGTAGGTGACTGGAACTGTAGGCTACACCCCGCTGGGCATATTCCCGGTGCAGCAATGATTGAGATCAAAACGCCACAAGCCACCATTCTCTGGACTGGCGATCTGGACACGAGAGACAGCCCGAATGCACCACGAGCAATGCCCGTCGACTGCGATATACTTTGCATGGAGGGTACATACGGTGGTCGTACCCACCCCAACAGGGAGGAGGAAGAGGGGCGTTTCGTCAGTAGAGTACAGGAAGTCGTCTCCAGAGGCGGTACCGCACTGATACCGGCCTTCGCATCGGGTAGAGGACAGGATATCCTCAGAATCCTCCACAAAGAGGCCCCAGGCTTGGATGTCCATTATGACGGGATGGGCACTAGAGTGACTAGGGAGTGGCTGGGTTGTCCCGAGTTCATCAGAGATCCAAGGGCGATGGAGTCCGCCTACCGATGGGCTCGGAGGGTTACGGGAAAGTCGGACAGGAAGAAGGCATTACGCGCAGACGTGATAGTAACTACCAGCGGAATGCTAGATGGAGGGCCAGCTCTCTGGTATCTCAACAGGTTGAGACACGACGGCTCGAATGCTATCCTACTTACGGGCTATCAAGCCGAGGGTTCGGGGGGACGCCGTCTACTCGAGACCGGCAGACTACCAATATTTGGAAACCAGACACGGATACCCTTGGAGATCGACAAGTTCGAGCTTTCCAACCACGCGGACCATCCATCTTTATGCAAATTCGCCCGAGAATGCGACCCCTCGCATGTCGTTCTCTTTCACGCTGATGAGGGTGCGACGAAGGCCATTGAAGCAGACCTCGCAGTGGAAACAAAGGTGTATCTGCCCTCAAACAACGAAACCCTAGAGATCTTGAATTAGGGTTTTGGAGCATGAAAAACAGCCTTTTTGACGCGTATTGTAAATAAGCCGTGGTGTCACTCGGACAATCAGGTGAGTAAATACTCACCCTTGGAAAAGAAAGAAAGGTGAAAAAATGGAAGTACAACAATTGGATGATTACTTTGGATATACTGAGAAGGGAAGCTCCTTCGAAGGCGAGATTAGGGCAGGGGTTACAACATTCCTGACTATGGCTTATATCCTGCTGGTTAACCCTGCCATGCTTACTGTGGCAATAGGTGACGGAACCGATGCAGGTAACGCGACAGCCTTCGCAGACGTACTCTTCGCCACGGCGGTAGCGGCGTTCATCGGCTGCGTCGTCATGGGATTGTGGGCGAACTTACCGTTCGCTTTGGCACCAGGAATGGGCCTGAACGCATACTTCGTTTTCGGAGTAGTGATCGGCATGGGTGTCCCATGGCAACTTGCTTTGTTTGCCGTCTTCGTGGAGGGGTTGTTGTTTCTTGCAATGTCAATCCCCCAAATACCCGGAATAGGGTCATGGAGATCCCAGATGATCAACTCTATTCCTACCGATTTGAAGATAGCTACAGGCGCAGGAATCGGAATGTTCCTCGCAATTATTGGTCTGAGGGAAATGGGATGGATTCAGGATGATGGGGCAACATTAGTCAACCTGGGCCCAACAGAGTCTTGGGGTGGAGTCATTGGAGAAGCTGGAGTCACAACGGTCACCGACGGATCCTTCGCGCTGTGGGAGCACGGAGCCGTTATCTCAATGGTAGCGCTGATTTCCATAGCCGTGATGATGGCAAGAGGATGGAAGGGCGCTATGATCTACGGCATAGGACTAGCGACTGTCTGGGGCTGGGCTGTTGGAGCATATGATCCATACAACGACTTCTTGGCTGGAGGAGCAGGCTGGGGAAGCGCTACCGCTGAGCTTCCCGATCAATGGATTGGCCTACCAGACATGCCCGAAGAAACCCTTGGTGCCGCTTTTGGCAGCGAGGGGCTAGGCGCAGCAGGGGACAATATGGCAGATTTCCTTCTTGTGATGATTGCCTTCCTATTCGTCGACATCTTTGATACATCGGGGACTCTATACTCAGTAGGCAGGCAGGCAGGTTACGTCGATGAAAACGATGTGCTACACAATTCAGATGAAGCATTCGCCTCCGACGCAGCAGCAACGATAGTTGGAGCAGTGCTTGGAACGAGCACCACTACAACCTACATCGAGTCGGCGGCTGGTGTAGAGGAAGGAGGAAAGACAGGACTTACAGCAGTGGTAGTGGGTGTACTCATGCTTTCAGGACTATTATTCACAGACCTGTTCGCCGCAGTACCTCAATTCGCAATGGCCTCCGCTCTGGTGATAATCGGGGCACTGATGATGAGGCAAGCTGCTGACATCGACTGGTCGGACAGTGAGATGGCTCTCCCGGCATTCCTGACGATCGTCCTGATGCCTTTCACTTACTCCATCGCAGATGGAATTGCATTCGGAGTAATCTCCTACTGTGCCATCAAGATCGGAATGCAGAAGTGGGATCAGCTAAACCCTGTCATGTGGGCTCTTTTCGTACTCATGACGATGTTCTACGTCGGTCCTGGCGACTACAGCACGTTCGGCTGGATATTCAACGAACTACTCTGATTTAGTAACGTAATGGAATCGGGGGGGTCACTGGCCCCCCCGGTCCCCTAACGGAGTCAATGGCCATGGACGAGTTACTTTCCCGGATCACCGATTCGGTACGCACCGTCCCAGACTTTCCCATAGAGGGGGTAATGTTCAGGGATATCACACCGGTACTGGGCGAACCGGGGCTTATCTCTTCCATCACCGATAGGTTCGTAACGGACCTCAAACAACTTGGATGGAAACCCGATTCGGTAGTCGGACCCGAGGCTCGGGGTTTCATATTCGGCCCACTTCTCGCGGATCGCCTGGGGTGTGGCTTCGTTCCAGTACGGAAGCCGGGGAAACTGCCATCTTCCACAAGGCGAGTCGAGTATTCTCTCGAGTACGGCTCAAACGCTCTTGAAATACACGAGGATGCTATACAGCCAGGTCAAAGAGTCGTCATAATCGACGACCTCCTAGCCACTGGAGGTACTATTTCCGCCTGCGCCAGACTGTGTGAGGAACTCGGCGCGGAGGTCCTAGGAGCCCTGTTCCTTATCGAACTCGACGGTTTAGGCGCTAGGGAGGCCATAGAACCCGTGAACGCCCATGCACTACTCTCCTACCCGGCATGAGTAGATCCAACACCCTCCCGATTCTTTCAAAGGGCACCCGCACCTCCTGTAACTGATAGCGTGGCTGACGAAGCAGACAAGAAACCTGCACCTCCTCCTCCAGGC
>LURR01000005.1 GCA_001628485.1 Marine group II euryarchaeote REDSEA-S11_B3N4 | reverse complement strand
GGAAATATTCTTATCCAAACCCTTCCTTGTCTCTAAATGGAGACTACCGGGAGAGGGGACGTTGGCAAATGGGTCCAAGCACCCGCAGCACTACATCCCTGGAGGATACATCTACAGCCCCCATAATGGAGATACTGGCGTAAATGGCCATGTGTACTGGACCCACTACCATGCGGGGAACTGGGTAACTGATCACGGAAGAATATGGGAGGAGTTGGTATGGGAGAACGGAGTGGCCGAACCAGACAGGGGTTTCCAGGCCATAGAGGAGCTAGCCCCCACTCACACTATCGGATACTACCTGCCATCTGGGCCATACTGGATAGAAGACCCAACCACCACATTGGGGTATGACATGGCCGACTGCTGGGCCTCATGCATGATTCCTTTCGATTGGGGGCTGCAGTACGACCCACGTGGATTCCTCTTCATCTCCGAGATGGTCAGTGGGATCTACGTGGTCCAGTTCGATGAGGACTTCGACCCGCGATACAACTATCCTGCGCTATGGACCATTGAAGATGATGATTGAAATGAGCAGGGCACTCGTCATAGCACTTCTGATGTCCTCATTCGCAATGCCCATGGCATCTGGTCACGGAGCGAATGACTTCTCGATTATCATGAGGGGGTCTAGCCTTCAACCGGGAGTGGCTGAGGTGATGCAGAACGACTCCGTAACGTTCTACAACGTGGCTGATACCAACAGGACGATCAGAGTGGACCTGGATGGGGATGGCGAATACGATCAGAGGTGTGAGACGGAGCCGAGTAACTCCTCGTCGATAAGGGATGAGTGCTCGTTCATACTGGACTGGGACAGATGGCCAGCGGGAAATTACTACCTTGATATATTCGAAAATGGGACCATCTGGAACACGCTAAACCTGACTGTGATGCACGACTACCACGAGGAGGCGGGGCCCCCTACAGGATACTCATTCAACTCGGAGGATTCTGCGGACGAGGGTTCGAATGGAACGAATGAGGGCCTTCTAGCTATTTCAGTCATGCTTATGTTGGTTTTCTTAGTCGTAGTAAATAGGCTAATGGGGATGGATGAATGAAGACGGATAGGATGTTCTCTGTTTTCCTGGCATTGTTGATAATTTCCTCTTCCGGATGCCTCTCCAATGAGGTTGATGATTTCTACGGGGAGGACATCTACCCCCCAATTTCAGTGGATGATTTCGTTCTAGTTGATGAGAATGGGGATACTGTCTCAATGTCTGATTTCGAAGGGAAGGTAGTGGTTGTGGCCTTCCTGTTCACGAGATGCCCCGATATCTGTCCAGTGGTCAGTGCCAATCTGGCATTCGTTGAGCAGGAGCTGGGCGACCTGCATGGCTCTTCTGTTCAGATCCTGACTGTTACAGTCGATCCCTGGACGGACAATGCAAGTGTTCTGAACAATTATGCCACCACCAGGGAACTCGGATGGCCGCATCTGACGGGTGCAGTCGAGGACTTGGAGCCTGTTTGGATGAACTTCGACGTAGGCCTAACAACGTACGACACAGATGTGGACAACGACGGAGTCGCTGACGGATTCGACAGTTGCCCCGATACACCAGAGGGGGAAGAGGTCGATAACAACGGATGTGGGAAGGAGACCCAGCAGCCAGAGGGTGACGTGGTGACCAACCACCACCCACTCGACTACTGGGTGGATCACACAACAGGCACAATCATAGTTGACAAGCAGATGAGGCAAAGGGTATGGTGGGGGGACACGGACTGGAACCCCGAGCTCGTTCTAGAAGACATACTGAGCCTAGTGGAAGAAGAGTGAAATAATCCCTAACTAGGAAGCAGGACTATGTCTGTGGTAGTCAGAGCGGCGATTCTGGCCTTCTCCTTCCTACTTGCAGGATGCATTGGCCCTGAGGGGACGGAGATACTGGGTACGGAATACAGGAATCCGCCCGATGCGCCGGACTTTACTCTGGAAAACCAGTTTGGGGAGGATGTTTCTCTTTCCGATTTTGATGGGAAGGTCGTAGTTGTTGCCTTCATCTACACTGCCTGTCCGGATGTTTGTCTGATCATATCCTCTAACATCGACTACGTGAGCCAGAACCTGGGAGGCGAATCGGAATCCGTCGAGTTCATCTCAATAACCATCGATCCTGCCAGGGATACCACTCAGAGGCTCCTGGAGTGGACCACTGCGAGAGGGTACGAATGGAACCACCTTACCCACGACAGGGGCTCGGTTATGCAAGCAGTGTGGGACGAATGGAAGGTCGTGGTGGATGCCGATCACATTGCGAACAGCCTTCCGCCGGAAGAGGCGATGCTGAGATTCGCAGTTATGGGCCCTGACAACGCCACAGTAGTGACTGACAACCCATGTATAGGCGAATTCAACGCATCCTGCTACGGCAATGGTGGAGAACTCGCTGAATACGCTCTGACGGTGAATGCCGAAATGGACTACGACATTAGCAACGGGACGATTGGGAATTGGACTGCGGATGACACATGGGGGTGGGTACTCCATATCTGGAATGACTCAGACGAAACATGGGATCCCACTGAGGCTAGCATCTCTGAAATGGACATTGGATTCGATACGCACTTAGCATGGATAGCGAGTAATGCAAATTTGAGCATGATGCCCCCCGGTGTTGATTGCAATGGCAGGGGATGGGTAATGGGTACGGGAGCGAGCGCCCATTGCATGTGCGATGATGGATGGGATAGGGGTTCCGACGACTGGATGTCTTGTGTTCCAGAAGGAAGCACCGAAGTGAATGATGGAAATCTCACAGACCCGCATGAAGAGAGTCTGGGAGAATACGAGATTGGGCACTCGACTGTTACTTTCATCATTGACAAGGAGCAGAGGAAGAGGGTTGCATACTCGGGCATCCACTGGGATGTCGGAGATTTCCTGCAAGATGTCAAGGCACTAGCAGAAGAGTGATTCAGTATCTTTGTCAAAGCAGGGGCATCTTCCTCAGCCTCTCTAGGTCCGGCTGATACAGTTGCCTGATGTCGTCCAGACCTAGGACCAGCATTGCCAGTCTCTCGAGGCCCATTCCCCAGGCGCACACCGGCCACTCGGTACCCAATGGTTCTGTAACTTCTGGCCTGAAGATTCCGGACCCGCCGAGCTCGAGCCACTCTCCCTTCCAGAGTATGTCGACCTCTGCGCTTGGTTCTGTGTAAGGGAAGTACGCGGGTCTGACTCTTACATCTGGATATCCCATCTTTGAGTAGAAGGTCTTCAAGGTCGAGATTAGCATTGGTAGGCTGGCATCGGGCTCGTGGATTATTCCTTCTATTTGGTGGAACTCCGGCATATGGGTTCTGTCTATTGTCTCCTGCCTGAACACCCTCCCGATTCCGAAGACTCGGGACGGAGTGTGGGGGTTGTCAGCGATATGCCTGACGGTGTTAACCGTGGTGTGAGTCCTTAGCAGGGCCCTCTGAGACTCTTCTTTGTCGAAGGAACCCCCCCATCCCTTGCTACCCGTGTCATGACCGTGCTCATGCACCCTCGCCCATAAGTCGAGGTATTCCTCGTCGACTTCCACATTTCTAGGCTGATTTAGATAGAATGTATCTTGCATGGTTCTTGCGGGGTGGGACTGGGGGATGAATAACGAATCCATGTTCCAGCCGGCTGATTGAACGTAGTCGCCTTCTATCTCTGAAAAGCCCATCTCGAGGAAGACCGAACGGATCCGCTCGATGAGCGACTGCATTGGGTGCCTCCTGCCCCCTGTTGGCATGGGAGCAGGTGCCTCTACGTCGAACGGCTTGAATTCCGCCCCTATCCATGACTCGGTCTGAAGCATCTCTGGAGTCACCTCGCCTATCAGTTTGGTCTCCTCCAGAGATGAGGGGTCAAACGAAGAGCCGGATTTAGTGAGTTTCCAAGTTCTGATGGTTACGTCCTCGAAAATGAGTAATCCGCTTCTAGATGAGAAGTGAGATAGCATCTCTGAATCCAGGTTAGAGGATTCAACTGCACCCTCTGAAAGAGACAGAATGAATTCGGACCTTCTGTCGATTTCTTGTGAGATCTTCGATTCGTCTGATATGATGAAACTGCCTGATTCTATATCGATACCAAGGCCCTTCAGAATTCCTATACCCGGTCCAGTCTCCGCTCTATCGAAATCCGATGACATCAGAGACTTCATGGTTCTTTTTTCTCCATCTAACTCCGACATCCAGCCCCATAGCCTTGATTCCAGGAGTCCATTCTCAGAGGCCCTTTGGCCTTCATCACCCAGGGAAACCATCCTAGAGGATGACTCACTCAATTCAAGCAACCCCTCCTCTTCGAGTTTCTTCCCTGCTCCGGCAACGTGGACCTGGTCTTCCCAGCCAGTTTCTGAGAGAAGTTGTCCCAAAGTCCACTCCCTTGAAGGGTCAGATAGCATCGCCCGTAGCATCCTGCGCTCATTGTTTCCGAGATCCATATCTACGTCTCCGTTCTTTCCAGAAGTCATCAACACTTGACGGTTGCCGAGAATTGGCTTCCCTAGCTCACTCTTCCTCTGACTTCCACAGATCGACCCCGCACGATGGGCATGTGAATGTCTTGGGCTTCCTGCCCTCTTTCCAAGTTATCTCAGCACATCTCCCACATAGTATCGAGGTTCTAATCGGCTCGTCCAAGGTAGTGTCGACTCTGAACATAGGCCTACCTGCGTCGCGCAACTCTATGGCCGATGGTTCCCACTCTTCGTGCAATGAAGATTCCTCGGCATCATTTCCCATTGCGATTCCCACCACCAATAGGATCACCCCCCCGATGGAAAGGGGGGCTGAGAGTCCGAGGGAGAATGTAGACCCCTCGCTCAGGGTGAGCCCGGAGCCAATAGCGATGCAAAGCCAAGCAGAAATGATGGTATTCAATTGGCGATTCGAGACTCGGGGTTTCGAGCCCATGGGCGCTCGACAGAACAGCGAGATATGAGAACTTGCCACATCTCCCAATGTGGAGGGTTCAAGTGGAGGATGTCTTAGCGCAGTGTAAGCCTCAGTAGCTCAGCCTGGTAGAGCATCTGATTTGTAATCAGACGGCCGGGGGTTCGAATCCCTCCTGGGGCTCCAAAGTCGGAAGGGAGAGGTTTTACTATGCATTCTGAAAAACAGTATTTTATAAGTAACAATTGCAGAATTAGCCTGTGAAGTTGGAATGCAATATAGGCTCTAGAGGTAAATTCCTTCGTTTGATATCGGGATCGCTCGGAGTACTAGTCGGAATTGTGGCAGCTTCTTTCCTCTACATTCAGGGGGTTGACATTGGCGCAACGTGGCTGGTTCCTGCCTCTCTGATTGGAGGGGGGTCATTTGCTATCTTCGAAGGTTGGTCGGGTTGGTGCGTAGCTAGAGCACTTGGATTCTGGACTCCGATATGAGCCAATCGTCAAATGCCAGGCTACGTTCGAGTTAACGTGAGCGCACGGATTGTTGATGGCAAGGCTCTTGGGATAAAAATCCAAGAAGAGGTATCGGAGAGAGTTTCGTCACTGAAAGGACAAGGAGTTGCCCCTCACCTTGCTGTAGTGATAGCGGGAGACGACCCGGCTAGCCATGTGTATGTAAGGAACAAAGAGCGAGCGTGTGAGAGGTGTGGAATAATTAGCACTCGGATCGACATGCCGGGAAGTTCGAATCTAGAAGAAATCCTAGAAGTAGTTAGCTCTCTCAACTCGGACCCAAATATCCACGGAATACTAGTTCAAAGTCCGGCACCGGATGGGGTCGACGAACTGGCAATCGCATCTTCCATACTCCCGCAAAAGGATGTGGACGGATTCCATCCCGTCAATCTTGGAAAACTGGTACAGGGGCGGGCTGGGGGGCTAATGCCCTGTACTCCGTCTGGAGTGATGAGAATGCTGGAGTCTAGCGGAGTGAAAACTCGAGGGGCCAGGGCTGTGGTTCTGGGTCGCTCAAGGATAGTGGGGATGCCCATGGCCCTAATGCTGGCACAGCCTGGTTGTGATGCTTCGGTCACCATAGTTCACTCGAAGACCGAGGACATTTCCTCAATATGCAATCAGGCAGACATACTGATTGCTGCAGTTGGCAGACCTCATATGGTGGGGAAGGAATGGGTGAAGAAGGGCGCTTTCGTCGTTGACGTTGGTATTTCTCGTGTAGAAGGCGGGTTGGCAGGGGATGTTTCTCCCGAGGTTTCGGAGGTTGCAGGTTGGATCACCCCCGTCCCAGGTGGGGTAGGGCCGATGACGATAGCCATGCTGATGGAAAATACGCTCAGGGCCGCAGAGATGCAACTGTTTTAGTCGAAAATCCCCATCTCGAACTTCGCGTCCTCGGAAGAGTGGATTCTAGGATCCCATGGCGGGGAGAACGTCAGGTTCACTTGAACGCTTTCGATTCCCTCTGTAGCCAAAGCTGCCCTATGCACAGCCGCCATCAACTCTGGAGCGACGGGGCAACCAGGGCTAGTAAGGGTCATCTCAACCTCTACATGGCTTGAGCTAATATCCACGGAGTAAATCAGTCCCAAATCGGTAACCTTCAGATTTAGTTCGGGATCCTCAACATTAGACAGAGACTCCATCACTTCTGATTCTGTGACCAACCTAAGTCCTCCCCGATAGTGAAGAAGCCTCTTCTTGGACCCTCTTGAACATATTCAGGAAACCGTTTGCTCTGCTTGGCGTTAGAGATGACCTGATGCCCATGGAGTCCGCGAATTCCGGAGACATTGCCGCGACATATGAAGGACTCATGCCGTTCACAGCAATCGCAGTTACCGCAATCAGACCCTGAACAATCTGTGCATCGGCCCCTCCCCTCAGGACGAATTGCCCCTCGTCGTCAAGGTCGCAAGAGACATGTGCACGTGATTGACAACCATGTACCTGGTTTCTATCGTCCCACTCTTCGACAGGCAAAGGAGAGGGGTTCCTCTTTGCGTATTGGAAAAGAAGCTCATACCTCTCCATGGAGTCGAAGCAGGATGAGAACTCCTCGACAATGGAGTCCAACTGCTCTGGCCATCTCCTTCCATCATCCACGACATCGCCTCGGGACCATTCGACTTGAAATTGCTCATCACTTGTCCGAAAACCTATCGACAACATATCTCAGATGCTCGACGAATGCTTCTGCCTCGTCCATGGTGTTGTAAAGCCAGAAAGAAGCCCTGTTGGTGGATGGGACCCCTAGAGCATCCATTAGAGGCTGAGCACAGTGATGACCTGTCCTCACTGCGAATCCACCCTCGTCCAACAGTAGGGCGAGATCTTGTGACTGTATTGAATCGTGGAGGAAAGAGACGGCCCCGCTGCTATCCCCTCTGGTTGGGTCTCCGTAGACGGTTATGCCATCTATCTCCGATATTTGTTCAGCGGTCCAAGATGCGATTCTGTTTATGTGCGAATGTATTTCTTTCATGTCATGCCTGTCCAGCCATTCGACAGCAGCCCCCCATCCTATTGCTTCGGCGATCCTAGGAGTTCCGGTTTCCAGCATTGCATGTCCCTCCTGGAAGGTGGATCCTTCGACGCTCACCGTCTTGATCATTGAGCCCCCAGTCATGAATGGGGTCATCTGCTCCATTGCGTCTCGCTTCACCAAGAGGCACCCTATTCCAGTTGGACCTCCCATCTTATGGGCAGATATCGCCATGAAGTCCACTCCGGATTGATCGAAACTAATTCTCTCATGAGGAGCTCCCTGTGCACAGTCCAACAGAACTCTAGCACCTTGGGAATGGGAGAGTTCCACGATCCTCTCTATGGGGTTCCTGATTCCTAGGACATTGCTGGTATGTACCACGCAAACGAGTGATGCTCCGGAAACGGCTACCTCGAATGCATCCATGTCAAGAGTGAAAGAGTCTGTGTCTATTGGGACGTAACGAACTTCTACACCTTTCTCCTTGGATAGTTGCTGCCAAGGGACTATGTCAGCGTGATGCTCCATTTCAGTGAGAACTATCACATCTCCGGATGAGAGGTTCTCTCTGGCCCATCCATAAGAGACCAGATTGATGGCCTCGGTGGCTCCGCTTGTGTAGACCATCTGTTCAGGAGAGGTTCCAAAAAAGGAGGAAATGGACTTCCTGGCCCCCTCGAGAGCGGTAGTTGCCTCATCAGCCAGAGTATGATTGGCCCTATGGGCATTCGAGTTGTATTCAGAGTAGTACTCAGACATCGCGTCTATTACGCATTGGGGTTTCTGAGATGTCGCTGCATTGTCGAAATAGACTAACTGCTTGCCATTTGGCAGTTTCCTATCAAGAATCGGGAAATCTTTCCTAATCGATTCTACATCCATTCCCATGTCATCAACCGAACAACGCAGAAGGTTATGAGTTTTGAATTCGTGTATGGCCAAAGGGACCATTCTAGAGTCTCTCTTGGTGCTCCTGCCGGGATTTGAACCCGGGTCGCCGGGATGAAAACCCGGAATGATGGACCGTACTACACCACAGGAGCGGCATATTTCCGAGTTGCTACTTTCTCATAATCAGTTCTATTGCAGATGGGTGGCCGATACACTGTCCAGACCCCTCCACCATTTGTTAAGAGGAATGAATGCTGCAAACGAAAACGCGCATACTAGTATCCAGAAGAGGGGATTGTCCAGGTGATTCATGAATTCATCCCCCCACACACCAATGAGTAGAACCTGTAGGCCGAACCGTATGCCTCTGCCAAATACTCCAGCCAATACGAATGGCCTTAGATCCATCCTTCCTGCACCTGCAGTCCATGCAAGAAGCTTGTAAGGAATTGGGGAAACTGCTGCGACGAAAACTCCCGCATCACCGTATCTGACCAATATCTCATCCAGTCTCCTGGATAATGAAGGTCTGGCGAGTCTACCGATAATCGGCCTTCCTGCATAAAGTCCAATCGCATATCCTCCCAAAGAGCCCAGAACACTGAAAATGGTGGCGACAAGGAATATCGCTAGGAGTTCTAGGGTACTGGCTGCCTCCAGAGACATTGGGATGACTAGTAAATCTGGAGGAACTGGTTGGATTATAGATTCCGTGAAAGAAACCAGAGCAAGCCCAACCAATCCAAAGTTACTCCCCCAATCAATCACAGACGACGTTATCTGTTCAAGCACGCTTGTTCGCCACAGGGCTTCTGCATAACCATTACTTTGGACTACAGACTCAAATGGGATAATACAACTCTAATTGGTGATCCACGACGCACGACCATGGGTGTGCCGAATGTTCTGGACACGGCCGCCCTGATCAATTGGCCTATCGAGTTACTTGATGGGGGGTATGTCGTGGAAAATCAAAGGTTGGAGCTGAGTAGGGTTTCTCCCGAGCGGATGTTGTCTCTTGAAGCTGCGAATCTCATATGGAAGAGACCAACAATAGAATCCATAAATCAGGCAACGAAGATTTCCATAGACACAGGTGACTTGGACGGCCTTTCAGAAACTGACCTTTCACTTCTTGCACTAGTTATCGATATCAAGGGGCACTTGTACACTGATGATTACAGGATACAGAATGTATGCAGTTCGGCTGGGATTAAGTGGTCTCCCGTGGAGACGGTTGGAATCTCAGAGACCTGGAATTGGGAGCTTAAATGCAAAGGATGTGGGAGAGTAACTTCCGGTGGAGGGAGAACGAGGTTCGCCAGAGAGAGCCCTGGAGAGTGCGAGGACTGCGGATCAGAACTGAGGTTCAGGAAGATTTAGTCACTCCTGCTCGGAGGCGATGTCTTCGGTCATCCCCCCACGGTCCATGTCCCCAATAGCTGCCATCTCGGACGCTTCCTTCATCCCCATCTGGAATTCGCCCTTGGCCCTTCCAACCCCCCTAGCCAATTGCGGTATCTTGTTTGCTCCAAAAATTAGTATCCCGAACACCACCAGGATGACGATTTCTGTAGACCCTATTGCCATGCTAACAGGGCCTTGTGTGAAGGGCTTTGTTCAAATGTTTTGGCATCGTTTCCCTTCAACCGCCTGAAACTGGAGGGAGGAAGGCAACTTCGGCTGAGTCATGGAGCTCCCGAGATGTATTCGGCTCGACAGTCCCATCGATTGCCACTCTCATTCCGGAATCCAGCATTCCATCTAATTCGAATCGTTCTGCCAATTGGATCAGAGTTGTCCCATCTGGCATATTGACTTCTATCTCCCTAGTCCCCATCTTCTCCGCCAATGGTCCGAACATGAGCATGGTTACCTTGATCGCCCTGTCATAGTCCCGCGCATCCTCCATGACATTGGGGAGTGTTCTGGGCAAATCAACTCACCTGCCCAATTATTAGCCGTCTCTGGATAACAACCTATCAGTGGTCAGAGCGGTAGTTTTCGATTGTGACGGGGTGCTATCTGACAATGGCTCCTCTTGGCAGATGATTCACAGAAGCTTCGGAACTGGGGAAGATGATGGGGGGGAACATCAGGAGACACTAGAGAAGTTCCTGGATGGTAAAATCTCGGAGGAGGAGTTTGTTGCTCACGATATCAAAGTATGGAGGGAGGTTCGTCCAGAGATACATAGGGATGACATCATGCGTTGCTACAGCGGAGTAGGGCTAATTGAGGGTGCCAGAAAGGTTGTCGAGAACCTGAAGAAAAGAGGGGTTTTTGTGGCGATTGTTTCCTCTGGAGTGGACATCTTCGTAGGTGCTATCGCAAATATGCTGAAGGTTGACGACTGGGTTGCAAATGGCTTCGAATGGGATGACGAAGGGTGGCTACTGGGTGGTCTCCCGACCAGGGTTCTAACTCACGATAAGGGGATTATGGTCGAAAAATTAGCAAGAATAAACGGGTTCGAGCCATCACAGATTGTCTCTGTGGGGGATTCCAGCACAGACTTGTCAATGAAGATAGAGGGGTCCAAATTCATTGGATTCAATCCAAGGGGAGAGAGGGCACTGGAGGCTTTCATGGAAGCTGGCGTCCCTGTGGTTGAAGAGAAGGACTTGAGCCTGATATGGCCGTTAATTTTCCCTGGAGAGGAAATCCCTTAGCTAGATGAAATCAATTGATTCCGTCGCGAAAGTATGTAGGTTAACCACAGTGAGAATGCATGGCTTTGGTTGGAATCCCAACATTCTCTGGAAATCTGTCTGATCCTGCCAAGTAGAGCTGTGCACCATTAGTGTGCCCTTATGATCCCCGACAAAATGCCCATGCACGTGCCCGGTCACGAAAATATCAGGAACGACTGGAATAACCATCCTATCCTCTGGCTCAGGAGAAAGCGGCGTTTTGCCACCCCAAGAGGGAGCAAGATGCCTCCTCTCAAGCATGGCACGCATGGCCATCTCCGGTTTGGAATAGGTGACTGACCTAAGAGTGGCTACGAAATCGTCAATGCTCTTTCCGTGGTAGGAAAGTATCCTGACGCCATGAAGGCTGAAGTCGCAGGGATTTCCAACAAATGTGGTATTCGAATAGTCCTGTTGTACCTCCGGATCCAGGGCTGGTTGGGGCTCTGCTGGTCGGACGGCGTCATGGTTTCCGGGGAGCATCACAACATCTACCCAATCGGGTATATCTTCCAGCATCCTTGCCAGCTCACCGTATTGATTGAACAAGTCGGTGATGGCTAGATGCCTCTCCTGGCCGGGATAAATTCCTACCCCATCTACCCCATCACCTGTGAGAACGAAGTATTTGACGGTCTTAGCCAGAGGGTCGTTCTTGAACCATTGAACCATCTTCTCCCACTGAGGTGCGAGGAAAGTCTTGCTTCCCAGGTGTACGTCGGACAGGAATGCTGCGGAAACGGCCGACTCAGCCCCTGCTTGAGATTTGGAATGCTGTCCCAAGGGAGGTTTGTGTATGTTCTGAACCCACAATATGGGCTCTCTCTCACCGGAAGAGAAATTGCCACTAACTCCGACTATCTCGTCATCCATCAGTCCGTCTAAAGATGGATGCAAGGGGGAGGCATCAGAAGGTGGTTTGATCATGCACCTAATTTGGGTAGTCTCATCCTCCAAAACGAAGCTCATCCAACCATTCTTAGTCCACCTTACATCACTCGATAACCCGATGATTGTGAATTCTGATTCCTTATTTGTTAGCCTCCGGCGATTCCTCCATGCTTCAGAGTTGCTGATTGGCCTTCTTGGAAGAACTCCATGAGAAATCATCATGCTTCTAATCTGCGCGAGTCTACTCTTGAAGCAGGATTGCATATCTGAAATTCTCCCCTCAGTAGAAGACTGCCCGGTTATATCGAAATGAATCTCGATCTCCGAGTCAACTTCTCTTGCTTCCAGTGGGAAGTCGGAGCTGTTGAATCCTGAAGACGATCTGGGGCGGGGGATTATTTCGTCTGGGGTTGGAAGAATGGGGGCTAGAACCCTCCCATGAGGGGTATCTTGCTCGGGCCTAGGTAAAGTCGTCTGAGAGAGAGATTTTTGAGTTTCATCGGGGGACTCTGTTGGAGATGAAGAGATGGCCAGCAACTCATCTACCGTCGCTCCGTTTAGTAGCCTTACACCTGATGAATTAGCGGCTTCTATCAGAGGGATGACATTCTGTAGTTTTTTCAGCTTCTCCACTGCACTAGTCTGAACGATTAAGCCCGCAGAGGAAAGTTGGCTGTGCATAGCTTCCCAACTCGGCGAGCGCATACGATGGACGTCATATGTGAACGCCCTTGATGGTATCTGTCGATGGGATTCTTCCAGATGAATTACTCGTCCCAATCAATGAGTGATGCAAGATCTATCTTCTTCAGTGATTGAGAGACAGTTTTCTTCTCAGAGCCCCATGAAATCCCCCCTTCCCACTCGTCCGTACCCAGTACTGACTGGCCTCCTGGGTCTTCTTCCGTATTGACTCCCACGGGATCGCTACTTAGTGAGGTCTCCTTCTTTGATCCATCATCTAGCCTATCAATAGCCTCCAAGGCCAATCTCAGAGCGAATGAAGCGAATGAGCGCTTGTTATCGAGACGATCGTTGTCTCCGAAATCCATTCTTCTGACCAAGAAGTAGTCCTCGGCAATTACTGCAACGTGAACCCTTCCGACTTCCTTATCCTCGGAAGACCCGCTAGGACCAGCGATTCCTGTCACTGCAATAGAGATGTTTGATCCAGACTTGTAACGTGCCCCACGGGCCATTTGAACTGCAACCTTGTGAGAGACTGCCCCATAACCTCCCTCATCAAAGGCGGAGCTTTCTACGCCCAGTTCCCTCATTTTTGACTCATTGGAGTATACAATCCAACCTTGCTTGAACCAGGCACTAGCTCCGGAAATATCGGTAAGCAGTGATGAAATCAGCCCTCCAGTGCAAGATTCCGCGGTGGAAATTGTCCAGTCCTTCTTGATTAGACGGTGCTTCAACCTAGAAGCGAGGGCAGCAGCCTCTTCGACCACGAAATTCTGTCTCTGCACACACTATTGACCTTTTTCTGTAAATTTGGAGACGTAGCATACGCCACTATCGATGATTATTGGTGGGTCCGGCAGGAATTGAACCTGCGATCTTCGCTTTGTAAGAGCGACGTCATAACCCCTAGACCACGGACCCCGGGAGGTCCGAAGAGCAATGCATTCAAATCCTCTATGGTGGTTATCTCTGACTGAGGAGGGTTCTGAGTGTTAATGTCCGAGTTGGTTGAAAGGCTCGAGGCTGCAGGAATACCAATAGACGATTTGACTAAATCTGCCATGATTGATATCGATCCAGGACATTTCACAGATCATGATTTGGAGGGTTTCTGGCACGATAGGCCGATACCCTTCCTATTCACTGGTTTTGGGGCAACTAGAACGATCTCAGCACCTCACATGATAGCGACTCTTCTCCATCATCTTGAGATAAATAAGGGACAAGACATCATGCTAATTGGTTCTAAGGGGGGATACCTCGCTGCAATAATAGACAGGATGTTGGGGGAGGAAGGAACGGTTACCATCCTTGAGCCTCACGAAGAGGTCAGGTTACACACCGAAGATAGGCTAGCGAGTCATCTATGTTCTGGAACGATCAGAGTTCTGCGGCCAAATGACATCGGTGAAATAGAGCATCTTTCTGGAGGCTTCGAAAGGGTCCTGATTACTGGCTCAGTAAGAGAGATTCCGAATCCCATCGAAGATTTAGTCATAGATGGCGGTTTCGTACTAGGTCCTTTTGGCGGACCCGTGCATCAGAGATTATTGAAGAGAGAAAAGCAGGGGGGTGATTGGTTTGATACCGATCTAGGAGGGGTAGTTTTCGGACCGATGGATGTTGGAGAGTCTGAAACCAGTCCGCTTGATCCGATTTCCCTAGCCAATCACATCGAGGATGCATTTGATCTGGTTGGCGGGATGATCGAGATTGAGGAGAGCACTTGCGCTAGAGTTAGAAATCTCATTCTTGCATTACGAGAGATGCCACCGGATCTCCCATATATCGACGAGGAGTCTTCTGAAGAGGAGGTAATGGAACACCCAGTAGTAGACCTCCTGATGTCGGAAATTGAGTGGTTGGGGCCATTGTGGCCATTATTCAGTGAGTTTCTTTCCATAGACCTTGCCAGCCCAGGTTCTCCAGAAGAGGTCTCCGATTTCGCTGGCGGTCATGAGGATCTGATACCCTAATGTGGAATTCTATTCTTCTACTGCTGGTAAAAGAAGCCTATCCAGAGAAACTGAGATTCGCGGGAGGTGGTCAGGTAGCCTATGTCGGCTAGTCTTTGGATCGAAGAGCTCTGCACTAAGTCCTGCTTGAACCACCTCTTCCTTAGTTATTGAATCCCTGCCACAATTTGGCCACACGTCTAACTCGATTGAGTCATCTCCCTGATAGTCGACCAAAACGCATGGAAGGCATTTCAGGCCTATTCGCAATGCCACCTGGTGACGATGGTGGCCATCTAGGATTACGCCCGTATTCCTGTCTACTACTAATGGCAGGACGTAGGCCTTCCAGCGATGTGTCATTTTTTCTAATTCATCGACCTTCTTGGGTATTGTCAGTTCATGGGGGAGAAGTATTTCCATGGGGACCAAATCGACCTGCATGACTTCGCGACGAGCCGTGATTCAATATATCTGCTCCTGTTGGGAGATTCGGGGTTAGAACATGGATGTTGACCTAGGTGACCTTTGCGAGGGGGCAAGAATAGTCCTCGACAAACTTGGAGAGGAGGGGGACGTATGGATAGTTGGCGGCTGGGTCAGAGATAGGATAGCTGGGAAGGATAGTGAAGACCTTGATCTGGCTACAAATTTAATCCCTTCAGAGGTTAAGAGTGCGTTTCCAAAGTCAATAATGGTGGGAGAGGAGTTTGGCACTGTCTTAGTGCGCGTGGAGGACTCAAAAGGGAGGGATTTCCAGTGCGAGGTGACCACCCTCAGGAAGGATGGAGGTTACACTGACGGGAGGAGGCCCGATAACGTAACCTTCGGGAACGACATAGCAGAAGACCTTGCAAGGAGGGATTTCACCATCAATGCGATGGCGATAGAGCCGATGAAGGGACTAGTGGGTGAAGAATGCCCATCTGGAAAACTGATTGACCTAGGTGGCAGAGGGGTAAAAGACCTTGAATCTGGAATCCTCAGGACCGTGGGCCGAGCAGAAGAGAGAATCGGGGAAGATGGATTGAGGATAGTTAGGGCATTCAGGTTCTTGGACCTAGGAGAAGGAGGCCTTAGAAAGTTTGATCCGGAACTGAGTGTCGCAATATCGTCCAATCTTCCGATGCTAAGCAAGGTATCTAAAGAAAGGATTTGGAATGAGCTTCAAAGAGTCCTTTCCTGTTCGAATTCGATGCGAATAGTTGAGTCCATGGCAGAACACAGAATATTCGAGGAGATTCTTCCTGGAATCTCGATAAACACGAATACAGAACCCTCGGAAGATTATATCGTAAATCTAGCACTAATCTGCAGAGATGAAGAGTCCGATGGGGCCGAGATGTCAGATAGAATTGCATCTCTTTTGAGGCTGTCAAGAAAAGAGAGTTCTGCGTTGTCGGACCTACATGAATGCAGAAAGATAGACCTGGACCCCTCCGTAGAGAGTGTTAGAAGATTCTCAGCCACCAGGTCCGATACACAGAAATCTCAGATACTTGACTACAAGCGGGGATTGGGCGCTGATACGGAAGATTTCGAGTCTGAATTAGAAAAAAATTCCGATCTGAAGGCAGGTTCTGGACCTCTTGTTGATGGGTCTCGAATTTCAGAGATAACCGGACTAAAGGGCGGAAAAAGGCTCGGCAGACTAAAGGATTGGTTGCACAGAATTCAGGTTGAAAGGGACTTGGCTAGCGAAGAAGAAGTAATCGAACTTTTGACAGAGTTTGATTGGAAAAATTCTGACTTTGAGGAGTGGCAAGGACTTTCCTGGCCTTAGTCAAATCTCGTTCAGGTACTCTATGTACTCTGATTCGTCGAGGTACATATCTTCGTCCCATTCGTGAGGTCGAACTATCATGCACCATCCGTCTTGGTAAGCATCCTCGTTGACAAGATCGGAATTATCCTCAACATCTCCGTTAAGTTCCACTATCTTGCACGGAAATGGAGCATTAATCAGGACTCTGTCCTCTATGGTCCTGATTGTGATCATCAAATCATCTGTATCTAGCTCGTCCCCCCTAGAAATAGGTGCAGCAGGAGCGTCATCATCATTTTGCGATTCTCCTTCGTCCGTATCAACTTGGAATTCACTATCGTCCTCTGGTTTTGAGAGAACAACACGCAGAATATCCCCGTATTCGGCCCTAATGAACTCGCTAATCCCCAGCTTGACTGTCATATCGTCCTCATCATCATCGAGAACTTGGACCCATAAATGGTCCAGAGTATATTTCCTGTCATGGGCAATGCTGAATTCAAAGTAATCGCCGCTACTCATCTATATCGTCCGCCGGCGCGGCAGTCCCTGATTTGAACTATTCGATTGAGAGAGAATTCCTCTTCTCAGAGAGATTAACAATATCCTCTTACTCCGAGTCAATGAGAGCATGGACTTCATCGAGACAGAAGAGCAAAACATGATTCGAGAGATGGTAAGGGGGTTTGCCGAGGAAACATTGGCACCCACGTGCCTGGAACGTGATCGAGAGCAGCGAGCACCTCTGGAGGAGTGGTTGGAATTCTGCAAAGCTACCGGACTCCAGGGAGTAACGATTCCAGACGAATACGGCGGAAACCAAGTGGACTCAGTATCTGAGTCAATAATCGTAGAAGAGCTGGCAAGAGTTGATCCCTCGTTCTCAGTAATGTACTGCGTCCACGTCGGACTTTGTTCAATGACGATTGCCTTGCATGGGAATGAGGAGCAGAAGAAACAATACCTTCCAAGACTTGCAGGAAATGAGATTGGTGCTTATTCCCTTTCAGAGGCAGGTGCTGGGACGGACGCTGCGGCCCTGGGGTGTAAGGCAAAGATCAGTGAAGACGGTAGCCACTACATCCTCAACGGGGAGAAGATGTGGGTGACGAACGGTGATAGCGCTGACATTTACGTCCTTTTCGCCAAGGACGTGGATCACCCTGAATTTGGAGACAAGAAGCATGGCGGAACTACGGCATTCATTGTCGAGAAGTCGTTCCATGGATTCACAGTAGGGAAGAAGGAGGATAAGCTGGGAATACGCTCCAGTGACACATGCTCGTTGATTCTGAAGGATTGCAGAGTGCCTATTGAAAATGTGCTAAAGGGAGTAGGAGAGGGCTTTCCCATAGCCATGAATGCATTAGATAACTCAAGAATTGGGATAGCCGCACAGGCACTCGGAATAGCCCAAGGAGCATTTGAGGCTGCTCTAAATTATGCTCATGAGCGAGTCGCATTCGGGAAGCCTATAGCTCACCATCAAAGTGTAGGGAATTACCTAGCGGATATGGCAACTAGAACCGAGGCGGCCAGATTGATGGTTTACAAGGCATCCCTCTCGAAGCAGCTCCACTATGAGGAAGGTGCGCCTAGGCACACAATGGATGCCAGTATGGCAAAACTCTTCGCGGGCGACACTGCAATGTGGGTTTCCGAAAGAGCAGTGCAAGTACTGGGAGGGTATGGGTATACTACGGACTTCCCAGTTGAGAGGTTCTTCAGGGATGCCAAGATAACTCAAATCTACGAGGGCACTCAAGAAGTACAGAGAATCGTGATAAATAGGTCAATTTCTCCTTAATGAGTCGGTCAGGATGTACCCACTAGAGAAAATCAGAGGCTGTTTCCCGTCCCTCGGTAGAAAAATCGATGGAAGGGAAGCAGTTTACTTCGACGGACCCGGCGGTAGCCAGGTCCCACAATCCGTAGCAGACACTGTCAGTAATTACTTGTTGAATCACAATGCAAATACTGGAATGAGTTTTCCTACTTCAATGGAGACGGACGAAATAATCACTGAAACCCTGAGTGCTTGTGCCGAATTCCTAGGGTGCTCCGACCCTAATGAGATTGCATTCGGCCAGAACATGACCAGTCTGAATATCCAACTAGCCAGCGCACTTAGCAAGACATGGGGGCCGGGCGACGAGGTGGTAGTAACCAGACTAGACCACGACGGGAACGTCAGGCCATGGTCACTAGCGGCAGAGTGGTCCGGGGCCTCGTTGAAGAAAATTGAAGTAAATCCAGATGACTGTACTTTGGACATGGAATCGGTTGCTGAATCGATTTCCGAAAGTACCGTGCTCGTAGCAATTGGGGCTGCTTCGAATCTTTCTGGGACGATAAACAACGTCAGAGAACTGATAGGAATTGCACATGGTTTCGGTGCAGAGGTCGTTGTTGATGCGGTTCATTTTGCACCTCACTCCCTGATAGATGTGGAAGACATAGGGTGTGATTTCCTGCTATGCTCCCCGTACAAGTTCTTCGGCCCCCACCAGGGGATTCTTTGGGGGAAGAGGAGCAGGATGGAGGAGCTTCCTGTTGCAAAGCTTCGAGTATCTACGGAGGAAGTCCCATTCAGATGGATGACGGGGACTCAGAGCCATGAGGGAATGGCGGGAACCAAGGCTGCGATTGATTATATCGCCTGGATTGGTAGAGAAGTCTCAGGAAACGAAGGACTAGCGAGAAGAGAGGCCCTGAAAGTAGCATACACTGCTATCGAAGAGCATGAGCGAGAATTGTGTCTAAGAATGATCCATGGGATGACAGAAATTGACGGTTTGAAAATCTGGGGAATAACCAATCCAGAGAGAATTGCGGAAAGATCCCCCACCGTATCTTTCACCCATCCCAAGATGACGGCAAGCGAGATTGGTTCCTTGCTGGCTGAGAGGGGGATATTTGTCTGGGCAGGCAATTTCTATGCATTGGAGTTAACCGAGGCACTAGGACTTGAGCCGGAGGGGGTTCTTAGAGTGGGATTGCTACACTACAACTCGATGGAGGAAGTAGACTTCTTCTTGTCGTCAATAAGAGAAATCTTGCAGTAGCTTCACTCCACCCACTGGTATCTCCTTTGCCCTTCCAGATCTCCTTCTAAGCCGACGCTTACCAAGGCAAACTCTGTACTGGGCTTTACCACCGAACGCTTTCTCTTGCCCATATGCAAAGCCTCGTAAACCGTCTTGTTGATGGCATGACGAGTTGATAGTCTCTCGAATAGGTGGAATCTAGAGGCTATCTCCCTCCAACCTGGTTGGACGACTCCCTCGAAAACCTTAGCCTTGGCCCCCGAGCCATACCCGCAGAGGCCAATGTGGCTTCCCTCCATCTCTACGTTCTCAATATAATCGGACTCCATTGCTGACATCAGTGCAAGGAAAATTGACCCAGTATATTGGTTTCCAATCAGGCTAGAAGCTCTTTGCGTCTTCTCAATCCTCTGTTCCACGAATGTCTTGAACTCCGGAGTCTTGGAAATTAGCCTCCTGTAGGAGTCATTCGCGGTTTCGAATTCTTCTATCCCTTCGGGAGTATCCGGGAATTCTGAAGGCAAAGGCTCGGGACCAATCTCCTCAACAATGGCTTCCCACATAGGGAGGTCCCTGCGGTCGTGGCGGAAGACATCGGGGAACATCCTCTTCCCCTGAAAAGCATATGGCAGATGGACAATAATCCTGCTCCATTGGTTAGTTAGAATTTCATCATCCTCTGGATTATACCTGCCTTCCTCAATAGCCTTCCGACGGAAGTCTATGAAGGCCTGTTTGACAGATTCGGAATAACATCGATTGGAGAACTGTCCATCGAAAACAGGAGTATCCTTGTGAATCATTATTTTCTCATTCTCGAATATGGTCTGGTTCTTTTTCTTAGATCTGGGGAGTAATTTGAGTATCTTCTCTGCTAGATTGGACGTGAACCTGGCACCGGATTCCTCTGCCAATTCCAGAACATTCTCGACTACGGTTCGCGTCTCAATCTCTCTCCGCGGCTTGAAGAAGTCATGAACTGGCATTGTGGAAACGCCCCAAATATCGGGAATTGCAAGTAATCTCGGATTATGGCGAATTAGTATCGCCCCTCCGCCTGCTCCCTGAGTGTACTCTCCAGAAGATCCGAGGTCATATTTCGCGTTGTCAGCAAAAACCACTATTCCTATCCTGTTTCTTTCCTGACCCCCCCTTGCCACCCAATCTAGAGTATTGTGCATCGCATCGACTGCACCAATGCAGGCGAATGTCATATCCACTACATCGCAATTCCTGAAGGAGTTTTCACCAAATTTCTCTGAATAGCGCTGCTCGAGCATGTCCATAATGTAAGTAGCAGTTGGCTTAGCGCCGTCCAAGGCCGATTCGGTGCCTAGGTATATCCTACCTATCGAAGAAGGGTCCAGTGAATTTCTGTCAATAAGTCTGGAAACAGCATTTGCACCCATTGTTGCAGTGTCTTCGTGCACATCCGGTATCGCCATTGCCTCTAGACCGAGGCCTTTGCTAAGTTTGCCATAGTCGGCACCTCTGAACTCCGCAAAATCCTGCATTGCGAAATATAGTCTTGGGAAATGGAGCGCGATATCATCAATGCCAACGACTGACATACTACCAAGGTGACGGGGAATAGGCCTACATTATGATTACTATGGGGCCAATCCCTCGCGCATCAATTAGAACGATTCTGCGATTCGCCGGAAATGCTGTTTATTGAATCGATTAGCTCTTGCTTGTCTGAGAAGTGCTTAGAGATGGGCTCTAGTACCTCGAATAGAGCATCGGCTACTGCCATCTTTGCATCCAGCGGGTGTATTTCTCCATTCGACACTGCGTCTACAAATTGCTGTTGATCGGTCCATTCAGATGGTTTGCCGTACTTAGGGTCTGGAGATACTATTATCCTCCCGAGTTTGGGCATTATTACATTTTGAGATATCTCGAATATTGGGGATTTATCGTTTCCCACTTCTAGGAAGGATTTCCTAATCTTAGATCTGATTGATTCCGAATCGTCATCCAAGAGGATTGCATTCCCCGGATCTGACTTGGACATTTTATGATCAAAGGAGTCCATCCTCCCTCCTGGTCCCTTTAGGCCAGAGAGCATAGGAGTGTGGATGCATGTCGGCTTTATCCATTGATTCTTCTCCGCAACCTCGCGCATGTACATGTGCGCCTTTCTCTGGTCCATGCCTCCGAAAGCTATGTCAACCTCAAGTTCGAAAATATCCGCAGCCTGCAGAGCGGGATAGTAGAATGCAGCCAAGTCGTGATCGGAAGAGTCCTCATCCCTACCCATTATGCTGAAGGTTCTCCTCACTCTTGAAAGGCTCATGTTCTTCGAGCATCTCAGGACCCGTTCCCAGTACTTCCCGGAGTCCATAACATCAGATGCGCGAATAAATTGGATTTCACCTGGCCCGGTCCCCTCTCCAGGATTATCCAAAATGGCCCTAAACATCTCGGACATGTATTCTGCGGCTGTGGAAATCTTCCCCATGTCTCTTCCGAACTTGTCATTCACCCAAGCGTGCCAATCTGCCAGAAGTATGATGACATTGACTCCCTCGTCCAACAAATTCTTGATTGTATCTCCAAGGATAATCCAGCCAAGGTGGGCCTTCCCACTAGGTTCCAAGCCTATGTAAGCAGAAAGTTGGCCATCTCCGGAATGACTAGGCCCACCTCGAAATACAGACTCGAGATGTTCCACGCCAATTACTTCCTGACATCCCAAGAACATCCTATCAATACGAGTCTTGGATTCGGCGGATAACTCTGGAAGAGTCCCTTCTTCTACCATTGCCTCACCTAATTGAGCAGTTTGTTGAGCTTCTCTGCTCTCCCTTTGGCCTTGGTATTCTCATTTTCTTTGAGTAGGGACTCAATCTCCTCAATCAACGATTCCGCTTTCTCTATCTTGTCGGCAGGAATACTATCGGACATCTGCATGAAATGTCGTGCTGACGAAACGGCTGATTTGGCCTTTGCAGCCTTCTTAGCCCATTCCTTCGCCTTGTCCCCCCTCTGTTTGGAATTGTACCCTGTAGCCTTGTCAAGGAACGTAGTCCATCGCTTCCTATCCTCCATCGCCGATTTCATTGATTCTGGATTATCGAAATCGGGTGCGACGTTAGTCACATCAACGATCAAAGCACCATTCTCAAATCTTCCAATTATCGAGGTCATAACCCCGTGGGATCCCTCAAAGGATTCTGCAGAAGTCCTTTCCACCTTTTCGAAGAACTCTTTGGCGAGTTCTGAAAGCCCTCCATTTTCTCCTACTTCTTTGATAATTCCTCTTCGAACGTCGAATCGCTCCATATGCTATCGAAACGACATTATCACTTCAATACTGCCGACCATAGAGGTTGGGAAGTCAGTAGAATGCCTATACGGACACAACCTCTCGGAGTCGTATGCGCAGAGATTTTTTGGCGGCCTTAGTCGGATTCTCAATCGCCCTTGTTGCGCCATCATCACTGGCACAATCTACAGTCGAGCTAGGGGGTTCAATCAGTATGGCAGAAGGCGATATGGGCATTGAAGGGATTTCTGTTTCTTATAATCAAGATTTGGTCCTGGCTCATGGTGCAAACTCGGGCATTTTCCTTATCGATTCCAATTCTCCCGAAAACAACTCACATATCGAATGGAGTGGCGACTATTCTCTTCTAGACTCTTCATTCCACCCCGGGGGGAAAACGGCCATCATGGTTGGGGAAGGCGGGAATGTCCTGAGAATGACCTTGGCGAACTCAAGTATCGAGCAGGCCGCCGGCCCTTCCACCTTCGGCGATACCCTGCTAACTTCCGTATCTTGGAATAGTGATGGAAGTTGGGCCTACATCGGGGGGGAGGATGGATGGATTTGGAGGTTCAGAGGCACCTCTGACGGAGGAATTGAGGCGATAGTTCTGGAAAATCGAGGAGATAGGGTCATCTCGGGCATCTCTTGTCTGAGGGGGCACAATATCTGTGCGATAACCTCGACCTTGGGAGGCATAGGGATTATCGATCAGGAACATGGTTTGCACTGGATAGGCGGTTTCGGGACTCCATGGGTGGATATTGTCTGTCACTCTTCAGAAGTGCCAGAATGCGTCGCAATATCCAGCGACTTAACCATCGCAAGTATTGTTGTAGTCGTTTCAGAGCCCTCGGAAACCAGAGTCTTTGACAACGACATAGTTCAACTCCAAGGTTTCGTAGGGGCAATGACAGGGATAGAAGCGCAATCGGACGGAATTTCCCTTATTTCACTGGCTCCATTCGGATTAATTGAGCACGACAAAGAAGCCGGGAAGTCATTCCACTGGCTCGATAATATCGACGCTGTAGAATTTGACGTAGAAATCTCGGATCAGAGAATCGTTGGCACATGGGGGTCTGGATTCTTCGAGGGGTGGCTAATTACCGATAGGGGCACCTTAGTCTCTTTCGGACCCGTTGATCAGAACGAGGACAATTCAATGCTAGAAATTTGGATAGGGATAATTATCCTTGGCGGGGCCACATTGCTGGTGGCATCTCTGATGGTGAGTTCTTCGCCGAAACTAAGCAATTGGTTGACGAAAAGGATTGGTAGCGAGGAAGAGCGCAAAGATGTCCTTAGAAAGGAAAGGCGCAAGTCAAGGAAAAAAGGACGAGCATAGATTCATTTGCAAACTTGCTTGCGCCGGTTCAATAACATGGCATACGAGGCGTTGGACTTCTACGATATCGATTCACTACTGACCGATGAAGAGAGAATGATTAGGGATGTTGTGCGGGACTGGGTGGAGGAAAGAATACTACCAAACATCGAGGATGCATGCCGTGAAGGTGTTTTTCCAGACGAATGGAGGGCTGAGATCGGAGAAATGGGGATTCTCGGGGCTCCATTGAAGGGGTATGGGTGCCCGGGACTATCATACACCGCTTATGGCCTGATATGCCAGGAGTTGGAAAGGGGGGATAGCGGCGTCCGCTCGTTCGCTAGCGTTCAAGGATCTCTTGCGATGTACCCAATATGGGACTTTGGTAGCGAAGAGCAGAAGGAGAAATACTTGCCAGGAATGGCCAGTGGAGAGCTGGTTGGGTGCTTCGGTCTTACTGAGCCAGACTACGGTTCAAATCCCGGTGATATGCTAACTAAGGCAGAGGACAAGGGCGACTACTTCCTACTCAACGGCGCCAAGATGTGGATTACAAACGGAACTATTGCGGACTTGGCGGTCGTATGGGCCAAGCTTGACGGTGTTATCAGGGGATTCATTGTAGAGAAGGAGGATGAGGGCTTCACCGCTCCGGAGATGAAGGGCAAGCACTCGCTAAAGGCCAGCATTACCAGTGAACTGGTATTCCAAGATTGCAAAATACCCAAGGACAGAATCCTACCCGATGTAAGGGGTCTTAGAGGGCCATTTAGCTGCCTCAATAATGCTAGGTTTGGGATCTCTTGGGGTGCAGTAGGGGCTGCTCAGTCGTGTTTCAATTCGGCTAAGGAGTATGCATTGAGTAGGATTCAATTCGGACATCCAATTGCGTCGTTCCAACTTGTACAGAACAAGTTATCTTGGATGCTAAGGGAGATAACTAAGGGGCAATTGCTTGCATATCACCTCGGTAAGAAAAAGGACGATGGGACTTGGATTCCAGAGCAGATTTCTCTTGCAAAGATGAACAATGTGGATATGGCGCTTGAGATAGCCAGAATGTCGAGAGACATTCACGGAGCGAATGGAATTCTCGATGAATACCCCGTCATGAGGCACATGGCAAATCTAGAATCTGTAAAGACATACGAGGGGACTCATGACATCCACAACCTAATTCTAGGAAGGCACATCACTGGAATTCAATCATTCACCAGAGAGCCGTGAATTGTCTAAAGAATGCGTACCAATATTGAAAGGTCCAGAACCTGCCCAGAGGTCAGGGATTCAGATGAGAGTTGCTGTTCTTCTCAAGCAAGTCCCAGACACCACCGCGAAGATCGGCGTCTCGGGCTCGAGGGTGGATGAGTCCGCCATTACCAAGTGGTCGATTAGTCCCTATGACGAGTATGCTCTGGAAAGCGCGATAGCGCTGAAAGAATCAGGTGCTGATGAGTTGGTCGCGATAACTTTTGGGCCCCAGAGGGCCTCGAAATGCCTTACTGAAGCGGCAGCTGTTGGTGCGGATAGGCTGATTCACATCGTTACCGATGCGGATTTCATGGACAGTTGCACTGTTCAGTCTATTCTGTCCTCTGCAATCGAAAGGTCAGAGTGCGATATCGTCCTTTGCGGAAAACAGGCTGCTGATACGAACAGCGGTTCTACCGGTCCAGGAGTAGCTAGCCTGCTTGGATACTCGTGCGTAGGCTCTGTCACAGAGGTCTCCATGGATGGGGGCAAACTCTCCGCAACTAGGCTTGGGGCTACGGGACTGGAAAGAATCGAGGTCAGCGGCCCCTGCGTGTTCACATTCGATAAAGGCGAAGTTGAGTTGAGGAGACCTAACGTCAGAGGCATAATGATGGCGAAGAAGAAGCCGATAGAAAGCATCGGGATAGAAGATCTGGGGATAGAAATTGGTAGCCCGAGAGCATCCCTAAAATCCCACTCATCTCCTCCGGAGAAGCCCCCGGGTCAGAGGTTCGAGGGAGCCGGTTCAATCGAGATAGTCGTTGGCAAGTTGAGAGATGAGGCCAACGTAATTTAGAGGTGTGAAAATGGATATCACGATAATTTCTGAAGCTAGCAACGAGTCTTTGCACCCCGTCACTGCGCAGTTGGTAGGGGCGGCTTCTTCTATCGGAGGGCAAATTAGCGTGATTTGCCCGGGAGGGGTTGGTTCACCAGAAGCCGCTAAGATTTCCGGGGTCAGTAAAGTCATCTCCGTTGAAGGGGATTGCTTCGACAGCTACGACTGTATGGCATGGTCTAATGCGATTGTACCCTTCATAGACGGGGATCTTGTGCTGACATCCTCCTCGGCAATTGGAAGGGAGATGTCATCGGCCATTGCAGCGAAGAAGGGTTTTCCTGTGGTTCAAGACATCACAAGCCTGAATGATGGAATCTCAGTATCAAGGTCAATCTTCTCAGGGAAGGCAATCGAGGAAGTGGAAGTGTCATTGCCGTGCGCATTGAGCGTCCGTGCCAACACTTTCCAGCCAGCGGAGGGAGGGGGGAACGCGGAGATATCGACGGTCAATGTGAGTGAAGAAGTTTCCGTGGCAGTAAAAGAGGCCCTGGCCAAAGCAGGAGAGAGACTAGATGTGGCAGAGGCGGACATCGTTATCTCTGGTGGAAGGGGGATGGGCGATCCGTCAAACTTCTCGCATCTCTATGAGGTAGCAGATGAGATAGGAGCCGCAGTTGGAGCTAGCAGGGCCGCAGTTGACACATGGGAGGAAATACCCCATAGCATGCAGGTAGGCCAGACAGGGAAGACGGTGACTCCGAGCCTGTACATTGCAGTAGGAATCAGCGGCGCCATACAGCATCTAGCTGGGATGAGGTCCAGCAAATACATCCTAGCGATTAACAAGGATCCTGAGGCCCCTATCTTCGGAGTGGCCGACTACGGCATTGTTGCCAGTTGGGAAGAGTCTATTCCCGCTCTGAAAGAGCACTTATCAGCGATCATGTCAGACTGATGCCTGCTCTTTACCTGAGTCAGAGCGAGTTCTACTTATCCTACTCAGGTACTCCTCAGTAATTCCGCCTGTGACGTAAATTCCATTGAAGCATGAGCAATCGAACTCTTCGATTTGGCTACCGCTCGTCCCTGTGCAGGCATCGACCAAGTCGCCCAGATCTTGGTATATCAGCCAATCAGCTCCGATTGCCTGGCAGATTTCGTCGTTGGTCTTACCATAAGCCACATACTCCTCCCTAGCGGGCATGTCTATCCCATACACATTAGGATGTACAATAGGGGGGGAAGAGGAAGCAAACAAGACTCGAGATGCCCCGGCATCCCTGGCCATCTGGACTATCCTTCTGGATGTGTTACCCCTGACTATGCTATCATCAACGATCAACACAGTCTTACCGTTGAATTCCTCGGATATCGTGTTCAATTTCTTCCTGACGGAGTCCTTGCGAATTTTCTGCCCTGGCATGATGAACGTCCTACCTATGTATCGATTCTTGACGAATCCCTCCCTGTATGGAACTCCAAGTGCGCTTGATAATCCTAGAGCGGCAATCCTTCCACTGTCCGGCACCGGAATAACGGCATCTATCCGATGGTCTGGAAATAATGACTCGATCCTACTAGCCAGAGCCTCTCCCATCCTCAATCTAGCCTGATGCACTGAAATTCCATCGATGACGGAGTCTGGCCTTGCAAAGTACACATGCTCGAAAACACATGGCGTGTGATTAACATCGGAGTGGCAATTCTTTGCATGGGTCTCACCATCCATTCTCACTATTACTGCTTCTCCGGGAGATATGTCCCTGTCGTTCTCGAAACCTATGGACTGGCAGACTACGCTTTCTGAGGATACTAGTCTCTCTGTGAATCCGTCGACCTCCCTCTTTCCGAGAAATAGGGGCCTTATCCCATGTGGATCCCTGAAGGCCACCAGGCCCCAACCAGTAATTAGGCATACCACGCTGTAGCTTCCTTCTGCTCTCAAATGGGTCCTTTCTACGGCTCTGAAGATGTCGTCCTCGTTCAGTGCCGCCATCCCTCCTGGCCTCCCGTTTACGGATCTCTGAATCTCCGCGGCGAATAGATTGAGTAGGGCCTCTGAGTCTGAGCTTGTGTTAATCCTTCGATGATCATACTCTAGGAGTCCTGAAATTATGTCCGGGGTGTTGTTCAGATTCCCATTGTGGGCCAAGCTGACTCCGAACGGGGTATTGGTGTAGAACGGTTGTGCCTCATCCGAAGAGCTAGAGCCTGCTGTTGGATATCTGACATGCCCGATCCCCATTGATCCGTTTAGCCTCTTCATGTGCCTATCTAGGAAAACATCTCGGACTAGTCCGTTCGCCCTCCTATGGCAAATGTTCTCAGAATCACTGGTAACAATTCCAGCAGCATCCTGCCCCCTGTGCTGAAGAACGATTAGGCCATCATACACAGACGTAGCTACATGGGTGCTAGGAGAGCCAACTATTCCGATGATGCCGCACATCGGTATCATCATCCGGTAAGAGAACAAGACTTAGGCATTTACGGCTTGAGTTATTTCTTCTGCCACATGGTTCTGTTGCGCTTGTTCCACCTGTACTTCCTCATTCTGGACGTAACTCCGTAACCACAACTTGCGCATTGCCCCTTCTGCTTATGGTAAGAATGGCGCCCACATCTACGACAGCGGATATGGGTGGACTTCTGCCTCTTCCCCATACTCGGAGTTCCCTTTGACATGCACTACAACCTCACTGAGACGACGCGCCCACCGACCGATTTGTTAAGAGGGTTATCCTGAACAAGGCAATGGTCAGCATAGCACCAAATATGGGGAACAGGCTGACCAAGGCAACTATTGATGAGGCGATTGAGTCCCTAAAAGAAGAAGTTGGTCCGGTGTCGGAAAGCATCATTGTCGTGTATATGGAAGCGCAGACTAGAACTATTGGAGCGAAGAGTGCGAGTGACCTGTTGAATCTGTTTAATGTAGAGGCGAAATGAATGAAGCAGAAAGACGCAGACAGGGCGACCCCCCCTGCAACTAGAAGCATGAACTCTGAGAAGTCAATCTCCATGGCCGTCTCCTCCCAGTCGTCTAAGTAGAATTGTCCGAACCAGTTCTCCCTCCTCTTCTGAAAGAGGATCGGAATAGGATTCCAGTCTAACCGACCTCTCAGAAAAAGAAGCCCCGATGTATACTAGAGCAAACCCCAATAAGATTCCCAATAGGGAGGATGAGGCCCCAATTACGTCTATGGAAGAAACTGAAACATGTTCAAAATAGGCAATTATCCATGAGATGGCGATTACTGCCCATCCTAGAAGCAGACCAGAAGAGGATGGCTCGCCATACGTCGAAGAGGCCCTCAGGACGAGAATCGCACCCAAGACAAACGGGACCGTCCATTTTCCTAGCGCGATAATTGAGCCATACACTTCACTTTCCGGATCATCCAATTTTTCAGGTAACAGAACGAAGGATGCCACACCAAGGAGAACTAAGGGAGAACCGAACCTACTCCTTTGGAAGGATGGCCCCATTCTATGTAGGCTGATCCCTGTAGCAAGTAAAACCAGGGAGGACCAGAGGATGGCCTCATCTACAACCATGGACTTCGGATGCACGAGAGATTCTTGTGTTTTTCTTGCAGCGGAGGGAGCACATCACCTAATCGCTCGACTAGATTCATATACGGGTCATCGGTGGCTCGCGGCGCACAAGCAGTTAGGAGGGTGACAAATGGTAAAGATGCCAAGGAAGGTTATGAGATACAGCCCCTCTGCTGGAAAGCATACTGAACACACGGTTGAGAGGGTCAAGAAGAAGAGGGCTAGCGAACTAAAGTGGGGCCAAAGAAGGTTCAGAAGAGTGACTGCTGGGTACAGAGGTTTCCCTCGTCCAAAGCCTTCAGGGGAGAAGCCTACGAAGAGGGTAAACTTGGTTTACAGATGCACAGAGACCGGAAAGGCCCACTCCCCGAAGGGAAAGAGAGCAAGAAAATTCGAACTTGTAGATAATTGAGGAGAGAGAATGGCGGGAAGATTTCTGAGAGTTACTTGCAAGGATTGCGGTAGTGAGGCCATAATTTTCGATAGGTCAGCAACCACAGTTGCATGTGCTATTTGTGGATCGACTCTTGCAGTGCCAGCAGGCGGTCTGGCAGAACTTACAGGATGCACTGTCGTCGAGGTTCTCAACTAGAGAGGCAGAATCTTGGCGGATCAATCCAACGACTGGCCCGAGGAAGGGGAGTTGGTTGTCTGCTCCGTGAAAAGCGTGAAGGAGAACGGAGCTTACTTGTCCCTGGACACGTATCCAGACAGGGAAGGCTTCGTTTTCATTGGGGAGATAGCTACTGGATGGGTTAGGAATATCAGAGCCCATGTCAGAGAGGGGCAGAGGTTAGTAGCCAAGGTAATCGGAGTGAAAAAGGATAGAGACAGCATCACTCTCTCAATAAAATCAGTCTCCGAAGAGAGAAGAAGAGATGCCTTGCAGTCGTGGAAGAACGAGCAGCGTGCTTCCCAGATCATGAGGGTGGCTGCAGAGAGAATTGGTTGGAAAGAGAACAAGACAGAGGAAGTCTCCGAGGAAATGAAAGAGGCCTTCGGATCACTTTACGGAGCCTTGGAGGAGTGTGCCATAAACGAGAGTGCACTGGAGGAATCGGGGTTCGAAGGAGATTGGATAGCAACGGTCACTGAGCTGGCAATAGAGAATATCATCCCTCCATTCGTGGAAATAAGAGGAATGTTCGAAATCAAGGTCTGGGGGCCGGAGGGAGTCAATGCCATCAGTAGCGCCCTGCAGGCTGCAGAGGATTGCGCTAAGAGCGAGGAGGAGGTCACCCTCACCTGTCACTATGACGGGGCTCCTAATTACAGAGTAGACATCAAGGCTCCAGATTACCCATCTGCAGAGTCTGTATGGGAAGCTGCTCAGGAGGCCGCTTCAAAGCAAATAGGTTCAGTCGATGGTTCCATATCCATAGAAAGGCTTTGAACCCGTTTCTGAAGGAATATAATTCATGAACCGAATCGATAGCCTTAGCCTCAATCATGGCTAGGACCAGACTCCAGAGATGCATCGAATGCAGAGAATTCGGCCTTGGGGAAAAGTGCAAGACCTGTGGAGGGAAGATGGAGTCTGCAGCTTCACTGAAATTCTCTCCCGAGGACCCCCAGGGGTCCAGACGGAGAAAGAGGCAGGATGCTGGAAGTGACAAGTGGGTCAAATCGCTACCCACCCCCAGGAAGGATGATGCTGCTTGAACAGAGCCAAGGTTCACTGGCTTGAAGGGACAGGGCTTCCAGAGGGCTCTATGATTCTGGAAGCGGTACCCGGAGTGGGCAATGTCGGCAAGATACTGATTGACGCGGTGGTAGAAAAGCACCCTTCGAGGACGATTGGCTGGATATTGCATCCCGACTTCCCCCCCCATGCCACCTTATCCGAGACGGGTTTGATTGGACCTCCAAGGTTGGACATCAGCAAGATAGTCCTGCCGGACGGGGAAGAGCTGGTGACAATAACCGGAATGATGCAACCAATGACAGCATCGGGTCAGTTCGAAGTGGCAGAGGCCGTGCTAGACCTCGCTGACGAGTGGGGGGCGAGTCGTTTGCTTGTTCTAGCGGGCCTTGCCTCTGAGCCTGAAAAGCGTTCGATTTTCGCAGTCTGCTCGGATAAAGAGATCCGCAATGCTCTCGAGGAAGATGACATTGAGGTCAGCAAAGACCAACCGAAGGCAGGAATGATCGGAGTGGCTGGGATGGTTCTTTCCTTGGCCCCGACCAAGGGCGTCCCTGCGATAGGGGTTATCGCAGAGACTATCGGGGCAAGTTCCGACATTCTAGCCGCTGAGAGAATGTCGAGGTGGGTAGAGCAGGCCTTCGATTTGACTCTGGATCTGGATCTGGACACCACGAAGGAGACAGCTGCCAGGCTGATGGAGAGAATGGGGGAGGAGGGTTCGATCGATGATTACCTGAGGATGGACGAGAAAGAGGCTTCCTCTGACTTCTACGTTTGATCTGCCTATCTTCTGGTTCTTTTCTTGCTCTTGCTTCTGCCACCGGAGGAGGATTCCTCTACGGAGATCTTCCTGCCCTTGAACTCTGACTTATTCATCGCCTTTATGGCTGCTTTTGCCTCTTTCTTGTCTGCGAAGGTGATGAAGGCAAAGCCACGAGGCTTCTTCGTCTCCCTATCCAATGCCATGTGGACGTCCTTCAACTTTCCATGGACTGAGAAGGCTTCTCTCAAGTCATCCTCAGAGGCATCGTAGGACACGCCTCCCACGAACAGTTTGACTCCGTGCTCCTTCTGTGCCTTTGATCTCGCTCTCTTCATGACCTCCCTCTCCTTGGCAAGCTCTTCCTTGGTTGCCTTGCCCGACTCGACCTTCTCCATGCAGTCTCGACACCTCAGAGGCTTACCTGGAGTGGGTTTGAAAGGCACCTTGGTATCAATGCCACAAAGAGTGCAAGTTGCGGGGAACATCTCCCTCTGAGGTCTACTCCCTCGGCCTCTTGAGGAAGGCGCCCTCTTTGCAGATTCGGGAATTTCGTGAGTCCACCCCCTCCTGTGATCAGCGGCAGGTGAAAGGTATGGCCTAGCGCCGTCGTGCCCCAGCATCGACTCGGCCTCCTTGGACCAACGCTCACCTGGACGGTTTAGACTTTGGATATCGGAGTCAGAGGGTATCTCGAAACCATGCCCGAATCCGTTTGAGAGGGCTCTGAATCCGCTGTAGTCACATCGAGGGCATTCCACATTGAAGTCTGGCTTTCTGTCGCTAGCCAGAAGGTCTACCCCGCATACGGGGCATGAAGCGTACAGGACACCTAGTTTCGGGTCTCCCTTGGTGGAGGCTTTCAGCATGGGCTCCACATTGATTACTCTTGCACGGACTATGTCCCGCTTCCTCATGCCGTCTCCTGC
>LURR01000004.1 GCA_001628485.1 Marine group II euryarchaeote REDSEA-S11_B3N4 | reverse complement strand
GGCGTGGACCAGTGACCTGCCCTTCCTGTCCAGAAGGATCGGCTCCCTCCCCCTCATGTGGAGCGACTCCTCCCTCTTTGCGAGCGCTGCTATCGGGAACAGGCCCAGGAGCCCCATCCCGTCCAGCGTGCTCTCTATGGCCGATAGGTGCGTCTCGCCCCCGTCGAGGAGAAGCAGGTCGGGCCACTCCTCCTGCCTCTTGGCCCATCTGGACACTGCCTCCGACATCATCCTCAGGTCGTCCCGGGCATCGGACCTGACTCTGTAGGTCCTGTAATCCTCCTTCGAGGGCCTGCCCTTGCGCAGGACTACCGACGCCCCGACCCTCTCCTTGCCGAGGGTCTGGGACATGTCGAAGCACACGATGTGATCGAGGGTGTCGAGGCCCAGAAGGCGGGCTGCATCGTCCGCGGCCGCCTTCTCCAGGCTCCTGGAGCGCGTGCCCCTGATCAGGTGGATCTCCGCGTTCCTGTCCGCCATGGTCCTGAGCTTGGCCAGCTCCCCACGCATGGGCACCCTGACCTCGACCGCTCCTCCCCTCCTCTGTGACAGCCAATCCCCCATCGAGTCGCCCAATGGGGACGGGACCAGGAGGCTCTTCGGTGGCCTCCTGTTGGAGTAGTGCTCCGAAAGGACCAGGGATACCGAGTCGGACACATCACCCCTGTGTATCAGCTGGTACTCGGTCTGCCCCCTGATCATCCCCTTCTTTGCGTGCAGGATGACCAGGCACCCGCTGTCACCGCTCGTTGCGAAACCCACCGCATCGCTGTCCTGGTAGAACCGGCTCGAGACGATGTTCTCGGACTTCGCGCTCTGGACCGAACCGATCATGTCCCTGATTCTCGCAGCCCTCTCGTAGTCCAGCCTTTCCGATGCCTGGTCCATGTCCGATTGCAGCCTCTCTATCAGGACGCTTGCGTCTCCGTCCAGAACGCTCTGAGCCGCCATAACCCTCTCTTGGTAGTCGTCATCCTCGGACTCGATGAATCCGAACGGGGGCTTGTCGGTCTTGTCCCTGATCCCGAAGTGCCTCCTCAGTAGCTTGACCACCAAGCGGGCCGAACCCGCGTCGGGGAACGGGCCCCAGAACTTCGAACCCTTGGGAGGGTTCCTGGTGAACATTATCCTGGGTTTTTCGTGGCCGGTTAGAGCGATGAATGGGAAGGACTTCCCGTCCTTCAGCAACGAGTTGTACCTGGGCTGGTTCGACCTGATCAGCTCCCTCTCGAGGACTAGGGCCTCCGTCGGCTTCTGGGTCACGATGAAGTCAATCTTGTCGGACTCCTGCAGGAGACGGGGGATCATCTCTCGATCGGGATTCTTCGCGAAGTAGGACCTGACCCTGGATTTCAGGTCCGTAGCCTTCCCTACGTACAGGACCCGGTCATCAGCCCTCTTGAACAGGTACACGCCAGGCTCCTTCGGGAGGTCCAACTTTCCTTGGTCTACGGCCATTTTCAGATGAAGCGACGGCCGCTGGGTTTGATTTACACTTTGCAGGACGGGACAGCGTGCCCAACCAGCGCCAACTCGAGATTTTGACCTACCTTTCGGGCTTCGGCAGGGACCTCGAGGAGTCATGGGACGTACCCAGGGAGATATCCCTGGCTGGTCTCGCCGAGCACCTGGGCGTCGTGCGATCGGCGCTGCACCCCCCACTGAATTCGCTCGAGGAGCAGGGATTTGTGATTTCCAGAACCGCCCACGTAATCGGCGCCCCTCGTAGGAGGAAGGTATACCATGCTACGGACACAGGAAGGGAGGAAGCAGCCAAGAGCGTCCCTCAGGAAAACAAGCGCAGAGGAAGGTCGGTGGGACCCATCCCCGACCAGATACTCCTGCATGGAAGGGAGCATTTCGTCGGAGCGGTGTCATCGAGCATCTCCGATGGTTCCAGCATTCTGCTGGAGGGGCTCCCTGGGATCGGCAAGACGACCGTCGCCGTATCGATAGCAGATTCCCTTCTCGAGGAGGGGTGGCTAGTGAGGTGGGCAACCTGCCAGGCTGACTCCGACCCCTCCTCGATATCAGGAATGTGGTTCGGCGGAAGGACACCATCGTCAAAGGAAGCAATATCCGCTAGAGCAGACTCAAAGAAGACGCTCTTGGTCCTGGATGAGGCCCAGCAGTCAAGCGATAGGCACTCGAACTCAATCCAGGAGATGCTCGAAGCGTGCTCTGGGACCTCAGCTGCCGTGTTAGTGGTTACCAGGGCACCGAACCCATTCACTGGAATGTCCGGCTTCGAGTCGATCAGGTTGGAGGGGCTGGAACCATCGATGGCCAGGCCCCTGCTCCCGGAGGAGATGGGGGAAGAGGAGGCGATGGAGGTCTGCATTGCAATGGATGGCCACCCCCTTGGAATCAAGCTCTGGTCACCCGATGACGATCTACCAGGGGCAGGAGCAGTCCAGGAATACGTCGAGTCCCAGGTTCTAAGGAGACTTACGCAGGAAGGCGCCTCATCATTGGACGAACTCTCACTTTCTCCACTGCCCCTAGAAGTGGAAGAGATGCTAGAGCCCGAGGGGGCCGAGGAGTTGGATGACTCCGCCATACTCAGATGGGCGGGTCATCTCGTAGAGCCCCATCACCTGGTGAGGAATGTCAGGAGAGCCACGCTGGAAGGAGAGGGAGCAGCCATCATTCACGCAAAGCTAGCGGAAATGTGGGCAGGTCGACAGGGCCCTAGGGCGAGGAGAATGGAGGCCCATCACAGGCTGGAATCCGGTTCTGAGGTCGAGCCAGATTGGATCAAGGATGCAGTAGCTGAGATTCTGGAGGGTGATTCGTCTGCGGCAGCCGTAGTTCTGGATCACGCAATCGAATCTAATCCGGAGGAGGGGCTCTTCGAACTCGCAGCAGACATCGCACTGGAGAGGGGCGAGACTGAAGTTGCGTCTGGATACATCGAATCTCTGAGCGATGGTCCCAGGAAGGACATGGTCTCATCCAGGCTCGCGAGGGCTGAGGGAGAGTGGGAGAAGGCCGACGAGTTAGAGGCCTCTGCAATCTCAAGACTAAACCCGGGGGATAGGGCGAGGGCCGAAATATCATCACTGGTCAGAAAGTACGACGACAGGATTCCGGGAACCGAGAGCAAAATCCCGTTCGAGACTCTGTTATCCGAAGCCGACTCAATCAGCATCTCGGATCTTGTAGCCGAGGACAGAGAGCTCGCTTCCCTGGCTCTGGATATGCTACGGTACTCGCTATCCCTGGACACTGGGAACATGGAGGAGGCCTCCAGGACTCGAGACTCTATCGAGGCCAAGATCGGATCGGATGACCCGAGAGTGCCCTCTCTGAACCTGATGTCCAGGCTGTCGGTGGGGAAAGAGGGCGAGGCTTTCCTGTACGAGGCAATGGAGGATGCCAGATTGCACATAGAATCCACGAATGACCAATTCGACAGACTTCGGACTATCCACATGTGTCTCGAGGCGAGCACAGAGCCGCCTGATTGGCTGGTGGAAGCCCACTCAGAATTCGACCACGGGGCTCTGAACGAGTCCATGGCCCACCACCGGCGTGCTTTGGCCCACTGGTGGTACTGGAGGGGAGTAGCCAACAGGGACGAGAGGCTCTCAAGCTGGAACGAGGCCATAGTCAGAATGCGCTCTTCCGGTAGTATAAACGCGGCCAGGGAGCTTACAGCCAGACTCAGCCGGGAGCTCTAGATCTCGGCTCCGATTAGGGTCCTAGTGTCGACGATGCCTGGAACTGACCTGATTCCCTGGACGATGGCCTCCGTGAGCTCGGACTCTTCTTCGGCCTCTACCTTCACGAAGCAGTCGAAGTTACCGAACACCACCCAGATGCCCTTGACGCCCTCGACTTGTGCCACAAGCTCCCTCACCCTTACCTCCTGTCCGGGCTCGGTCGTAATCAGAACGAATCCTACCGCCAACTCTACACCTCCACCGCGATCAATGTCTCCGTCTTCCTGACCCCTTCCACGTGCCTCATCTCCTCGATCAGGGTCCGCGACATCTCCTTCTCGCTATCGAAGTCTATCCTCGCAACCAGGTCCAGCTCGCCATAAACCACAGAAACCTCCGACACGGCATCCATTTCCAGAAGCTGAAGATAAACGTCCCTCTCGCGTCCGGGAGAGCAGGATATCAATATCCAGGCCAGTGCCATTCGGACGTTCCGCCCATCTGGACGCTTATGACTCCTACTGTGGCATACTAAGTATGGGTCAAATGACGCAAGTCATTAACCCTGATTGCGAATGGCATTGCCCATGCGCTTGGCAGTCTCGCTGGTCCTGATGCTTCTGCTCGCACCAATTTTGTTAGGGACTTCTGCGGGTCTCAGCCGGTCTACGACCGTGTGGAGCGGGACGATATCACTCCCTGATGGATATCTGGTACAATCCAACCAGGTTCTAGTCATCCAGGCCGGGACATCAATCCTTCTCGGGGATGGGGAGCGCCTCGGTGTTGACGGGAGGATTTCTATCGAGGGCACAGAATCCTCGCCAGTGACCATTGAGTCAATTTCAGGAGACCACAGAGGAGTTATTTTCAACTCAAGCTCGAACAATCTTGGCTCCACCATAGACAACCTCACAATCACAGGAGGAGAGTACGGGATTACAGTCTACGGCAGCAACCCCCTGATCAGCAATCTGCACGTATTCAATGCGGACAGAGTAGCAATCGATCTTTTCGACGGAGCATCTCCGACCATCAGGGACGTCGTGATAGATGGAGGGGGGCAGGATATTCACGGGGCCTCAACCACGTGGAGGTACGGGATAGGGATCTCATCCGGAGCATCCTCAGCTCCCATAGTTCAGGGAGCAAGCATCGGGAATCTGGTTACCAGAGGAGTCAATCTCTGGTTCAACTCCGGAGGCCTCTGGAGCGGAGTCTCTGTGTACAACGTCTCCGGGGCTACAATGGCTGCAGCAGCCGGTATCTGGATTGAGGACTCAATCCCCCTCTTCACCGATTCCAACATCACCAGATCAGACAACGGAATCATTGTCAGGCATATCTCCGACACCACGACTCGACCGACCTTCCTGGATACTAAAGTAGAGGATTCCCAGTACAGGGGCGTCCTCGTAGAGCGATACGATCACACCAACTACTCGAACCTACAGACAAATGCCATCTTCTCCGGTCTGGAGATCAGAGGGACCGGGGGTCCGAACGCGAAGACACCAGGCCTCGGAATCGGCGCTGCCTTCGACATCAACACGTCCGGAGCGAAAATCGAGGATGCAGTGATCGAGGAAAACGCGATTGTAGGGGTTCGGGCTTACACCACCGACTCCTCGACCTCATTGTCAAATGTGACAATACGAAACAACGGCCCAGAAGCCCCTTCCAAGCCTCACGAGGGAGCAGGATTGCTATTCAGGAGCACCAGCTGGACCAGCAAGGGTCCGGCAGAGGTATCGAATCTGGTGGTTCAGAACTCCACAGGAGCGGGCGTCGTGATGGCCAAGGGAGGGGTCATCGGCAGCAACTGGACAATCAGTGGAAATGGTGCCAACGGGGTATCTTTCGTGGAATTCCACCCTCGTGTAGAGTATCTGCTCAGCGAGGAAAATGCTGGTAGCGGAGTGTCCGTCTCAGATTCAAGCAACGTCGAGTTGTCTTTCGTACACACATCTGGGAACGGAATAGGATCGTCAGAATCAGCCGGACTCTACTTCCGGGAGTCGAACTATGTGATGAGCGGCGGAAAGAATGTGACTTGCTACTCGTGCTCTTCAGACGGGGATCAGCGGGGGATAGTGGTTAGGGACAGCATCGATTTACAGCTGATATCCACTACCATCGAGGGTGCACTCTCGGAACCATCCTTGGATATCGACAACACTGGAAACCTGTTCCCGGGCATTGTGATCCTGGACGACATAGCGATCAACTCCCCCTCCTCCAACTACTCCGTCCGGCTGGAGGGAGTGGATGCCCAGATCAGCGGACTCGACCTAAGCGGCGACGGAGGAGGGATGTACTGGAAGGCTCGAGGCTCCAATCCGTCATCCATCTCTGACAGCGTCATCTGGGACAGCCCATCCCACTGCCTGGACCTGCACTCGCACTCCGAGTTGAGAGCGACAGGCATCTCCATGTTTTGTGACAACCTTCCCTTGATCGACATCAGCACTGTCAACTTCACAGACTCCTCGCTAGAAACTCGCTCTGGCGCTGAAAGCTCATTCTACCTGAATACAAGCTCCCATCTCCGTTGGATTTCTTCAGATCCGATTCTCACCCCGGAGAGCTCCGAAGACGATGTAATAGTGGATATCATGTGGATGCTCGATGTTCACACAATCAATCAGAATCTCCTCAATATCCCCATGGCCTCTGTAAACATCTCCTTTGATCAATTCGAGAGCGATGTCAATGCGACTCAGCCATACGAGGGCAGATTCACATATGGTCCGTTTATTGGTGAACGCTGGACTGCCATCCAAGGCTGGTCCACCATTAACTCGGCATATGTCGGTTGCACATATGATGAGGTGCAAAATACCTCGCAACCAACGCAATTGGATGGCGACTCGACGGTCTTCTGCCGAGTCGAACTTAGCAACCAGCCTCCGTTCATCCTTTGGGATTCTCCATCTGACGATTCAGAGTACTCCAGCGGAAGCGAGATAGTTTTCGATGCCAGACAGAGTTGGGATCTGGACTTCGATGAGCTAACGTACAGTTGGGCTAGTAGTATAGACGGAGATTTCTCAGCCTCGTGCTCTATCGTATCCAGCAACTCCTCTCTATTCATTGCAAACCAGAACCAGACGGAGCCCTGTCTGACGGATGGGAGCCAGTCAATAACACTGGAAGTATGCGACTCAGAAGGGCACTGTGTCGATGAGACTCGTACAATTGAGCTGATCAACCTGCCTCCGGTTCTGAATGTCGGAACCTCGCCCCCAATTTCCTCATGGGGGACCCTATACCTCGGAGAAACCGCGAATGTCACGATAGATCTCACGGGGACTTTCGACCCCGAGGCCGATCAGCTTTGGTGCTGGGCCTCAGCCTCTTACGAGTCTGACCCGGACCCAGACCCGGATAACCCTCAATGCCCATTGCAGATAGTCAGGTCGTTCACGAATTCCGATGACGGCTCTTTCAGCGTCTCGGTTAATGCATGGGATGGGGTTAATCCTGCAGAATCATGGACATTCAACGTCGAGTTGTACAATGAAATCCCTGTCCCAGTCATGGAAGTCTCTCGAACGGGGGAGACCTCTTCAGATTGGGTGGCGCTTACAGGCTTCGATACCACTGACCCGGAGGGGGACGAAGTCAGGTTCGAGTTTCACAGCGACATAGACGGGCTACTTGCCTCGGGATCCTCGCCGGAACTCCCTGAATGGACTGGAACACTGAGCAAGGGCACTCACACCATCACCATGAGGGCAAGTGACACCAGGGCTGAGCACATAGGGCAGTGGAATGCCTACTCAGAGGTCGTCCAAGTGTCTAACTCCCTGCCTAACGTACTGATTTCCAACCCGATCTCAGGCATTTACACCGACTCTTCGGAGCTGATACATCTAGACTCCATCGGGTCCGGAGATTACGACCTATCATGCTCTGAACTACCCGACAATGGCAGTGGCCTACTTTGCAATCCTACTGCGACTACCAGCAGGGACCTAGTCTCAGTCCTCTGGGAGTCGGACAAGCTGGATGATCCTCTTGGAACCGATTGGGAGGTAAATACCAGATTACAAGCAGGAGCACATCTCATCTCACTTACCTTGGACGATGGGAGTGGCCCAGTATCCGATCAGATCGAGATTTACGTATCTGACTCGGCTCCATTGCTCGTTCTCGACTCTCCGATACCAGACATCCAGGTCCTGTCAAATGCACCAGTTCTGTTCGACTTCAGGAGATCCGTTGACATGGACGGTGACGATTTCTCGGTCTCAGTCTCTTCAGACCTTCAGGGCGTCATTCTCGACTCGAAGTCCACGGAATACTGGTACAGTGACTACCTTACAGCGGGAGTCCACAACCTTACCTTCCAGCTTCTCGATGAGAATGGCAAGGAAAGAACTCACCACCAGAAGATCACTGTCCTGGAGACAGGACCAATAGCCGTAATTGCAGGGGTTTCGGACGGGCAGTATCTTCCTCCAGGACAAGCAGCGACTCTTAGCGCAACAGAATCGTTCGATTACGACAACGACATCGTACTCTACGAGTGGAGAGTCGACGGGTCTCTAGTAAGCGACAGCACGACTCTCGAAATGACGTTCCAACCCGGGCCAGTCAGGATAGATCTCTTGGTTAAGGATGCCAGAGGGGAGGTCTCCGTCGACTCGGTAAATCTCACCATCGGCTCAAGCTCTCCTGAAGTATTCGATCTAATGGTATCGGTACTAAGGGTGGAGGACGGAGTCCCTACGGAGGTCACTACAACAGTAAGGGTCCAGGATGCAGATGGAACTACGGACACGGTTCGAGGAGAGTTAATCTCCGGAGGGAAGTCTGTTGCCATGTACTTCTATGACGATGGTACGAACGGCGACTCCGTAGAAGGAGACGACATCTGGACTTCACGTTTCTCATGGGTCGTCACAGGGGGAAATTGGGCGCGGGTCGAGGTTTTCGCTATCGATGGCGAATTGGTCAGCCCCGCGCAGGTTCACACCGTACCCATAGTGGAGTCTGAAACAGGAGGTCTGGATGCATGGATCTCTTCCTTTGGAATCCCAGTCTTGCTAGTTGCAATAGTTTCACTCTCCGTTGCGGGCTTGGCTTACAATAGAGCAAGAATGGCGGAAATCGCAAAGGACATGGAGGTAATCGAGTCCTGGTCATCCTTCGATCCCAGGGAATTAGACGAGGAGTTCGACTCAGAGGACTAACTCTCCGGCCCCCAAGACGTCCTCTCCCTGTTGATCCCCAGTCTCTTGGCAAATAGGAACTTGAAGTTCTTCCAACCGTCACCCCATGTGTTGATCTCGGCCTGCCCGACCCTAGTACGGTAGGGGACTGACACCTCGATGGCCTTCGAACGTCCGAAGCACCTCCTCGCATTGATCTTCATCTCTTCCGAGAGAGGCATGCCGTCGTTGGTAGGGCGCATCCTCGGATTATCCATAATCTCCTTTCTGAAAACCCACATCCCAGATTGGGAGTCGTGAATGCCATAGAAGAAAAGCATCCTAGCTGTAAATGAAAGCGCCCAATTACCGAATCCATGCAGGCCAGACATGGCACCATCCTCTGCCTTCCTGAGGCGGTCGCAGGTGATGAACTGCAAGTCGTCCTCGAGAAGCCTGCTAACCAACTCCGGCACCACCTCCCCCGGATAGGTGCAATCCGCATCCATAGTTACGATCACTTCTCCGGGAGCCATCTGGAAACCTGTCCTGTAGGCTCTACCATATCCTTTCCTCCCCTCGAGGTAAACCGTGGCACCCTCCTCTTCTGCTAGCTCCCTAGTCCTATCCTCCGAATTCCCGTCAATGACCAAGAAGTCCAACTTCTGGCACCAACCGTCGTTCGGTACCGATCGGATGGTATCCACTATGGCCTCCTCTTCGTTCCTAGTCGGAATTACAACCGTAACGTGGACAGGCAATGGTGCTTCCATGGGAATTTGCCCAAAATGGACCTATTTTTGAACCATTGTAGTGATTTTGCTTCCCCCGTTCTCTTCAATAATGCCTCCCCGGACGGTTAATTGGGGAGCAACATGCATGTCGCGATGATTTCTGGCGAGTATCCTCCTCGATGGGGGGGGATGGGCTCAACAGTTTACCATCTATCATCAAGATTGGCAGATATGGGCCATAAAATCTCAGTAATCACAAGGAAGTCCAGAGGTGAGCCACCGCAGTTAGACAACGTGGAGATAATCGAGGTTCCATGGTTGAAGGTCCCATTGGAATTCACAAGGTCTTATGGGAGATCCGCTCTAAAAGCACTGATCCGCCTCCATTCAGAGCATCCAGTCGATGTGGTCCATCTCCACTGCCCCATGGTATCCTGGAATGACTCACAGTTCGACAGGTGCACCAGTGAAGTGGCACCAGTCGTATCTTCGATGCACGGAACATGGCTTGGCGAGAGGGACGGACTCACACTCGCAGCCAGATTCGGGGAGCCTGCAGTTTGGTCCAACCCCAATGACATCGCAATTCGATTCATGGCTGGCAGGTACTCCAACTTCGAGAGGTCCGCAATCCGAAAATCTTCGGTCGTAGTTCCAAACTCCGAAGCAACTAGAATCGACTTGGAGTCTAGGTACTCAGCCCCTAATGATTGGGACTGCGAAGTCATTCATTGGGGCATAGATACCAGTTTGTTCGTACCCATGCATCCCGATAGCGAATCAGAAATCCACAGTATGAATGAGACTAGGAAGCGGTATGGCATAAGTAATGGGGAAAATATGCTGCTAGCAGTCGGAAGACTGGCAGCACGCAAGGGGCATGGATTGCTTCTTCGGGCTTTCTCCAAGGTTGCCGAGTCTACGAACTCCCACTTGGTCATCATTGGGAGAGGGTCCCTAAAAGGAAGGCTGAATCGAATGTCTGCGAGACTTGGAATCAGCGACAGGGTGACGATCGAGTCAGGCATGGATTTCGAGAAGATAGCCCAGATGTACCGATTTTCCCAGTTGTGCGTTTATCCGTCATACTATGAAGGTCAAGGACTAATTCCTCTGGAAGCGATGAGTTCTGGAATCCCAGTTTTGACCGTGAACAATGGCCCACTCCCAGAGATGGTCGATGAAACAGTAGGCGCACTCTTCGAGCTTGGTTCGGTCGACTCTCTCTCAGAAGCGATCGCCTCTGAGCTTTCATCTAACGAGAGCCTAAATCAGAAGGGTGCAGAAGGCAGACAGAGGGTTCTGGATAGATTCACCCTAGATGGTAACGCGGAGAGATTCCTCGAGGTTTATCATCGAGCATCTAGTTGAGTAGAATCCGGGGAAACTCTTGATTGCTAATCCGCCTTCCGCTTGCCTATGGGAGACACCATTAACTATCCGAGGAGATCGAATAGCGCAACGACTGCTAACTTCGCAATCATCGTCCTGGTGGGATATCTGGTACTCACATACCTAAAGCCGATTTTAATGCCTTTTTGCATAGCAATTTTGTTCTATTTCCTGATTAGGGCCCCAGAGCAGTACCTAGTCGCTCGCTTCGAGATAGTTGCGAGGATGCCGATGCTGGCATACGGCGTCATGATAGGAATCGGCGCAGCGATTTCGTATGGGATTTCGATTCTTCTGTACAGAAATATCGATCAATTTCAAGGAGAGATGACCAAACAAGGGGGGCTTACTGACAAATTCAGAGAGAAGTGGGATGCTTTGGGAGAAGCCAATCTCTATGGATTAGAAGAAGTGATTACCAGCCAGGAAACAATTGAGAATTTGGTAAATCCTAAGGTCATACAGGATTTTGCTACCAACATTCTCGCTGACTTTGCGACTTTCGTCACCACCATGATCACAGTAGCAGTATTCCTTATCTTTCTGATTCTCGAGGAGAAGAGCCTCCCAAATAGGTTCATGGCAGCCTTCCCAGAATCCTACGAAAGAGTCAGTACGATTGTATCCAACTCGTCTGAGGCGATTTCTACGTACGTGATAAGTAAAGCACTTGTAGCTAGTGGACAGGCCCTCATTCTCGGATTTTTACTCTGGTCGTTCGACATACCAGGTTGGTTGGCCTGGGCTCTCATCGCTTTCATGGCTGACTGGGTGCCAATTATTGGGGCCCTTCTGGCCACCATCCCTCCGATGATGATAGCCTTGATTGCTCTCGACCCAACCCAGGCCATTTTCCTTGGAATTCTGATGGTACTGAATCAGAATATGTGGGCGCAACTAATCGAGCCCAACTTTTTTGGGCAAAAGTTGGGAATCTCACCACTCGTTCTCATTCTGACAGTCATGGTCTCTGCATCAGTCTGGGGAATTAGTGGGGCTATTGTGGGAGTGCCAATCATGATAATCGCTAGAATCGCACTTGAGGAGGACGAGAGAACCCGACCAATTGCGCTCATGCTAGCAATGAAAGTTCACGAGGAAGAGTAGCTCTCATCGCTTGGATACCAATATCAAGACCCCTTCCCCTCTGATATTCACGACATCCCCGGTGCCTTCATTGTGCAGCCCTCTCGATGATAAGCCTAGATTTTCCCCATGTAATTCCCATTTGGCCCCTGATATCCAGACCTTTCCTGACCCAATGGCGAAAATAGAGAACAGCTCCCCTTCCTCGAACTCAGCGGAGAACTCCCCATCAGCGGGGTGGAGCCTGGTAGAGACTTGCTCTTCGTGATGTATCCTGATCCTGGCTCCTGAGGGAGCATCGTTCATAGCCGCCCAATTACCCAGAATGTGACTAGGGTCCCCCCCATCAGCCCCTACTATCTCAACTTCATCGAACCCCCTATGGATCAGTTCTTCGATCGACTTAGCCAGGTCACTGAAAGTCTGCTCATTGAGTGGCAGAGTCCTGCCCTTCCAAGCAGATTCGTCGAGAGAATCCATATCCCCAAGAACCTCGACGACCTCAATCCCCAGATCATTTGCCTTATCGGCCCCGCCATCGACTCCGAATACAGGCGCTCCAGTCGTGAGCACCCAATCGACTACTGACTCGGTCGGTATCGATCCATTGCACCAGAGCACTCCCCGCATTTGCTAACCTACCGTACTGAGACCTTGCCCTCGGAAATTATCGTAGTCTCCTCGAGCAAAACCTCCGGGGTCCTTATGGTTCCTCTCTGGTGTATCCCCACCCGGGCGGAACCCCCCAGATGGGTGTTGTCCCCAAAGCCGAAGTACGCGCCTCCACGTAGGACTAGGTCCTCGACCCGATTCCCGACGAGCTCACTGGCCTTGGGATTCATTCCAAAACCGAACTCCGCGACCGTCCAAATCAGGTCCTTCTTGGAACTCCTTATCCCTGCCTTCGCCATTTCGAAAGACTCCTCAATCTCATTGGCGATTTGGCCACCGGAGATGTTTACGACCATTCCTTTCTCAATGTTCAGCGACAGGGGCTCCTCTAGCAGAATGCCCTCCCAGGACCCGTCGATTACGATAGTCCCGTTCATGCTCCCCTCCTTGGGAAAGACGAAAACCTTGCCAGCGGGTAAATTCGCGATTTGCCCCGGTCTGTTGCATATTCCATTGTCCTCAAGCACCCATCTCCCGCCTGTCAGGAACTCTATTTCAGTGCCAGATGGGGAACTGACGCGAACCCTCCTCTTCCTCCTGAAAACAGAACCCATCCCGCTGATCTCTCTCTGGAGTGCGTTATAGTCCGCGGTCATGCCTCCCGTTTCGAATGAGGTTCTCCCTATGCCTGGCATTGATACTATCCTTGCTCCCTCCTTAGTAGCCTGTTGCCTGGCTCTTGTGTGCGTGAGCGAGTCCTTCGTTGCTATGATTATCACCCTGTTCTTCCTCATGATGTCTGCTACAGGTAAGGGGGGTTCCTTGCCAGGCCTTTGTGTTGGAGGCATCATCACAAGAAGTATCCTGTCCGTTACCCGAGCAGCTTCTTCGTAGAGTGATTGTCCTACTTCTGCTGTCTCTGGGTCTGTGATGACTAGGACATCCTCCTCCCTCCTTACTTGGAGGCATGTCCGAATAACTGACCTGGCGGTGGACAGCATCGCCTCCGATGTATCATCCTTGGTCCCACCCTCAGTAGCCATTATTGTTGAGCCTAGACGGGCTTCGGTCTTGATACTTCACTCCACTAGGGATAGGTCCTTGGTTCGGTTGGAAATCTCTGCGAAGATATCCGAAACGAACTGCTCGAGGGGAACGCCATTCTTCTGATTGCCGTCCCTGCTTCTGATTGAGACAGACCCATCCTTCATCTCTTCATCACCGAGAATTAGCATGTAAGCAGGGCGACTCTTCCTGTGCATCCTGATCTTCTTCCCAATTGTGTTGTCCGAATCATCCACTTTCACTCTGACTCCTGCGATCTTCAGAGTCTCCCTTACGTGCTCTGCATACTCCTTGTGCTTTTCCGAGATGGTGATTACCTGGGCTTGCACCGGGGAAAGCCAGGTAGGTAGATTTCCAGCCCACTGCTCCAGAAGGAAGGCCACGAATCTCTCATGAGTGGATAGCGGGGCCCTGTGGATTACGAAGACCTCCCCGTTCTCATTTCCAGTCTCGTCCATGTACGACAGTCCGAACCTCTCCTTGGCAGCAAAGTCTAGTTGTATGGTGGACATCGACTCCTCCCTTCCCAAAGCTGTCCTGAATTGTATGTCTATCTTGGGCCCGTAGAATGCGGCCTCGCCGACTGCCTCGGTGTATTCGACCCCTAAGCCATCCATGATCTCTCTCAGATGGTTCTGGGTGGCCTCCCAGTTCTCCGGCTGATCGATGTACTTGTCCTTGTTGTCCGGGTCCCACAGGGACAAGCGGAAGTCGTAGTCATCGAAGCCGAAGGTTTCGTAGTATTCCTGTGCCATCCTGACATTGCTTCGAACCTCACTTGCCACTTGGTCTAAGGTGCAATAGACATGGGCGTCGTTCATCGACAGCATCCTGACCCTCAGAAGCCCTGCTAGCGTTCCGGACAGCTCGTTCCTGTACACAGTACCGTACTCTGCGATTCTAATGGGGAGGTCTCTGTAGGACCTTTTGCTATTCGTGAAAACTAGGTGGTGCATCGGACAATTCATCGCTTTGAGGTAGTAATCGCCATCATCCATCTTCATTGGCGGGTACATGCCCTCTGCGTAGTGAGGCAGATGGCCGGATGTCTCGAAAAGCTCCTTCTTCCCAAGAACCGGGGTGGTCACTCTGTCGTACCCATACGCCTCCTCTGTCTCTATCGCGAAGCTCTCTATCTCCGACTTCAGTACCTCCCCGTACGGTAGCCAAACAGGGAGGCCCTTACCTATCAGCTCGTTAATCATGTAGAGCCCCATCTCCTTCCCTATCTTCTTGTGGTCTCTCCTTGCAGCCTCTTGTATCTGCCTCTCGCGTTCCTTCAGAGCCTCCTTGGAAGGGTAGCACATACCGTAAATCCTGACCAGCGACTCCCTGTCCTTGTCCGCCCTCCAGTATGCCTGGCTGGTGCTGGTTAGCTTGAACCACCTCAATTGGGAGGTCAGTGAGACATGGGGCCCTTTGCAGAGGTCGATGAAGTCTCCCTGGCGGTAAGCCGACGAACCTACATCATGGCCGATTTTATCATCCATTATCTCCAATTTGAAGGGGTTCGAGGAGAATGTGTCCCTGAGTGACTCGTTGTCGAGCTCTTCCCTCTCGATCGGGATGTTCTGCTTCACCAGTTCTTTCATCCTCTTCTCTATTTGGCGGAGCTCCTCGTCTCCGATTGGATCCATCGCGAAGTCATAGTAGAACCCGTGTTCTATCGGCGGTCCGATTGTGGGTTTGGCATCCGGATAAAGCTGAGTCACGGCTTGAGCAAGAAGGTGTGCGCAACTGTGTCTTAGGATGTACAGCCCCTCCTCGGAATCGCCCAATATCGGTTCTACCTTGCAATTCTCATTGAGTGCGAAGGACATGTCCCTCTCCTCCCCGTCTACGAATGCGGCCACTGCTCCTGACTTCCTCCCATGGACGTTTTTGATTACCTCTCCAGCGCTGATTCCACTTGCGTACTCGTGAGACTCGCCCTCCCCGATGTCAACGGAAATCATGCCCACTGGTATCCCTCGTCGGCTACGCCGACGGCCCGCTGATATGAATGGCTTGGCCTTTAATTGATGCTACAACGCTCATTCAATGGTGAATTGGGTGCCCGCCCTCCCCTCCACCATCTCGGCGATGTCCGTCAATGCGCCGATTACCGCGCGCTCGCCAGTCCTCATCACGAAGTCGCAGGCGGCCTCCACTTTCGGCCCCATTGACCCAGGCTCAAAATCCATCTTCGATATCTCTTCAGGCGTGGTGGCCTGTATCAATTCCTGGTTTCCAGTACCCCAGTCTCGGTATACTCCATCTGCGTCTGTAGCCAGAATAAGCAGCCTTGCCCCCAACTGTCTTGCGAGTAAGGCGCTGGCCTTGTCCTTGTCAATCACCACTTCAACACCCTCCAGTGACCCTTCAGAATTGTACGCCGTTGGTATTCCCCCTCCACCAGCGCAAATCACAATCACCCCCTTCTCCAGGAGCCAGTGAATCGGCCGCAACTCGAAGATCCTGTGTGGTTCAGGAGAGGGTACAACCCTCCTCCAGTTGCTTCCATCCTTCGAAATAGACCATCCCTTCTCTTCGGAGATTCTCCTAGCCTCATGCTCGCTGTAAATCGGGCCAATTGGCTTGGTTGGATTTTCGAAGGCGGGATCATCTGGATCGACCTCCACCATCGTTAGTATAGTAGCCAAAGAACTCTCAGTCGGAAGGAGGTTACCCAGCTCCTGTTGTATCGCGTAGCCCAGCATCCCCTCCGTCTGAGCGCCCAGAACATCCAGGGGGTATTCCTCCGCTTCCTTGTACGATGCGGATTGTAGGGCGAGGAGTCCTACTTGTGGGCCATTCCCGTGGGTGATAACCAGTTGGTGCTCCTTCGCTAGTGGTGCCAGCTCCTTGCACGCCTCCCTGACGTTCCTCCTCTGATTCTCGGACGTTTGCTCCTCGCCCCTCTTCAGGAGAGCGTTTCCACCCAGCGCTACTACTAGTCTCACGATAATTCCCCAAGCGTGAACCGATAAGAACACCTCCCCTCTGGGATGCACATGGTGCGCATTGGGCTGCTTGCAAACCCAGACGCCGGACTCGGCGGGAGGCTAGGTCTGAAGGGTTCAGACGGACAGGCAGAATTGGCAAGGTCAAGAGGAGCAGAGGATAGGTCGGGGCCCAGATTGAAGTCGATGCTGGAGTATTTTTCGAAAATCCACCGGGGAGGACAGGTTGACTTGGAATGGGTAACTAGCAGAGGGAGGATGGGAACTGACTGGATCCCGAGTCAGATGGAAGGAGCCGTGATAGTTGAAGCTCACCAGTCCAAAGGAACCACGTCAGCATCGGATACGGAGGATGCGGTCGCAGCAATGGTAGGTTCGGAAATAGATTTGCTCGTCTACTCCGGTGGGGACGGGACCACCCGAGACATTGTGGCTTCGCTTTCCAAGCTTGAGTCCTCGGAAACACCCGTGATAGGCGTCCCATCCGGGGTTAAGATGCACTCAGGATGCTTCGCTAGCTCCCCGAAGGGTGCTGCAGAAGTATTGTCCTCGTGGATTAATGGAGATTTGTTGGTTTCTAGTACCGAAGTACTGGATCTGGACGAGGATTTGTACAGGGAGGGCAAATGGGTAGTTCGGCTCTATGCAGAGGCCTTCTCCCCTAACTCCCCCAGGTGGATGCAAGGATCGAAGGAACTTGTGCAGACAGAGTCGGAGGATGACATTGTCGTAGGCCTTTCAGAGCACATACGGGAATCACTAGTCAGCGAGGACCAGTTAATCATCTGGGGATCGGGGGGGACCTTGAGGGCGATTGGCGAGAACAACGGATTCGAATTGACGACTCTGGGCATTGACGCTACCATGGGCAGTGAGCAAGTGGGTACCGACCTAGATGAGTCAGGGATACTATCCATCTTGCGTTCTCATGATGGCCCGACAACTCTCCTGTTGTCCCCTATGGGAGGTCAGGGTTTCCTAATCGGTAGAGGGAACCTGCAACTATCGCCGGCTGTGCTGGAATCAATTGGAATCGACAATATTCTTGGCGTTCTAACTCCAGCTAAGCTACTGACGGTGAGGAAACTTAGGATTGAGACAGGAGATGAGGGGCTGGATGAGCGGTTCGCCTCAATGAGATACATGAAGGTGCTTCAGGGATACAGGACAACCCGAATTCTACCTGTCTCTGTGGATTAGATTTCCATTCCAGATGCGGCCATCAGAAGACCTAGGAAAGGTGGACTGGGACGATCTGGCCTGGACTTGAACTCTGGGTGGTACTGGGTGCCAACGTAGTATGGGTGCCCCTCAAGCTCCATTATCTCACAACGCTCCCCCGTCTCGTCCTTTCCTACATAGACTAGGCCCGCCTCCTCTATATCTTCTATCAGCTCAGGATTTACCTCGTATCTGTGCCTGTGCCTCTCATCGACGTATCCTTCCCCTCCATACAACCTCCTAATTTTGCAATCATCCACAAGGAACGGGGTAGGCTTCGTCCCCAATCTCATAGTCCCCCCCATATGGGTCTTGGAAATCTCAGGCATGAATACAACAGCTGCATGGGCTGGCTCCTCATCAAACTCAGTAGAGTTGGCTCCCTCCATCCCGAGCACATTGCGGCAGAATTCGATCGTAGCGACCTGGAGTCCCAGACAGACACCGAGGTATGGGATTTTGTTCTCTCTCGCATATTCAGCTGCCTTGATTTTCCCCTCAATCCCCCTGATGCCGAATCCACCGGGAACCAAGATTCCATCAGCGGATCTGAGCAATTCCCATGCGGAATTGTGAGCTTCGGAATCTGACTTCTCGGTTTCCCCATCCAGTGCAGACGACTCGATCCAGTCGATCACAAGCTTCCTATTGACCTTGAAAGAGGCATGCTGGAGGGCCTTAATGACACTCAGATAAGAGTCAGCCAGATCCGTGTACTTGCCTGCCACTGCGATGTGCACCTCCTCAGCATCATCCAAAGTGTCAACGTGATCTGCCAGCTCCTTCCAATCATCGAGCACTTTCCTCTTGGCAGGTATTTCGAAACCAAATCTGTCTGCTAGCATACTTGTTACCCCCTGCGACTCGAGCATTATTGGAACCTGGTAGATGTTGGAAACATCATGTGCAGAGACGACCGCTTCCGGGGGGACGTGGCAGAATGCAGAGATCTTGTTGCGGGTTTCGTCGATTAGCGGGCTCTTGGACCTGCAAACCAGCATATGTGGATTGATACCAAGCCCTCTCAGTTCCTTCACCGTGTGTTGAGTAGGCTTCGTCTTCTGTTCCCCTACTGGGCCCATAACGGGGATCAGGCTCACGTGAACGAAGCAAACATTCTCCTGCCCTACTCTGAATTGGAACTGTCGCAGAGCCTCGACAAAGGGGGCGCTTTCAATGTCGCCGACTGTTCCACCTAGCTCGATCACGCAAGCATCGGGCTCCTTCCCGTTTCCATCGCTCGGTGTATGGGCCACTCTCTCTATCCAATCCTGTATTTCATTGGTGATATGTGGGATAACCTGAACCGTCTTTCCTAGGTAATCCCCGCGCCTCTCCTTCTGAATCACCTTGTTGTACACCTTCCCTGTTGTGATGTTGTTATCCCTGGTTAGGCACACATCCAGGAATCTCTCGTAGTTGCCGAGGTCTAGATCTACTTCACCTCCATCGTCTAGCACGAATACCTCTCCGTGCTCGAAGGGACTCATTGTACCAGCATCCTCATTGAGGTAGGGATCTATTTTTACTGCGGTTACCCTCAGTCCGGCGCTTTTGAGCAGGACTCCTATGCTACTAGCAGTCACTCCTTTGCCCAATCCGGAGAGCACTCCACCCGTCACAACGACATACTTCATCTCATCAACGGGGTCTGAATCACTCGCCCATCCCCTATCAACATTGGCACATAAGTTCCTGTTTCCTCCTTCTTTAATTTCAAGTATCGTCAGAATTACGGCTACACATGTCGGGCGTACACGGGGACAGGATCCTTGTTACCGGGGCCCTGGGGCAAATAGGTACTGACCTTGTCCAAGCCCTTAGGAGGGAACATGGAATAGACTCGGTAATCGCATCGGATATCAGGGAATCAGATGGGCACTCATCGATTGAAGAAGGACCCTATGTCCCTCTTGATGTAATGGACACAGATGCTATTTCGGCAATTTGCAAGCGAGAGGGAATAGGAACAGTGTACCATCTTGCTGCACTTCTTTCTGCGACTGGCGAAAGGAATCCGGATAAATGCAGGAGGATAAACGTCGGAGGAACTATTTCGGTTCTCGAGGCAGCCAGGGAGTGCTTTCTGAGGGTGTATGCACCCTCGTCCATTGCTGTTTTCGGTCCTGACGCCCCGAAGAATCCTCCTCAGGATGCACCTCTCAATCCCACTACTGTCTATGGTGAGACTAAGGTTAGCGGAGAGGCTCTAGCCAGGGAATACAGACGAAGTCACGGAGTCGACACTAGGGGGATTAGGTATCCAGGACTCATTTCCTACAATGCCCCTGCCGGAGGTGGCACTACCGACTATGCAGTAGAGATATTCCATGCAGCTCTCGATTCTGGGCATTACGAATGCTTCGTCAGAGCAGATACCCGTCTCCCAATGCTATACATGGATGATGCAATCGAAGCCACGCTCACACTCATGGATGCAGAAGACGATCTTCTGGGCGATTCGAGGGCAGGCTACAACATCCCCTGCCTCTCATTCTCGGCGGAGGAACTAGCAAATGCGATTTCAGATCGGGTTGAAGGGTTCACCTGCGACTTCGTTCCCGATGTAAGACAGGAGTATGCTGACTCATGGCCCGACTCAATAGACGGGACGGTGGCAGAGAGAGAGTGGGGGTGGAGCCCTCGCTTCGACCTAGAGTCGATGGTCGATGAGATGCTCAGAGGAATTTCCGGGAGCTAGTCCTCTGAACTCTCCCAATCTGGTGTACTTGGGTCCGTCCTGGCCCAGAGGACATCGTCGATCCTTAGAACGCCGATTGCAGCCTCCGTGGCCGCCGACAAGGCGTTACTAACCACGAATTCTGTGTCCAGAATACCCAACTCTTCCATATCGCAGTTTTTTCCACTTTGCAAGTCAAAGCCAACCCACGCCCCGCTATCCTTCTGGTCAGCCGACAAGGAGAGGATGACTTCCACGGGATCCCTCCCCGCATTCTCAGCGAGAATCCTAGGAATAGACTCCAGAGCAGAGGCATATGCCTCTATGGCAAGCTGTTCCCTCCCGGACTGGGTCTGCGAGAACGCTCTAAGATGACCAGCTAGGTGTGCTTGAATAGCCCCTCCACCGGGAAGTACTCCTGGCTTGCTGTTGAGTCGGTGGGCAACTCCAATTGCATCATCGAAAATCCTAATCGCCTCATCCCTAATCTCCGGAGTCGACCCCCTAATGACCAGAGTCATGCCTCCTCCTAAGCCCTCAATGAGTGTGTGCTTGACTTCGGAGACGACCTCTTCTGACCTCTTCGAGTAGCTCCCGATATCGTCTGCGCTCAAAACCTCAGCCTTTCTGATTGGGGTTGCACCGGTAATCCGGGAAAGCAAGTCCATGTCCTCCCTCTCGAACCTCCTGTATGCAGTAATTCCAGAATCCGTGAGCATGGAAACTGCCTCGTCATCAATCCCCTCCCTTACTACCAGCAAATCAACTCCCATTGCCTCGAGGTGATCCACTTGCTTTCGCAAGTTCTGCCTTGATCTTCTGTGGAAATCCTGGAGAGTCCCCGGACTACTAATCTCGATAGACGCGCTAATCTCTAATTTCTGCTTATCCAGGCCGCCATCGATAATTGCTATACGGCCTCCGTCAGAATTTGCCTCAGTGGATATATCGACTCTGGACTTTAGCAACATCAAGCCTCTTTCTAATGAGCTATCCATAACTCCGCCTTCCTTAATCTGGAGACGTTTCACAAACATCCTCTCAATATCGTCTCCATCCCCTAAATCGATTAGCGAGTCTGCAGCCTCGATTGCTAAATCAGACAAGATGTCGCATAACGACGAATCTCCTTTGCCTTGTAGTGAAGTTCGAATAACTTGGAATTTCTGACTCTGATTGGAGGTCTTAGAAACCCTTGAAATCTCAGAAATAGCCTCATCCAGCGCCAAGGAGTATCCATTGACAATTATTGATGGATGTACGCCCATCCTCACCAATTCCAGGGCATTCTGGAGCATCTCCGAAATCAATAGGACCGTGGTGGTGGTTCCGTCCCTCGCAGAACGATCCTGCGATGAAGAGGCATCGATCAACATCCTAGCCGTGGGATGCTCGACATTGGCGGTCTCCAGAACAGTTACCCCGTCGTTGGTCACCAATGCGGTTCCGTCAGCGTCTACAAGCATCTTATCGAGGCCCTTGGGTCCTAGCGTAGAGCGAATCGCCCCGGCTAGAGATGAAGCCGCCCTGACGTTGTTTACAAGCGCGGTTCTTCCATGTATTCTATCAGTATCATCAATAGCCAAATCGTAATCTGAGTCTACCATGGTGCAATGGCCACTGAAGACCCCGTTTTCAATACAATCATCGGGTTCTAGGTCGATTTCGGTCAACCTCCTCCCGTTTGATTCAAATACCCCCTCTGTCTCCCACTATACAACTCAAGGTTAACTAGTGATACAATGACAGAAGAAAATTGGGACGATTTCGATGAAGAGGCAATGGATGAAATAGTCCGAATGTTCGAGCGAATGGGTATGCCAGTAGACGTTGATGTGCTAAGATCTCTGATTAAGCAAGTAAGGAACCAGTTTGAACAGCTGGGGATTGACCCAAAGAAAGTCTCGATGGACGAGGTCAAGCTAGGAGTAGATTCTGATCCCGAGGAGTTCATGAAGAACTTCGAATCTATGCTGAGCGGCCCCCAGGGTCTTGGCGAGTTTCTCAAGAAGATGGGAGTGGATATTCACATCAAGCCATCAGTCTCGGAGGTCAGAGTAGACGTCGACGAAAGTAACAATTCAGACGAGGACAACTCAATTTCTTCCGATGATGTATACATCAAGGAAAACGAGATGTACGTCACTATCGATGTTTCCAGGTACGAGGATATAGATCGGGATAACCTCGAAATTAGCCTAACAGGTGGAGGCGAGGTGCTGCAATTGCTAAGGAAGAATCAGATTAGACCATTCAGGAACTTCGTACTTCCACACCCCTCCTCTGGAGATTTCCAGTGGGAAATTAACAACGGCATACTGGACATGACATTCGAACTGAAGTAGTTTGAGAAAAAAAATCAGGAGAAATAGAAATGGGATCAGCAGTAATCGGAATTGACCTAGGAACGACAAACAGTTGTGTTGCAACTATAGAAGGAGGAAAAGCGGTAGTGATACCGAACTCGGAGGGCTCTAGAACCACTCCCAGCGTAGTCGCCTTCTCGAAGGAAGGGGAGAGGCTGGTAGGTGTCACTGCCAAGAGGCAGGCCGTGACTAACTCTGAGAGGACAATAATTTCAGTAAAGAGAGAGATGGGAACAGATTGGGTGCAAGAAATAGACGGGGACAACTATTCGCCTCAGGAGATATCGGCATTCGTTCTTCAGAAACTGAAATCAGATGCAGAGGAATATTTGGGTACTGAGGTCAAGCAAGCTGTAGTCACTTGCCCAGCGTACTTCTCCGATGCACAAAGAAAGGCAACCAAGGATGCGGGTAGGATTGCAGGACTAGAGGTTCTCAGAATAATCAACGAGCCGACTGCCGCAGCACTGGCCTACGGAGTCGACAAGGAAGAAGACCAGACGGTCTTGGTTTACGACCTGGGGGGAGGTACCTTCGATGTGTCCATTCTAGAGATTTACCAGGTCGACGGTCAACCTCAGATAGAGGTGAAAGCAACTAGCGGCGATAACAGACTCGGTGGTGACGATTTCGATGAGGCGGTTATGGATTGGATAGTCTCCGAGTTCAAGAAATCCACTGGAATAGAACTAGAGAAGGATCTACAGGCAATGAGCAGGATCAGAGAAGCCGCCGAGAAGGCCAAAATAGAACTGTCCACAACACCATCCACCCAGATTAATCTACCATTTATCACAATGATCGATGGTCAGCCAGAGCATCTAGACATGGCCCTGTCTCGTTCGAAGTTTGAGAAGCTTACAGCGTCTCTTGTTGAGAGGACTATGTCTCCGACCCGTCAGGCAATGAAGGATGCTTCAATCAAGAAGGGAAATGTCGACAAGGTCCTGCTAGTAGGCGGCTCAACTAGGATTCCCGCTGTTCAGCAAGCGATTGAGAAGGAGGTCGGTAAGGCCCCATTCAAAGGAATAAACCCCGATGAGGCGGTGGCCATGGGTGCCGCCCTCCAAGCTGGAATCATCGTTGGAGACGAGGGAGTCACGGACGTGCTGCTACTGGACGTCACGCCCCTCACTCTGGGAATCGAGACTCTGGGAGGGGTCACTACTACGATGATAGAGAGAAACACCACCATCCCCTCTCGTAGGTCTGAGACTTTCTCTACGGCAGCAGATAACCAACCTGCCGTAGAGGTACACGTATTGCAAGGTGAGAGAGAGTTTGCCAAGGACAACATAACCTTGGGCCGTTTCCACCTGATGGGGATCCCAGCTGCACCAAGGGGTATCCCGCAGATTGAGGTAACATTCGATATAGATGCAAATGGGATAGTCAACGTTTCCGCTAAGGACTTGGGAACAGGAACCGAACAATCGATCAAGATAGAGAGCCAAACCTCTCTTTCCGAGGATGAGATTAGGCAGAAAATAGAGGATGCCGAAAAGTTTGCAGAAGAGGACAAGAGGAAGAAGGCTAAGGTAGAGATGCGCAACTCTGCAGACAGCGTAGTCTATCAGACTAGGAAGATGATAGAAGAGAACGAGGAGAAACTCGCCGATGAAGACACCAAGCCAGTCCTAGAGAAGCTGGACGAACTCGAGGCTCTGATAGTCAAGGACGAGACTCCTGTTCCACTGGAGGAAATAGATGAGGCTGCAATCCAGGCAAAGATGTCAGAACTGGAGGAATCAATGCACTCTATCTCAACTAAACTGTACGAAGCCGCGGCTGCAGAGATGGCCGAGGAAAAGGACGAGAGCGGTGACGATGGAGTCGTTGATGCAGACTTCGAGGTCGTTGACTCCGAGGAAGAAGAGGACTGATCAATCCTCGGTAATCAGTCTGTGTAGGGTCCTGACGTGGACACCAGATGTGCCATATTGGAAGAGAGGGTTCGCCCCTTCCGAACGAGCCTTAGATCCAGGTCCCCATGCAGTTCCAGCGATATCTAGATGCACCCACGGAATCTTCTCTGCATCCTCCTCGAATCCCCTAGTCGGAACAAAGAACTCTAGGAATGATGCAGCAGTGTTAGAGGAGCCTGCCCTGCCTCCAATCGAGCCGTTCCTGATGTCAGCGAATGCAGAGTCGGTCATGTACTTGCGGAACTGAGCGTTAAGAGGCATCCTCCAGACAGGCTCCCCGCTCCTCTTTGCAGCCGCTTTGAGCCTCTTTGCAATCCCCTCATCGTTCGCCCACATTCCCGATATCTGGTTCCCTAGGGCAACAACCACTGCTCCGGTAAGCGTCGCAAGATCCACGATGTATTCTGGGTCTAACTCGCCCGCCTTCCATAGTCCATCAGCCAGAACATTCCTGCCCTCGGCATCAGTGCTGAACACCTCGATCGTCTTCCCAGAGTACGTTTTGAAAACGTCGCCGGGCCTGTAAGCCCCAGACCCGGGCATATTCTCCGCTAGGCAAGCGATTCCATTCACCCTCCTCTGAAATCCGGTTGCGTAAAGCGAATGTATCAGACCAAAAACCGTTGCAGCTCCACACATGTCGTACTTCATGTCCCACATCCCTCCAGTGGGCTTGATCGAAATTCCACCGGTGTCGAATGTAATTCCCTTCCCTACAATACAGGGCCGCTGCACTCCTTCATCAGCATCCGGATTCAACGTGAACAGGACCATGCAGGGTTTTCGATCGCTCCCCTTGCCAACGTTGATCAGTCCTCCCATGCCGAGCTCTTGCAGTTTCTCCCAATCGTATACCTCTACCTCTACGTTGACCTTGTCCTTGGCCCAATCCTCCGCTCTCTTTGCGTATTCCATTGGGTAAAGCACGTTTGCAGGCTCATTGCCCAAGTCCCTTGCTAGATGGACTCCTTCCGCCACTGAACCTACCTTGTTTAGCCCTCGGGACAATGACTCCTGATACCTCGAGCTTGCTTGGAAAGACACGTTCCAAGGGTCAGATATGTGATCCTTGGGTGACTCTTGATGCTCCAGGAACTCGTAGTCTCGAAGCAGCATCCCCTCGGCGAAGTCGATCATCCTCTCCACCGACCAACCTGAGGTGAATCTCACCGTCACGTCGATGCCCTTCTTCTTGGACATGGAAGCTATCAGCCTGGCACCAGTATTCCTAGCCCTCTTGTGCCCGAGAGAATCCTTCTCCCCCATGCCGACCAGGACGATATTGCACCCTGGAGTCCAAAGCGTCATCCTCTTGCCTTTCTTCCCGTCGAAGCTTCCAGATGAGAGGGCGTCTTTCACCAGACTACGTTGACTCCTACTCAGCCCGCTTAGGGAGTTGTTTGGCGCCTTATCGACCCCTTCGAAGAGAGGGAGAACCATTTGCGATCCTAATTCTGTAAATTCACTGCTTGCTATATTCATATTTAGCCCCAAATAGCCGGTTAGTAACCAGTTTACAAACAATTCCTTCTAAAAAATACACTTTCAGAGTCAAAATAATACTAGAGCTTTTCAACTCTGACCTCTCTCTTGCCTAATGCAGCCAGGAAAATGCAGGCTATGCTAAGAAATACCGATGGCGATGGAAGGGCCGCGTTTCTACTGGGCCTATCCTCGATGATTGAATCGTTGACAGGTTCCGAGATCCATCCCGAAGCATCTATCACTCTCTTCTGGTAGAATAGGTGGAAAGCTCCTTGGCCATTAGAAATAGGCGCATCTCCGAAGTTAAGAATCGACTCCGTGCTGTTGGTGGCGTTCACTCCGAATCCACACCCAGGAGAAGAGTAGTTGAATCCAAGACCCTCAATCTCACAGGGCGATTTTCCTGGATCATCTCCGACTGGGAACCAGGTCCTCTCCTCTGTAACATACGTCAAGGTGGCGTTACCGGTACTCGCTCTCCCGAGGTTGGACACCTCCAGGCGGACCTCGCCCCCCCTTTCTATCACCATTGCATCAATGAAGAGACGAGCTCTCCAGTACCAGACATTCTCAATTAGATACAACATCACATCCAGCTCCTCAGCCAGCCTATCAGATACCGACTCAACCGTCCCAAGCAGGAACTGCTCGTCATCAGTCTCAAACGTGAAAGTCGGGTAGCCCATGACACCATAGCCGTAGTCTCGGCTAGTGCCGCAATTTGGGTATAGGCCTTGGTTCGCGTTTCGAATAGGAATGTCCGAAATGTTCGAGTTCACTTCGTCTCTAATGTGGTGATACATCTCCCAGTCAGGAGGTTGCTCTGGCCATTTTCCCCATGGATACAGCATAATCCAAACTCCGGTATGCATCGTGACGTACAAATCTGCATCAGGAACTACATCATTCATGTAAATTGAATTTGCAAGAGTCTCTGACTCACTGAATGCAGAGCTCCCTGGCTGAGTGGTAGGGCATGTGTTCCAGTAATGATCGTAGTTTCTATTCAGGTCTACTTGGTTCACGTTCCATCTGGTATCGAAGTCATTTCCATCCGCATTCAGCATGATTAGGATGTGCAACTCGGTAGTTGAAAGAACATCTATCACATCCTGCTCACCATCAGACCACCCCTCGATGTAATACTCTGCAGTGATGAATGCCAACTCCGTCCCCAAATGCTCGTTTCCATGATGGCCGCCGTCGATGTACACCACTTCTTTGGCAGTTCCATCTGGCTTGGCCTCCAGACTCCAATCTGAAATTTGTAACATCCAGAGATTTCTTCCAAGTTCTGTTTCGCCTACAACTAGCAGGTTCACGATATCTGGATGTTCATCCGCCCATGCATTTAGGTCGAGGGTAAGTGTAGCATATGAGTGGTACCAGTGTTCCTGGATAATATCCGGTTGGCTAATCTGGGCCGATACTGCAGGTGAAACAGATGCAAGTGCAAATGAAGCAACCAGAATTGTCGCTATCCAGCGGCGCATGCGCCGCTGTAGGGGCAATAACGTACAATTATTCTCCTATTTTGGTCTCAGAATTGGCTATGTGGCACGCCACTATCTTCGTCGCGATAAGTGCCGCACTGAACTCAGTCAATGAACCCTCAGTCCCTGGAACGATTTCGTTTACGTCCGCACCAACAACTTCGCAATTCCCAGATGCGAATAGATTTTCAATCAATTCTACTGAACCCCAGTGACTCAATCCCCCTGGAACTGGTGTCCCTGTTGCTGGAACTAGTGAACCATCAAGACCATCAACGTCGAAGGTTAGCCAAACTGGGCCAGAGATGCTTGAAACCCTCTCCACTAAACTCTCCCATACTAGCCTCCCATCAACGATGGATAGTAGATCTCTTGCGAACCAAGCCTCAACTCTATCTTCGTTCTGTATCGCCTCTTCTTCTTCATGACTGTATGCTCTAACCCCAATCTGTATGACTCTGCCCACCCCCAAATCCAGAGCTCGACGAATAACTGTCCCATGGGAAAACCTCTCTCCATTCAACTCCTCCCTCAGATCAGCATGTGCGTCAATCTGAACTATTGTCAGTTCTGAAATGTCCCTAACTGAAGGGTGCTGGTGTAAATTCTCCAGAATCGGAAGTAGTATCCCATGTTCGCCCCCAAGAACCAGAGGGAACTCCTGCCCAGTAAACCATGGTCTAACATGTTCTCCGATGGAGTCCAATTGTTCCCTGAGGCTTGGCGCCTCAGAGGACCATGGTGCCGCAGTGTGAATTTTTGCTCCACTCGGTAAATCTTCTGGGAGAATTGAGTCATTCAACTCTACTTGAGCACTTGCTTCGATGCATGCCTTAGGGCCGCGACGAGTTCCTTCTCCGTAACTGCAAGTCATCTCAAGAGGAATCTGTAGTATTACAATATCCCAAGGGCCTCCTTCCGACTCCTCAAGTGCGAGGAAAGTATGGCTGCCGGGCTCATCCATGGTTACTCGAGAAGAGAGCACAGATTAACCACTTCGGGCGTGTTGAACGACAGAAATAGAGCAATTAGCAAGATGTTTGAAATAACCTCGGCTTCCATCAGGAGTCGGTAGGAAGATGGGACTAACGCTAGCACAGCTTACTCAGGCCATCAAGAGCAAGGTGGATACCACCATGGAGACTCATGTCGCTGAGTCAATAGCAGAACATGCATTGGGCTTCTTCGGCTTCTCAAACAGAATTATCGATAATGCACTCGAGCCAACAGACAGGAACATGTTCTACCAGTTGCAAGACTATGATCTCCTGACCACAGAGTCCGAGGAGACCACCCTCTGGGATGGAAGGGAGTGGAGGATACACTACTGGAAGTTCAAAGCAAACGCTGAGAACTTTGCCAACTTGGCTGTTCAGAATGAAGACAAGGGTGAGGAGGATCCCTATGCTGATATCTATGACGGTATGCCTGCAGGTCTTTGGAGAGAGAGGTCAGGGGTAGATGACGACTATGAGGAGCCATTGTTCTAGTGGTGCTAGCAGTCATGCCGGGAATTGTTTGAAATGCCGCAGTGTGCGGAGGACAACATGACCAGAGCCTTCTCGATAGCCGTAGTGCTTTCGATACTAGCGGTTTGTGTGCCCTCGTCACTAGCTTGGGCAGAGGAAGGGCAAATCAACAGTTGTGAAATCCTTGCAGATTGGGATCAGCAATGGGACTTCTCAGAAGATGGGGGTTCCGAGGTTTCTCTTGTTCACAGGTATCGGGTAGTTTTCGACCCACCACTCTCTGACTCCATATCACATGAAGAATTGAACACTAGCGTCGAGCATACCAGAGGCTCCTTCCAATCATCTGGACAAAACACCTCGATATTCGCGGCTGGAGGTGAGATAGAAATAATTCTAGAAGAACAGCCTCAGTTTGGAGACTACGTCTGGATATCCGTTCAATCTCCGGTTGCCTCATGTAGTCGCTCGCTGAATATTACAAATTGGAACCAACCAATCTCAGATCATGAGGTCACAAGAGAAACCGATTGGTCACTTTCAGGAATGGAGGGGGATAGTCAGGGAGTCACTTTCGAGGGCAGAGGCTGGCAAAAGAGAACTGGGGACGTCTTGGAGTCCAATGAACTAGGAAATGGTACTCTAGTCCTAGATATGGCGAATGGCTCACAGGGAGCAGCAATAGATCTTGATTTAGACAGAATCTGGCTAAATGAGACTTATCATGGAACCGAACTAATCAGCCAAGACTTCGAGATGGCTGGTACTGGACTCATCGCGATTTCAATCGATGAAGGCGATGAGGGAGCGATGGTTAACGCGGAAATCAAGGATGCTTATGTTCTAAGGTCATTCAAAGATGGCAAGATCACCGAGAGGATGATGTTCGAGGGAGATGGATGGATTTCCATTGATGGCGGAGATAACGAGAGCTCCGGAGGAGTCTTTGGAGAGGTATTCTTGCTTTACTTCGAGACTTGGGACGAGGATGGCTTTCGGCGACTCCAGGATATCCAGATTGAAGCCAATGCATCTGCCAGAATATCTGCAGCTGGCGAGTTCTTCTCCTTTGATTTGGAGGAGCTAATACTCAGGGAGAAATGGGAAGAGGGTATCAGGACTGACCAGTACTCTAGGATTTTCGGAAGCGGGCAGTTCGACTTCATAGCCTCAGATGAGGCCCCATACATCGAGGTCAATGGCACCATCCCAATCTTTCACATGCATTCAGAAGGCGGAGAGACCGTTGCTGACACAATAATTGTCGATGGTACCTACGATGGTGATGCTGAGGGGTCCTTCGGTCTAGTGCGCAGGATTGTAGAATCTGATGTCTACGGTAATGCGACTGGGACCCTTTTCGAGGCTGACAAAATCCAGAATGAATTTTGGTTCAACGTCTCTGCCACACCTTTCGGCCCAATAGATCAGGAGTGGGGAGCTGAGCACAACCTGACCTATGAGTATGTAGTCCCTCAGGAAGACTGGATGAATCGAACGATTCGTTATACATATGTCGAGGACAACGGATCTACAGAGGATGAGTTCCCCGAGAACTCCCCTATAATCCAGAATCCAGATTCTCCCGAAGCGAACGCCATCTTCTCTAATCATATCTCTAGAGAGACCGGGGTATGCCCTCAGATATTGGCAATAGGAGATAGTTTCCAACTCATAGGCAATAAGGAAATGACTCTCGAAGTATCCGTAACCAACAGCAAAATCGCATACATAGATGGTCATGAGATTTCAGTAGCTGAGTGGCATGGTATCTCCGGAGGCATCAGCTCGGCGAATGGGAGCATCATCAACGAGGGGCCCCTTTCTGGATTGCTGAACGAAGTAAGTAGAGTACTAACATTGGACATAGGCGACAACTCCGAGATTTCCCTTATCGAAGAACAGAGAGTGGATAGGATTCTTTCCCCTTCGATAGTTACATTCGATGAGAACACCCCTCCCATGCTCTCCGGCAACTCGGAGTCCTCGGTAAGATTCCGCGAGTCTGTCCTATCTTCGGAGGGGGGCATTGCTCATCTGGAGATTTCTATTGATGACATAGATACAGATACGAAATCAGTGATAGTGGACCTTTCTTCTATCGGTATGGGGCTTATCGAACTCTCAGACTCGGGACTTTCGGGCGATCTTGTCATTCACGATGATGTCTGGACGACGAGAATCGTCCATAACGGCCTCCAAAGCGGCAATCTCCCAATCTCTGTAATAATGGAGGATTATTGGGTTACAAATCAACAGGATGTCAGTATTCAGATTTCCAATGCACCACCTCGCCTCATTCATCTTGACTTCTCTCCTGACAGCGCCTTCAGAGGTGATGAGGTCCAAGTTCACCTAGGTGCCTATGATGGCCACGGAATCAAGTCTGTTTCAGTTAATCTACAGTCCATGGGCGGTTCAATGGTCGAATTATCGCCCGAGCCCGTCGGATCTGTCTGGGAATGGCAGCATAATGGAGATACGAGATCGACGGAAATTACGACTTGGTCGGGTTCCTTCCATATCCCCCCAAGTATGTCTCCTGGGAGGCAGAATATCCCCATCCATCTGGAGGATCAGGAGGGAGGTTCAACTACTACCACTTTGATTGGTGGAATCCTCTCCAGTAACGTAGGAAGGCAAGCAGAGAAGGTCCTCATCGGAAATCAACCCCCCTCCATCACTAATCTTACTATCCTGAGGGATGGGAATCCAGTCGATAAAGTCACGTCACTTAACTCAGGAGGCGAGTTGAATTACACCCTTGAGGCCACCATTCAGGACTTCGATGGAGTCTCCTCTGCCCAGGCAAAGATAGGAAGACTTGCCCCCATTGGTCAGTCAGAGGTATGGCAGTTGATGTCGGACAACGGTATTGGTCCCGATAGAGTGGCTAATGACGGGGTATTCTCATTGGCATTCTCGGCTAGGTCTTCTCTCAGCGAAGGGGAGATGACATTGCTCATCCGAGCGACTGACATCTTCCTCTCCACGACCGCGGATCAAGACCAGCAGCACAATGTTTCCATTACTAAGTCAGACTCCGTAAAATCGGGTACTTCTTGGATTTCTTCTAACTCTACTGCAATAATTCTGATCTCACTCGTGACATTGCTTGCTTTAGGGGTCGGGGCATTCATCAATATCCTAAGGAATTCAGAACTGGAGTAGAATGGTGCGAGTGCCGGGATTTGAACCCGGGTTCCCACGTTGGCAACGTGGGGTGATAACCGCTACACTACACTCGCGCAGGCTTTTGCAGGACCGACCGGCTTTTCTAAGCGTCGGTACCCCCGTCAACAATCGCATTCACTCTCGCTCTAATTTCATCTCTCGTTTTTCTATAGGCTTCAATCTCTCTACCAAACGGGTCTTCCAACCCCCAATCCTCGTCTATTGGCAGGGCCGGACAACTAACGCCACACCCCATGCTGATTATTTTGTCAAAGTTCTCTGGATCAACAAGGTCTACAGATTTAGGATGAAGTCCCTTGGTGTCTACGGAAATTTCCTCAAGCACTATCAAGGCATTTGGCGCCACCCCTCTGTCTTCCGGAGGATGGGTTCCAGCAGAAGATGCGCTATGCCCCAAATCTCTAGCAATAGCCTCAGCCATCTGGCTTCTGCATGTATTTCCAACGCAAACGAACAGGAGTCGCACGTACTCAGCGTGCGGTAGTGTCTAATTAACCGATTCACAATACAGGATATAGTCTAAATCTCTTCAGAATAGGTTTCAATAATATCCCTTCGAACGGATGTCTATGGCTGACTCTCCCGTGTCTCATCATCCTGCCGGATCCTCTGCGGAAACAGGCAATTCGGAGGCCTCAAACGAGCAGAGAGTCCAGATGGAACAGGCTTACCAGCAGATGCAGAGGAAGATGAGAATCGGCAAGATGGACGAGCAGATAAAACACAAAATCATGGTACTCTCAGGCAAAGGAGGGGTTGGAAAATCAACGGTTGCAACAGGACTTGCCCTTTCTCTAGCACGCGAGGGAAAGAAGGTCGGATTGATGGATATTGACATTACAGGCCCAAACGTCCCTAAGATGCTAGGTCTCGAAAATGCAGACCTGAACGTCGAAGAGGGCCAGATTCATCCAGCCGAAGGGCCAGCTGGAGTCAAGGTGATTTCAATGGCCTTCCTACTCGAGGATCCAGACAAGCCGGTAATCTGGCGCGGACCGATAAAGTTGGGAGCGATTCAGCAGTTCATTGGTGACGTAGCATGGGGGGAACTAGACGCTCTGATTATCGACTTCCCGCCTGGAACTGGTGATGAACCATTGACAGTTAGTCAGAGCCTCCCGGGGATAGATGGCGTAGTTATTGTGACTACTCCTCAAGAAGTCGCACTCCTAGATAGTAGGAAGTCGATCAACTTCGCCAAAACAATCTCAGTTCCGGTCCTGGGAGTTGTTGAGAATATGAGCGGCTATACTATCAGAGGGGAATCCGAACCTAACTCTAAGATTTCAATAATGGGCCCGGGAGGGGTACCAATCGACTGCCAATCAGATAATGACGGAAGGTGGGAAGTCACTCTGGATGTCTTCAAGTCAGGCGGAGGAGAAGAATCATCCAGAGAATTGGAGGTCCCATTCCTAGGGTCCCTCCCTTTCGATCCCGGAATAGTTAGGGGAGGAGATGATGGAGTGCACCGAATCATCGCAGAGCCGGAGGGAGAAACAGCCAAGGCATTCAAATCGATAGTAGAAGGAATCGTTGAGCAACTCGAAAAGGGGTCACAACGTTCTCTAAGGATTATCTAAGGTCTAATCCTTGCGTCGAATTGATGACGTAGTCACAGTCCCAAGAGTCCGTAATGGTTGCTGAAACAGGCATCTACATCACCTGGGTGACAGGTGCTATTCTAATCAGCATAGCAATGATGCCTCTGTTCAAGCCCCAATTCGCAAGAATCAGCCTGGATGGATTCGTCGATATGTTCAGACGATATTGGGCGCACATGATAGTTGTCTTCTCGGTCTATCTATGGAAGGATCTACTTGACGGTCTAGACAGGATTTTGATGGCCAACACCCAGTTAGATATGACTTTCCTAGTTTATGCGATAGAAGGTGATGCTTCCCTATGGGTTCAAGAGGGGCTCAGGAACGATTTCTTGGACGTGATTATGACTCACTTCTACGTCATGGGATTCATGACGGCAGTCTTCTCATCATTCATTTATCCAATCTACTTTGATGATAGGCACATGGCCGACAGAGTTTCTCTTTCCATGTTCTGGGTGTACATACTTGCAATACCATTCTACCTGTTCCTGAATGTCAAAGTTACAGGGAATTATATTCAAGGCATGGAGACTATAGCATATGACTTGACACCCGAAATTCATAATTGGTTCAATAGAATTGATCCATTCACAAATGGGATGCCCAGTCTCCACATCGGTCTGCCGTTTGCGATTTGGCTAACGATGCACAGATGGGATGAGGATGGAAGATGGCACAGGTTCCGACTCTTCCTCATCATTTTCATTGGCCTGACATCTGTGGCGATAATATATCTCGGAATCCACTGGTTCGTAGACATAATCGGAGGAATGGTGGTTGCCATTCTCGCTGTAAACATCACTTCAAGAACACATGAGCCAATTTGGAGGTTGGCCGATGAGAGACTTTTCACCAGGAGACTAGCTCGTACACTGGATAATCCGAGAGGTTCGATAAGGAGCACCCTAAACTCACTCACAAGTTCTCTCGATCCAATCAAAGAACCAGGAAAGAATCAGACTGGCGCAATCATTCTGGCACTAATCCTTCTAACAGGATCAGTTCTATTGTGGGACGTCACTCATCAGAAGATATCCATAGACGAGGCTGAATCCCCTACATCGGCCTCTGGTTCGGGAGAGTGGTTGATTTGGATTGAGGAATCTGGCCAGGAGGTTTCGATTACGGCTACCAACGTCATATCAAAAACAAATAGAACATTGGGAGGAATGACATGGGAAAGCACCCCTCAAGTCGTCTCTTCAGGGAACAGTTTCGTAATTTATAACGAATTCAGAGCCGACTACTTTCGTCATGACTCAGGGACTGGAACACTCGAACCAATTTTCAGCGAGCCTTCAGTAGAATCCCTGATCGACATTTCTATTTCCTCAGCTTCCAGTGATTCTGGATACATAGCGATGCTATCCAATGAGAGTCTAAGAATAGTGGACACTAGCGACCGATCCACTAGAATTCTAGAGTCTGCATCGAACTCCTCGGTAATCGCCTCTTCGGGTTCACTAGTGGCATTTTCTGAGAATTCCCCCTCTGGCCCTACCGTAAACATAACTTCGGTAGACTCTGATTTGACGCTAACAATCCTATTGGACCCTCGTTCATCCAATAGAATAGAAGAGTCAATCAGGAACTCTGGTGCGTTGCTAGATTTCGGGAACTCCACTATAGTTGAACTGGTAATGGACTCGAATTGGCTCGTCGCGACTGTAGATGTCGGCCCCTTCAATAGGACAATCATAGTTGACACGTTATCGATCAATCAGACTTTGATTTCTAATCCTAGGTGGGACTCCTCCTCCCCCAGTATAGGGGAGGGTAAGGTTGCATTCCTCCAAGTAACCAGAGATGACATCATCTCTACATCTCAAGACTCACTTAGGAATAATGACGTATACGTATACTACATCGAATCTGCAGAGACTAGGCAGCACACCTTCGACGATGACGTTAATCAGTTTCAACCTCAGATATTGCTCGACCGACTAGCCTGGATAGAAGTAAATGACCAAGGAGAGAAGCAATTGCTGGTATACTCTTTCATAGATACAATAGAGCCCCGCAACTCCCTTCTCCTACAAGCCTCGATACTAGCTATGATTCCGCTAATTTTCCTATGGACTCTCCAGTCATATGGGGTCAAGATAGTCACTCAGCGAGTCTGAACATCTCATCTAGGCTCCTAGAGGCTCTTCTTATCGTATCCTCTGGGATATCCACAATCTGGTCGGTAGTGGGATCCATCAGTGCCTGTAGTATGTCCTCCAACTGAGTCTTCTTCATGTGCCTGCACATTACGCAGGCACCCATCAGATTCAGGTTGTCTTCAGTCTCAGCCAGAACCCTGTCTGCCGTGCCGCATTCAGTGATTAGCATCATGTCCTTCTTTCCTACGCTCGCAAGTCGAATAGCCTCCTTCATCAACAACTCGCTACTACCTACAAAGTCACTTTCTTCTAGCACTTCCGAGTCACACTCGGGATGACTCAGAACCATAAGATCGATTCCGTTCTCAGCCATGCTACTCTTCCAGTTTCTTATCTTGGGGCCAGTAAACTCTGCATGGACCTCGCATTCTCCTTCGTACAGAATAACTTCCTTGCGACCTTGGAGTGATTGCTGAAGATGCCTTCCCATGTACTTGTCCGGTACGAAAATCAACTTGTCTCCAGGTAGTCTTTCACAGATTCTGAGATAATTGCTACTGGTAACGCAAACGTCGCACTCGGCCTTAACAGCAGCACTTGTGTTAATGTAGCAAACTACTGGGACCCCGGGATTCTCTTGTTTCAATCTGACTACGTCTCCAGCCTCAATGCTGTCACTCAGTGAGCAGCCTGCATCTGGAGATGGATGCAATACAGTCTTCTCGGGACTGACTATCTTTGCAGTCTCTGCCATGAATCTGACGCTTGAGAAAAGTATGGTCTGCTGAGGGGCATCTCTTGCTTCCTTTGAAAGGGCGTAACTATCCGCTACTGAGTCTGCAACCCCGTATGTGATGTCAGGGGTCTGGTAAGAGTGAGCAATTAGGAAAACATCCTTTTCTTTCTTTAATCGATTTATTTCTAGAGTAAGAGGGGCCAGTGACTTGCAGATTTCGATACTCCATCTCATCGGCTGCTTGATTGCGTATTGAAGCCTTATTGCCTCTTTCTCTATCTCTGAGTCGGAGTATCCAAAAGTTCCCAAGAAAACTCTCGGGACCGGGGCCGCTGGCATGTCCAGAACCATATTGACCAATCAACCGTCGGAGTGCAACCGCTTTCAACTCATCTGGTGTCCGGTTTGCATGGAGTGTACGGAGATTCACATTTGGAAGCCCGAAATTGTACTTCATGAGGGGGCCGAGGCAATCGTTACGGCTGGTTCTTGGCTCGGTAGGAAGGCCGTACTAAAGTACCGCAGACCTCGAAGATATCGGCATCCCGACCTAGATAGAAGGCTGACACGTCAGAGGATGGCGGTAGAGGCCAGAGTCCTATCCAGGTTATCTGCTGCTGGGTTCCCCTCGCCTAGTCTGATGCTAATGGAACCGGACCAATCGACAATGTTGCTGTCCAGAATCGAGGGAAAGACCCTGTACGACGTTCTGAAATCAGAAGAATATTCTGAAGATATTCTACATTCCCTCGGGGGATTGGTTAGGAGATTGCATGAGATGGGAATCTCACACGGAGATCTAACCACTCACAATATAATGGTCTCAGAAGATAATCTACATTTAATCGACTTCGGACTTTCCCGACAATCTCCCGAATTGGAGCATTTCGGACTCGATCTACAAGTCCTTAGGGAGTGCTTGGGCTCAAGTCACACAAACATACCCGATGCAATCGAAAGAGTATGCCAAGGTTACATGGATTCCGAGTGCCAAAATAGCGATTCGGAGAGTGCTATCAATGTCATCGAGAGATTTCACAAGATTGTGGGAAGGGTCAGATACCACGGATAGGTTGGAATAATGAGAGTTCATTTTGTCACAGGTAACCAAAATAAGGTAACCGAAGCATCCGGCATACTCTCTCCGCTGGGTTTCGTTATCGAGCGGTTATTGATTGGAGGACAGGTCCCAGATTTAATCGAGCCACAGGCAGAAGGAATTGAGGAGATTGCTATATCTAAGCTGGAACAAGCCATTTCCCTAACAATGGGTACAGAATTTGAGAACGAGGTATTACTCGTCGAGGACTCCGGTCTTTTCATCGATTCTCTTTCGGGCTTCCCGGGGCCTTATTCCTCGTTCGTACATGAGACAATCGGATTGTCCGGGGTACTAAGTCTGATGTCAGGGGAGACAGACCGGGGTGCAGAATTCAGGGCTGTTGCAGCAGTCTCCTTCCAAGGAAATATACTGACCTCCACAGGGATATGCAGAGGCGTTATTTCAGAAAATATATCAGGTGATTCTGGCTTCGGCTATGACCCCATATTCATACCGGATGAAGCAAATGGGAGGACATGTGCCCAACTCTCTTCTCATGAGAAATCAGCCATCTCGCATCGTGGATTCGCTCTAAAGGGAGTTTCCGAACTCCTGAATCTCCCGTCAAAGTGAATAGAAGCACTCCTCCTTGGACGGGGTAATGGTCACCGCCACCAGACTCCTGCTGTTCGTAATGACCGTGGTGTCAATCCCAATTTACCTTGTTTTCATCGTCCCCGAGGGGCTCCTAATGCAGGCCGCAGGTGCGGTTCTGATACTCCTACTAGTCTCAATGATTCTTTTCACAGGCAGGCGTCCAGCACCCTCCGTTGTCAAGGAGAGTCAAGTCGTCCTCGAGGTCGACTCAACTTTCGGAGATATCGAACTCCCTGCACCGGTCCTCTCTGAAGAGAAAACCGGCGAAATCAGGGATTCAAAGATTCGAAGGAGCAGAGGCAGGCAGAAGGGTCCAGAAATTACAGACCTGCCAATGCCTCAATCCATGCCTGAACAGTCTCCCTCCATTTCCATGGATGCTACAGATCCCCCCGATTTCCAGGTGGAAGAGGCGGAGGGAACTGCCAGGGTCCACATCGCAAAAGCAGATCCGGAACTTCAGGCAGAAGCTGAGGTCGATCGGTACCTAGACCAGCAGAGACAGAGGAGGGAGATTTTCAGAGAGAGGCTACACAAGGAAAGGCGCTTGGAGATGTCCAAGAGAATGGCGGAAGAAGCTGGAAAGTGGACTGAAGTAGAGGATGGTGAAGACCTCTCGACTCTGACTAGTATCCCAGGACACGGTTTGGCTGTGATGTATGAGCCAGAAGAGCCCGATGCCTCTATACCTCAGGGAATCGCTTACGTCAGAATCGATGACGAGCGTGTTCTAAAGATCCGTGTCTCATTGGATGCTCCTAGAGGAATGCAAGCTGATACCGATGAAATCCAAGACCAGGAAATAGAGGGCGAATTTCCTCTCCCCCCTTCTCAGGGGATGCCGATTCCACCGCCCCCACTCCCCGATCTACCGCCTCCGGTTGGGGCAGATGACTAGTCTAGTGATACGTTGAAGCGATACGACCCGTTCGGAGTTGCATGGCTCAAGATGTAATGACCGTAGAGGACGTTGAGGTCGATGGTTCCAATCCCAAGGGAGGAATCATTTCAGTCTGGACACTAAACAGACCAGACAAACTAAACGCCCTGAATACAGAATCACACAAGGCAATCAAGAAGGAGTGTGCTAGGGTAAACTCAGATGATAATGTCCGATGCATAGTGATCAAAGGAGCCACCCCTCTGGAACCACGGGAGGGAAAGAGGCCCAAGCCACACGCATTCGCAGCCGGCGCGGATATCTCTGAGTTCGCTGGAAAGGACTCTGATGACGTACGTCCATTCTTCGAGGATAATGCATGGGAGGCAGTTTGGAACGTCTCTAAGCCAACAATAGCAATGGTCGATGGATTCGCACTAGGAGGGGGGACGGAACTGGCGTTATCATGTGATATCAGACTCGCTTCAGAGCGATCAACATTCGGTCAGCCCGAGATCAACCTTGGCCTCATTCCTGGAGGAGGGGGGACTCAAAGGCTATGCAGATTGGTAGGATACGGGAGGGCCATGGAGATCGTTCTCTCAGGCGGCATGGTGGGTGCAGAGGACGCGCTAAGTATGGGAATAGTCAACAGGATTGTACCTAACGATGACTTAGAGGAAGAAACCATGAAGCTAGCTACGGAGATTTCCAAGAAGTCCCCACATGTCACGAAGGTAGCAAAACGAGCAGTAAGGGGGGCCTTGGAACTACCATTCTCCGAAGGGGTCTTGATGGAGCGCTCTGAGTTCGTCGCCCTTTTCGATACCGAGGATAAGGAGATCGGGGTCACGGCATTCCTGGAGAGATCCGATGCAGAATGGGTAGGAAAATAATCCCTCAACACAAGCTGCTCGAGATCAACCCGATTGAATCTGTCTCCTTGGTGGGGTCAATAACCAACCAGCCAAACTCCGATCCGGATAGAACTAGCTCCTCCTGAATCTTCCTAATCCGATCCAGATTACCGAGATAGTGGTCCACTTTCTTACCGTTGTGCTTTTCTCTGTTGGCTATCATGCCTCGATGCCTCTCCTCGCTGGAGACATAGAGAACAACTCCGATAGCCGCTCCGCCAGCCTCTCTCCAGAGGTCAATCACCTCCTTGTTTGGGATATAATGGACCCCTTCCAGAAGCAAGTCAGCTCCCTTTGAGATGGCTCTGTCTATTACCGCCTCAACCCCTCCTGAGAGGGCCTGAACCGTTTCTTTCCAGTCCTCCGAAGCCGAACCTCCGGCCGACTCGAACGAGGAACGATGTAGGGCAGGGCTTGCAGTCGATGATATCTGGGTCCTCAGAACTTCTCGAATTGTGTCCGTGGACGCAATTTTTGTAAAACCAAGAGAGGATGCCAGACTTGTGGACGTAGTGGACTTTCCAACCCCGCTGGTACCACTGATAATCAATAGTCTTGGGGCCAATCAATCACCTAGCGCTGAATTGATTTGATTTCGAGGAACTCCTCCATTCCGTGGACCCCTAACTCTCTCCCCAATCCCGATTGCTTGTACCCTCCGAAAGGAGCAGTAACGTTGAACGCGCCACCATTAATGCTGACCTGGCCAGTCCTCAGCATCTTGGCTACTCTCATGGCCCTCTCCTCATCACCTGACCAGACTCCTCCAGATAGCCCATATTCAGAGTCGTTTGCTAACTCCACTGCCTCCTCCTCTGAAGAGTATGAGGTGATGCATAGAACAGGACCGAAAATCTCCTCTCTAAATATGGTCATATCCGGGGTAACGTCTGCGAAGACAGTCGGCTTTACGAAAAATCCGGACCCAAGCCCATCTGGCATCCCCTCGCCTCCTGCAACTAGAGTGGCCCCTTGTTCGATTCCGCTAGAGATGTACGAAGAAACACTCTCCTGCTGCCTCTTAGAGACCAGTGGGCCACATCTGCTGGACTCATCCATGGGATCTCCAACAGTGTACCTCCCGATCTTGCTTGAGATTACCTCCACAACCTCGTCTCTATAATCCTCTGGCACCAGAAGCCGGGTAAGGGCCGAGCACTCCTGACCAGAGTTCCCGAAGCATGAGTAAATCGCCGAAGTTGATGCTCGTTTGATGTCTGCGTCATCCAGTATAATGTTCGCACTCTTTCCCCCCAGTTCCAGTGTCACTCTCTTCACGCTTGGTGCCGCCAGTTCCGAGACCCTAATTCCAGCACTTGTAGATCCCGTGAAGCTGACCATATCCACCATTGGATGACTACACAAGGTCTCTCCGATGTCTCTCCCGTGACCTGAAATCAAATTGAAAACTCCATCAGGAAGGCCTACATCATCCAGGATATCTGCTAGAAGGAATGCATTCAGGGGCGCCTCCTTGGATGGCTTCAGCACCATTGTGCAACCCGCTGCTATAGCAGGCGCCACCTTTCCAATTATCTGGTGCAGGGGGAAGTTCCACGGGGTAATCATAGCTACCACCCCTATCGGCTCCTTGATAACGAGAGAGTTCCTTACCTCTTCCTCCCAGACGTATCCGTCTAGGATCTTCGCATAAGACCTAGAAACAACCCTCGGAGTCCCCACCATCGCCATCCTAGAGTACTCTATAGGGGTCCCTACCTCTGCTGTAATTATCTCGGCTAGTTCCTCGCTTCTATCCTTGATTGAGCTCGAAATCCTGTTCAGGAATTCTACCCTCTCGCTAACCTCGGTTGTCGACCAATCCGTGAATGCTGACCTAGCTGCCTCTACAGCCGCATTAACATCTGAATCGCTGGAGACTGGTACGGAACCAATCACCTCCTCATTGGTCGGATTGATTACCTCGATAGAACCCTCTCCACGGGGTTCTATCCAGTTTCCATTGATGTACAGGCGCCGGCGTTCGTGCATGGTTGACCCAAAATGCGACATCTTATGATATTCATGCAATTCAATAGAGTGGCCCTTGCTCGAGCATCATGCCAGTTTCCACCGACATGCTTGACGGAGGGGTAGCTGTGGTCACTTTGTCTCCAGCTGCCTCCTCGAACACCTTCTCCCCCGAACACTTCGGCCCATTCCTATCATGCTTACAAGAGGTGATGGCAAATCCCTCTTGTAGGTCAGTAGTAATCACCGGTTCTGGACGCTTCTTCTCCTCTGGGGGGAACATGGACGACTTTTCTGATGCAATAGAGAATGGCAATATTGGTGATAGAGTTCAGGAGATGACAGATAAGCTACATCCACTCCTTTTGAAGATGAGGACTTCAGAGAAGGTTTTCGTATGCGCCATCAATGGGTCAGCAGCTGGAGGAGGACTAGGTCTGGCACTAGCATCAGACTACAGAGTATGCTCTCCAGAGGCGAAGCTCGCCTCCGCGTTTTTCCGACTAGGGCTCTCACCCGACGGGGGGATGACATGGTTGCTCCCAAGACTGGTCGGGAACCAGGTGGCCCGCAAGTTCTTCTTCAACTCCGAAGTTTGGACAGCCGAACAGGCCCTCGATTATGGAGCAGTCGATGAATTGGCCGATCCCAGTGTCCTTCTAGATAGGGCCATTGAGGTTGCCGGAGATTGGGGCAAGTGGTCGGTCAGCAGCAGGAAGGGGACGAAGCAGCTGCTAGATGCATCCACTTCTACATTCTTCGAGACTCAGCTGCATTTCGAGCAGTCGCTAATGATTGCATCCTCGCAGACGGCGGACTTCGTCGAGGGGGTCGCGTCATTCAAGCTGAAGAAGGAACCGTCCTTTGGAAGGTTCGAGGAGGAGTAGGATGGTCAGAAGACTGATTGTCATGCGTCATGCTAAGAGCAGCTGGAAAGACCCGAACCTCGATGATCACGAACGACCACTGAACAAGAGGGGCAGGCGGGATGCACCCATGGTGGCAGATGCGATTTTCGAAAGAGGTTGGATTCCAGAGCTTATCCTCGTTAGTAGTTCGAAGAGGACACTCCAGACTCTGGAGGGGATGTCTCACAGGATGGGAAAGACTCCATTCGAGGTTAGATCGGGAATCTACCATGCAACAGTAATCGATCTAATGGGAGAATTGGAGGATATGTTGGATAACGGGACCACCATGATAATTGGGCACAATCCTGGCTCGGAGATTCTTGTGAACCATCTCTCAGGGGAATGGCACACTATGCCCACAGCAACCGCAGTATTATTGCTCCACTCGGGCTCATCATGGTCGGTTGAGGCCGTCATTCGTCCAAAGGAGATTGCATAGTCATGGATGCTCAGGGACTTCGTCAGACCAGTGTGACATCTTGTTCAGAGTGATAGTCACATTCGTTACCTCTCCTTCTTCCCAGTAGTCTACTGCCACGAAAGTAGGTCTGTTGTCCATTTCCTCCCAGCACTGAAGGGACCGATTTAGCAGAGTCTCATACTGGTTCACGTCATTAGCCAAAATCGGATCGGGTAGTCCGTAGATGCTAGATAGCCAGTTGTTCAGGTGCCACACTGGTTGGGACCCGTCACCACGATGAACAGTGCAGGTCATCTCATCCTTGCTGCTCTCTGCGTAGTTGGTCGTCCATCCGAACGTTCCGAAGTCGTGCAACCAAGGGTATTCATCGTTCTGAGATTGCTCCCAGAATACAACCAGATTCTTCCCATGTATGACCAAATCTCCCAGACTCGGCCACTCATCTCCAAGAGTATGGGTGTAGAGCCTGCCCTTCATGCCAGTCTCATTGAATAGGAAACTCAAGTGAGAGGCAGGGACGTAGTTCTCTATCAGAAGGGTGACAACATCGCCACTGGAGTTGTTCATTAGGGAATTTAGCATTCTCATCCATTCGAATGCATCAACCTCTCCGAAGTTGCAGGGGTGGAAGAACTGGCCAGTACTATGGCAGAACCTGACATCCTCTTTGGAAGTGTGGTCGTAATGGCTGTGATGGGAGTCCACCATGAAGGCCCTGATTCCATCATCCCACTGCCTTTGTAGGCCTGTGTAGTGATTCACTCCAACTAGAATCTGATCTTCTATCGTGGAGTAAGCATTGTGAGTCTCGGCGAATGTAAAGTCGTCATATGTTCTCAGGCAGTATTTCGCCTCTCCATGGCAACTGATGAAGTCATTCGGATCCATCGGATCGAAACCCCTTTCCAATTCCCATTCGTTAGGAAGATCATCGCCATCCGCGTCATCATCCCACTCATCGCACTCCATGTCCCCGTCTAGATCGTCCGGTACGGATTCACCATCAAGAGGGTCAGTTCCGCACCTCCCTTCTTCGGCATCGCTCCAAGAATCCCCATCATCATCCAAGTCATTGGGGTCGCATTGTGAATCGCCATCAGTGTCGGTTGGGGTTACTTCAGCGTCATTTGGGTCAGATGTGCAGTTCAGCTCCTCGGAATTGCTCCAACCATCGCCATCGATATCCAGATCCTCAGAGTCATGAATGCCGTCTCCATCCATATCAGGAGGGGATCCTTCTAGGCATCCTGAGGTAATTAGCGAGAAGCACAAGACAAAAGAAAACAGTTTTCTGCGCATTTACCAGTCACCCGTCTATCAGCTCAACTAGTGCCCTAGTCCATCACGGTCTCGTGGTGGTTCGGTACGAAAGTCTGCTCAGTCATTGGGGGCCTCACGTATCCCCTCGCAGTCTTCCTCTCTGGCAGCTCTATCGGCTCTGGAGTAAGGTCCTCGTACTCAATCATGGACAGTAGATGGTTAATGCAATTCAAGTGCGCGTGCCTCTTGATATCGGAGTTAACCACGAACCAAGGGGACTGCTTGGTGTCAGTGTGAGCGAACATCACGTCCTTCGCCTCAGAGTAGTCTTCCCACCGCGTGAGAGACTCCAGATCCATCGGACTGAGCTTCCACCTCTTGTGCGGTTCGTCCAGCCTTGCCTTGAACCGCTTCAACTGCTCGTCATCGGAAACTGAGAACCAGTACTTAATCAGAATCGTTCCGGACCTCATTAGCATCCTCTCGAACATCGGGCACGACCTCATGAATTCGTCATACTCCCCCTCATCGCAGAATCCCATGACCCTCTCGACCCCGGCTCTGTTGTACCAACTTCTGTCAAACAACACTATCTCTCCTGCAGCGGGGAGATGGTTGACGTACCTTTGGAAGTACCACTCGGTCTTCTGCCTCTCGGTGGGGGCTGGCAGAGCAGCCACTCTCACGACTCTGGGATTGAGATACTGCGCGATCCTCTTGATCACGCCACCCTTCCCGGCAGCATCTCTGCCTTCGAAGACGATCACGACCTTGAGCCCCTTCGCCTTCACCCATTCCTGAAGTTTGATTAACTCTAATTGTAGCCTGAATAGCTCTTTGTTGTACTTCTTCTTCCCTATCCTCTCTATTTTCTCGCTTCCATTGCCGCCCATTGTAATCAACCTCCCATAACAGTCTTTGACAAAAGTCCTCTGGTCTAGGATTCGGAGAATCCTGACTAGTCAAAGGAGGCTGACAAGATCAATCAGTGACGACCTAGGGTCTACAGACCTGGTAACCCCACTAGCCAAAAGAACTCCCGAAGTGCCAAGCTCGATCGCCTTGGCCACGTCCCCGCCGGTCTTTACACCCGCACCGCACAGGATGCCAACATTCGTGGACGCTTCTCTGACTGCTTGGGCTGTACCACTGACTATCCCAGGATCAGCGCTAGTTACCGAAGTCTCGCCGCCAATCAACTCCGGCGGCTCTACAGCGACAAAACCCGGCTCCAATGCCGCCAGTGCCCTTGCCTCATGAATGTCTGCCGCACAGGCGCAAACATGGAATCCATCGGGAATCTGCTCCATGAGCATAGCGACGTGCTCCAAGCTAACCTTATGTTCCGCATGATTGATCAGAGTTCCTGAAGCCCCCCTCTCCATTGCAGTTTCAGGATGCAGCCACCCCGTATTCGAACCGAAACCAACGGGATCAAGATGCTGGCACCATACCTCCAGTCCCGGAGCAGCAGCGACTACGGCAGACAGATCGAATGCAGAGACCGCAGCAACCATTCTAGCCCGTGTATCTATGCTGGCCATCGCTCTAGCCAGATTCTCGGCACGCGCCCCGTGAGCAGTCTGGTAGGTCTTGAAATTAACAACAACTAGGGAGTCGCTCATAGCTCCCCGAGGGACTGGCTCTCTTTGACCATGACGGGATTTACAACCGATTATCGTATCTTTTTCTCGGGTTGACCATGATCAACGACCTTCGAACTCAAGTCAGAACCCCCTGGTATCCTGGCCCTCATCCCTATAAGACATCCCTCGATGTTACAATTAGGGCCTATTTCTGCTCCCTCCAGAACAACTGAGCCGTGAACAACCGATCCTTCCTCGATGCAGGCTCCGACACCTATCGTGCTTGAGACAACCTCCCCTTTGTTCGTAGAACCTTCTCCGAACCATGAGTCTCTGTCAACTGAACCGCTGGAGAAACTGCCGGCCGAGATACATACTTGGCTCGCTTCTATGAACGATTGAGGAGTCCCCGCATCAACGAACCATCCTTCGAACGGGAAGCCATTCAAGCCACCGGTTGCAGCCAGGTCCTCGTAGACATCCCTCTCAATGCTATGCGCTCCGTCAGGCATCAAATTGAATATCTCAGGCTCCAGGATGTATGCTCCCGCATTAATCAGATTGGAGAAAGCCTCCTCTATCGAGGGTTTCTCTTGGAACCTCATTATCTTTCCACTCTCTTCCCTGTAGTCGGCGACACCGAATCGGGACGGATCCTCAACCTCCCACAGCGAGATGGTTGCAATGCCCCCGTTGCTCCTGTGGAATTCGAGCATTTCCTCCACTCTGAGACTGGTAATTAGGTCCCCGTTGATTACGCAGAATGTGCCTCCAGAGAGCTGCTCTCTGCAGTTGGCAATGGCCCCTCCAGTACCCAATGGCTCGGTTTCCTCGATAATCTCTATCTCGTAGGGGAGACTAACTTTGGAGAAGTGATCTCGCATCTTATCTACTCCATAACCAGAGGCAATGAGTATTCTGTCCACTTGAGATTCAGGAATTATCCCCACGACGTGCTCAATCATCGTCTTGTCCAGAATTGGTAAGAGGGGCTTAGGTACGCTTTCTGTCCAAGGACGGAGCCTTGTTCCGAAACCTCCAGCGAGAACTATGACATCCACGTCCGGTGGATTGAGCCTCTGCGTTTGAGCGCTTCGCGTCTGCGACTGTCATAATTCCGATGCGTATCGTTGAAAGACGGACCTTGCCTCGGGAGGGTGTGAATATCCACGAGTACCAAGGTAAAGCCCTCTTCAGAGAAGAGGGTGTCGCTGTACAAGAAGGCGTTCACTGCACAACAGTCGACCAAGCTCTGGAAGCGTATGACTCTCTAGGAAGCAAGATCGTCGCCGTCAAGAGCCAGATACATGCGGGAGGACGCGGGAAAGGGAACCTCTACTGCCCCGACACCGGCGATTTGCAGATGGAGGGCGGAGTCAAGATTGCCTTATCGCGAGACGAGGTCGAGACCTATTCCAAAAACATCCTAGGGAACATTCTGGTCACCAAGCAGTCCGGTCCGGAGGGCAAGGTGGTGAACAACCTGTACATAGAGGCAGGCTGTGAAATCGCCCATGAGTATTATCTCGCTCTCTTAGTCGACCGAGAAGAGGATGCCATCTTGGTGATGGCTTCAACTGAGGGAGGTGTTGACATAGAGGAGGTTGCTGAGACTACTCCCCAGGCTATTCACAAAGCTTGGACCGACTCATCAGGGAAACTGCCTACTGGGGCTGACAGTGCGATGGCTGATTCCCTAGGACTCACAGGCGTATCTAAGGACTCGTTCAAAGAGATGCTAGGGCGCCTAGTTTCCATGTTCGTATCACGGGACTGCTCTATGGTTGAGATCAATCCTCTTGTGAGAGCAGGAGATGGTGCGATGATCGCACTAGACTCCAAGATAAGTTTCGATGACAACGCCTCATTCAGGCATCCCTGGAGAGCAGAGATGAGAGACCTGTCCGAAGAGGAAGAGGTCGAGATTAGGGCCAATAAATCCGGCCTGTCATACGTCAAATTGGATGGAAATATCGGTTGTCTGGTCAACGGAGCAGGATTAGCTATGGCCTCAATGGATGTGATCAAACTATACGGGGGCGAGCCTGCAAACTTCCTCGACATTGGAGGAGGGGCCAACAAGGAGTCAATCACTACTGCCTTTGGAATAATACTCGAGGATCCAAATGTAGAGGGTATTCTAGTGAACATCTTCGGAGGAATCATTCGCTGTGATATGGTGGCTCGGAGCATAATCGATGCATCCAGGGAAGTCGGGCTTTCTGTTCCACTGGTGGTTAGATTCTCAGGAACGAACCACGAAGAAGGAAGGGACGTACTAGAAGAGAGCTCCCTGGAAGTCACCACCGTGGGTACGCTTGCCGATGGTGCCAAAGCAATCGTCGCTGCAACAGTTGGGGTGGACGCTTGAGTATCTGGATAAATGAATCCAGCAAGGTCCTAGTTCAGGGAATTACTGGGGGGCAGGGAACATTCCACGCCACTCGAATGACGGAGTACGGGACAGATGTCGTAGGAGGGGTCACCCCTGGCAAGGGAGGCCAAGTGGTCGATCTCCCTGGTCGGTCTGTCCCTGTCTACGATACCATGGGGCAAGCCGTTTCGGAAACCAATGCTGATGTTAGCGTAATCTACGTTCCAGCGAGATTCGCAGCAGCAGCAATTGTCGAGGCCGCAGATGCCTTCAACGAAATCAAGGGCGAGGGATTGATTGTATGCATTACAGAGGGAATTCCTATCCTCGATATGATTAGATGCGTAGGGCACATTTCGGAAATGCCTGGAATCAGGCTTATTGGCCCCAATTGTCCGGGAATCATAACTCCGGGAGAAAATGGTGGCTGCAAGGTGGGAATCATGCCAGGATACATACACGCCAAGGGAAGAATAGGCATCATCTCGAAGTCCGGTACACTAACCTATGAGGCTGTAGCTCAAACAATGAGCGTGGGGGAGGGTCAGACCACATGCATAGGTATAGGGGGGGATCCCATCAGTGGAACTGGATTCATAGACTGTCTTGCCGCCTTTGAGGAGGACCCAGAGACCGAGGCCGTTGTGATGATAGGAGAGATTGGTGGGACGGCCGAAGAAGATGCTGCGGCTTGGGCTGCAGACAACTTCAGCAAGCCTATTGTCGGGTTCGTTGCAGGAGCAACAGCACCTCCTGGCAAGAGGATGGGGCACGCAGGGGCTATTATCTCCGGTGGAAAGGGCACGGCGGAGGAGAAGTTTTCCGCATTCGAGAAGGCAGGAATTCACATTGCTAGAGATCCATCCAAGATTGGGGAAGTGCTAGTCTCGGTGTTGATCGAAGCCGGACTGCGAGAGCCTTAGGAACAAAGGCACCCAGCATGACGTAGTTGGTAACCATGTCTGGCATATTCAACTCGAAATTGGACTCAATTCTCGAGGGGACATCACGCTCGTTCTACCTCTCCCTGAAGGAATTGCCCAGGGCAATCAGGCCCCAGGTCAGCCTTCTGTATATGCTCGCAAGGACTTCTGATACTATTGCAGACTCGGAAGGCGGGGAACCCAAGGAACTCATGGAGGCTCTAGAGTCATACGATGATTTCACACAAGGACGGTCCTCGGACGCTCCGGCACTGTCTTCCTTCTCACGGTTTCAAACCAATAAATCGGAAGGACTCCTTCTGGAGAATGTAGAGGCAGTGGTGTCCAGGATTGAAGGATTCTCTGATTCAGATCAAAAGGCAATTCGCTCTTGCTTGGGAATCATCATCAGTGGACAGATTCTAGATCTGAATAGATTCTCTCTCGCAGAGGAGGATATCGCCGCCATAGAGAGAGACGAAGAATTAGATGACTATGCATATCGAGTCGCTGGAAGTGTGGGTGAATTCTGGACCCGATTGTCATTAAATCATCTTTTCAAATTAGACTCTGAGAAGGAGAAAGAGATATTCGAGAAAGGCGTCAGATTCGGTAAGTCACTACAGATGATCAACATTCTCAGAGATATTCCATCAGACCTCGCTCTAGGTCGATGCTACATTCCCAGAAAAAGTCTGGAAGAACACAACCTGAGTCCACAAGACCTATTGGACAAGTCGAAAATGGAGTCCTTCAGGCCACTTTATGACGAATATCTAGATTTGACATCTGAGTATCTGGAGTCAGCAATCCAGTACATCGAAATGATACCTCACTCGCAGTTCCGCCTTAGGGGGTCATGCATGCTTCCAGTAATAATTGGAAAGAGGACAGTTTCCCTACTCAGGGGTAGAAACGTTCTCGATCGAAAAGACAGGATAAAGATTGATAGATCGGAGATCAAAGAGGTAGTCAAGCAGGTCGTCATGGCCGTCCCATTCAAAGGCTCAAGCAAGAGGCTCCTAAGAGATTGATCACATATTTTCGAGTGTTTTCAGCTCTAAAAATAACGATGCGCATTCCAATCGCGTTCGAGAGACATTCAAGTGGACCCCGATGCCGCCCTTTTCTGAGGAGTTATGGAGCCGAGCAAGGATTCCGACATCGAGATCGTTCTCGAGGGCCAACTGCATCAACCTATTTTTCCGGAACCACCAACCAGCCAAGAAGAACAGATCGATATCGTCAGAGCGGCTGTCGGCCTAACAAAGGAAGCAGCTAGAGCAATCAGCATTACAGCTATTGAGGCAGTAAGGGAGGGGGCCCTATTTATGGGGGTAATAGGATCAAGGGGAGAGTTGCTTGATCCATTCAAGCATATAGACGCGGCAATATGGTCAGAATCAGAAATCCCCGAGCATATGATAGAAACATCATACGAATTCTGTGAAGAACTCACTCGTAGGGAGGCTGGTAATTTTTACCACTCCTTCAAGTACCTCCCGGAAGAGAAGAGACAGTCAATAATGGCATACTACGCCTTCTGTAGAAGGGCCGATGACATCGCAGACGGGGACTTCGTGGATATTTTCCCAGGAGGATCGTCGGATGATCCGGAGTCTGTGGACTACAGATCAAGTATTGAGAGACTGAGCCCAGGGGACCCAGTACTGGATAGATCAACCTACAATGACAAGATGTCCCAACTATTCTACTACAGAAAGAAACTATCCACAGCTTACGGCAATGTCACTTCAACCGATCCGATTTTTATTGCCCTCAAGGATACTGTCAGAAAATACGGCATTCAACGGCAACTTCTGGACGATATGATCAGTGGTATGGAGAATGACTTCCACAAGAATAGGTACCAGACCTTCGAGGAACTTTATTCATACTGCTACAGGGTTGCGTCCACGGTTGGTCTGGTCTGCATAGAGATTTACGGATACGACGATCCAAAGGCCAAGGAATATGCAGAGTCTTGGGGCGTATTCATGCAACTCATCAATATTATCAGGGACGTAGCAGAAGATGCTCAGCGTGATCGAATATACCTCCCAATGGAGGATTTAGCAAGATGGGGAATTTCGGAGGAAGACGTCAAGAGTGGCAAGGAACTACTCAACCACCCCGGATGGGCTCCTTTCGTAGAGGAGTATTTGGACAGAGCCGATGGATACAGACAGCGTGCCTTCAAGCTACTCTCCCATCTGGACAAGTCGGCTCGATACTCCCCAGCAGCAATGGCATCTTTCTACCAATCGATTATGGCCAAGATAACCAAGAAGAACGGAGATGTTTTCACAGAAAGGATTCAGCTGACCAAAACGGAGAAGATCCTACTTGCAGGATATGTGTACGCGAGGTACAGATTCTTTGGTTTCTGATGGTAATAGCCACATCATCAAATTTCGTATGGAAGATGTATTATTCAATAGTAAGGAGGATTAGACATGAGAGTGGCTGTTCTACTAGAGGAGAGGTGCAAACCGAACAGCAATGCCTTTGCGTATCTGAAGAAGTATTCAGAGATGTGCGAAAGAGAATGTATTCAGGTAGAGGGGTCAAAATGCAAGATACTGGAGACGGCATGTCCCGTTTGCTTCACCCGAGCCAAGCACTGCCCCGATGGGGCCGTAAAGATCATCAATCTCCCAGAGGAACTAGACACTGACCTAACTCATTCCTACGGTGAGAACGCATTCAGATTGTTCCGCCTGCCTTCTCCTCGACAAGAGCAGATAGTAGGAATACTAGGCCCTAATGGAATTGGGAAGTCCACAGCCATAAACCTCCTTTCTGGAACATTCAGGCCAAATCTCGGGGATTGGGAAAATTCATCACCAGATTGGGACGAGGTAATTTCCACGTTCCCAAGAGGTGAACTCAGAGACTACCTCGGAATGGTTTCTACAGGAGAGGTCAGCATTGCGGTAAAACCCCAGTACATCGATAAGTTACCACGTATATTCGATGGAGAAGTGAGGGAACTTCTAGCAAGAGTAGATGATAGGGGAGAAATTGAATACTACACTGAACTAATGGGAATCTCCCATATTCTAGTCAGAAAACTTGGGGATCTCTCTGGTGGCGAATTGCAGAGGGTGGCGATTTGTGCTACCCTACTCAAGGAGGCCGACGTCTACTTCTTCGATGAGCCATCTTCATACTTGGACATATATGAGAGAATGAGGATGGTGGGAGTGGTTAGGGAGCTAGCAGAAAAGGGAAAGAGGGTACTGGTAGTAGAGCACGATTTGGCAATTCTGGATGTTCTCTGCGATTTGATTCACGTCATCTATGGGGAGCGATCGGCCTATGGGATTTTCACTCCCCCCAGATCCACTAGGACTGCGATTAATGCATACCTTGACGGGTTCCTCCCAGAAGAGAATGTCAGGATTAGAGACAAGCCGATACAGTTCCTGAGGGGACGAAATCGCGGTGAAGAGGTAGGCACTCCAATCCTAAAATGGGGAGACATAGAGAAGACTCTAGGAGAATTCAGCCTGACCACAGGAAAGGGCGAGGTGAAGTCCGCCGAAGTCGTTGGAGTAGTTGGTCCCAATGCCACAGGAAAGACAACTCTGGTGAAGATAATTGCAGGAGAGATAGATCCCGACGAAGGTTGGTGCACCATGGATGCCAAGGTATCCTACAAACCTCAGCACGTCCGTGCAGACTTCGATGGAACCGTACAAGAATGGCTAGATACGGAGATAGGAGGAAAATGGCGAAGTGGCGAATTCCATACCCAAGTAACTAGGGCCCTACAAGTTGACAAAATGGTTGACTTGCATTCGACTAAACTTTCAGGAGGAGAACTTCAGGCCGTCAGTATCGCTATCTGCTTGGGAAAGGAGGCTGATCTTTATCTGTTCGACGAACCCAGTGCACATCTAGATGCCAATGCCAGAATGGAAGCTGCAAAAGCAATCAGGAGGACCATGGAAAGTAATGAGAAGGCTGCGATGGTCATAGACCATGACACCTACTTCCTTGACATAGTTAGCGACTCTGTTCTGGTATTCCAAGGGGAGGGAGGGAATCATGGAAAGGCCATCGGGCCATTATCACTCCGAAAGGGAATGAACCTTTTTCTATCCGATGCCGATGTTACTTTCAGGAGGGACATAGAATCACATCGTCCAAGGATAAACAAGCCTTCTAGCAGGAAGGACCGAGAGCAGAAATCATCCGGTGAATACTTCTACTCCGACTGAGATTGACCATTGGCTTCTTGAGGGACTATCACGGCCCAACATTGTGGCAGAAGAGTCAGAAGACGGCGGGTCAGAGGAATCATCTACTGAGGAAGTAGACTTCGAGGCTAGGGTTTCCGAACTGGAGGAGGAACTCCAATATGCCAAGGCAGAAACAGTAAACATCGCCCAAAGAGCTGCTAGGGACCGTTCTGAGACTCTGAAGTACGGCGGCGCCTCTCTCGCTAGGAGGCTCATTCCAGCTTTAGACCACCTTTCCAAGGCTCTAGAAGCCACAGAAGTAGGTGATGGGACAGAGTCAGTAATTGCAGGCGTGAAACTTACCCTCGATGGACTCAGGTCATCTCTAGAGGCAGAGGGAATCCATGAGATCAAAGCCTTGGGAAATGACTTCGATCCTACTTGCATGGAGGCGATTGCCACAGTACCTTGCCCAGAAGGAAAAAATCCCGGTAGTGTAATAGAAGTCATCGAAACTGGATACAGGATGCACGACCGCATCCTCAGAGCATCAAAAGTCGTTGTCGCTGAGGTTGACTCGTGAGTAAGGAAGGTAGAGCCTACTTGCTCGTGTTTGGAATTATTATCACATATGCTGGAGTAGTATTTGCCATACAAATTGCAGCCCCAGATAACCCAATAGAACCGGAAAATTTCCCAACCAAATGTCCAGAAGATTCGATTAATTGCTCATTAATCGCACCAAATCACCATAGAAGTGGAAACCTCACAGAGATTAGAATCAACGCTAGTTTACTCGAGGTAATGGATGAAGTCAGGGAATGGATTGAATCCCAATCGGGAACAAGTACCATAGGAGATTGGCCCAATCAAACCCATGCAGTATTCAGAACTCTAATCCTGAGGTTCCCAGACGACTTCATAGTGCAAGGTTTCTGTGATAATGGCGATAGCGTACTGTATGTTTACTCACAGTCACGCCTCGGTGTTTCTGATCTAGGAGTCAATAAAGCGCGAGTCGAGAGCTTCGCCGAGCATATGGTCAATGTCGAAATGCCTACATCAGAATGCGTCTAGGGATGTTCGGCGCTAACCTTGTCTGCAATTATTGACCCCAATATTCGGAAAGCTCACACCCTTCCTTCGGCATTCTACACAGATCCTGAAAAGTTCGAGCACATCATGGAGGGATTTTCGATGAATTGGCACTTTGCAGCCCACGAGAGCCAACTTTCAGGCAAGTCGGCAATTGAGCTGAGACATCTAGAGAGTTTGCTGGGGGAGCCAATGATATTGGTATCCGGAGATGATGTCAGATGCATATCGAATGTTTGCACCCACAGAGGAATGCTATTGGTGGATGGAAGTTGCTCCAGAAGCACTCTTCAGTGCCCATATCACGGTCGAACCTTTGGATTAGACGGGACTATGAAATCGATGCCCGAGTTCGACCTGACAGAAGACTTTCCGAGTGCTCAAGACAATCTCAGAACATTCCCTTCTATATCCTGGAAGGGATTGATTTTCACTGGTTTAGAGCCATCTGGTTTGAAAGCCTGCTTGAAAGAGATGGAAGCTAGGATTGGATGGATGCCAATAGAGAAATTCGAATATGACCATTCCAGAAATAGGTACTATGAAATCAGAGCAAATTGGGCCCTGTACGTTGATAATTACTTGGAGGGCTTCCACATCCCATTTGTTCACAATGACCTAAATAATGCTCTGGACTACGATGATTATAGAACTGAGATTTTCGATGGTGGAGTGCTACAGATTGGTATCGCTAGCGACGGAGAAACCATCTTCGAGATTCCTGAGGAATCACCCGACTTCGGGCTAAAAGTTGCAGCTTATTATTACTGGATTTATCCAGGTCTAATGCTCAACTTCTACCCATGGGGCTTATCTGTCAACTTAGTCATCCCATTGTCAGTTGATCGAACCAGGATAGAGTACTATGGATTTGTTTGGGACAAGAAATTCCTAGGGAAGGGTGCCGGAGGGGACTTGGACAAGGTCGAGGAGGAAGATCAATTTGTAGTAGAATCGACACAAAGGGGGGTATCATCAGGGACTTATGAAAGAGGGCGTTACTCTCCTTCCAAGGAGATAGGTGTCCATCACTTCCACCAAATGCTAAGTTCTTAGATTCAATTCATAACTAATTGTCCATTCGTTATGCAGTGCCCATGTCTCGCCAAGGAACAACTGCTACTCTGCTTGTCTCTCTATTGTTACTATCGGGATGTCTAGGTGATGAAACATCAGAAGATCCAGAAATTGAAGATTGCTCAGCAATCATAGGAGACTCCTGTGAAATCGAAGATAATACCGTGGATGATGGAGACTTAGAGGAAGAGATTTCAATATCGGGAAATAGTTACTGTGACAATACTAACCCGGACCATTGCCTTCTGCCATTCCCTTCATCTGCATTCCTTGATTCTGATTCCGGAACCGCTACCGGGTATAGGTTGGACATCGATGGGCAGTCTATACCCGACTCGGCTTCCGCTCCATCAGAAGATTTTCATATGCTAGATAACAAGGATGGCCACTCCCCGTCTACACAGATATTTACTACGTTTAGCAGCCTTCCAAATATTTCCGGACTAGCCTCCCAAGACTCCATCCCCTCATCGGCCCTCCCGGGCCACAATAGTCTGGTTCTCAATATGGACACTGGCCAGATTCTGGAACATTGGGTGGAAATATCGTCCAGAACACAGGAAGACGAGGCAACCCTCGTCCATGTACGAACCCTTAGAGGGCTCGATCACAACGCCCAATATGCAGTTGCATTCAGGAATCTTATAGATGGAGACGGTGAACAGGTGGAACCATTCCCGGGATTCAAGGCGTTGAGAGATGGTTCAGTAACCGATAATCAACAGATCGAGTCCCTCAGATCCAGCTACGAAGATATGTTCTCCTCTCTTTCCGAGGTTGGCTACGAAAGGCAAGATCTGACAAGTGCATGGTGGTTTCACACAGCATCCAGTCAATCAATCATGGGCGACATAATCTCGATGAGGAATAATGCGACCCAATTACTAGGAGAAAATGGCATAGGGTGCAATGTCACATCTGTGACTGAGAACTATGCTGAAGACAACACAACCCTCAGGAGAATAAGTGGGACTATCACCACCCCTCACTACCTTCAATCCACATATCCACCAACTCCTATGACTCGTTATGAGGACGGAACTCCCAGATTCAATTTCATGACAGAGGTTGTGTTTACAGTTACGATCCCCCAGTCTGCTGCTGACTCCTCACAACCTGCGCCACTTGTGGTCCTAGGTCATGGCTTCCTGGGAAATGGAGAGGGCATGGTGTCTGGCTTCAGAGGATGGGCTAATGATTCTGGAGTGGCCACAATAGGAACTGACTTCAAGGGTTGGAGTTCAGATGGCGACTTCGGTGCTGTCACCTTCGGATTGATGAATGTGAACTATCTACAACACCAGTCCGAGCGACTCCAGCAATCTGTAATCAACCATCTTGCCATGATAACTACCATCAAAGGGGTTTGCTCCGACCTCCCTGAATTCTATCATAACGGGATTAACTTGGTGGACACTACTGATATCGATTACATGGGAGTATCTCTAGGGGGGATCAGGGGCCCTTCTATGCTGTCCCTAATCCCAGAAATTGATCGAGGAGTCCTTTGGGTAGCAGGTTCATCTTTCAGCTTCATTGCCGAGAGATCCACACAGTACACTCAATTTGAGGAGCTTTTCTCCTCTCCACTTGCTTACGAATCTACAATGGACAGGTCGATTCTTCTAGCACTAATGCAATCTATGTGGGACACGACCGAACCCGAAACATACCTCCCCTTCATTGACGGGGGGATGGACGGGGAACTACATCCCTACGAGATACTATACGTGGTTTCTATCAATGATGCACAGGTCACAACACTCTCTGCGGATCGAGCCTCTAGAACTTCGGGGATCCCAGTTCTTGCAAACTCCACATATCGCCCCTATGGCCTCGATGTCACCGAGGCTCCTGTTTCCGGCTCAGCGATAGTTTACTTCGATGGCAGATTCCCAGAGGTACCTTCGGGAAACATACAGGGGCCTATGGAATACCATTCCCTAGCGCATAACCAGGTTCTGGGATACGATCCCGCCGTCGACCTGGCTACTGACTTTCTATTGAGCGGTCAGATTACCGACACATGCTCAGGGGAGTGCTACTTCGAAGGAACTTGGTAGTCTCGGGGCTAAATTCTCTCTTCCCTGCTACCAGATGTCCAGTCGTAGATGCCCCTTCCTGTCTTCTTACCCAGATTTCCGGATTCCACCAGTTTTTTCAGTAGTGGGTGGGGCCTGTATGATTCGTCCTCGAAAGCCTCGGCCAAACTGTTCAGAATGTCCATTCTAACATCGAGGCCCACTAGATCGGATAGTTCCAAGGGGCCCATGGGGTGGCGGTAACCCAATTTCATCGCAGTGTCAATATCACTCGCTGATGCAACTCCCTCTGCCAGCATTCTGATTGCCTCGTTCCCCAGAACTACTCCCAATCTGCTGGTGGCGAATCCTGGAACGTCATTCACAAGTATCGTGGTCTTGCCCATAGACTCCCCTACTTTCTTAGAAATAGTGACCGTTTGCTCTGATGTTTCTCCGTGCCTCACTATCTCGAGTAATGGCATCAGCGGAACAGGATTGAAGAAGTGCAAACCGACAAATCTCCCGGAATTTTCGATCTCTGCAGCAATCTCTGAAATAGATAGGCCAGAAGTATTTGTCGCCAGAACTGACTCCTTTGGTGCCAATCCTTCTAATTCTCGGAAGACTGATTTCTTCAGCTCAATCCTCTCGGGCACTGCCTCTATAATCAGGTCCATCCCCCTGGAAGCCTCCTCTATGTCCGGAGAGGTACGCAGGTTAGCCTTCCATGATGAAACCTCAACCTCGCTGGTCTTACCTTTCTCTATGCCTCTCTTCCAGAAACTCAGTATGCTCTCCTCGCCCTTCTTCAGAGATTCAGGAAATGCGTCATAGAGTACCGTCTCCCATCCGGTCTGAGCGCAAACCTGCGCTATGCCAGAGCCCATGGCACCAGCACCGACGATCCCTACTTTGCGAATTTCCACGAGTTGCGGAGAGTATCCCCCTCAATAAGCCGTACTAACCTTCACGCCCATAAGCCGCGAGTGCTGACTGGAAGAGCCTCTGTCGCGGGACATCATGCTCTAGGAAGCATGTGAATGGAGCCACGTCCTTTAGAAGCTCGATTGATGAAATGTATGCGCCGTAGACGAATGGGTCCGCATGCTCTAGGGAAGGAATCTGAATCCCCAGCTTTGACAAACCTTTCCTTGTATCCTCGTCCCATATCGAGTAGGTATGGTGAGTGAAGTGAAGGTAAGCGGAGAGCCTCCTAACATCGGACCTCGCCTTGTCCGTCAAGCTCTCGATAAGAAGGGTGTCCGGGTACTTGATTGCGTATAGGGATAGCAATACCTCTCGCTGAGTTTCCTCTTTCCATTCTCTTTTTCCGAGACCCATCCAATCGTCAATCATGTCAAGCATCTCAGGAGTGTATGGTCTTCGGACTTTGTATAGCAACTCCTCGTATGAAGCCGAGTCCTGACCATGAGAGTGATGATGCTCATGGAAAAGATCAGTCAGCCTTTCGAAGAACGGACGACATGCGTCCTTATCGAATGAAGATAGAGCAACGTGCTGCATATTAGTCACCCCGACTAGTTCCCCTTCCACTCTCTGTACTGAATCCAGTCTTCCTTCATGTACACGTTGACTAGGGTTTCCTCGTCCTCGTCAGTAGGAAGGACGGAATCCAGATACGCCTGATATTCTTCTTCCGATCCGTCGAAGGACTCACCTTCGACAGTGTAATTCTTTCCTGCGTACTTTCCTATGCCTCTCTTGAATTTGTCAGAAGGAATGTACAGCTCGGGCTCTCCTTCCTTGCGAGCCTTGCTGATCCTCCTCATCTCCTCCCGAAGCTCTTGAAAGTACAGGTCCCTGCTAGCCTCGTTCAGATGCTCTCTGTCTGCCTCTGTACCAGCCTCTCTCTCATCGTACCTGCCCTTGATTCCGTAAACGTACGCCCATTGGGCACTGCTGGAGTCATCTGTTCCGAAAAGGTCCAATCCTGTGCTGACCCACTTGTTGATATATTTCTGGATGAGCGAACAAGGAATTACTCCTTGCTTGACGACTCTACGAAGACCGTTTGCTCCAGTACCTAGGTGGAATGACTCCTCCTTTAGCATTGGACCCATACTGGCAGCAAGAGGCTTGAAGGAGGAGGTGCTCAGCATCTTCAGCTGGTACTTTCCGTCTCGGTCTATGAAGTGGGTGAACATAAAGAAGTCAAGCCAGTGATCGATTGGCTCGTTGAAAGACCCGAGTATCCTAGTTCCTTCCTGTGCATTCCTCTCGAGAAGCTTGGCAGCTTCCCTCACGCCTTGCTCTCCGAAGAACGTGCACAGTAGGTAGGCCATCTGCCATCCGTGCCTCTGCTCTTCGCACATTATCCTCAGAGCAGACTTCTTGTCGTACTCGGTAGGTGCGGTTTCGAGTAGGTGATTCTGCTGCTCTACGCTTGCGAACTCGGTGTCTCCCTGCACGCTCACCATATTGATGATGGCATCAGTAATGTTCTGTTGGGGTATCTGCATTCTCCTTTCCCACTTGGGCATACCTTCGAAGTCACCGAACTCTATCTCCCCTCCAGCTGTGTCCCAATCGAACTTGATATCGAACCTGTAATCTCCCAACCAGGAGGGGTCGAACCCTATTCTTGTCTGCCAGTCATTGAACTCCTCGATCCAAGCCTCAAAGTTTGTCGGATAATTCTGAACTACATCAGTCTCTGCCATAAAATACCCCAACATTAAGGGGTATTTCAGAGGTTGCTTTTCCTCTCTACAAATAGTGAGTCTACTTTCCTTCAAACCTGGGCGTCTTCCTGTCAACGTATGCCTTGATCCCTTCCTTAGCGTCTTCTGATTGGAATAGATCAGATTGCAACTCTCTTTCAAGAGCAAGATGGTACTCAAGCGGTATCTCCATACCACTCTGCACGCTTCTCTTGATGTTCCCTATTGCCTTTGAGGCTGCGAATGGTAGCGAGAACCTTCCAGCATAGTCAAGAACGTCCTGCCTAAACTCATCTAGGCTCAGTGAGTCATAGATGTCGTGGACTAGATCCATTTCCCTAGATTCCTCGAAGGAGAACTTCCTTCCTGTAACCATTATCTCCATCGCTTTGGCCTTTCCAACAAGTCTAGACAGTCTAGCCGTTCCACCTGTACCTGCCAATACTCCGAGAGCGACCTCAGGCAGTCCTACCTGGTAATTGCCCTTTCTGGCTATCCGAATGTCAGCGGCCATGGCAATCTCAAGTCCGCCCCCAACCGTATGTCCGTTAAGTGCGGCTATGACCAACTTGGGAGTCTGCTCCAAACGGGACAGGGTCTCGTTGGCGTGCAGGCAGAAGAAGTACTTGTATCTCGGAGACAGAGTGTTGAGGTACTTTATGCTGGCACCCGCAGAAAAGAATTTTTCACCGTGTCCCGTGATTAGGATTACCGATATGTCATCATTGAATCTTGCCTCAAGTATAGCATCGTCAATGTCGTGCCACATTTCCCTTGTGTAGGTGTTCACCGGTGTCTTATCTCCCTCCAGTGGCTCTCCGGCGGAATCGGAAATGAGCTCAATAATCGCGACTCCGTTTTCTGTCTCTCCATAGTTAACGAGACGATTCTTCATGGGTTTAAGTTCTGGCCAAGACGTCATGCTCCCACGACTTAGTCCAGCCATATCAATCAAACGGAGACAATACTAGGCTATACATCCGACTCTTTGAACGATACAGCTCCTCCTTTGCTCCTGGTGGATTTCCATTGCTCACGAACTCTTTCAGCCTCAATGCTGCGTTCCCATGAATCTCGCTTTAGCGACTTTCTGAAGGGCATCCTGTGGACAACCCTGCCGTCAGAAAGATCCTTCCTTCTCAGCATCCCAATCTTGACAATCGGCCACAATGCCCTTCTGAATAGTCCGGGTTTATACAGCCAACGCATGAAGTTCAATCCGTCCCCGCTCCTCTTCTGGTCCCTCATCCACTGGTTTGCTACCATCTTGAATCCTCTATTACCAACCCTATTCATCAGGAAACGATTTATCGCGCTGGCCTTTACAAGAGGTACGAGTCTCCTCCTTACTTCTTTTTCGTAGTCGAATTCCCCCAGTAATGACTTAGCCGCCAACACTCCACTCGTTATCGCGTATCTCATGCCGAAACCCCACATGAAGTCCTGTAGGCCCCCAGCCTCGCCAACATACAGCCTTTCCTCGTGGACGTACTTGGTAGGTATTCCGAAGTCCCCCTTCCCACCGACCCTCTTTATTGGCACCCTATCCAAGTCGTAATTTCGTTCATACCACGCTATTGTTTCATCCAGATATCTCCCACTATTCCTTTGCTTACGCCAGAGACAAGTGCAAATAAGTCCGATTCCGTCTATGATAATCAAGTAAGAGTATGCACCAGGGGCCAGCTTGTCATTCAATTGGAAAGCAACGAGGTTCCGGTGCCTAGTATGGAATATCTCGCCGTATGCAACTGCACTCGACTCTCTGGGTCCCGCGGCAACTATGTCGCACTCTTCAGGAGACTTCTTGACTCCATAGTGTATCTTCACTCCAGACTCTAAGGCCATCCTTTTGAATGCCTGATCTATCGTATGCTCCGCAGTTCCTCTCTCAACCACTCTGAAAGCCACGCCTTCCGTTTTTGGATTGGTCACAACATCATCTGGGTGAATTAGATCAATAATCCCGAATGAATCAGACTTGAACTCTGTCGCGTCGAATCCCCAATCTGCTAACTCTTCGAAGAAGTCAACCTCGCTCGTCCAATTCTCGATGCCCTGGAAGTCCCCATCGAACCTTGCTCCGCTGTCTGACCGGATTTCATGAACGTGAACATCCTTCCCGGCTTTAGCCAATATCGTTGCAGATGAGAGGCCCGAGAGGCCCGCTCCAAGGATGTGGACTTCGGCGCTCACGGTTTCGCGACCTCCTATGTTCGCTTGAACGGTTGGGTCATCCGTCGGTTTCAAGGGATAAATCCCATGGGGTGCCGTGGCAGTCCATATTGAGGTTGACAGTAAATCTCTGGATATCTCCAGACTTCGAAGCATTATCGACTCCAAGGGTTGTGGTAGCGTAGTCAGTTTCGTTGGATTAACTAGGGACAATGAGGATGGAGTCCCAGTTAAGGGACTAGAGTTCGATGCTTGGGAGGATGAACTTCCGAAGGTTCTTCAGAGTATTGCAGAAGAAGCAATATCCACATTCGGGGTAAGCTCTATTGTTATCTCACATAGAACTGGATTCGTTGAACCCGGCCAGGAGATAGTTTGTATCCATGTAGGTTCGGCTCATAGAGCCGAAGGCTTTACTGCATGTTCTTGGCTAATTTCTGAGCTAAAGAGGCAGGCTCCTCTCTGGAAGAAAGAGTTTAGAGAGGACGGAGAATTCTGGAAAGCAGGTCTTGGATAGGGCCGCTTGAATCTACCACCCAAGTCCCGTGTGCCTGAATAGGGTGGACCTATTCCGAAAGGGCGGTGAAGTGATGGGAGACAGTTGGTCTGGAATAGTTGACGTGGGTTCAAAACCAATTGTGCAGAGGGAGGCCATTGCTACTGGCATGATTCTGCTAAAGTCAGAATCTATTGAGGCAGTGGCAAATGGGTCTTCTCCCAAGGGAGATGTCCGCGAAGCCTCAACTATTTCTGCAATTCAGGCAGTCAAAGAGACCTCACGCACCCTTCCCCACTGTCACCCAATACCCATCGAGGGATGCCACGTGGAGTGGGTATTGGAAGAAAGAGGACTAAGGTGTAATGTTACAGTAAGGACTCATTGGACAACCGGTGTCGAGATGGAAGCTCTGTGTGGAGTAAGCGCTGGTTTGCTTTGCGCTTGGGACATGTTGAAGCCAATAGAGAAGGATAAGGAAGGGCAGTATCCCGAAGTAAGAATTGAGGATATCCGAGTCATAAGAAAGAAGAAGGCACATCCGCAGGATTGAATTCTATGACCCCCTCACAAGGGCATGCCGACGGCAGACCTAATTCCAGATTTTCTCAAGGCCACAGAGGCTGCAGCTATCGCTGCTTCAAGTTGGAGAGGGCTAGGGGATGGAAAGGGGGCCGACGGAGCCGCCGTCGAAGCAATGCGTGCAATCTTCGACTCTGTTCCTTTCGATGGCAGAGTTGCCATTGGTGAGGGTGAAAGGGACGACGCTCCGATGTTATGGATCGGAGAGCCTCTAGGATCTAAGCAAGGAGATCCAAATGCTCCATCGATAGACATCGCTGTTGATCCTCTCGAATGTACCAATCACGTAGCAAACGATCTCCCAAATGCAATGGCAGTACTGGCCGCAGCCCCACGGGGGTCTCTATTGCATGCTCCGGATTGCTACATGGACAAGATAGCAGGACCTTCAGAGATATTCGATGCTATTAGCCTGGAAGCAGATGTCGATTACAACATTGAGGGGGCCTCAGATGCATTGGGTAAGCGCCCATCCGACATGCAAGTAGTGGTGATGGACAGACCTAGGCATGAAGATTTGATTAGAAATCTGAAGGATATGGGAATTTCTCCAGTACTGATTGGTGATGGGGACATAGCTGCAGCACTGAACGCTGCAGATCCTGATTCAGAAATTGATATGTTGATGGGGATAGGGGCAGCCCCGGAGGGAGTGATTACAGCAACGGCTCTGAGAGGTCTCGATGCTCCATTTGAGGGAAGACTTGTTTTCAAGAACGAAGGACACCGGGAGAGAGCAGAGGAAATGATTGAAGGAGATATAGAGAGAATCTGGTCTCGGGACGAACTCTGTTCGACGGAAGACTCGGTTTTCATTGGTACAGGTGTTTGCGACGGCAGAACAAAAGGAGTTGAAGACCTTGGACGAGGGTCCTACAGCGTTCATTCCGAGATTATAGACGTCAAATCAAAAGAACACTACTTCGTTTCAACTACAATTTAGAGGGGCTATTCTCCTTTCCATTACAAAAAAACATTGACGATGGTTTCTTTTCTTACGGCCCCCTCCAATACTCCGAGGAAAAAAGATGGATAGGGAATTGTTGGAAAAAAATGCTAGATTTTTGGTCTCTCCAGGAAGAGGCATACTTGCTGCAGATGAGAGTAACGGGACGATGTCCAATCGCTTGGAAGCAGTAGGTGTGGAAGCATCATCTGAGACCAGAAGGGCATACCGTGCCAATCTCTTCTCCACGGAGGGTTATGAATCTGCAATTAGTGGTGTTATACTATTCGACGAAACGATCCGTCAGACAATGAAAGACGGGACTCCAATACCCTCCGAACTTTCCAATAGAGGAATTCTTCCAGGAATAAAGGTCGATACCGGAGCAAAGGAACTGGCCAATCATGAGGGTGAGAAAATCACGGAGGGACTCGACGGACTTAGAGAAAGATGTTCTGAGTATTTCGCAATGGGTGCCAGATTCGCTAAATGGCGTGCGGTAATTAGGATCGATGCAGGACTTCCAACCAAAGCGTGCATTACCACGAATGCACATGCTTTGGCAAGGTACTCAGCAATCTGCCAGGAGCAAGGGCTAGTTCCCATAATTGAACCAGAGGTTCTGATGGACGGAGACCATGATGCTAGAAGATGCTACGAAGTAACGGCAGAAATTTTGGACGCTACATTCTCTGAGTGTGAAAGCCAAGGCGTACATATTCCGGGAGCTTTGCTTAAGCCAAATATGATAATTCAAGGCAATGATTGTGAGAATCAGATTTCTCGAGAGGAGGTTGCAAATCTCACTGTCGAATGTCTAACAAATCATGTTCCTCACGATCTCCCCGGGATAGTATTCCTATCTGGAGGACAATCTGACGAAGATGCGACAGCACACCTCAATTTGATGAATAAGATGACTCAAGAGCACCCTTGGGAACTATCGTACTCCTATGGTAGGGCGCTACAAGCAGACGCCCTACGAAAGTGGGCAGAGGATACTGAAGATTCTGATATATCTAGCCAAGCAGCATTTTTGCATAGGGCGAAGATGAATAGCTTGGCCAGATTTGGTGACTGGAGTCAGGACCTAGAGACGTGATTAGACCTTCTCTTCCAATGCGCCCGGGCGAACCTGCCAGACACAGATTTCGTATCTACCAGAAAGTGCTCCACCCCTCTTTGTCGTGGCCACCTTCAGTATGTCTTTGTCCTTTGAAAGAACATTCCCTAGCTGCTGCGGAGTAGTCCCATGCCTCATAGTTGAGTTAACATGTTCTAGTATTTCGGTGGTGTTCGCCTCTCCTCTTTCGTCTAAGAATTTCTTGATCTTTTGCCTCAGTCTTGTGGTCCTCATATTCTCACTCTTCTTGTTTCTGGGACTCCCACAATGTCCGCTTTTCTCAGGATAGCGGATGGTAATATAATGCTTCTGTATGTTTTTTCTCTTCTTGGTTACAAATAATGACAGTTTTTTTGCCTTTTCTATATGTTTTTTCCACTGCACATTCCAATGACTGATATTTCCACTGGAAAACTATAACTAAATGTAACTAAAACAAATATTTTATTACTATCTTTCATGGAGTATCGTTCTGTAGGTGTTTTTTCGTGTCAGATGCTTCCTATAGATTCGTCCATGATGATCCGAAGAAAATCAGAAGTAAGCACCGTCGCAGGATTCTCTCCCTGCTCTCGGATGGTGAAGCCACAGTCTCTCTTTTGTCCTCAGAATCAGGACTTAGAATGCCTCACGTTTCTGCTGAAATCAGTCGTATGAGGGCCGAGGGGCTAGCTACGAGTGACCTCCCTCCTGGTTCCAGGGGTGGAAGAATCAGACTTACGGAGGATGGTTGGAGGGCTCTAGAGGATGACGAGTGGTCGAAAGTAATTGAGTTGAAGGCGCCATCCTCAAACTCAGATTACTGCTGTGTGTTGTCGAGGGACGAAGAAAATCTAACTTTGTGTTTTTTGAGCGTTCCAAGAGAACCCTTGGTGCAGATTCCAAACCGAATAGCGACCCTAATCTCAGAGACTACTATGTCCACAAGAAACAAAGGGGTCTCTTGGAGTTGGGCAGTTCTCTCTGAGGCCACCCCTCGTTGGTTCGACAGAGAGAAAATGATAATCCTAGATTCACCTCCGGAGTTTGTCGACCCAGGAAGTATAGAGTCATATGCAGAAAAACCACAAATCTTCGGAGTTATCAGGGCTAAGCTCCTGCACCAATCTACTAAATCGATAATTTCACCGGGAGAATGGTTTTCTCAACCAAACCAGATTTACAGTGCCCCATTGGACGAGGCCACCCATCACAGAGGAGATTGGACTCTTGGCTCACCTCATAGCAATTCTCCAGATGTTAGGCCAACTCAACCCATCGCTGCTACCATCAAGGAAAGGCTTCCACTTTCTGTTCTACTGAGATCAGCCAGGTCAAACTCGCTGGTCATTGCAGATCTCAGAGGATTGGGAGTGGAAGGCGAAGAATACCCAATTGGGGCACTTAGATATTGGATTGAGAAAGCCCATCCTAGGCTTTCAGAGTCTGAAAGGAGAAGGAGGTTAAACTCGTTGATTGATAGGATTTCATCCTCTAGAAGAATAAAGGTTCCAGAGTCTACGATTAGAAAATTTAGGAAGGATTGGGCGGGAAGAAAATTCTCAAACGACGAATCGGGAATCAGATCAATCGAGTTGAGGGGTCTGAGTAAAAACGCAACAGAGTCTATCATCAGGTGGTCCATGGATAATGATTCAATCCCGTTAGTAATAGAGATCAGACATGATTTGACAAGCGAATTAATGTCTAGGATTGCATCAAAGCAGAATCTTAGACTAGTAATTTTCGACCATTTACCATATCAATTCTCATCATTCACCGTGCTTGAATTAGATAGGGTTCGAACACTTCCATGGTTGAGCTATCGTACTAGTGAGGGAGAGAGGATACCAGTAAGAATGGTGGAAAGAGGAAAAATCACAGACTACCCAGCAGAACCAGAGAGCACCACGATTTCCCCATGGCAGATTTTGAAAGTCCCACCTGAGGATGATGAATACAAACAAGAAATAGGCAGGAATTCAGCTTCAATAATTAGCTCTGCAGTCTCCCAATTTCCTGATGGTGATGAAGAATGGGCGAATCAAATGGAGGCAATGTATCCACTCGCGTCCTGGATAGCATCCCCAAGGACAACTAGGTGGCAAAGATGGCAGAGAGTTTCCTCAAGATTGGATTCAGAATGGATAGCACTACTTGATCTGGACTATGTTCCAATAGAGAAGATCTCAGAATTGGCCAATCAAGCCCCGAAATCAGTAAAGGAAATTTTCTCACGAACTTTAACTTCCAAACTTAGGGAGAGTCCGGATAATCTGTTAAGATCATGGCCTGCAATAGATCCAAGTCAAGCCAATTCGGGTGCTTCATGGCTGGCGTACCACTTTATTCAGAATTCAGCATGGATGCCTAAAGAGACGCATCATGACATCATTGGCTGGGCCGTCGAGGCATGGCTATCCAACCCCCCGGATGAGTCTCTTGGGGCTCTGGATGGCATAAACTGGCTCTTTACTTCCGGAAATCTAGAGAAGGGGGTTTTCGATAGGCTAATTGAAAGAATTAGAGACATAGGAAACTCACTCCCTCAGGGGCATCACCTCAATACATGGTCTAGGCTTTGTGGCCACGCTTCAGGGAAAAGAGAGGCTAAACTGGAAGATATACAGTTATTCATCACACATATCCCCCATTCGTGGTGGGCGCCTTTTTCATCAGAATTCTTGAAAATGATACTTATTAGCAGCATTACAGACGAATTCTTCAGTGTAAATATTCCTTGGTGTTCAACTGTACTTAGTCCGAAAGGAGAGGCTTCATGTTATCCAGGCCTTTCTTCTGTGATTAATCAAGGCTGTGATATCGAAATTCTCCCTTTACTACAGAACCACTTACGTTCAGCTAGTCCCGAGGTAGGCGATGTCAATTCTATGAATCATCTCTGGGATTTATTATCCGCGTTAGAATCAATTAGAGAAGGCTCTAATCCGTCTGTTGGGCTCTCCCATCAACTATCAGGTTGGCTAGCACAACCACTTGAGAAATGGCCCAACTTCACTCTGGAGATGATTATGGATGGCGACATAGACGTTTCAGAAAGTCTAATTCTTCGCAAGTCCGGATTTCACGAAGGACTCAGGAATATCGATAGTTCTGCCCAACCGTTGGGTTCTTGAGTAAATCTGCAGGCGTGGTGTTGCCCAGCCGGCAACACCGTGCGGACGAAACCCCCTCGCCGGAGGTGGAGGATGAAACACGGCACCACGGATTGGGTGACCATCCGTCGAAGACCATCGCGACTCTTCCGAGAGAATGATCGATGGCGCAAATCGGGTGGCCGGACTGCGTAGGTCCCCTGAGGACGGAATAGAATGAATCAAGGGACTACCCCGCAGTCCGACAGACGTCCCGGGGTGGGTCAGGCGCCAGAGCAAAGCAGTGAAGGTTGCCGTTACGCCCCGGGGCACACTGAAAGTTCAGGTGTTTTGGGTGGAGAAAAAGAAGCACGAAATAGGATTAATTGGCGGCACTTTTGATAGATTCCATGCCGGACACATGTCCTTGATTGCTGCAGGTCTTGCACATTGCAAGAACGTCCAAGTCTGGATAAGCAATGATGAGTTAGCTAGGTCGAAGGATCGACGTATCCAGGACTGGCATGATAGGCAGTCGGATTTAATTGACGCCACATCAGAATACTCCTCTCGAATCTCAACTCATCAACTCGATGACAAATTTGGGCCATCCTTGCAATCTACTGAGGCATCAGCAATTATATGCACTGCCGACACAATTCAGGGATGCTTGGAAATCAACTCTCTAAGGGAAAAAGATGGATTTACTTCTCTAGATATTATCTCCGTTGAGAGAGTCACTTCTTGGGATGGGGGGCCAATTTCTAGCTCAAGAATCAGAGATGGCCACATAGACAGGGAGGGTATGCCATGGATTCCCGAACCTTTCAGAACTTCAGACCAAATTATGACTCCCGACGTAGAGTCCCAACTCAAAGAACCATTTGGCGAACTGATAGAGGGGCCCGAGGAGGATATTACCGTGGCTGCTTCAGAAGCCATCTCTAGGATAGAAGAATCTACTAAATTTTCCGGCCCACTAATTGCCGTCGGAGATGTCACCGTGCTAGCCTTTCAGAATTTAGGAAGACCAGCAGACATAGCATTAGTCGACGGACAAACAAAGCGCGAAGAATGGGAGGGATCGAATGAAATTGACTTCAGTTTGTATGATAATCTTCTCGAATGTAATAGTCCAGCAGGATATTTATCCAGATCGCTCCTAAAATCATGTGAATCTTCAATCTCATCATGGATGGAAGACGAAGAGAGCAGCATAATCAGAGTAGTCGGTGAAGAGGACCTTTCTCCGCTTCTTCTACATCCGATGGCACCCATTGGCTCTGTAGTTCTTTACGGTCAACCAGGAAGGGGCCTAGTCATTAGGTGGTGTGACGAAGAATCAAAGATTAGATGCAGAAATCTCCTCAGGGGTTTTTCCGTAGACTAGTTTTCAGCATCCCTAATCCAATGAAGGCCCAAACCAAATGAGACTAGTGCAATCATGACTGAGTATACCCCTGGGTCAACCCATGTTGTTTCCCTGAGGCTCCATCCAAAGTAGTAGACAATGCCCAACAGCATCATCCAACTAGCTATTGTTCTAACAATATCTTGGTTAGGAGAAATCAGACTTTTCATTATCCTTTCATTTGGTAGTCCGGAAATCCAGCTTATTGCAAAGATGAGATCATCTGGGAAGTTTAGTCCGATCTCATGAGCAGAGTTTGTAACTGGACCATTAGTGATGAAGTCCATCCAGTTCACCTTTCTACCATCCGAGTATGCTCCAGAAATTATGTTGACAAGAGTGAGAAATGCCATCCATGAACCCAGTAAAAATGAGCCAACAGACATAGTAATACTGGGGCTTTTCAGGACTCCCATCCACTCTTGGTCAGCTTCTGACATCGAGCCGCCGTCCCGGAACCTCTGTTTAACCGTTATCTGAACTATCTTCTATAGATGCCCTTGAAGATTATACTTGCCCATTGCGGCCTCGTTAACCAGAGTTTCACTTTCACTCATCAGGACGATTGCATCTATAGCCTTTGGAATTGCCGAATTAACTTGTTTACTTCGCCCACCCCGGCCTTTGCTGACGTTTCTTGCCATGATAAGTCCCATTGTATCCAATTCATTAAGCAATGAGGAGACCCTTCTGGTCGTCAATGGCTCTGTACCAATCTTCGAGCACGCTTCTGCATAGGTTCTGTATACCTCTCCTGTTGAGATATTTCTCAGGCCGTTCTCTTCGTTTAAGCAGATTGAGAATAATACTAACTTTTGGTGAAGTGGCAGGGTCTTGATAACAGGAGTCACCTGGTCATATTCTAGTTGACTTTGGGCCAACCTAACGTGTTTTGTATCTACTCTATTCTGCGACCTCTGTTCCGCTTTCTGTACCGAAATTCTAAGCAAATCCAAAGCTCTTCTTGCATCTCCATGCTCTTGCGCAGCTAATGCTGAGCACAGTTTGATCACTCCATCGTCCAGGACACCTGTTTTGATTCCCATTTCAGCCCTCTCGTTAAGGATATTCTGAATCTCAGTCGCCACATAAGGGTGGAACACTATATCCTCTTGGCTCAGTCTTGAACTGACTCTTGGGTCTAGGTGTTGGGTAAAGTGTAAATCATTGCTAATTCCGATAATTGAACATCTCCCCTTGCTTAGCAGGGTATTGAGGCTAGTTAGCGCGTATAGAAGATCATCCCCCCCCTTGTCTACTAGGTTATCCACCTCATCTAGTACGATGATGTGAACCCCTCCCACGCGGCTCATTCTGGAAACTACCGTATCAAGAACTCGATCAGTAGGCCAACCCGTGAATGGAACAGGAGCGTCACCTCTTTGAGCCAACTGGGTAGCTATAGTCTGTACAACTCTGTATTTGGTATCTACATTCCTGCAATTAATCTCGTAGGTATGTACGGTTTGCCCCATTTCAAAGCCTTTCTCCCTTAGTTGACTCAGGACGTATCTGGTTACCACGGTTTTTCCTGAACCAGGTACCCCGTATAGGAGCATATTCGACGGTATGTGACCATTCAGAGCATCCACAAGATTCCTCACTAAGGAATCCAGTTCATGCTCTCTGTGAGGAAGTCTTGCTGGTTCGAAGGCATGATCAAAGGCCTTCCTATCTGTAAAAAGACTATCTTGTCCCAGAATTTCTTCGAAAATATTTCCCTTCATTTTCTTTCACGCCAAAAAACACTCCAACAAAAGCCATTA
>LURR01000035.1 GCA_001628485.1 Marine group II euryarchaeote REDSEA-S11_B3N4 | reverse complement strand
CCGCCGCCAGGGTTCTCCGAAGAGCCCGAGGAAGAGGAGGGGGATACTCCTCCAATTCCCGATGAGATGGCTGTTGAGAGTGATATTTCTTCTATAGATTCGCTAGCTGACTCCTTGTCCCTTCTAGAGGATGAATGGGAGCCAGATTCAGACGTATTGCCCGATGATCCTTTTGAAAGTAATATTTCTTCAGAACAAAATCAGTGGCCTACAGGATCAACTGATCAGGAAATAAGCCAATCAGAAGTAGCCCAAGCAATAGACTCATTCGAACTGGTAAGCGAACCCCAGTTAAATCAACCAGATGAGACAAAGACGCCCAGACAATCCCCATTCCTGAGATCCGCATCAGAAGTAGACTCTATTCCTGGAGACAAACTACATGCTACGCTAAGTGAAACGGAAAAATCAGTATTGAACCCAGACGGGACAATAAGGAAACAGCTCATTGATGGGGAACTTATTCTGAGGAACTCAAGTAAGAAACACAGGGCTTGGGATATTGAGGTTCATCTAGAATCAATAGAATCCACAGATTTCGGAGATCGAGTATCATCTGTTAAGGAGCTAGACCCTACCGAGGAGACGGCGATACCTTACACCGCCTCTGGACCAAGAATGTTGGTTCTGAAGGAGTCGATAGATACAGAGAGCTCCAGAGACGAGGAGCCAAGCCTATCCATGGTCTTCTCTGACTCCCCTCAGGAAATTGAAATTAATATTGAGATTGAGAATGTCTCACCAGCTCCACTTTACGATGTAGAGGTTAAGAGGACAATTCCGGAATCTTTCATTCTTCCAGATGACAGCGTCTACAGTGTCGAGAAAGACTCAGTTGTCTGGGATATAGGACGGATGAACATAGGGGAGAAAAGAAATCTAACCATCTCCGCGAGAGTAAACACAGAATCGGTTGAAAAAATAAATGCTGGGGCCACTTCAGCAACTTACTCCTCAGAGGCAACAGTCTCTAGAGCACGATTCGACAGGGTGAGCGGATCGGGACGTCAATTTTCATATGTAAACGCAGAGGAGGATGACAGACCAGGCGTATGGCACTGTACATGTGTCTTCGAAAATAAATCATCCTTCGTAGTCTCACTATCTGGTGCAACTGTGAGGCTAATAGGGCGGCAAGATCCAATATTGGAAGTTTCAGATATTAGGCAAGATGTTCCACCAGAGGGTAAATGGGACTCTATGGTGAAGAGAGTTGAATCTGATGATCAACCAAGCTTCACTCAAGAAATCAGATTCTCGATACTTCCAAGGGTTTCAGTACAATCTTCAGGAACCGTGGAATTGAAGGAACAGCAACTCACGGTTCTTGACGCGGCTCTTCAAAAGAGGTTTGACAAGTCACGGATAAAATCATACATCTCATCCAAGGTAGAAACAGTGATCACCCTTGAGAACACTGGAACCTCTGAGATCAATGTTCTCCGAGTTCTTGATGATATTCCCGGGATTTTTGACATTCCGAACACAGAAGATATTTCCATAGAGATAGAGGGTACTGAACTCAAACAGGAGCAATACAGAATCGATCTGGTAAATGGGACACAATTAGAGGAGAAACATATCTCTCCCGATAGGGAGGGCAACTCCCTTAGGATGACAATAGGTACCTCTGCTCCATTGGGCTTACAACCAGGAAAGGCAGTAGTAATCAGATACCCTCTTTTAGCACCCGATCCATCCCCTAGAAATGAGTTACTGGTTGCTCCGATAAAGGTTGATTTCAGCTCAGAAAGGTTCGGACCAGTCGCCACTAGGACGGTAGACAAGCCTCCGATAATTTCGGTAGTCCACAAAAGGAGGAACATCAGCACAGGGAAGGAGGTCTTCCCAGGCGGGAAACCAGGGCAATACGAAATAATGCTAATGTTCCACAATAGTTCTGACAGCGCACTAGATGACCTCGCCCTTCACGACATCGTGCCCGGGACGTTCTCCATAGAAGAATCAGTTGTCCGCTCCGATAAAGACGGAGAAAGGGACTCTTCGATAACAAAGGAGTCTGCAAGGGACGGCACTCAGGTAACTTGGGCGATAGGACGAATTCTTCAAGGAGAAAGAATAGAAGTCCTGTATACGATTCAAGGAGATCCAGAGGCAGAGTACAAGGTATCCGATGCCCAGGATTTCCATGGTGCAACATTTGGTGACGAGGTGGACGAGGAGCCAAATGTCCCACAATGGCTGGAACAACAAGAAAAGGAAATGCCGTCTGCATCCAAGGATGTTATAGAAGTAGAACACCAAAGCGAACCAGTAGTAGAAGAAGAACCCGAGAATAAAGAGGACGAGGTAGAATCAGAACCAGAGTCCGAAGAACATGAGGAATCGGAAGAATCTGAGGACAAATCAAACACATGTCCGGCATGTGGATTCGAAGTGGGCATAGGGTCTTCGATATGTGTGGTATGCGGGCACAAACTATCCTGACATAGTGTAGCCCCCACCCTCCATCACCGAAGTGTTATTCTCAGTCCTTCGTGTCGATGCGTTATGGCACCAGCAGAATCGGGCGGGGATGCCCAAGCGGATGCCATGGCATCAATGATGCTTCCCATGTTGTTGCTCCTTGGGATGATGGTCATGTTGATGTTCTATCCCGGTCTAAGAGTCGGACTATCAGATTCAGCAGGTTCGGTACTAGAACCTATGTTGCCCTTCCATCAAACCTACTTTGTCCCGACTGTTTTCATTGTCGGCTCTTCAATTATGGTCGTGAACACAATCATTCGCTCATTCTTCATGGACCCACTACAGCAAGCTCATTTCTCCCACAGGAGCAGACAGATTGGGAAGCAACTCAGAGAAGCAAGGATGGCCAGAGACACAGCCATGGCAGATAAGATGCAAAAGATTCAGCTCGAGATGATGCCCGAGCAAATGAAAATGCAATCCTCGATGATGAAACCGATGGTCTTCACAATGGTCTTCATAATCGCAATTTTCAGTTGGATGGCGGGTTCCGTGGAATCATTCAGAGTAGGATTCGTCAGCTTACCATGGGACCCCATGTGGAGCTTCAATGCCAGAGTACTCTGGATATTCCCGGCTTGGATAGCGACTTACATAGCAATGAGTGCTCCCTTGGGAAGAATTCTGGACAGACACATCAAGATCGTCCGTTTCTCCCGGCATCCTCTGGTACTGTCAGGAGAGACCATCCCAGAGCCTCTAATGCACATGCTCGATGATGCAAAGGGGAAGTCAGCATCATCTTCAGTTAGAAAATCACAGAGGAGGTCGGGACCAAGGAAAACAGGGGGGAGCTCCAAGAATATCGACCAAAGACGTTCGGGAAATAAGCATGTAGCGCCCCCTCGAGAGGGTTCAAAGTGCAAGATTTGCAATTCCGATATGATTTCCAGAACCCCAAAAGGGCTCCTCAGGTGCGACGTGTGTAGAAGCGAGTGGAGATGATCACTTTGCTAAAGGTGACGATCAGCGGCCCCCCAGGAAGTGGGACAACGACACTGGTGGCCAAGATTGCAGAATCGAGAGGCTGGAGATCCATGAATGGCGGCGACGTTTTCAGGGAAGAAGCCAGATCCCGCGGCTTATCCGTAGAGGAATTAAGCGCAGAAGCAAAAAAGGACACCGATGTAGACAGGCATCTAGACGAACTTCTCCAGAAACGCATGTCATCCCCAGAATCTCCCGAGATTGTGGAGAGCAGACTCAGTGGCTGGTGGGCACATAAGAACGATCTTGAATGCCTAAGAATTTGGGTGAGCGTTTCGGACAAAGAGAGGGCACGGCGCATTCAAAAGAGGGAAGGGGGCGATTTCTCCGATTGTCTCCAACGTTCCCAGCAGAGACAGGAAGATGACATGGATAGGTACTCGTCACTATATGGGATAGATTTGGATGACATGTCGCCGTATCACCTTGTTATCGACGCAGATAGCAAGGACGAGTCTGAAGTATTCAACGAAGTAGACGCCATACTGGAAAGGTGAAATGATGGATTCGGAAACATGGTCGATAGATCCTTCCGCGAAAACAAACAATTCCTTTGGCTGCAATCCCGAGGAAAGACCATTGGAAGAACTCCTCGAATGCGGCATTATCCTGGTGGACAAACCCCCCGGACCGTCAAGCCACCAACTAGCAGCATGGGCTAGATCCATGCTAGGGATCAAACGAATCGGACATGGTGGAACGTTGGATCCATTTGCAACCGGTCTACTCACCCTTCTTTGCGGCAGATCGACAAAGATCACGGCGGAACTCCTTAGGAAGCCAAAAAGTTACGTTGCTGTGATACGCTTCAAGACACCAGTTCCGGAAGATAAACTAAATTCCCTGGTAAACGCAATGAAAGGCGAGATATTCAATGTCCCACCGAAGGAATCTGCAGTAAAGATCCAAGTCCGGACAAGGGAGGTTTCTGAGTCTAGACTGGTCCAAACAGAAGAGGGGGATAGGGTGCACTTGCTCTCGATCAGTTGCGAGGCTGGAACCTACATCAGGACAATGGTGAAGGATTTGGGCCTTCTTTCGGGAAACAAGTGTGAGTTATTGGAACTTCATAGAACCAGGAGCGGCCCTCTCGAGCATCATATGGCATGCTCGATGCAGCAACTCGCAGATGCAGTCTTCCTCTGGAAGGAGCATGATGACCCCAGGGGACTGGAGAGACTGGTCTGCCCCGTAGAAACGGTGCTAAACGACATTCCCAGGATAGTGATCAAGGATGGGGCGGTGTCGGCCCTTTCGCACGGAGCCCCACTCGCTAGGCCCGGAGTCGTCTCAGTCCCGAAAGGACTACCTCTTGGTTCGTCAGTCTTGATCTCTAGCCTAAAGGGGGAGGCTGTAGCAATCTCCGAACTTTCGGTCCACTCGGATTCTATCCCGGAAATGAAATCCGGCCAGATAGCAGCACCAAAGACAGTGATAATGCCACCTGGGACATATCCGCAGACTTGGTCGAAGGATTAGATCGCTTACGCAGTCTCATGCTCTTCGTATATCCACTCGTCTGTTTCCAGCCTAATTTTCAATACCATCATTTTTCACACACACCACCGCATCCGTGACCGGAGCCACTAGCGCGGTAGTTTGCTTTGGCTTTCGCTCCTTGTATAACCATTGCCTATTTTGCTCAGATTATCAGCCAAACGTAGCCCAGTAACTGTGCATTACCGCACTATTTCCTTCGTTGGAACTCCTTCTTGGGTGATTTCGGACTCATCTGGAACGCTGCTAGCGAAAACAGAATCGCCACAACGGATAAGGCCACTATGGCCGAACTCGCATTGCCCTCATCGGTCCCAGTACTTGGGCTCCCAATTGGGAATTCTACAGAATGAACGTTGTTACCTTCTATTGTCTCTTCAATCGAGTTCGTTCCATCTATCTCAACGGTGAAGATGGCTACTTCAGAAGGCACAATCAGTTGGATGTCACAAGTCGCCATAGAAAGGCCTCCAGGGTCTAATTCCGAAATCTCTCCCGTCCCAACCAGAATCCCATTCAACATACAGTAGAATGATACATTCTGAGCAGCCTCCCTTCCTTGATTACGGATGAATCCAATCACCTCTACAACATCCCCATTCTCCAGATCATCTGCCTCTAGTCCTCCAATCCTAATTTCCATAGACTCTACCATTAGATCTGGTTTAGAGGTAACAATGATTACCACGTCTCTAGTGATCATTGAATTTCCGTCAGTGACGGATATCGTTAGTAGGTGTTCGCCCGTTTCTACAGGTTGTAAGAATATCTCACCTGCATCGTTTACTGAGGCCCAGGATTTGCTAGTGGTGATGGAGAGGGACTCCGTATCCGGATCGAAAATTTCTGGAGCTATGACTCCAGACTCGCCTAGTTCGATGTAAAGGATACCTGGTACATAGCCAAACTCCGGGGGGTCCATGACTGGCTCTACTTCCACGAAGAAGGAATCGGTCCAAATGTTCCCAACTTCGTCAATCACTTGGACGAAAACCTCGGCAGTACCACTTGCCTCATCTTCTGGCTCAATCATCAGAAGTCCTCCCTCGCCGTAAGCCAGGAGGGTACTATTGTCAGAACTATGAGCCCTGACTTCCAGACTCTGAGGTCCTGTGATGTCATCATTGCAAATTGAATAGACAGAGATTATCTCTCCGCCTTCGTCCTCGATGAGGCTTACATCAGCGATTTCCTCACAGATTGGAGATCTATCCCACTCTAGCGAGAATCCCCCAGAAATTGACATCGAACCTATGTGAACAACAGTGTTCTCTGAGGTTCCATTTGAAGACCATTGGAATCTCGCAGCAACCCCTATTCTGAGGGCCTCACCTTCGGGAGGGAGTGCATATCCAACAGGCACTGAGAACTCGAACTCTCCAGAGTCCATTTGCTCTGTGTGTACTAGGAATGGCCCTATGGCGAATCTGATATTACTCGACTCGCTCGAGAGTCCAGCAAAACCACCTGAAACCCTTCCACTGACAATTAGGTGGGGGTCGTTCAAGTCAACTCTGGATCCAGAGATACAACCATCTTCCACTAGGATTCTGAAATCAACGATCTCAGCCTTACCCCAGACCAAATCGCCAGAATCAATCTCCACATACTCTCCGTCTGTACCCTCATGAGAGAACCAAATGCTGTGATTCCCCACTCCAGAAACATGCACTCTTCCTATTTTCTGGTCGGATGGTGCTGAAACCCGGAATTCCCAAATTCCACTCTCCTCTCCACTAGGGACGAGCCCACACGTGCTATGTTCAAGTCCTGATATTTCTCCATCGTAGGTACTAATGTCGAAAACTGGCACATTTTCCAGTATCGATGAGTGCTCTGCTCTAGCGTTTTCGAAAGAGAACCAAGGCTGGTGGTACTTCACCCTCAATCCTACAGCATCGACCCTGACCTCGGAGTCATCAGCTCCTTGGTTGTCAGACACGTAGTCCACATTGAACTGGGTTTGCTCTAATTTCGGCCAATCCCAGTCCAAGTGACTATCCAGGTTCACCACAAGCGGGTTGATCATGCGATTAAGTGGGCCCAGAGTTCTCGCAAATGTGGTCACGAGAATGTCAGAACCGTGATTCTGCATAATCACATTCACCTCATCTGAAGGAAGAGCATCAGGGATGGAGATGTGTAAAACTAGTGATACCTGTTCAATTTCCATAGAATCCAGTCCAGAGTAACTGTATCCCCCCATTGTTATGTCCGGACCCCTGGACCACGAGTAGAATCCATCCGCTTCCCCGAATGTGGCATTACAGGAACTACATCCACTGCTTGCCCAAGATGTGTATTCAGCGAAGTTGTCCGGTCTGGCATGGGTGAAGGACATCTCGCCATCTGCCACCATTCCAATGGTGTACTCTGCCTGATCGGTTGAGAAACCGGTAGTAGTTTCGAAGGACCACTCCGAGGGTATTTGGAAACTTCCAGCCTCCAGAATTTCGACTTCCTCCGAAGAGATTACAGTATCTCCAAAGGCTACGGGAAGGGATAGGGAAGTTAGGAATAGTGCCACGAGAAATGAGGCCGCCCTGCAATATCCCATGGGGTCAACGACGGCTTTCCCCGCTTCAAGGCGTTGGTGTTTGGCTTCTGGCCAATCTTGCAAAACTGTTGAAATACGGGCTGACTCACGCCCAACTTAATTCTGGCTGTGATGGTGTAGCGGTTAGCACGGTGGGTTGTGGTCCCGCCGGCCCGGGTTCGAGTCCCGGTCACGGCCCCAGAACTACTGCTTCTCCAGGTTATCTTCGCTGATTTGATGCCCCATTCTGTTGGCCTTGGTGGATAGATAATCCAAGTTTCCTTCCCCCACTCCGGCTACTATTGCCATCCTCTCTACTACGTTTATTCCATACTCAGAAAGCTGCTCCACCTTGTCTGGATTGTTGGTCATCAGATTCACCTTCTCTATTCCCACCGAGTCAAGTATCTCTGAGGCTATACCGTAGTCTCTCGCATCGGCGGGGTGGCCTAGCATTAGGTTGGCATCTAGTGTATCGATTCCTCTGTCCTGCAAGTTATATGCCTGTATCTTGGCATGCAGACCTATGCCTCTCCCTTCCTGCCTCAAGTAAACTAGGCACCCCCACCCTGCATCTTGTATCATTCTGAGCGCAGTTTGCAATTGCGGCCCACAGTCGCATCTCAGACTTCCGAAGGCATCCCCAGTCAGGCATTCCGAGTGTACTCTGACTAGAACAGGGTCCGGTCCTTCCATATCTCCGAGAAGCAGGGCCACGTGGTCCAACCCCGTCTCCTCCTCGTGGAATACCTTGATTCTGAAATCTCCGTGCTCAGTGGGTAAGCGAGCATCGGCAGGCACCTCCCCCAGTTCGTAGACCCGCGCGCTGTTCATGCCTTTTCCAGTTGAATCGGCCATTTCAATACTATAGTCACCCAGTCACATTGGCTATGAGGAACCTGAATTCTCCGTCCTTCTCTTCCACTTTCTCAAGAATTACGCCCATCCTGTCACACAGGGCGGGAATATCGTGTAGGGTCTCCGGATCGTCGCATATTACCTCAATAATCTCGCCATCTTCACAATGCTGTAGAACTCTCCTTGTCTCATGGACTGGAATGGGGCACAGAAATCCGAGCAAGTCTATGCTTCTACCTATGCCCATCTAATCACCGTGAACAGGCTTCACTTCAACATTCTAGTCTTCCCATTTCTTCATGTAATTAATCGCGGCCGTCTCATCTGGCCACATATTTTCTCCCCTTATTTGGCCCTTCTTTGCCTCGTTCCATCTATCCAAAAAGACTCTCTCTTCCCAATCTTCCATGAACATAGGCCTGATGTATGAAGATCTACAGACTGCCCTGGTGTTACCCAGGTCTGCGGCCACAGTGTCTATGACTGCAAGCATTGTTGCCATTCTTTCCTTATCGGTCTCTCCCGGGAGGTTTCCTGATTCTGCCAGCTTTGCCAGTCCCTCTGTGCCCTTGAGGTATCTCCCGCACCATTCTACATATGGTGGAAAACCGTCCTTCTCAGATTTCTCAACTGCTTCTTGATGTAGTTCCGGTAGCTCGCTAATCTCTTTCTCACTTGCTTCAGATACCATTGCTAGTCTAGCGCCGGTCTTCCATGATGCGGCCCAGGTCCTGAAGTCCTTGGCAGTATACTTATTTTCCATTTTCTGGTTAAGATATTCGTTGATGTGCTCTGCCTTGATATCGAAGTCATTTCCATTTTCGTCAACGTATCTGAATAGGTCCTGTTCCTTGTCTTTGCCTCCTATCTTGGCGGAGTCCTCGATTAGTTTGGAAATCTCAGGGTGTCGAATGTAAATTTTCCAGTCCTTCCCAGACTTTCCTGTGAATTTCATCATTGCATTGATCTTTGGGAGAGGTTTGTTGCTACCTTTGAGTACTCTCATTCCTTCAACTATTGCCTTCTCACCCTTTTTGTAAGATATATGGCTCTCTTTGAGAGTAGTTAGGCCATAGGATTCATTCTCCTGTGCATACTGGTCCGAACCTACTCTGATGTGATATCTGTCAATCAACCAAACTACTAGTGCAGCAACTTTATTTTTACTCATTTCCTTCTTCGCTAAATCTTCCTTTACTAGATCTCTCAGACTATCCAATTCTGCTGCAAACTCGTCTATATTCGCATACTTCAGTTTTGATTTGTATTCTATCCATTTGGGGTGATATCTGTACTGTAACCGGCCATTCGAGTCCTTTCCTGTGGCCTGTATGTGCCCATTTTCATTCGAGCAGAACCACACATCAGTCCATGCCGGAGGGACTGCAAGTGAGTTGAGGAATTCTACCCTGTCTTTGTCAGTCAATTTCTTCCCATTCGGCTGGAAGTAGTCCCACGAGAAGGTCGGCTTGTCGCCCTTCTTCTCGGCGGGGATCTCGATCTTCTTCCTCGTTATTCCAGGCTTTTCCCTATCGCTCAATTCCAGACCTGCTCCCTTCGCAGACGCTCCAGAGTCCTCAGTTTTCATAGCCCGGCTATTATGCATAAGGCTTGAAGAGGTTTCGCATACTCACTCAGTGAACTGTGCTAGCAATGTTTCGAGTGCCCTGATGTCGTTCTCGAGGGTTTCCTTCTCGACTTTCCTCAAGTCGCCCTCTGCCAGCCTCGCCTGTAGCACCTCTAGCTCTGTTCTGGCCGAGTCCCTCTCTTCTTCTAGGTCTGCCTCGTCCTTCAGCATCTTGATCCTTGAAACGTGCTGCCTGGTGGCTTTCATCCTCCTCATCCTCTCTCCTGCTTCGCCTTCTGGGAATGGGCTGGGCTTGTCCTTCAGCTCTACTCCCACTGGGTATGGGATGCTGATTCCTTCTCTTCCGAACGCGATGTCCACTTCTCGGAGTAACCAATCGGTTGCCAGGAATTCCTCGCTGTAGTCGCTGATCCATACGTATAGCCTGTAGTTCTTGGAGAAGTCCGCTAGTTCCCTCAGAAGGACTCTCGGCGGGGGGTCGTCCTCCACCATCGGGCACTTCTTCGCCACATCCATTATCACCTGCTTCACGTGAGCGGAGCGCTCGTCGTAGTCCACTCCTATGTCAAGCGTCAGAGTTACTCTCGATCCCAATCCGTCACCGCCTCCTCTCGCATAGTTGGTGATAGTGGAGTCGACCAATCTGTTGTTCGGAATCACGACTAGTTCCTCGGTTAGGGTCAGTATCTTCGTTGATAGGATTCCCACTGACATCACAGTCCCAGTGACTCCTTCCACCAGGATCCTGTCTCCGACTTCGAATGGCTGGTCCACTGCTAGCATGAATGAGTTCAACATGTTCCCTAGAGTCTGTTGTACTGCCAATCCTATGATAAGTGAGAAAACTGCCAGTGATGCGAGAATTCCCAGTAGTTCGATGCCAACCTCCTGCAGGGCCAGGTATATCCCCATGAATCCGACCACGCCCCTCAAGACGAAAGTGACAATGGGGTTTCCTCCGGTAACTGTTACGCTTTTGTTGGTATTGTATCTCTCCATTGCAGCGGGAACGATGAACTTGATGCCAACGCTGATTATTGATGCGCTAAGGAGTATGTAGATTGCCGAGAAGTAGGGCGATACAGCGGTGTAGAAACCATCGTTTCTTCCCAATGTCCACATCATTGTCAACTCCACCCCCGCCGTCAGAACGAAGATGTAAACTCGGTTGAACAGCGGATCCAGGATTTCGTTGTCCCACTCCGCCTCTGTTCTTCTCACTACCCTCCAGGCTGCTTTGAGAATGATGTACCTAGAGAAAACAAGTGCGAACAGCGTGAGTCCCAACGAGACACCAATCTGAGCGATTATTCCAATTTCCTCTATTTCGTCGAGTAACTCGGCCAATGCCGAAAATCCATCTGTAATCGGGTCAGCCATCCATTTGCCTCCAATCGTCCATGTATCAAATGCTTATCGTATCAATCTCTTTGCTTGAAGGACCCACTCGTCCCTGTCTATCCTGCCCGGACCTAGGCCTATTGCCTGGTTTACCTCTTCAGAGATTTCCTGTGTCATACTTGCTATTTGGGAAATCTTGTATATCCCGATGCCATTCAATTTCTTCTCTACGAATCTCCCAATTCCGTCTATCTGCTGGAGGTTGTCCCGGTCTTCCTCCGATCCGAATCCGATTACTGTGAAATCGATCCCAGCATCATCCTCTTCCTCCCTCTCGATCACCCTCTCGGAGGTGACCCTGCTAAGGAGTTCTGCTGCCCTCTTCTTCCTCCTTTCGATCTCCCTCCTCTTCTCTTCCTCTTCCTCCTTTCTCCTGACTTCCCCCCTAGCCTTCTCGATAAGCTCATTCTGAGAAATGTCTGCACTATCAGGATCCTCAGAGGGGACGTCACCCGTGTCTTCTTTGTCCACCATGGATCTTGCCTGCTTTGCCCATTCGTCCCTCTTTATCCTACCTGGGAAGAACTCTATCGCCTCGTTTATCTTATCCTCCAGGTCTGAGTTCATTCTGGAAATCTGTGCGAATGTGTAGATGCCAAGTGCGTTTAACTTCTCTTCGATAAACGGACCAATCCCCTTGATTTCCTGGAGTGGGTCCTTCTGGTCTGCGGTTGCGAATCCTAGTATTCCGAAGTCGATGTCCTTGGACTTCTCTGCAACCCTGATTAGGGCCTTTTCCTTCTTCATGGCCTCGGCATCCAACTCTTCGATCTTTGACCTCCTGTCCTCGAGCTCCTTTTCCATGGCACTGAACCTCTCCGCAGCCTTGTCCCGAGCGACCTGGTTCTCCTTTTCCTCCAGGTCCATCTGACGCTTCCTCTCTATCGCCCTCTTCCTCAGCTTCTCTTTGGCCTCCATGGCCTTTATCTCAGCCTCACGCTCGACTTCAGCAGCTTTCCTTGCTGCTTCCCTCTCGACCATGGCGGCCCTCTCCTGGGCCTCCCTCTGTAGCTGCTCGGCCTTCTCCTGGGCCTCCCTCTCGATTCTCGCCGCTTCTTCCTCTGCAGCCCTCTTGGCAGCCTCTTCCTCCGCCTTGCGCTCCTCTTCCTCAGCCTTCCTTTGTTCTGCCTTCTTTCTGAGCATCGCCCTTAGCTCTGCGGCCTCTTCCTCCGCCTTGCGCTCCTCCTCTGCAGCCTCCTCGGCCTCTATGCGGGCCCTTTCTTCTTCCTCGAGCCTCTTCTCACGTGCTTCCCTTTCCAGGCGCTCACTGTCTTTTCTACGGGCCTCGCTCTCTGCTTCGGCTTGCTTCCTCTCAGCCTCCTTTTGGGCTTCCTCGGCCTTCTTGGCAGCCTCCTCGGCCGCTGCGGCCCTCTCCTGGGCCTCCTTCTCGACCTCCGCGACCTTGGCCTTCAGGTCCTTCTGCATCTCCGCTGCCTTCTTCTTTGCATCGATCTCGGCCTTTGCGACCCTCTCCTCGACCTCCTTCTCCATCTCGGAGGCCCTCCTCTTGGCCTCTCTCTCGATTCTCCTAGCCCTCTTCTTGGCGATCTCCTCTTCTGGCGTGTCCCGATACACCTCCACCTCTACCGCCCACTGGAAGTATACCGTGGCCTTACCTAGTCTGATGAGCCCGACGTATTCGGTGGTCTCCGTGGTTTCTCCGTTGTCGCTGAACTCCAGCCTGAACTCCAGATTGCCTCTCGAGTTGGCCTTCTTCGATTTCATGCTGAACCTAGTGCCGTTCTCCTCGGATGACATATCGGTGAAGTCGCAATCGAGCCTTGGCGTTATGTTGGAAACCTGGATGATCTCGTGGCTCCTGGCAAAAGAGCCCTTCCTTATTCCCTTAACGGGCATTAGGACGTACGGGTCGTCATACTCGCCCGTCCCTCCTTGCCATCCGAACTCTGTGGTCGTGTACTCTGGCTCTGGGCCCAGTATCTCCTCTTCCCTGACGGTGAAGGGGTTGATTACCCATAGGAGCAGGAGCAGCAGCAGGAGGATTGGGAAGCAGCAAATCCAGAGAATCCTGACTGCATCTGGGACGTACACCTCCAAGAGGTTGCAGACCCCATCCCCATCGTCGTCTTCAGGGACTGACAGGTTGTCCTTCGGATTCGTCCCGCAACTGGTCTCGTTGAGGTCGAGCCAACCGTCGTTGTCGTCGTCCAGGTCTTCTACCAGCTCGAATGTGCAGTTGGCTGAGTCCGTGAGGTACTTGCAGGTCAACTCGTCAGGCATGGTGTCGTTGTCGGTGTCATCCCATGCCGTGGGGTCCTTCGGGAACCTGTCGATCGGGTCCCCTATGTTGTCCCCATCGTCGTCCTCATCGATGTAGCTGCAAACCCCATCGAGGTCTATGTCCTCCGGGAAAGAGGAGGGGTCGGTAGGATCGGTGTTGCATTCTAGCTCGATAAGGTCCGGCCAGCCATCACCGTCCTCGTCGGTGGTGTTGTCCTCTGGCCAGAATACGTCGAAGTCCACCCTGTAGGAGAAGTCCCACTGTGAGTTATGGGCCGTGAATCGGTGCGAGTACTCGATCAGCATGTGTCTGAAGGCCTCCTCGGGAGTCCCCGAGATGACTCCCGTGCTGTTGTCCAGGAGCAGTCCCTTAGGTAGGTCGGGAATCACAGTGAACAGGAGTATTCCTCCGCTGTTAGGGGCGATTAGTGGCTCCAGTGGTTCCATCTCCTCCCCAACGGTGAGCGTAAGCTTGTCATTGGGGTAGAAGAAGACGATCGGGGAGTCGTCGAACTCGTCCAGTGGGTCGCATATCCAGTCCTCGTCGTGATCCTCGGGACTCTCGACGATGTACAGGGGGTCTGTTCCGCAGGCTATCTCGAACGTGTCGTTCCAACCGTCCCCGTCGTCATCCGGGTCGAACAGGTCAGGCAAGCCGTCCTCATCGGTGTCGAGGTATCTGGCCACTATCGTGATTTGGAAGGTATCCAAGAACAGTGAGTTGCTCCCAGTGATTGTGTAGACGGTCTCGTTCTGCTCGACTGCTATCGTCCCTGTCAGCAGGCCATTGGTGTTGTTGAAGTCCAGTCCGTCGGGTGCGGACGGGGAGATGGACCAAGACGTAACGTTGCCTCCGAAAATCTGGGGCTCCAAGTACACCTCATCCACATTGGTGGTTAGGTTGAGGAAATCGTCCAGGTAAATCAGGTCGATGTCGTCATCGTCGGGGTCGGGCAAGACCGATTGGAGGGTTATCTCCACAGAGCTGTGGTATTGCGAGTTGTTGGCCCATACTGTGAAGACTTGCATCTCGAACTCCCCCATCGGTGCTCCCGAGATGGTCCCGTTCACTGGCGTTGTTCTCGAAAGTGCACCATTGAGGGTGAGGCCCTCTGGCAACTCTGGCCAGACCTCCCAGGTGCGCACGTCTCCGCCGTAGGTGGTGCCGACGATCGGCTCTATCGGCTCATTGACGAAGAGAAGTTGGGATGTCATGCTGTAGACGAGGAATATCTCGGAGTCGTCCACCTGGTCCAGACCGTCGCACAGGCCGTCTCCGTCCCCGTCCTCTGGGAACGAAGTGGGATCCAGAGTACTTGTCAGACAGTCTCCCTCTTCCTCATCCCCCCAGCCGTCGTTGTCATCGTCAGGATCGGTCTCATCGGGATCCCCATCCCCATCGGAGTCAAGCAACCACGAGGATATCCCTATTGTGAAATGGGATCCATGCAGGCTGTTGTTAGCCCAGATTGTGTAGTTAGTGAGTTCGAATTCGATGCTGGGGGTGCCGGATAGATATCCGGTGGAGTTGTCGAGTACGAGTCCTGGAGGCAGGTCTGGAGACACTTCCCATGAGACTACGTCCCCGCCGAAGACTATCGGATGGATTTGGACGATTGACATGTTGGTCGTCAGGTTGAGCAGAGGGTCTGGGTATGCTAGGAGGACTGGGGAATCGTCCGCTGGGTCGTTTGCATCGCAGATACCGTCCCCGTCCCCGTCCTCTGGGTAGTCGTCCTCCTCAAGTGGATCCGTGGAACAGGCAGTCTCGTTGGCGTCATCCCAGCCGTCGTTGTCGTCATCAGTGTCTGTCTCATCTGGGATTCCATCCCCATCGGTGTCGAGTAGGGACGAGGAGATGTTCAGGCTGAAAGACGCCGAGAATGCGGTGTTGTTGGCCCATATGACGTAGGATGTCGAGTTGAAGACCTCCGTGGGAGTTCCCGATATCACTCCCGTGCTGTTGTCTAAGTTGATCCCGGATGGCAGGCCGGAGCCTGCCTCCCATGACGAGATGGTGCCTCCGGATGTGATGGGGGCTAGGTCAACCACCGAGATGTTGACCACTAGGTCGAGGCTGTTGACGGAGTATGCGAGTGCTATCGCTCTATCGTCAGAGTCATCCAGGGTATCGCAAATCCCGTCGCTGTCCGTGTCGGCGGGGGTGCTCGTTGAGTTCAGGGGCTCCGTGCCGCAATCCAACTCCGCCGTGTCGTTCCAACCGTCATCGTCATCGTCATCGTCGTATAGGTCCGCTATGGAGTCGCCGTCCGTATCCACGAGCACGGTTATGGTGATGACTACCGAGCTTGTCTGCGCTCCCGATGCATTCGCCCATATGGTGTAGTTGGTCTGGTTCTGTACGTTTTCTGGAGTCCCCCAGACAGTGCCGTTCTCATCACCGAAGAGCAACCCGTCTGGCAGGCCCGGGGAGATTTCCCAGCTCTCGGGCGTCGAGCCGGAGGTCTGCCCCGCGATGGGCTGCATGGCCACTCCCTCGGTCAGCATCAGGTCGCTGGTAGGGAAGCTCAGGAAGATCCCGTTCCCCACTATCCAGAGGGTCACCTCCGTGCTTGATGTTCCTCCGGAGTTGCTCGCAGTGACTGTGTAGGTCGTCTGGTTCGTGACTAGGAGGGGGATTCCCTCGAAGTGTCCGTTCGTGGTGTTGAAGGTCAGCCCGAGCGGGAAGGAGGTCGAGTTGATGGCGAAGCTGGCGACGGCCCCGCCGACGATGGTCGGGGCGATGTCCACCAAGGCGTCCCTCGGTATGATGTACGTCCCGTTGCCGTACGAGATGTTGGCGATCGGCTCGTTGATCGTGAAGTCGAAGTTCACTCTTGTCGTCCCCCCGTCGCTCGTCACTCGGAGCTGGAACGTCTGCTGCGTCAGGTTCACCGTCGGAGTCCCCCATACCGTCCCGTTGCTGGCTCCGAGTTGCAGACCTGGCGGCAGGTCTGGGACGAAGGTCCAATTGAGGATGTTGCCCTCGACCTCGTAGGGCGATATGGGCTCTATCTCTGTGCCCCGCTCCAGGACGAAGGACGTCTCGTTGTAGGATACCGTCGGCCTGCCGTTGAGTATGGAGAAGGACACGTTCAGCTGGTTGCTCCCCAGTACGGTGTCGTTCATCCAGAGCGTGAATGAAGACTCTGACATGTTGGAGGCCGCCTCGCCCGAGATCATCCCGGTGTCCGAGTCGATGCTGAGGCCCCCCGGCAGGGACGACGATGCCCACGAGTCGAGGTACTCGTCGCAGTAGCTGGTGCCCTGGCTGCAGGTCGCGCCCATCGCGCTCAGGCCCATGACGCCCCAGAGGGTGCTGGGCTCTCCCGCCACCAGGGACGAGCCGCCGATGGTGTGCCCCACGGCCTCCATGAAGAACTGGCTGTTGTAATTGCAATAGGTAGATGGCCTGCCCATGTAGCTCCCGTTCCAGTAGAGGGAGCATTGGTTAGAGTAGAAGTTCACCAGCATGTTCCCGAGGGGGTCGAAGGCGACGTCCTCCCAGTCCAGTAGGAAGCTGTTGGCAGGGTTGTTGGCGTATGTGATGAACTCCTCGAACTCAGGGTTCAGGTTCGAGTCGAGCCTGATTATCCTGTGGTGATTGGCTTGGTAGTTGTCCCTCTGACCGAGGAAGAGGACTGGCAGGCCCCGATTGTCGATCTCCAGAATGCTGTAGTACTCCCCGTACCTAGACCCTTGGGCAGCCAGGCAGAATTCCCTGGAGGCCTCCACGTTCCACTCGGATCCGCTCAGGGAAACCATCACCAGGCTGTCTTGGCAGGTCTCGTTGAACAACGTGGACGTGCCGTTCACGCTCAGGTTGCTGATGTCATCAATCGACCAAATCGCCACGATCAGCTCACCAGAGGGCGTTATTTCCATCATCGCCGAGTCATAACCAGAACGGAATCCCGTCCCGACGTCCATCGCCAGCTCTGTTATTTCAGTGGCAGCTACCCACGAGCCCGTGTCGTTTACCCTCGCGCCCAGGTAGTGGCGGCTCTCGTTACCAGCCGTGAGATCGCCCAGTTGCGTCTCGCCGTGGGTTTGCATGAGGATGTCGACGCTACCGTCTGCGTGCACCCCCATCCCCTGGAGGGACCTGTGATACGTGGAGGACGGGGTGACCGTGGTGGCCCACGAGAACTCTCCAGTGGAATTGATCCTGATCACGAACGGCCTGTAGTAGTTGTAGTTGGTAATTGGTATCTCCATGGTAAGGTTGCCCAGGCTCACGGTCCTCTCGCTGATCGAGCTGGTCGAAACCTGTCCTGCCACAGTCAGCTCCCCATTGCTCTCGTTGTAGCTCATCCTGGTGGAGCCGTAGTTGCCGATGCTGGCCGAGGTCGAGACATGCCAGTTCGCACTGCTGGAACCATCGATGTAGGCGTCCTGCGACCACCTGGTGCTGCCGTTGGTGTCGAGGGAGAAGAAGTAGGCAGCCTCCCTGCTCGGGAGGTCGTGATCCGTGCCGGGCAGGTCAAGTGCGCCGTTGGCCCTCATTCCGGCCACGTACGAGTTCCCGGAACCGTCAACGGACAATGCCCCTGGCGACCCGCCGTAGCTCGTGTCTATGGGGACCACCCATGCCCACGTCCCGTTGGCCCACCGCTTGGCTACGTAGTGGTCTCCGTTGCCTATGCTCACACTCAACCCGTCCGCTGTCCACGCCGAGGATGTTTGGTAGATGCCGTAGTAGTACAGGTTCCCGCTCGCGTCGTACTCGTGCAGCGTGTATCCCCTGCCATTGCTGGTTGATAGGTACTTGTGATCCTGCCACGAGCCGTATCCCGCGTGCATGGGCGCGTGCGTCCTGACGGTGAATGTGATGGTGAACGGGTAGGATGCGCTGCTGCTGTTGGAGTAGATCACGTAGGCGGTCCCTGCCGTGTCGACCGTGGTCGGGGCCCCGGAGATCACTCCCGTCGTGTTGTTGACTGAGAGCCCGTCAGGCAGTGATGGCGCCCATACCTCCACGAGTTCCTGGCCCGAGAAGGTAGGAATCATGGAGACGGACTCCCCGCTGGTGACGATCAGCTCTGTGGTGTCGTACTCCATCACCGCGTACTGAAGGGTGTCGCACACCCCGTCCCCGTTGGCGTCAGCGGGTTGGTAAGTGTACGAGGGATCGAGCAGGGATCCCTTGTAGTGCAGCAGCGCAGAGGCGGAGGAGGAGTCGTTTGCGTCCAGTGAGAGGATGTAGGGGTCGTCCAGCCTGTCGAACTTGAGGGTCAGGCGTGCCCAGTTGAGGGTCTGGGTCGATGTGGACGTGGGCCAGCCGTCGCTGAGCCAGACCTCCTCGTGCGACCACGACCCGGATGACTTGTGGGAGAGCACGAGCTGCCCCGATGAGTGGTTGATCCATGCGACGTGGACAACCCCGGTGGAGTTCGTGGCTATCTCGACACCCTCGTTCTTGCCCGTCGACTCGGCGACAAGCTCGGTGGTCCATGATGACCCGTCGTGGGTCGAGAGCCACAGGTCGGTTGTGTTGTACATGCCCGCGTACATCTTCCCGTCGCTCGAGTAGTGCAGCTCTGCCGAGTGGTCCTCCGTGGCAGAGTGAGATGCCCCGGAGGACCACCCGGTGCTCTGGTTCCTCTCCAGTAGGAGCTCGGGGGTGCTCCAGGAAAGGCTCACGTCACCTGACAGGTCGCTGCCCAGATCCGCATAGAAGTGGTAGAACCCTATGACTCCCGAGGAGTTGTTCACCATCAGGACATGCAGCCTCCCATCCGGCCCGAAGGCGATCTGGCCGTGCTGGTTGTTCCCCCCGGTGTCGGGCGGAGCAAGGCCGCCGGGCGCGTTCGCTTGGAACGTGGTGCCGTTCAGGTAGGCGCCCCTGATGGTCCCGCCGCTGTCGGACTCGTGCCACCTGACCACCATATCGCCATCCATCGAGATGGCGATGTCCGAGGAGGTGGTCTGGGAGTGGCTCATTCCGGTACCGGACGCTGCCACCGAGCCATTGGTGTCGGAGAACCTCCAGACGCCCTCCTGGTATGCTAGGTAGGTGAATCCGTTCTGGCTCTCTATCCCCCAGTAGTTAAAGTCGTCCCAAGCCCCAAAACTCTGAGCCCCGTACGTGGAGGAATCATGCCTCTGTAGCCATACGTACGCTGCGTCGTTGTAGTATGACGAATAGTACCTCACTCCGTGCTCCGAGAGTTCGAAGTCGTATCCATACTGTCCTTGGTCCGACGAGAAACTAGTCAGTCCAGTGTTGTATCCGAAGAGGGATTCTCTGTTCCAGTCATCCGAGTCCTCGAGCCCCGAGCACTCGCACTGGTAGGAGTCGTTCCACCCGTTGCCATCGACGTCGTCGTCTACCTCGTCGCATATCCCGTCCCCGTCGTAGTCGCTGGGCTCTGAGAGGCTGCTCCACCAGAGCGTGCCGCAGGCCTCCTCCTCGGCGTCTGACCACTTCTCCGCGGTGTCCTCCTCCGCTGTCTTGACGGACGGGTCATCGTCGTCGGTGTCCACGTTTATCCCCAGTCCGTCCCCGTCGTGATCGAACCAGTCCCTCTCGTCGAACGGCAGGTCGTCCTCCGTGTCTAGGTATCCGTCGTTGTCGTCGTCAGAGTCCCAGAGGTCTATCCACCCGTCCCCGTCGAAGTCTGGGGGGACCATGTACAGGTTGGTGATTTGCATTTCGCTACCCATCTCCCCGCTCTCGTCCCCGATGTCGTCGTCCACGCCATCGTAGACCCCCAGCCTACCGTCGGAGTTTTCGCCCCAGCACCTGACCGTGCCGTCCTGGATTATCGCGCATGAGTAGTACCAGCCGGAGGAGACAGAGGATGACCTGGTTGTCGGCAGGTCCGCCGTCACCAGGCCCGCACCCATCTCCGCAGTGGTATCTACGTCGTTGTTAGTGCCGATCCCTATCTGCCCTTGTCCGTTGTGCCCCCAGCATGCTATGCTGAGGTTGTCCAGGAGTGCGCATGCGTGGGAGTATCCTACGCTGATTGAGGAGGCCGTTCGCCCGGTGCCGAGCTCCACTGTGGCCAGGTTGTCGCCCATCTCGCCGTCTTCGTCGCCAGTGTTTCCAGGGGTCGTCCCCAGCCCAGTCCTTCCGTACTGGTTGTGCCCCCAGCAGCGGACGCTGCCGTTGTCCAGGATCGCGCATGTCGACGAGTAGCCTGCAGATACCGAGACTGCTGTCCTGCCATCCCCCAGGTCCACCGCTGCCAGGCCGTCCCCCAGCCGCGCATTGCACTCCCTGGTATTGTCAGGCGAGTTCACCGCCGGGTGACATGAGATGCCGTTGCCATCGAGGTCAGGCCCGTGGCCTATGTTCTCGTTGTGCCCTTGGCCCAGCTGTCCGAAGCTGTTCTGGCCCCAGCACTTCAGGACGCCGCTGTCTAGTATTGCGCAAGTGAAGGTGGCACCCGCCTCGATTGATATCGCGGTCCTCCCGGTCCCCAGGTCGACTGCCACCAGGTCGTCGCCCATCTCGTTGGCGCCGTCCCCCCTTGTGGAGGTGTTTCCTATCCCGAGCTGGCCGTAACTGTTGAGCCCCCAGCACTTCACGCTACCGTCGTCGAGCAGGGCGCACGAGTGGTGCTGCCCCGTGGCTATCTCGGTCGCGGTCCTGCTGGTGCCAAGGTCCACCGCAGCGAGGAAGTCGCCCATCTCGTTGGGGCCGTCTCCGATCTGCGTTGTGTTGCCCATCCCGAGCTGCCCGTAGTTGTTCCTGCCCCAGCACTTCACGCTACCGTCGTCTAACAGGCCGCAGGCGTGGTTCTCGCCCACTGATATTCTAGTCGCGGTCCTGTTGGCTCCCAGCGGCACGAAGGCGAGGTCCTCGCCCATCTCGTTCTCCCCGTCGGAGGCAGTGGAGGTGTTGCCATGCCCGAGCTGGCCGTACGCGTTGTAGCCCCAGCACTTCACATGCCCCTGCGAGGACCTGGCGCAGCCGAACTTCCCGATCTCGCTCAGGGAGACCTCCACGACGTCGTATGGGCTCGAGGACAGGGTTTCGCTGCCGTCAGATGCCCCGAGGGGGGTAGTTGAGTCCAGCATCACCAGGTCGGTGGATGCTGGCGATGAGAGGGAGGAGGTCCCGCCATCCCCGATCTGTCCGGACCCCCCGCCTCCCCAGCACATCACTCTGCGCTCACCCGTGGAGTCGCTCGAGTAGAGTGCGCAGGAGGTTCCCCCCCCAATGCCGGAGCTGGTGGACACGGAGACCTCCAGCGGGGTCCATCCGGTCACTGTGGTGACGCTGACCGGGTCCCGCGAGGTCAATGCGGATGCCCCGTTTCCGAGTTGCCCGTCAGTGGCTACCCCCCAGCAGATCACGCTGCTGGACGAGACCGCGCATCCGTGTGTCTCCCCCAGGTCGAGGGAGGCCAGGCCCGAGGCCCCCGAACCCATCGCTGACCCGGTGGGGTGGGACTGCGAGTTGCCCATGACCGCAGGGGATTGGTGCCCGGCGAGTGAGAAGGAGAGGTCGTCATTGTCCTCGTCGAAGTAGGCGATCCTCGTCTTCCCGTTCGCGTCGACAGCGATCTGGGTGCCCTGCCCGGTTGACCCAGGGTCCTGTGTGGTCAGGGTCCACGATACTCCGTCCCATTCCGCTAGGCGGAGGGTGCCGTCGTGGTAGGCTATGCGGGGGTTCCCATCGGCGTCCACGGCTATCGAGGTGCGCCCAAGGACGCTGCCGCTGGGGTCCACTGTGGAGAGAGCCCATGATTCCCCATTGTGATACGCGTAGCGCAGCAGTCCGTTCGTCGAGTCCACGTACGAGATGTGGGGGTTGTCGCTGCCGTCGAGTGCTATGTCTGAGTGGGTCCCCACCATTGTCGAGCCGTCATCGACCGTCACGCTATTCCAGGTCGAGCCGCTCTTGGTTGCGTACTGCAGGGAGCCCGAGGAGTCGGACCCGTTGTAGAAGCTAAGGTGCATCCCTCCGGAGGCCCCTACCACGAAGCCCATCCCGTAGCCGTGCGTGCCTACTTGCGCGACCTTCTCCGTCGCTGCGAGCCCATCGGCTATCACTATCGACATCAGCCTGGTCGAGGAGGAGTTCTCGTAGGCGATGTGCACCTGATCGTTGCCGTCCAGGGCGATGCTCGGATACCTGCCGGAATTGCCATATTCGTCCAAGGTCTCAACCAGCCACTCGGAGCCATCGAACCGAGCGTACTCCAAGTCCCAGTGGGTCCTGTCATGGTAGGCGATGTGCGGCCTGTCTGCACTGTCTAAGGCGATGGAGACCGATGTTCCGATGTAGTGGTTGCCCTGGTCGTGGACGTTGGTCTTCGTCCAGGAGGACTCGCCGGGGCCCCTGTGTGCGTACTCCAGGAACCTCCCGCCCAAGTCGTAGTATGCGACGTGAAGGCCGTCAGTTGAGTCGATTGCGAGCGATATTGCCCTCTCCCCGTAAATAGTGTATATGCCTCCGTAGTCGTCGACGCTGCTCGATGACCAGGATCCGTTGACTCTCACGGAGAGGTACACGTCGTCGTAGTAGTCATCGAAGAAGACCACGTGCGGGACGTCGGTGCTGTTCAGCTTGATCTGATTGTTCCTCCCGGTGTTTGAGTATGCCCAGTTGGAGCTGTAGTCCTTGATGTCCTCGTATACCCACTCCGAGCCGTTGTGGTACGAGTATCTCAGGTTGTAGCAGGTCCCGCATGAGTTGTTGTACACCTGGTATGTGATGTGTGCGCTTCCGCTGGAATCCAGGTCTATCGACGTGTCATAGGCGTAGTAGGGGGTCGCGTCGATGACTTCGATCGTCCATGCGGTGCCATTGTGGTGCGCGTACATCACAGCATCGGGATTAGGGGTGGTGTTCACGTAGGAGATGTGGGGGTTTCCTGAGGGGTCTATCGCTATCGAGGAGTAGGTCCCTGAGGCACCCCCGTTGTCCACCTCCTCGACTTGCCATGAGGAGCCGTCGAACCGAGCGTACATCAGGCTTGACGCGCTTGCGTTGTAGTAGGAGATGTGCTGGTTCCCTGCCTGGTCTAGGGCCATTGATATGCCGTAGGTTCCGACGTAGTGGGACTCGCCGTCCACGCTCGTGATCGTCGGACCAGGGGCCCTTATCGTGGCCATCTCCACGTAAGCCGGTGATTCGCCGTCCGTGCCGTTCATGAACGGGGCCAACACGGTGGTGCCGGCGATGTGTATCTCTGGCCCCATGCCAACGGAGTTTGCGGCCTCACCGCTGTCGGACACAGGGTCTGTGGCGAGGACTGTCCCGGTGTAGACGCTGGAGACCAGCCCGGCGTACGCCGGCCACTGGTACTGGCGGTACGCCATGTAGGCGGTGCCAGTCGAGTAGTCCAGCGTCATGGCCATGTGCCCCCCAAGGTCGTACCCGTTCCTGACTTGGACGGTCTCCCACGTGCCCTCGGTCCCGCTGTTGTTGTATGCGAGCCAGGGCTCGTTGTCCCAGTCCTTGTAGGCGATTCTCGGTCGGTCGCTGTCGTCTAGGTCGAGCACTATCCTGGAGGTCTTCACGCTGGTGTCGATGTCCTCGAATGACCATGCCGACCCGTCGTGGGAGGCGTATCTGAGGTCGGAGTGATAGTCGTAGTAGTAGGCTATCCTGCTCAGGTCGCTGCTGTCGATCGCTATCGATGCCCAGCTCCCGACGTTGTTTAGGCTGTCGACCACCTCCCTGGTCCACTCTGTGCCGTCCCACGTGGCGAGCTCAAGGTCGTCGGAGGTCTCGTTCCTGTAGGCTATCCGGGGGTGGTCGCTGCTGTCCAGCGCTATCGAGTTGAACCTCCCGTTGTCGTTGGAGTCGTCGAGCGTCAGGGTCTGGTCCACCCAGGCTGTGCCGTTGTGGTAGGTGTAGCGAAGGGTGTCGTTCTTGTGGTCGTAGTATGAGATGTGGGGGTTGCCGCTGCTGTCTATGTCCAGGGAGGTGTGCAGCGTTGGGTTGTTCTGGTCCATGATCGACTGAAGCGTCTCGACGGACCAGGACGTCCCGTTGTAGTAGGCATACTTTAGCCACGTATCGTCGGTGCCGCCCGTGTTCCAGTCCCAGTAGGAGAGGTGCAGGTTCCCCGACGAGTCTATCTTCATGCCATTGTAGGACTCACCGGTCCTGTCATCGGTATCGTCGATCACAGTAGGCGTAGACCAACTGGTTCCATTGAAGATGGTGTGCATCAGCTTCCTACCGCTCATCTGCTGGTAGGTCAGGTGCAGGTCCTCGGTCGAGGGGTCCCTGGAGATGCTGAAGAATCTGGATTCTTCTCCGGTCACCGCGGCCGTGGTGGTGATGTTCCTCGGGGTTCTCGTGTGCATGAGCTGCTCCCCTGCCTCGTTGTAGCTGAGAAAGTGCAAGTCCCCTAGGGAGTCCTCCCCGACACCCACTCCGTGCGTGGAGTCGCAGGCGTCCGATGAGGCGCATGCGGAGTATGTGCTCCAGGTCGAGCCGTCGTACCTCGCGTACGAGATGCCGCCTGCGTCGTTGTAGGCCAGTAGCCAGTTTCCGCTGCCGTCGGTGGTCAGGGCGGGGCTCCTGCCCACGTCACCCGTGCTGGCAATGGTGCTGACGACCGGGTCTGCGTAGGTCGTCTGGGTGGATGACCCCCAGCAGAGCGCCTCGGTGCTCCTCATGATCGCGCAAGTCACCCCATCTCCTGCGTTTATCCCTTCCACGGTGCTGCTGGTCCAGTTCGAGGCGGCCAGGCTGCTAGTCCCCGAGAGGTCGACCTCCTTGGGATCGTACGTGCTCTCGCCCTTGTAGGAGGGGCTGCCGAGTATGTTCGCGTAGCTGCCGCCGTTGTATCCCCAGCAATTCACGCTCCCGGAGGACATCAGTGCGCAGGAGTGACGGGCTCCCAGTGATATCTGGTTTACCCCCCCAGACTCGTCCCAACGCACCATGCTGGGCTCTAGCACCGATCCAATGGAGCCATATGCGAGATTCTTTACTCGCAGATCGTCAATTTGGACGTAGTTCCTGTAACCCCAGATCTCAATCTTGATCGAGGTCGCACCCGTTCCCGTATACGAGTCGGGCACGGTGAACGAGACGTCCTGCCATCCCGACCAGTAAGAGTATTGTGTGGTCGTGTTGGAGTCTATTTGCGCCAACAGGCTGCTACCGGCGTAGAACTTCACCACCTCGCTGGTGTAACCGTTGTCCCCGTGATTCCTCCCTCTCATCTTGAATGAGATGACGTCACCAGCCGTTACGTCGAAGGACTGGTCGGAGTATATCTGGGGGTAGAGCCACCAGCTGTAATACACCTTGTCTATGTAATCGGTGCCCTGTCCCGGGCCCAGCAGGTAAGTCGGGGAAGTGCTCGTCCACGACCTCGAGTCGTCGGTGAAGTTCTCGTACTGGATGACGGTGTTGTCGCTGTTGACTATCTTGCCCGTCCTGTCGTCGCTCCCGTTCCCCCAGCAGTACATGTTCGAGTCCGTGCCCGTCATGCAGTTGTGGTCCGCGCCAGCAGCGAACTGCGAGACGGTCACACCGGAGGGAAGGTTCACGTAGCCCGGGGACTCGCTTGGTGAAGAGTTCCCACGGCCCAGCTGCCCGTCGGTGTTCCTGCCCCAGCATACCAGCTTCCCATCCAGACCGGTCGAGCAGGCGTGGGCGGACCCCGCATCCACTGCTCCGGCCTCGAATCCGGCCGGCAGGTCGACCATGACCGCGTAGGCGCTGCTCGATCCCGCAGAGGGGCTGCCCAGCTGCCCCTCGGAGTTGTCGCCCCAGCATGCAACGGATCGGTTCGAGAGCACAGCGCACCCGAACTCCTCGCCTATCGCCAGGGCATCGGACTCGGCCGAGACGGAGGTGTCCTCCCAGTCGTCGAATAGGTCGCAGACTCCGTCCCCGTCGGCATCCGCCGGGGTCGAGGACGAGTTGGTGTAGTCGGTCCCGCAGCGGAGCTCTTCAAGCCTCGACCAGCCGTCCCCGTCGATATCCGATCCCAGCCCGGGCGATGTCATTCCCTCCTGCTTGTACAGGCTGAGTGTAGAACCAGTGTTCGGGAAGTACGCGTAGGCCCACATCATCCCCTGGTCGGTGATTTCTACCCCGGTCCAGTCCGCCCCTCCAGATGTCTCTAGCTCGGTCTTCTCCCAGCTTCCATCGGTCTTGTGGAGGGCGGATGTGCCCTCCGACGCTCCAGCCAGAATTACAACCGACATGTCAGGCCCGACCGAGATGTCAATCACGCCAGTGTCGGACACGGCAACCGACTGGTTGACGTACTCTGTCGACCAGGATGCCGGCAGGTCGCAGCTTGATGAGCAGATAGAGTAGTTCAATCCCCCGCCATGATTGGGGTAAGCGAGGTGAAAAGAGCCATCTGGACCCAGGTCCATGGAAAGCGAAGAGTTGGCGGTGGTTCTGCTTAACGTGCCACCCACATCCATCGGCGTGCCGAACCCAGTTGAGTCGAGCTCCACGACCTCTACGCTCCCTGACTCCTCCCCAAAAGAGTCCGCATCCCCTAGGTAGGCGACGTAAACAGTGCCGTCAGAGTCCACATCCGTGTCCAATGAGGCGGACCAGGATGCCTCGGAAATTCTGCCAATGTAATTGTTGTTGAGATCGAATCCACCGTCCCACCTGTCTGTGCAGCTGTTGTTGGCATGCCCCACAGCCGTGCATCTGTAGGCGTCTATGACCGAGTGCGATCCCCAAGCCGTCGTGTAGGATTTCTGCGCGATGGCGTAGATGTCACCGGAACCGTCAATCTCCAAGCCCACTGCGAAGATTCCCGCGTCGCCAACTCCCGACGTAGAGGCATACTGATTTGCGCCTGTCCACCCCCCGTCCTTCTTGGTGTAGTAGTGCGCTTGACCGCTATTTGTGTTCAAGCTCCCGGATGAGACGATGTGAGGCACCCCATCGCTGCCGATCGTGATTGAAACGTCGTGAAGGTTATTCCAGATGGAGTCGTAGTCCCTAACGACCTCCGTGGCCCATCTTCCTTTGGTGAAAATCCCGAACTTGAGCAAATTGTCGCTCTCGTCAAAGTAAGCGATCGCCCCGCAGGACTCGGGAGTAAGGGCCGTGGCGGTTTTGTTCCCGGTTCGGGGCGTGGAAGAATCGACGGTTGAGATGGACAGTGGAGATCCCTCTGCTGGCAGGTCGCAAGGCTGGTCGAAGGTTTCCTCGGGCAGGTACAGTTCGACGAATGGCAGATTGTCCCCCATGTCTCCGGGGAGGTCACCGAGCTGTCCGCTGACTCCCTGGCCAGTCCTTCCATCCAGGCCGGAGCCCCAGCACTTGACCTCGGTTGTGTTCATCAGGGCGCATGTGAATGATTCGCCCGCTTCGACTGAAATGGGTTGGATGCCGGTACCCAGATCCAGGAATGGGAGAAGAATTCCCATTTCGAACTGCCCATCTCCAAGGTTGTCTTGATTCTCCGAACCCAGAGCGCCTCCGATTCCCGAGCCCCAGCACTTCATCTGGTTCGCGTTGCTTCCGCCGTCAGTGATCGCGCATGCATGGTGGTGGCCAACCGAGATGTCTTCGACAAGTAACGGGGTTCCGTTGGGGTACTCCCCTAGTTCGAGGATGTGCATATCTTCCCCCACCTCGTCAGCCGAGTCTCCCAGATGGTTCGTACCCTCTGAACCGAGCATGCCGTAGGAGCCGAAACCCCAGCATGACAGACGCCCGTTGTCGAGGATGGCGCAGGTCGTGTTGTGTCCAGCGGAGATTTGAGTAGCAGTCCTATCTGAAGGCAGGTCTACCAGCGTCATACTGGAACCCATCTCCCCCGCCTCGTCACCTATGTCCTCCGTGCTTCCAATGCCGAGCTGACCGAACGAGTTGCTGCCCCAGCAGCCAATCTCTCCGTCACTCCAGAGCAGGCAGGAATGCCTACTTCCTAGGGCGACTTGAGAAAGGTCAGATCCCCTTTCGGGTAGGTCCACATGTCCTATCTGCACATTTCCATAGGCATTGTGCGTATTCCCGACCCCTAATTCTCCAAAGTCGTTGTTGCCCCAGCAGGCCAAGGAGTCCGCAGATCCGTTGTTGACTATGGCGCAGGCATGCGAACCTCCAGCGGCTATGGATGTAGCATTCCAATCTCCTAGGTTGACTTTCTGCAAACCTTCTCCCATCTCTAGGTAGCCGTCACCCAATGATCCCGATCCGGCGACCCCCGCATTGGAACCGAGGAATTCGTTGCTGCCCCAGCACTTAACGGACGCATCGCTCATTAGGCCGCAAGTGAACCTGTTACCTGCAGAAACATCGTCGAAGGTTAGGCCATCACCCCCATCTGTGAACATGAGGTACTGCCCCATCTCCTCACTTTGGTCTCCGTAGTCGTCAGTATTCTCATGACCAGTCTTGCCGTTCGTCCCGTCCCCCCAGCACTTCATCTGCCCGGCGGTACCTATCGCGCAAGCGTGGTCAAGACCCACCTCTATTGTTGCGACCTGTGTGTTGTCAATCGAGGAACTCCTGGAATCCGGCCCGAGCTCCAGCTCTGTGTAATCAAGTGAGGTTAGTAGAATTAGTTGGGTGCTGGCCAGCATCAGCAGGATCAGCATCAGTGCCCGCACTCGTGACCTCGCTTCCGCTCGCACGCTTTCACTATCGGGAAAATCCGCTTTTGATTCTATCCGAGGGATGCGCTCTTTTTCCGGCTTAGACACCCCTTAGGGGGTGTCTATTTCCTCACTCCAGGAGGATCTGGGCCTGCTCTGCCCAGAGCTGCCTTCGGATTCTTCCCGGCATGTACTCTATCGCGTCGTTCACGGTGTCGCTCATGTCGTCGTCCATCTTCGATATCTGCGAGAGGGTGGATATGCCCAGGGTGTTCAGCCTCCGCTCAAGGCCCTCGTCTATGCCGTCGATCTGCTGCAGGTCGTCGGTGTGGCCGTTGGCCTCCCCGATGACCTCGAAGTCGATGGTTATGGCCTTGATGTTGATCCTCGCTAGGATGTAGTCCTCCTTGGCCATCGTGCCCTCCTGGGTCTTCAGGTCGTTGAGCCTCATCTCCACCTCGAGCCTGTTCACTTCGGCGAGCTGCTCGGCCTCGGATGCCGCCAGCATCTTCCTCTGGCGCTCCTCCTCGGCCCTCTTCCTCCTCTTCTCGGCCTTCCTCTTGACCCGGTCCTTGGCCTCCTGCCGCTTCCTGGCCTCCTCCATGGCCAGCTCCTCGGCCGTCAGCTTCTTCTTCTCGAGGGCCTTCTTCTTGGCCTTGGCGATCTTCCTTCGCTTCTCCTCCTCCTCGATCTCCTTCTCTAGGTCCTTCCTGGCCCTCGCCTCGGCCTCTGCCCTCCTCTGGGCGTCCTTCAGGTCCCTCTCCTCTTGCTTGGCCGCGTTCTCGGCCTCGATTCTGTTCTGCTTCGCGTCCAGGAACTCCTTGTGGGTCGACTCCCTCGCCTCTTTGGCCTTCTTGGACTCCGCCTGGGCCTTCTTCCGCTCGCTCGTCGTCTTCCCGAGCACCTTCTCGGCCTCCTTCCACCTCTCGGTCTCCGCCTTCAGGTCGTCCTTCGCCTTCTTGTGGCCGTCGGCCTCGGCCTTCGCCTTCGCATCGGCCTCGGCCTTCGCCTTCGCCTCGAACTCGGACTTCTTCTTCGTGTCGGCTGTAAGCTTCCTCTTCTGGGATACCTGTCCCTCGACCTCCTCGGCCTTCTTCCTCTCCTCGGCGGCCCTCTTCTGGTAGGCCTGCTTCGCCTTCACGACCTCCTCCATCTTGGCGGCTGCCTTCTTGCGCTCCTCGTCTGCTGTTGCGAGCTCCTTCTTGGCGGCCTCGCCTCTCTTCTTGCTCTCGGCGTGCTGGGCCTTGGCCTCCTTGCCGGCGGCGTTCTCCTCCTTGAGCCTCTTTTTCGCGCTCTCAGCGCTTGATTTGCTGCTCTCCGCCTTCTTGGTCAGCTCGTCGGCCTCAGACTTCGCGCTTGCCGCCTTTTCCTGGGCTGCCTTCCTTTCCGCCTCTGCCTTCCTCAGGTCTTCGCTGATATCCTTCAGCTTGGCCCTGGACTCTGAAAGGGACTTCCTCGCCTTGTCGGCCTCCTGGATGCTCTTGTCTCTGGCCTTCTCAGCGTCGGCCTTCGCCTTCTCGGCGTCCGCTTTCCTCTTCTCGGCGCTCTTCCTGTCCTCGGCGCCTTTCTTGGCCTCTTCCTCTGCCTTCTTCTGCAGCGCTATCCTCTTCTCGAGCTCCTTCTCGGCCCTGATCCTGTCGGAGTCGGCCTTCTTCGCCATGTCCTCTGCGTCCTTCCTGGGCTTTACTGTTGATTGGAAGGCCTTCTCGGCCTCCTTGGTCTTGGCCTCTGCTGCCTTCCTCTTGCTGTCCGCGGCATCCGTCGCCTTCCTGGCTTTCTCGAGCTTCGCCTCGGCCTCCTTCTTCGCCTTGGTCTCCTCTGCGAGCCTGCTTTCGAAGTCCCTGAGGGTCTTGGCCTGGTCCTCCGTCTTCGTCCTGATTTCCTTCACCTTCTTGGCGAGGTCCGATATCTGGGACTTCAGGCCCCTGGTCGAGTCTGTCAGTTGCTGTAGCTTGGCCTTCTCGGACGCCCCCTTCTTTGACTCCGCGGCTAGCTCCGCCTCCGCCTTCTTCAGTTCTGATTGAGTGGCTTTCAGATCGCTTTGCAGGCTGTTCTGCTCCTTGTTCAGGTCTGCGATCTTCTTGGAGTTCTTTCCTGCGCTCTCCTTCTCCTTCTCCAGCTGCCTCTTAGCCTCGGAGGCTGCCTTCTTGGAGTCCTCCAGCCTGGATTTTGCTGACTCGACCTGCCTCTCCAGGTTCTCTAGTTTCTTGACGTCCCCGCTACTGGACTTCTTCGTCCTCGCGAGGTCAGACTCTGCCTTCTTCCTGGCCGATTCCTGGACTTTGAGGTCCCGGTCGGCACTCGCCTTCTCCTTCTTCAGGGCGCTGATCTTCTTCGTCGCGTCGCTGGCTGAGGTCCTGGCCTTCTGGAGGTCTTCCTCGGCCTTCTTCCTCGCCTTCTTGGCTGCCTCTAGGCTCTTCTCGGCTGCTGCCTTGTCCTTCGAGGCTGCCTCCGCCGCCTTCTTCTGGTCCGCTGCCGCCTTCTTCTCGGCCTCCGCCTTCTTCTTGGCGGCCTCAGTGGCCTTCTTCTCGGCCTCCGCCTTCTTCTTGGCGGCCTCGGCGGCCTGCTTGTCCTTGGCCGCGCTACCTCCCTTGGCGTCAGCCATGAGGGGTCTTGTTAGTCCGGATATATTTAGGATGCGGAAGCCCCCAGCCTTCGGGATGAATCGTTTCCATCCCCTGGGCTAGCTGACTATGGCTGGCTCGAGGCTCCTGCCCTCGAACTCCCTTGATTTCAGCACGTCGATCACGTAGGACGCCTTCTTCATGTGGACCTCAACAGTCGACTCTGAGTCGCCTATCGATATCTCGCCTATCGCTACCTCCGGGACCCGGGCCTGTTTCACTATCCAGTCTGATAGGGCTAGCTTGCTGGCATCTCCCCTTCCCACGGAGACCCTGACGGTGACCATCCCGAAGCTGTCCGAGATTTCGTCCCAGTCCTCCTTCAGCCTCGCCATTTCCTTGACGCCCTTGGGTAGGTCTGGCGCCTCGACCACGGGGATGCTCATGGCCCATGTGTTCGCTATCTTGTCCAGTTGCCCAATCTCTGAGCCACTGACGAAGCTCCAGGCCTGGCCGCTCCTCCCCATTCTGCCGGTCCTCCCGATCCTGTGCACGTACACCTCAGTCTCGTCGGGTAGGTCGTAGTTCACGACGTGCGTGATTCCGTCGACGTCGAGGCCTCTGGCTGCCACGTCAGTGGCGACGAGTATCTTCTTGCTTCCATCCCTGAATCTGTCGAGGATCTTCTCCCTCTTGTTCTGTGCCATGTCCCCGTGTAGCGAGGCGGAGTCCACTCCCTGTCTGTCCAGTCTCTCTCCCAGCATGTCCACCATCCTCTTGGTGTTGGTGAATATGAGCATCTGGTCCTCCTCGGTCATGCTGGCCACGATCCTCCCCAGTGCCCACATCTTGTTCAGTCGCCCTACCTTGATGGCGAACTGGTCTATCTCCGGCACCTCCACTTCGAGGTCCTCGCTCATCACGTGGATGGGGTCGTCGGTGAACTCCTCTGTGGCATCTAGTACCTCCTGTGGGAAGGTGGCGCTGAAGAGAAGGGTCTGATCCCTCTCGCCCATCTTCTCGACGATCCATAGGACGTCGGGGAAGAATCCCATGTCTAGCATCCTGTCCGCTTCGTCAAGGCAGAAGATTCCTATTTCGGAGAGGTCTATGTGGCCCCTCTTGCTCATGTCGATTACACGGCCAGGGGTCCCCACAATCACGTCGACCCCCTTTTCCAGGAGCCTTGCCTGCTTCTCTATGTCCGTCCCTCCGTAGACAGTCTCGATACTGAGTCCCTTCTTTCCTTGCAGGGACTGGAACTCCTCCGCCACTTGTACGGCGAGCTCCCTGGTGGGACAGAGCACTATGGCCTGCGTCGAACCGTTCGGTTCGCAGGACTCTATGATTGGAATCCCGAAAGCAGCGGTTTTTCCGGAGCCCGTCCTGGCCTGTCCTACGACGTCCATCCCCTTTCTTGCGAATGGTATGGCCTCAACCTGTATCTGCGTCGGCACTTCCCAGCCAAGTTGTCCTATGGCATCAGCCACGTGCTTCTCGAGGTCCCAGTCATTGAATGATAGCGAGGCCATCTTTTGTCCTCAGGACCAGGTCTCAGCTTCTCTGATGTCCTTCTGGAGCTCGCCCATCCAGTATTTCCTGCAATTGTCCTTGGTCAGGAACTGGTCCTTGCTGGAGAAACCGTGGTTATAGTGCCCCTTGTCCGCATTTGCCCACTGTTCTTTACTGCGCTTGTGGAACTTCTGGAGGACGTGATTTCTCATGTACTGCCTGAACTTCAGAGCCTTTGTTCTGTTAATTCCCTTTGGGGTCACTCCTTCCCAGAGTCTCTCGAATCTCTCAAGCTTACCGTCGAAATCGTCACTCATCTGCCTTCCTCGCTGCCCGGCCGACCTGACTGGCGTTTATCAGCCTCACCCATGGAACTGGGAGGGGGGATGTCCTCTACATCGTCGTCCTTGGGCACATAGTCCGCCGCAGCGAGCTTCAGGTTCTTCTCTTGCTCTGTTCCCTCGAAGTCGGGGTCCATGGCGAGGGATTTGAGCCTCCTTCTGAGGCTTGGGTCCTTCTCCTTCTTCAGGAGTTCGCCTGCTGCCTCCCTCAGTTCTTGCCCAGAGAGGATTATCGATATCTGCCCGATGCATGCCCTCCTCATGTCGAG
>LURR01000034.1 GCA_001628485.1 Marine group II euryarchaeote REDSEA-S11_B3N4 | reverse complement strand
AGGTACGCTACCCTCTGAAGCGCATACTATTCAGAGGGTTCTCAGTGGGTTCGCTCTAGAGCCCCTTTGAGAGGTCAATATGCTCAGGGGGGTTCTATCATTCGAACTCTGTATCCTTTGATAGTCATCAGACCATAAGCGGCTAGTGGTAGAAGGATGAGATAACCAGCCAGAGATAGCCTCATATCGATAGAAATGTCCATGTTCAATCCGGATATATTTTCCAACCCCTCTCCTAGCGTGCCGATCCCGAAATAGTAAGTTCCGTCACCAATTTCCCACTCCAAACCAGTTGAGTTGTCGAGGCTCACGACCTCGTACTCCTCATCTCCAGCTTTGCAGATTTCGCTGGTGGATTGGAACCTCTCAAGGAATGGGATACTGTCGCACTCTTCCTTCTTATCCCCATCTGCAACGACGACAAATATGTCGCTCCTATCCCATGTCACGCTCATCTCAGTGGAAAATATTGGTGAGAGTGGGGTGCCCGGTACTGCTATTGGCGCGAAAAAAACAGTACCATTTGTGAGAGGGGGAGGAGTTTGTGGAATATTGCGAGAGGGGCGATCGGGGGATACTCCGATGGAACCAGCAATCAGGACCATACATATTAGGGCCGTTAAGAGATAGGCTGCTTTCCGTCGCAAAGGAGTTCTTCCCGTCGTCTTTTCCTTTGAAATCGACGCTCCAGCCTTCGTTTCGTGCTTCTTGGCTCTGGCTCGTGCCCTTTTCTTGAAACCGGTCCTTTCTGCTTTGGAACTCATAGACTCATCAGGAAATTATCTGCAAAAGCATATCTAATCAGTCATCAGATGCTAAGTTTTTGTGAAAAAACCCGCAAAACAGATTCTCCAACTAGCATAGGCGGCCCTCTGGCTCCAGTCGCATTCAGAGGGTTCCCAACCAGGAGGAGATTTCATCCAGGCAAACGTCCGGAGATTCAAATTGGGGATTGTGGCCTATTTCTGGCAAGCGAATAAATGTCGAATTAGGAAGATGGTAATTGTACCAAATCCCCATTTCAACTGGGCAAATGGTGTCTTCTTCTCCCCAAATTATCAGAGTATTTGTTGTAATTTTTTCAATTTCTTTAGGGATGAAGTCGTCCCAGACCATCCCAAATTCTCGAAACATTGCATCCATACTTCCCGGATATCTAGAGAATTCCCACATCCTATCTACTTCTTCATCAGTGACCAATGAACCATCATGCACCATATCGATCAGGGTGTCTTTGGCCATTTTTCTAGACCACATACGCCTAATCAAAAATCTCCCTAGTGGATTTTTCATCAGTTTCATTGCCAATGGTGGCGAGCCCTCATTTTCTCGCGGGGCCCCGCTTGCAGCGAGTAGTACTAGATTGCGAACTCTGTCAGGGTTTTCCATTGTAAATTTGACAGCAATTCTACCTCCCATGGAGTGGCCAACTAAATCACAACTATCGATTCCAAGATGCTCAATGACCAATGATAGATCAGAAACATAACTTTCAATCCCGTACTGGTTGTCTGATGCTGGGCCTGTCAAACCATGCCTACGTAAGTCAAATCTGACAACTCTAAAGCCCTCAACGAGATGCTTCACGAATTGATCCCATGTATGCAAATCCTCACTGTGTCCATGAAGAAGGACAATCGGAGGTGCCTCGGAATCTCCCTCATCTCGGAGGTGGATATTCTCTCCGTTTGATAATGTGATATACTGTGAGGGGGGTGCTCCATACCTTTCCCTCAAACCATCTACATCCTCACTCTTCGTACCGAGGATCAGTGATCTGATGCTGCCCATTGACCCATTCATGGATTCGTCCGATTTCAAAATATTGGAAATATTTCCCTAACCATAGGGTACCTGTTTAGTCTGACAAAAATTAATCTGTGCAACCACTGTAAGTTTACGTATGCAGGAAAGGTTCGCCGACAACGTCCCATGGGGTTATCACCTGATCCCCTTCGTAACTGGACTGATAGGCCTCATCGTCGGGGTCTATCTGGTGGAGCCATACGGTCCCCTGGCCAAGACGATATTCCCTGCGGCATGTCTGATTGTCGGGGGGTTCGGAGGCTTGGTAGTCCTTGGTAACATCTCTGACAGGTTCAGAGGTGCCTAGAGAGAACTCCCAATCACTTGTTGAGAACCTATGAAAACGCGGAGTTTTGTATAGGTTCAATCTAGTGGCACCATGCCAGAGGGGCCCGAGATAAGGAGGGCTGCTGACAGGGTATCGAAGAGGCTGGTGGGCCAGGAGATAGAATCGATCGAGCTCCACTACCCTCCGATAATGGAGTTCCAGACGGTAGTGGCCGATTCCCAGGTGGTGTCGGTAACTACGCGCGGGAAGGCGATGCTCACACGGTTCGACTGTGGCCTCTCGATGTACAGCCACAACCAGCTCTATGGGCGCTGGACAGTCAACAGGAGGAGCACCGAGCTGAATTGGGGGAGAGCCCTCAGGGCCGAGTTCCTCACAGAGGGTTACGCGGTGAGGCTCTGGTCCGCAACCGATGTCGAGATGATACCATCACGCGATGAGGAGAGCCACCCCTTCATCTCAAGACTGGGCCCGGACGTGCTCGACGAGTCCTGTACCCCCGAGATCATAATGGGTATGCTCGATGGCAAGAGGCACAGAAACAGGAAGGCATCCAGCCTGATGCTAGACCAGTCCTTCTTGGCCGGAGTGGGGAACTACCTGAGGAGCGAGATACTCCACCAGTCGGGAGTCAACCCCCATGCCAAGCCAAGGGAGCTCTCGGAGGAGAGGAAGAGAGCATGGGCCGAGGAGGCCAAGCGCCTCTGTGTTATGTCCTACCAAACAGGCGGACTCACCGTCCCCAAGGAGGTCGCGGAGAAGGGCAAGGAGAGGGGGGAGAGGAGAAGGTCGTACCGCCACGCAGTCTTCTGCAGGAACGGGCTGCCTTGCCTCTCGTGCGGTACAGAGGTGGTCAGAGAGGTAATCGCAGGCAGGAGGCTGGACTTCTGCCCTAGTTGCCAAAGGACGGAGACCTAGTCCCTGCTGAGCCTGGAGCTACCAGCCACTGCCGCGAGCGCCAGAGAGCCAAGGCCAGCGGCTAGTCCGAAGCCCGGCAGTCCGCCGGGCAGGCTACCACCGTCCTCTCCGTCACCGCCTTCACCATCCGAGGGGACCTCAGTCATGTTCATGACCGGCCAGAGGACCTCAGCATCCATTCCGTCTTGGTTGTTTGAGTAGTAGAACCTGAAGGACCCAGTGCAGTCGAACAAAAGGCCACAGCCCACACCGTTGTACCCGGGCTTAGAGAACTCTATGTCGATGGTGGGCTCCTCAATGCTCTTGTTCCAGACCGTCATGTTCCTGTCGACAGGAACCTCCCACCTGACCTGCTCGTCGTCCCCATCAACCGATACTGCGGGGAACTCCTGGCTCGCGACCGCGAGATTTCCTCTTCTGAGCGTAAGAGTCAACTCTTGGCAGTTACCCTGATCGTTCTCGCACTCCCCTGAGAAAATGTTCACTCCGACCTCTATCAGGATGGTCCCATTTGGATTCAGGTACATGTCCTCCTTCAGGTTGTCCTGCATCCTACAGGAAAGGGAGATTTCCACCTGGCCGCTTCCGTAACTCCTCTCCCCAAATCCTTCCTCGGAAGAGCCCGTCGAGTCGTTGCTGTCGAAGTGGGTCCAGCATGAGGACAGGTCCCCTGTTCCCCAGAAGTGCATGTGCGGGTTTTCCACTGAGGGTTGCTTTGGGTCATTTGCCGCTTGAGCGGAAACGGGGGCTGCCACTACTGAAGAGAGCAGGAAAAACGCCAGACCGAAGGCAACCAGTGTCTTTCGCATCACCTATTCCTCCAATCCGTCATCTTTGAGGCTTCTCCATACCTGCTCACTAGTCAAACCTCTGGAATCCACTGTCCTTTCTCTCCCGGCTCTTCCTCGCGATGTTGAGGGCCTCCCCGAGCATGTCCGCGCTGACCATCTCCCTGCCCAGCCTCTCGTGGGCCACTCCGGTGATGATTGACATGACCTTGATGGTGTCGCCGAAGGCGGGGTCCTGCCTTGCACCGAAGATCACGTTGGCGTTGGGCGATAGGCGGGCGGTCATCAGGTCGCAGACCTGGTTCGCCTGCTCGAGAGTCATGTAAGGCCCTCCCGTTACGTGGATAAGCGCCCCGGTCGCCCCATCGATCTCAATGTCCAGCAATGGGTGGTTCAGGGACTCGTGAACGACCTCCTCCGGGCCCTGGTCACTCTCACCGTAGAGCATCATCGTGACTCCCCCTCCCTTCATGATGGAGCGAACGTCAGCGAAGTCCAGGTTGATCAGGCTCGGGAGTGTGATTGTCTCTACCACTCCCTTCACAATCTCGGCGATCAGCTGGTCCATTATGCTGAATGCCTCGTCCAGAGGGAGGTTCGGCACGAAGTGGAGGAGTCGATTGTTGTCCAGAACCAAGACTGCATCGGCAGCCTTCCGAACGAGGTCAAGGCCCTCAAGGGCCCTCTCCATCCTCTGGCGCCTCTCGACGTTGAATGGCGTGGTGACGACAGCGACGACCAGGGCGCCGGACCTCTTGGCCTCCTCTGCAACGATGGGGGCGATACCGGTCCCGGTTCCCCCTCCCAGCCCCGCTGTCACGAAGACCAGGTCCGCTCCGTCAACGATCTTGGTGATCACGTCCCTGCCGGCCTCTGCGCATCTCCTGCCCATGACGGGGTCTCCCCCTGCACCGAGGCCTCTCGTGATGTGTCTTCCAACCAGAAGCTTCTGCATTGCTCTGGTGTTGTCGAGGTGCTGCTTGTCCGTGTTGATGGCAACCGTGATGGCTCCTTCCACGCCTATGTGCGTGATCCTGTTCATGGTGTTGTTGCCGGATCCTCCGCAACCGCAGACGAGGATCCTCGGATCCGGTGGCCCGAAGTTCTCCAACTCTCGATCGGTAAGTGCCGTAGGAACCCTAGCAGGGGCATTTGCGGGCCCTTCTGGGGTTACTGAACTACTGGGCACCTCTACCATTAACTCGCCTCGCGCATCCCAGGCATTTCTGCCTATTACGCCCCCTCAGTCCGTTCTTTGCCTTCTTAACCGTTGAGGAACTTGTATGGTCTCCGAAGCCGATTATCAGACCAACTCGGATTCGCCGGAGGTAACAATGAAGTCTGCGTCAAATCACACCTATTCACCGGAAAGCGAGATAAGGCGAGAGGCACTCGATTGCTCTGCCGCGCTTAGCTCAGTTGGCTAGAGCACCTGACTGTAGACTGAAAACACACGGTTGTAGGCAGCCATCAGGGGGTCCCCGGTTCAAGTCCGGGAGCGCGGACCAAAAAACAAGCATTTTCCTCAGTTATATAGGAGTAAACCGCGGTTTTATATTCTCACCGTTTTCCGTGAAAACATGTCACTTGCACCAACGGAATATGATTATGGAAATGAGAGCAACTACGAGTTCGCCGCCTCGGTAACCTGCGCTAACGATGAGACGAGGAAAACCTTCGTCGAGGGATACGGACACATGCTGAACTACAACCACGAACAGGCAATTGCCTGCTTCACAAAGTGCACTGAGCTTGACCCCGATTGCGCCATGGCCTGGTGGGGGATCGCATACTGCGTCTCCTCCAACTACAACTGGGAGCCAGGCCTCGGATCGGGCCATGACGCCATCCAGCAGGGCCTTTCCGTGATGGGTCACTGCAGCGAGTTGGAGCAGGACCTGATCAGGGCGCTATCCACTCGCCACTCTGCTGAGGCCCGTGATGCAGCCGATCCCGCATCTCTGAACATGGGCAACAGCCCCGAGCTGAACGTCGCATTCGCAGAAGCCATGGCACCTCTCTACGAGAAGTACGCAGGCAACCTGGACGTCACCGCCATTTACGTCGAGGCCCTGATGAACCTGAAGGCATGGCAGCTCTGGGACAAGAACCCGGCAACGGGAGAGATAACCCCAGCTGACGACAACACGCTGCTACTCGTCGATATCCTGGAGGATGCATTCCAGTCTAGTGACGAGGCAAAGGTCCACCCCGCGCTGTGCCACCTTTATTGCCACGCACTCGAGCTTTCCCCTTTCCCGGAGAAGGCACTACCCGCGGCGGACGTACTTCGAACTCGCATGCCGGGCCTGGGACACCTCGTCCACATGCCCTCGCACATCGACGCATGGGTTGGGCAGTGGAAGGAGGCCATCGACTGCAACATAGCCGCGGTGGAAGCCGATGATCGCTACGTCGAAATCACAGGCAACGAATCTCAGTTCTACAAGTTCTACAGAATGCACAACCACCACTTCGTCGTCTGGTGCGCCATGTTCGATGGCCAGTACGAAACTGCTCTCAAGTACGCTCGAAAGGCCGTCGAGACCTTGCCGGCAGGTGATGAGAACGGAGGGGCACAGTTCATGCTCGCTGGAATCATCCCGATGGGAGCGATTTTCCTGGAGTCCTACGTCACCATGCCCTGGCATGTCATGATCAGGTTCGGCAAGTGGGACGAGATACTGGCAGAGGAGATGTACACGGACGGGGATGTGTTCCCAGCTACCATAGCCACTCAGCACTACGCCCGTGGAGTGGCCTATGCTTCGAAGGGAATGGTCCCGGAGGCTGAGGCCGAGCAGGAGCTGTTCAAGGCGGCCTTGGAGAACCCGGCGCTCGCTGGCAGGATGATGCATAACAATTTCATGTACCAGGACCCCTCAGAAGGACCCTCGATACTGAACGTCAATGCCGCCATCCTCGAGGGCGAGATCGAGTACAGGAGGCAGTTCCTCGCCAAGGAGAATGGAGAGGACCACGACTTCACTGCGGCCTTCGACGAACTACGCCGAGGAGTGGACCTGTCGCTGAACCTGGCATACAACGAGCCCTGGGGGCAGATGCAACCAGTTCGCCACATCCTTGGCGCCCTCCTACTTGAGCAGGGGCATGTCGAGGAAGCAGAGGAGGTCTACAGAGCGGATATCGACCTCTGGAAGGACAACATGTGGGGCCTCCTCGGCCTCAAGCTATGCCTGGAGGCAAAGGGGGGAGCAGAAGAGGAGCTCGCCGAGGTCACCGCTCTGTTCAACGAGAGGAGCTCCCGTGCGGACATCGTACCAGCCAAGACCTGCTTCTGCGCCCAAGACGCGGTGAAAGACAGCTGCTGCTAGTCCGGGCGACCCAATCACTGTGCGGTCTGGTTCAACCAGTCCTGACAGTAGGGATGGGTGCATAGCGGAGGGTCGAACAATAGCTTGTCGGCCTCATGGATTGTGTCCAGAATCAGGTTCGATGAGGAGCCCTCTTGGATCTGGACGATCGAGCTGGTGGATGCCGGCAGGTAGTCCTCTCCCGTGCTGGCCAGCGAGAGGCGCAAGAAGTGGCCGGCTTCGATCTGCGCGTCCATCGCGAAGAACTCCATCTTTGCATTGATCGTCTGGAAGATGGGAAGCCACGTCTGCTCCTGTGTGCCGCCCTCGTGATATCTCAGATCCATTATCGCGTGACCTATGTGTATGCAGTCGCCGGCCTCGGAGCAGTCCTCCAGCAGTGCGTAGATCTGGCCTCCGACGGTAGCGGTGCTGACCTCCACATGCAGCCTGGGAAGTCCGGATATCCAGATCGGCTCCTCGAACGGCTCGCTCTCGTAGATTGGGCCGAAGTTCCCATTTGGTAGGATGGTGGTCGTTCCCGCCACGTTCATCATCGCGCCTCCCAGATCCAGGGATATCGACTCCATCCCATCTGGAGGGTAGCGGTCCTCGATCCTCCACTGTCCCTGATTGGATTGGATTTCGACGAAAAGCCCAGGTTGCTCCCCGACTCCCTTCAGGTACCAATCGAACCACTCCAGCAGATCCTGCATCCAGTCGAACCTCACCATCTGCGGGTAAGCCTCCCTTCCTCTGCCCTCTCCCGAACGATCGAAGTGGTAGTCGGGCCTATCCGGGTAATCGTGGTCCCATTGGCCGAACAGCCCCTTCGCCTCGATCCCCGAGTCCTTCAGTTGGTTGATCACGGGAACGGCCATGTGCGGATCCACGTTCCAGTCGTGCATCCCTTGTATCAGATAGACGGAGCCTCTGTAGTTATTCAGCACCCTGTCAAGGAAGTACCTCTCTTCCCAGTACGTTCCAGCTGCCTCTCCGCCCCACATGTAAGCAGCCACCCCAGTGCCGGGACCGATGATGTAGTCGGGACACATGTTGCCTATGTCCTCCTGGTCCCCGTCGATCCCGTAGGAGCCGTAAACGCCGTTGTGCATTATCGGGGCCCTGGCCTCGCTGCTCCCGTTTTTCCACATGAGCTCCATGACTCCGATTAGTCCCGAAATGGGCACTATCGTCTTCAGGTACTCGTTCCCGAAGGTAGCGGCCTGCCAAGGGGTCGAGCCATCGTAGGACTTGCCGATCATAGATACCCCGCCGTTGCTCCATTCCTGGGTCCCCAACCAGGTCACGGCCGCGTCGACCCCCAACTGCTCCGCATTGCCCATCAGGTCCATGCAGTGGTTCGATCTACCGGTCCCCATCACAGAGACCTGGGCGAATGCGTATCCATGTGGAAGGATCTGGTCGATTATCATCTGTCCCAGCCACGTTCCGGGAACCTCTATCGATGGGGTTTCGACACTGACCTCGTCGAAGTAGGGTCCGAACTCCGCGATCACTGGGACCTGGACGCCGGGAGGTACATCGGGGAGCCACACAGCCAGACTCACCACTCCGTTCGGTGCGGACCCGCCCTCGCTCATGGGCAGGTCGAAACTGACGAAGTGGTGCTCAGAGTTCCACTCGTTGTCCGTCTCCAGAATACCGTAATCCCCCATTTCCATGACGTAACTGTAGCTGCCACTCGTGATGTACGGCCACTCAGACCTCTCCCATACGGGCACTCTCTCGTAAATCCCCAAGTCTTTCTTTATCTCGTCCACAACATCGTCGATTATCCACCCCTGGATGGAAACTAGCAGCATTATGGCGACCATGGAGATAGCGACCCCCAACAACTTCAGTTTGGAGGACGAGGCATCCTGCCCCTCGGCATCTCCAACCGGTACTCCCTCAATCATGGCAAACTTTCGAACACAACAAAACTATTCAGAGTTTGTAATGAATGATTATCCCGCGACCTCTCAATCTTCGGATGCTTCACTTTCAGGTTCGCGAATGCCCCTGTGAAATCTTTTTGATACCGCCAATCAAATGTCAGGGTCCCATGGGAAGAACGGTACCAACTTGGAGGGACAGGATAGAGAGGAGGGCGGAGTATTGGTCGTCCTTCAGGAAGACCCTCCGGTCTGACGAGAGGGAGGAGTTCGACCGACTTCTGAAGTCGGTGAGGAGCCGCTCCTCGGCCTGTGGTATGCTGCCTGCCTCCGACGAGCTGGAGCCAGCGCTGCTAGCGATGCTCGTGGAACTCAGCTCCCGGATATCGAAGCTCGAAGGAGCGTCGAAAGGGGATGCCTGAAGGCTGGGTGCTCGATGCTCATCAGGATGGGACGTCCGGGCAAATGTCCGTTTGGATAAAGGAGGACGGAGGGAAGGCCTCCCTGCACATGGTCCCATGGTCGCCGGTGCTGCACGTCTCGGGTAGCCCTGGAAAACTCAGAATGCTCTCCGACAGGCTTGAGGACGCCGGAGTCCAAGCCTCCCACGGGGAACTATCAACGAGTCTCGAAAAGAGGCTGATAAGCCACGAATCCACGAACCAGACGGAGGTCCTCGCAGTAGAGGTCTCCAGGACGGGGATGCTGTCCAGGGTGGCGAACCTCATACTGTCCCTGGGGGAGTGGGAGGACTTCCAGGTCTTCTCCGTGGACCCCAAACCCACTCAGAGGTTCCTGTTCGACATGGGGGTACGCCCTATGAGCAGGGTTAGGGTCTCGAATCGAGGGATAGAGCCCTTGGAGGGCAGCGAGGAGGAGTGGGAGCCTCCAGCCATCAGCAGGGCATCGCTCTCGGTTGACTGTCGCGACGCCTACGGGAAGAGAACCCCCCGTGGAGAGATCAGGTTCGCCACCCTGACTGATTTGGGTGATGGCAGAAGCCCCGGAAAGCTGGGATCGATACGCATTTCCATGAGCCCCGGGCGAGAGCCCGAGAGCTTCATCCACGAACTCGAGAGAGCCGTCGGGTGGATGGACCCGGACGTCCTGCTGACTAGGAAGGGCGACGTCATCGACTTCCCCGCGCTCCTTTCGATGGCCTCGTCGAGCGGACAGGCCCTGAGGCTGGGCAGGATGAGGAGGAACCTGGTGCTCAGGAGGAAGGCGATAACGAACTGGAGTTACGGGAGACTCGTCAGGTCCGAGGCTTACCACGCGCTGGAGGGGAGGTTGCACGTCGACATGGGCTCGTCATTCATCGGCAAGGAAGGGGGGATCGAGGGTCTGATGGAGCTCTCCAGGGCATCGGGGATACCGATGCAGGACCTGTCGAGGCTGTCACCGGGCTCCGCGATCTCCGCGATACAGATCAGGCAGTCAATGGAGGACGGCGTCCTCGTCCCATGGAAGAAGAACAGGGCCGAGGACCTCAAAGACGGCAGGGAGATGATTCTGGCAGACAGAGGCGGGTTGTACCTAGACCCGATTCCCGGCGTTCACAGGAACGTGTTCGAACTTGACTTCACAAGCCTCTTCCCCAGCATAATAGCAACTCGGAACATAAGCCCGGAGACGATGAATTGCGACTGCTGCGACCCCGCCAATCGCTCCGACCTGAGGAGCGGCCGGCTCCCCCTGGACCCCGGTGAGGCCCGTAGGGCGATAGAGAGCCGACAGACATCTCCCATCGACATGGAGCTCAATGTACCGGAGATTAAGGCGCACTCCTGCACTTTGAGGCACGGATTTCTGGGAAGGGTGGTCGCGCCCATAATCAGCAGGCGCAGACAGCTGAAGGCCAGGTCCAAGGAGAAGGGAGACTCATGGGACAGGAGGCAGAACGTGCTCAAATGGCTCCTCGTCACCTGCTTCGGTTACACTGGATACAGGAACGCCAGATTCGGGAGGATAGAGTGCCACGAATCGATATGCGCTTGGTCGAGGGACATCCTCCTGGAGTCCAAGAGAATGGCCGAGGAGGACGGATGGGAGTGCCTCCACGCCATAGTGGACTCCATCTGGCTGGTCGATGTCAAAGGGCGGACGGAATCCGAGCAGGAAGAATCAATCGAAACCCTGATGCTGAAGATAGAGGCATCGTCCGGGATTCCGATAGAACTCGAAGACATCTACGACTGGATAGCCTTCGTGCCCAACAGGACGACCGGAGTTTCCTCCCTGACGAAGTACTTCGCGTACGGCAAGAAGGGGTGGAAGGTAAGGGGGATAGAACTCAGACAGCACTCCACCTGCCAGTGGGTACGGGACATACAGGAGGATATCCTGGAAGAACTCAGGGAGGGCTCTCCGGAGGATGCGGTCAGACGCTGCATCTCCGCGTTCCGTAGCCGGATAGGGGAACTGAGGACCGGGCAGGTGCCACTTTCGAAACTGGTAGTCTCTAGGCGGGTCAGAAGGAGGGCAGGAGAGCACAGAGTACTGAACCTCACCGCATCCGCGTTGCTCAGAGGAGAGTCGATAGGGCAGAGTAACCCCCCTGGAAGAAAGGTCCGATTCGTAGTCGTAGACAGATCTAGATCGGTACCCGAGGACAGAGTGAGAATGGGGTCGGAGGTCTTCTCAAGAAGCCCATCCGTCATCGGCCAGAGAGGCGAGGTCCAGTACTACGAGGCACTCGCGCTTCGTGCCGCGTCGTCCTTGTTGTCACCGTTCGGACTGTCCGAGGAGAGGCTCTCCAGAGGCGGCTCTGTGCAGACTTCCCTGGAGGATTGGGCTTCTCCGGTGAAATCGCTCAGCCTCGGATAGGGAGCCCGATTGGACAGTGGGCGCACGGTCACGCCGAGGGAGTCCAGCCTCGCAGTCATCTGCCCTCCCCTGTAGGAGATCAGGGATATCCTGTCATCAGCCTGCCCCCTCATGACCGATATCATTGTCTTCGGCAGCGGGGGGGACCTTCTTCTGACGACGGTGATCACCACCAGCAGGCCCTTCTCTTCAGCAACCTCCTTGCTCACCCTCAGGCAGCTTTCGAGCATCGCAATGCCCTCCGCCTTCTTCACCTGGCTATCCGCGAACATGCTCGCGAGATCGCTCAGGACGACCAAGCGAACGTCCCTCCCGTCCTCGAATACGAGTAAGTCCCTCTCCAGCCTCGACACTAATTCATGCATCTGATGGGCGGTGAAGGCCCTGCAGGTGCGTAGTAGCGAGAGGCTACTCGGAGTTCTGCCCCTGTCCGATAGAGGCCGAATGAGGGCGGAGGGGTCCAGGCTCATGCCACCATCAATCCAGTGAACCGGCCTCCCTGCATAGATTTCCTCGCAAAGCATCTCTCTGCAGAGCGCTAGGCCCGCTCTCTTCCCCCCCTCCACCAGGAGTATGCCACCAGTCTCTGGACCAGGTATGGCCATCGAGAGATTCCGGACTCCCCACGAAACCCTCTCTACCCCGGCTGCCATAGGGCTGATCTAATCACTCGGGGGTCTCATTATGTTTTCATCCCCGCTCGCTCCAGGAGTGCATTTCCAAACTGAGACCAAACCCATCTTTTCCGGGCTCTAATCCTGCAGTTCGGCCAGTGGTATGCTAATCGAGGGTATCTCGAATGGCAAGGTGTGACGACTGGTCTTTGGGGGGAATACATATTCCGATGACCCCATGTCTAGGACCTCGGTCTTGGTTATCGAATCCCGTCCACAGTTTGGCCAAACATCCACTAGTACTCCTTCATCATCTAGGTAATCAACCATGATGACAGGTACTCTCGCAAGCCCCAACCTGCCTGCAGCAGTCCATTTGTGATGACCGTCGAGAATCACCATGGAGGATCGGTCAACGATTATCGGCTTGTAGAATCCCTTGGAAAGAAGCTTCTTCTCCCGCTTGGCCAGATTGTCGGGAATGACCTCCTCGTGACCCCTCAGCGAGCCAATATCGACGAAAAGTACCTCTCTCATGCGCTCATCCATCGGTTCTCCTTGGTGCAAGCAGGCTCATAAATGAGTTCTAGGTCGGCGGGCCGCTAGAGGTATGCCCATGGGATTGTACAAGCACGTAAGTGGAGTTTGGAAGCAGCCCAAGGAGGGAATGCCCTCTAGGTACAGAATCGACAGGATGGCAGGATGGAGGAGGGACCCAGTCTTCTCCAGGATAGACAAGCCAACCAGAATTGACGCAGCCAGGAGAGTGGGCTACAAGGCCAAGCAAGGAGTGGTTGTAGTACGAACCAGAGTCCGACGCGGTGGACTCAGGAAGGGCAAGATACACATGAAGAGAAAGCCCTCCAAGGCCGGTATCAAGAAGATCACAATGGCCAAGTCGATCCAGAGAATCGCAGAGGAGAGGACAGCAAGGAGGTACCCGAACCTCGAGGTCCTGAACTCATACTGGGTCGGCGAGGACGGGAAGAACAAGTTCTACGAGGTCATCATGATCGACCCAGAGCACCCTGCAATCAAGTCGGACAAGGACCTTGGATGGGTTTCCAGCGGCTCCAGTCATCGCGGACGCGCGTTCAGAGGCAAGACAGGCGCAGGGAAGAGGGGCAGAGGCCTACTAAACAAGGGGAAGGGAGCGGAGAAACTCCGACCAAGCCTCAAGGCGAACAAGAATAGGGGCAAGTAACCGCTCCATTCCGTCAGATTGATGCCGAATGATGAGTGGCGTACGTGCATGGCGGACCGTCACGCTTCGGAAATCAGGGGATTACCGGTTATCATCCCCGACGGACGCCTCCTCGGTACAGTGCATGACACCGTCATCGACGTCAACAACTGGTCCTGCACCCACATCTTCGTCTCGGACCCCCCAGATGCCATCGTCGAGGGAAGAACCCACGTAGCCGTCCCATGGACTTGGGTCAGATCGGTAGGGGACGTAGTGCTACTGAGGTGGTTCCCGCAGACGCCCATACCCAGAAATCTGTAGATCAAAGTCCGAACGCGATTGCGATACCGTTCAAAAGGAAAGGGCGAACGGGCGGATGATGCGTTGGGCGTGCGTTTTTGCGGTATTCATCCTGATGACGCCAATCTCCTCGGTAGCCGCCTCATCCACCAAGGGAGTCATTTCCTGCTCCAACTCCAATCTAGAAAGCCTGCCCTCAAACTGGAGCCTCTCAGACCAATCCTGCCTGAGGGTGGACTTGGGCGTCCTTTCCCAGGGCGAATCGCTTTTCTTCGAAATCTCTGCGGATTCGGAGATAGACATCCTCCTATTCCCGTCAAACACCGTCTCCGTCTATCAGAACGAACAGACATACAGGATGGACTCGGTCTGGGTCAGTGACTCTGTTTTCGAGTCATTTTCAGGAGAAGGCGAATGGCACTGGAACGTCCCTTCGGACCGCGACCCAACCAGATGGTACCTGGTAATCGACAACCTAGCTCACCCACAGGACTCAGGAGAGGGAGCCCAAGGGGGACAAGACTCCGAGGTCACCCTCGATGGCGGGATAATCTCTCCAGAGGAGTTCACCCTATCCGACTCAATCCACCGGGTAAGCCCCGGGGACTACTCCGTCGTCCACGGGCCCTTCTCGGTAGACGAGGGAACTTTCGTAGAGATCCACGCCAGAACCATGGCAGGGGAGCCCGACATCTTCGTGATGACGGAGTCGGCTTTCTCCTTCTACTCGCCCTCCTCCGACTGGTCCTCGTCACTGAGGATCGTATCGGCGGACATGCTCCTGGTGAACAGCGAGAGGTACCTTCCATGGGAAGCCTCCGATACCGACGGAGAAGACCTCGTCATTGTCGTGGACAATAGGCCGGGCCCTGGTGGCGGGGGGGCAGGAACCTCGCATGCAGCTGTCACCGTCACGGTGACCCTCACGCCGGTCCTCTCCCCGACTATCTCCAGCGAGAGCGACTTGGACTCAGTGGACGTCGGTGAATCAGTGACCCTGTCCGCATCCGAGACTCCCAACAAATCCGACCAGATACCCATCTCGGGCTTCTCATGGGACACAGATTCCGATGGCGTCAACGACGTGAACGGCGTGACCACTGAGCAATCGTGGCCAGAGCCCGGGAACTACTCGGTCAGGCTATCCGTGACATCCACCGACTCTAGGAGCGCGAGCACAACCCGGACGATCGCCGTATCAGACATGTCCCCGCCCACTGTCTCACTGTCCCCGTCAGGGCAGATAACGAAGGGGTTCGGAGAGGAGATGTCTGTAAGCGCCTCGTTCACTGATAATTGGGGCGTCGAGAGCATAGACTGGCTATTCGATGGCTCAATCGTGCTCTCAAACTACTCCATATCGGAACCCACCTCCACCCTCTCGATCCAGGTCTCCGATGACTACTCCGCCGGAGAGCACGTCGCCTCAATCATCGTCACGGACAAGTCGGGAATCTCCACCAGACAGGATGTCACGGTCATTTTCATGGACGTCTCGGCACCGGTTATTTCCCCCTACGAAGCACAGATTGAGGTAGAGAGCGGGGATCCGACGATTCTGCAGGTCTTCGCGCAGGACAACCAGTCCGAGGGACTTGACTACACGTGGACCTTCGAGCAGGGGACCGAGAACGAGATCCAGTTCAGCGGACCCCAGGTCATCTACGAGTTCGACTCAGAAGGCCCCACAAGCGTGGTTTGCAGGGTGCAGAACGATGCCGGCCTTTCCTCCTATGCAGAAATACTCGTAATCGTAACGAAGAGCGATGAAAGCAGCGGACTCACATGGCAGATCATCGCAGCCTTGTCAGTAATCGCCCTGATGGTAATCGCGGTAGCATCGCTGTTCTACTACAACAACGCGGTGAACAGAAGGATGTCCGAACTATCGGAAGCCGAAGAGGAGGACGAATCCCCGCCACCTCCCCCCTCCGCCCAGATGCAGGCCCAGATGTGGGGTAGGGCACAGCCCCAATCCTTCCAACCACCCGAGCCGACAGCCAGCCCAGACCTGGATGACGAGATGCTCGACATACTGGGAGCAAGTAAGCCTGCAGAAGCCCCCATTCCTCAGGACACTCTGGAGGACTCACTCCTCGGAGACCTGGAGTTGCCACAAGAACCACAATCACAGGATGACCCAGATGATAGGACCGTCAGGAAGCAATGCACCGAATGCTCGAAGAAGTTCCAAATCACTCTCCCCGAGGGCATAGACGCTGCTCTCACCAACTGCCCGCATTGCGGCTCGGAACAGTCCGTCACACTCTGATTACGTCGCTAAACCGTGATATTCGGAAGCGCGAGCAGGGCAACACCCTATAGCGCACCTCTAAGAGGTGCGGTTTAGAATGGACCGAGAAAGGACCTCCGGGGAGGAAAATCGTAACTCTTCCAGGCTCACCCTGATCCTGGTGCTGATTTTCGCCTCCCCACTGCTCCTCCCCTTCACCTACGCAAGTGGTGAACCTCGATTCGAATCCAAAGATTTCGACGTCCTGGATGAGCTAAACGACATGCTCGAGGAGAGGGAGTCATTCCTCGGGTCGAACTCGGTCTCACCCATTGCGGACTCTCGAATCGACGCAGTCCGAGACTCGGTCATATCCTCAGACCCGTCGAGCGTCATCTCAGATGTGGGCCCGTCCATTGACGGGCTTTCCATGGTCTCCTCATCCCCACCGGCTCCGCAACACCCGGAGCCGTACGACCTGCTTCTGACAGGGGGGAACAACCCGGGGATGGTTGACAACATCTGGCAGACCCTGTTCAACATCACGGACTACGTAATCTGGACCCAGTACGTCGATGTTAACGGTCAGATAATCGAGGAGTACGAGATCGTCTCCTTCAGCGCGTCACTCTTCTCCCTCCTGAACACCAACACCGACGCTCTCCTCCACGCAGTGGACGTCGACGGCGATGGTGACGATGACGTCCAGGTCGGCTTGCAGATCAACCTGGAGTTCCTCGGTGGATTCGGGATAGAGGGCGGCAAGCTCTGGATAGAGCCCGGAATCGAGTTCACCGTGAAGGAAATCGGTAGCAGTGCCTCTGACCCTGACTGGGAGAACATGAAGTCGCTTCATGTGTCCCTCATCAAGGCGTTCTCGTACTCAGATTCGGGTTCCCTCCTGAACCTCGGAGGCGGGGAGAGCTACGTCTGGGTCATCGACTCCAGATTCACCACTCCCCCTAACGACTTCACATTCACCGTTGGAATCGAGAGGCTCTACTTCGACGTGGTAGGAGGGGCTCAGGACCTGTTCGACACCTTGTTCGAAACCCTCCTCAATCCCTTCAACCCAACCCCCCCAGACGAGAGCGGCATCACCTTCTCCTCGATCTCCTCGCCCTACTCGCTGAGGTTCGACAACGGGGGTCAGGACGAATGCTCCCAGAGCTACAACACATCTGAACTCTACACCAGGAGCTCCCTGGATATCAGCTGCGGGGTATCAGCTGGCTTCGGGTACATCCACTTCTCCCCACCTGACGACGACTCAGACAGGAGGATGTGGGAGCTCGCGTACATCGAGGCCAGATTCCACCCCCATGGGGAGTCCAAGCGCCTCCCTCGGGATGCGGAGCTGGTAGTGAGGACGGACAGCGTCCTCCCAGTCTCAGGAGGGCTGCAGGGAGAGAAGAGCCTCACGACACTGGAGTACTGGGCGGACCGCAGGTCCGATCTCCACATCCACTTCCATGAAGACAGGTCCGACCTCCCGGAGTCCGAGTCAGACGGGGCCTACGGGAACGCTACCGACTCCATGGGATGGTTGAGGGGGATGCCCGCAGGCTCGCTAGAACAGGACGAGATCGAGCGAGCATTCCGGATGCTAGGTTCGACCGATCAGCCGGAACTCCCGGGGGACATCCCAAACGAGCTGGGACTGATCATAGGAATCAAGAATTTCACCAGGGACAGCAGTCAGAACGTAGACGACCCCACTCTTCCGATAAATCCAGCCGACCCGCCGGACAGCCTGATCGTCGTCAGATCCGTCCAACCACTCCAGGAGATCGACTACACCTCTTGGTTCTCAAGGGGAGGGAATAGTGAAGATCACAGGAGAATCCACATTTTCGCCGACTCCATACC
>LURR01000033.1 GCA_001628485.1 Marine group II euryarchaeote REDSEA-S11_B3N4 | reverse complement strand
CCGATTATTAGAGTTAGTGTGGGCCCCCGGGGGAGTTTGGCCCCCCCGGGGGCTTACGTTTCTCCGTCTAACCGTTTATGCGATCAGCGCATTGCAGGTGCGTACTGGATCCCACCCTCTGAGACGAGGGCGTTCAGGGTTCCAGCGCGGGAGATCAGGCAGTCGTTCATGGCGTCAGATCCGCTGACTCCATCGTAGTCGCCTGCGCAGAAGGCGTCGTCGTAGGCCTCACCGTAGTTACCGGCGGCCTGCAGGACGGCCTGCATCCAGGTCCCAGCTAGTGGGTTGGTTGCGGTTCCTAGACCTAGGTTCTCGGTCAGTAGCCTGCATACTCCTGGGTCGGCTGTTCCACCGCCCTCTACGGTAGCGCAGGCCTCAGTAGCCTTTGCTGCGTAGTTGCCGGAGGTCACTCCGTGCTCCTCAGCGGTCACCATTCCGTACCATACCCATGCCACGACGTCCTTGAAGTCTGAGTCGTAGTCTCGGGTAGCGGCTCCTAGAGGCTCCTTGGACATTAGCTCCTGGGCGATCCAGATTCCCTCAGCGGGTGCATCGGTCCAGGTGTCGTCGTTGTCCAGCTGCCACTTCTTGGCAACCATTGCGGACATGTCGCCGGTGAATGCGTCGCACTCTCCGTCTCTGAACTTCTGGGTTGCCTCAGCGGCGTCAGCCACAGGCACTGAAGTGAAGTCGATCGACCTGGAGGAGAACCAGTCCTGCATGTTGCCCTCGGTGGTTGTACCGATTCCGACGCAGATGTTAGCGCCGTTCAGTCCAGCAGCCGAGTTGCCTGCAGTAGCGGCGTCGTACCTGTCGCCGCGGATCAGGATTCCCTGCCCGTCGAAGAAGTTCATTCCAGCGAAGTCGGCGTTCAGGTCAGCGTCACGGCTGGTTGTCCAGGTCGTGGTCCTGATCAGAACGTCGATGGTGCCCGAAGCTAGCTTCTCGAACCTGTCCGATCCAGATGCTGGGATGTACTCAACATCAGTGTCTGGGTTCAGTCCGAGTGCTGCAGCCACCGCACGGCAGTAGGAGATGTCCAGTCCCGAGCGCACACCAGTGGCCGAGTCCAGGTATCCCATTCCGTACTGGGACTCCTTCACACCGCACTTCATGGAGCCGCGCTCCATGATTACGTCCAGTGTGCTAGGAGTGGTGGCCTCTGCAATTCCAGCGGCCCTGCCTTCCTCTCTCGCGGCGTCGATGTCTTCCTGGGTGAACCCAGAGTCGTCATCGCCCGCACAGCCTGCTAGGGCTGCAGTCATCATTAACAGCATCATTGTTGTAGCGAGTAATCGCTGCATGAGGCTTCTGACGCGATGTAGCAGGTATATACCTTCTCCCAAATGCGGGTAAAACGCCCGTTTGAGAGTTATTTATTACATCCTTATTTCAGAGTTAATAGGAATCTGGAGGTTAGGTGGGAGGCGGGGCGGCAAAGGCCGCCCCGACCCCCGGTTTTCCGAGTTTCGTAGGAGGTGATCCATCTGCAGGTTCCCCTACAGATACCTTGTTACGACTTAACCCTCCTTGTCGAAGGCAGGCTCGAATACCCCATGGTTAAGGCAGCCTCACCCACCCCCAACTAAGATGGTTTGACGGGCGGTGTGTGCAAGGAGCAGGGGCATATTCACCGCGCCCTATTGAGACGCGATTACTACCTAATCCAGCTTCATGAGGGCGAGTTACAGCCCTCAATCCGAACTACGAACGGGTTTCGGGATAGCGTCTTTCCTCTCGGAGTTGCAGCCCATTGTCCCGTCCTTTGTATTGCGCGTGTAGCCCATGGCATTCGGATCATACTGACCTACCGTTGCCCTCGCCTTCATCTGCCTTATCGACAGCGGTCTCCCTATAGTGCGTTGCGTCCGGGGACGCAGCTGGCAAATAGGGATGAGGGTCTCGTTCGTTATCTGACTTAACAGAACGCCTTGCGGTACGAACTGACGACGGCCATGCAATACCTCTCGAACAATCCAGCAAGCTCGTTACACTGGCTTTCATTTGTCCGTCGGCCATGGTGAGTTTTCCGGCGTTGAATCCAATTAAACCGCACAATCCTCAGGTTGCAGTGCTCCCCCGCCAATTCCTTTAAGTTTCAGCCTTGCGACCGTACTCCCCAGGCAGTGGACTTATCACCTTCGCTTCGACACTGAGAGCGCTCGGAGCGCCCCCAACATCAAGTCCACAGCGTTTACACCTAGGACTACCCGGGTATCTAATCCGGTTCGTGCCCCTAGGTTTCGTCCCTGACCGTCGGATCCGTTCTAGTGTGGCGCCTTCGCAACAGGTGGTCCTCTCAGGATGACAGGATTTTACCCCTACCCTGAGAGTACCCCACACCTCTCCCGGTCCCAAGTCTGGCCGTGCTCGCAGAATTCAACCCGTTGAGCGGGTTGATTTACCCACGAATGCACCAGACCGGCTACGGACGTTTTAGGCCCAATAAAAGCGACTACCACTTGAGGCGCCGGTATTACCGCGGCGGCTGGCACCGTCCTTACCCACCCCTTATTCCAAGACCTTTGAAGAGTCAAGAAAAGCGTAGGTCTTACCCTACGCACTTGGAGTTCCCTGGTCACGATTTCTCGCATTGCCAAGTTTTCGCGCCTGCTGCACCCCGTAGGGTCTGGATTCGTGTCTCAGAATCCATCTCCGGGCAATGTCTCCCAACACCCGTACGCGTTGATGGCTAGAGGGTACTTTACACCCCCTACAACCTGATACGGCGCAGGCCCATCCTATGCCGCCGGGGCTTTGACCCACTCACCGTTCCAGGCGTAGTGGGCTATGGGGCATTATTCTCAGTTTCCCGAGGTTATTCCCCAGCATAGGGCAGGTTACCCACGTGTTACTGAGCGGTACGCCGAGTCCCGAGGACTCTCGACTCGCATGGCTTAATCGAACTCCAATAGCGGTAGCCTCCGGCAGGATCAACCGGATTTCGCGTGAGCGGAATCACTGATCCTATCAGAGTCTGTTTGTCACAAGTTTCACTTATTGGTTATTGGCGCAGGTGCACTTCATTTCGTTACATGAAATACCCTGCTCTTGCACCCCCTATCGGGGGCCAAGTCATAATTGTGGTTAACCTCCTAAACCACGAAAAGTCTCGTGGCCGCACTTCCTCGGCTGCGTCATGCTTGATGGAAGACGTCATGGCACTAGGTGCTCGGTCTCCAACGCCAGCTCGACGCAGCGTCTCGCCGACCTTCATGCCGTATAAGAACGTGACGAGGGGGGATGCGGTCGCTTCCCTGCAGTGCCCTAGTCCGCTCCGAAGAACTCTCGGAGGACGGGATGCATCTCCATTGCCTGCTCCTTCTGTATCTGCTCGTACGTCCTGAGGATGATTCCGACGGCCAGGAGGAGGCCGGTTCCAGTGGCGTTCCCCACCGTCCCTAGCAGGTCCGCACCGGCTGCAAGGAGTCCGACGAAGGCACCGGAGAACAGCGTCACGGGGGGGATGTACCTCTCCAGTATCCTCTCCAGGACCACCGGGTTCTTCCTGAATCCGGGTATCTGCATGCCCGTCCTCTCGATCTGCTTCGCAACGTCCTTCGCCCCCATGTTGGTCGTCTCTATCCAGAACTTCGCGAACACCGTAGAGCCGGCGGTCATGAAGAACACGTAGACGAAAACGTGCATCATTATCTGCCACAGGGAGTGCCCGTGGATGTCGCCCTGCTGGTTCAGCAGGGGAATCAGCCAGTCGCTCACCCCCCCTATCATGGAGCTGTACCAGGCGAAGCCGTCGTGGGGCGTTGTGGACCCCTCGTAGTAGGAGCCGAACCACTCTGATTGGCTCCATGCCCCGTTGGACCCGAGAATCGGGACAGTGGAGAGGGTGGGGTGGCTGTGGAAGAGCAGAGTGAACATGTTCACGTTCGCCAGAAGGGCTGCCATCAGAATCACCGGGATGTTGCTCGCGTAGACCAGCCTGATCGGGTACTGCCCCCTGTGGCCCCTTACCTTCCCATGGGTCAGCGGTAGCTCCAGCTTGCTGGACTCCGCGTAGGCCACCACGAGGAACACTATGATCGAGGAGATGAGTGCGACTATGGGGTTTGCATGCTCGAGGAGCATCATCTCGAAGCCGTTCTCCTGAACCAGCTGCGAGTTGCTCGAAGTCCTCAGCGTGTAGAATATCATCGGTAGGGTACCGGACGGCGGGTTCTCGAACGACAGGGGCTGCCCCTCGATGGTGGCCAGTGGGGACAGGGTTCCGACGAACGTCGATTGGGCGACACCCGCCGCGATGAACAGGGAGATTCCGCTTCCTATCCCCCACTTGCTGACTAGCTCGTCGAGCAGGAACACCAGTAGTGATCCGAGGAACAGCTGGAACACGATGATCGCGCCTGCCCATCCCTCGCCGTAGTCGAGGATTAGAGAGGGCGATGGGTCCAGGAAACCGTATACCTGTGGGATTGACTCGATTGGGATCATTATCAGGACCAGGATCTTCTGCACTCCCTGGTACAGCTGCTTGTCTGCCGAGTCCTGCAGGTCGAGTTGGATTATCTTGGCCCCTGAGAAGAGCTGCATGATGATCGAGCCCGTAACGATGGGCCCTATCCCCAGGTGCATGATTGAACCGGAGGCTCCGGCCATTATCGCACGGAACGACGAGAAGACGTCCAGGGTTGTGTCGGACAGCCCGTAGATCATCACGTTGGTCATCATGAAGTAGATGATGAGGACCAGGGTCGTGGTCCACAGCTTCTGGTTGAAGCGGACGTGCCCCTCGGGCTTGGAGATGCTGGGGTAGACGTCAACCAGTCTCTTGAGCCCGTATAGCCTGCTTCCCCCTTCGCCCGTGTACAGGAGGCAAGAGAGCGCCAGACCTGTGGCTAGGCCGAACAGGACCACCCCCACTAGGAGGAATCCGAAGGCTGCCTTGTCGACCCATCCCCAGTAAGAGAATGAGATTACTATTGCCAGCCATATGTAGGCCTTGGCGTACTTCCCCACGACGGGTATCTCAGAGACCTGCTCCGGAAGGTCCGTCATCGTCCCCCACATTACGAATGCGACGTACGGTATCGATGTGGCTAGCAGTATCAGGGCCCTGCTCTGGTCGTCTCCGCCTGCGGAGAGCTCGTCCCGTACCCAGTAGTACAGTGCCCCCCAGTATATCGCGCACATGGCGACGACGCCGAACCAGTTCGGGCCTTTGTTTACCATAGTCTAGCCTCCGTAGGGAGAAGCTACTCCTCTTCCCACTCACCCCAGTCTTCACCATCGTCGCCTGTCTCGATGGAGCCGCCTGCGGCCTCCACCTTCTGAATCGCCTTTGCGCTGGCCTCTGCGACCTTGATTGTGAGTGCCCTGTCGATGCTTCCCCTGCCCAGGAGCTTGTCGAAGCCCATCTCTGACAGGTCTATGGAGTCGCCTTCTGCGATTTCTGCGACCTGTCCCAGGTTGATCGAGGAGTTGACTACCCTCAGCCCCGGGTGGCGGTTGAATCCGTGCATCCCCCAGTGGCCTGGCATGTACTTCAGGCGAGTCAGGACCTTGTGCTTGTTCAGTCCGGCGTTTCCTCTGCCTCCCCTCTTTCCTGCGCCTCTGCCTGCCTTCTTACCGCGACCGTGGTACCGGCTCCTTCCTCTGAATTTGTTAGTCCTTGAAACCATGAAAATCCCTCAGTACATCCTCGCCGCCAGCTCGCCTATGTTTTCCCCTCTGAATCCCAGGGCTCCGCCGACGGAGTAGGCTCTCTTGATTCCGCCCCATCCCTTCGCCCCTCTCGGCGGGTGGAGTCTGAAGACCGGTTTCATGCCCTCTACGTCCTTGGTCGTCGCGTCTCCGGAGGCGATTGCCTTTGAGAGGGCCTTGACCGTTGAGTGGTCGCTGCAGGACTTGACCTCTGCGTCTGTGACCCGCTTGTCTCCGGCCATCCTTCCCCTCTCGTTGATGAGTGTCTCGATGGTGTCCGCGTCGACCTCCCCCCAAGTGACGTAGTCCTTGGCCTTCTGCAGCATCCCCTCGTATGCGGGGGTCTTGGGGACGAGGACGGCGTGATTGACCTTGGTCAGGTTAAGCATGGACATCGTGTCCCTGATCTTCTTGGTCACGCCACGATCGCTGCGGACCCGGATTACAAGGTAGCTCATGCGTTTCTCCTCCCTACTGTGATGTGGAGCCTCTCTCCGACCTGGTCGCTGACCTTGGTCTTGCTTAGCTCCTCTAGTGCGTTGTATGTGGCCCTCGCGAAGTTGATAGTGGACCTGGTCTGTCCCGAGGACCTCGACCATACGTCTTCGACGCCTGCCAGGGTCAGTACCCTTCTGCCGTAGTCCCCGATGACCAGTCCCTTACCGGATGGTGCGGGGAGAAGTGTGACTCGTGTCGAACCCGACCTTCCTGTTGACTTGAAAGGGATGCTGTTCCCTGGGCCCTCCGCGGACTCCCAGGAGCCGTTTCCTCTCAGGACTGGGACCAGGTTGAGCTTTGCTTGGGTGATCGCCTTCTGGATTGTGCTGGCTACTTCCTTGCCCTTGCAGACGGACAGGCCGACGTAGCCGTCCTTGTTCCCTACCGCGCAGAGCACATTGAACCTGACTCTCCTTCCGGAGTCCGTCATCCTCTGTATCATGTTCACGCTGAGCACGTCGTCCTCCATTTCCGGCAGTAGCGCATCGACTATCTCGACCTCCCTGATTGGGTAACCGGTCGCCAGAGCCTGCTCGTAGGTCAGTATCTCGCCGTTCATCACCATCCTGCCCAGCCTGGTCCTGGGTTGCCAGCTCCTGAGAGCGGCGAGGGGGTCTGGGCCGCGCCTTCGGAAGCCATCATCTTGGTCTTGCGGGGCCAAGGCCAGAGCCAGTCCGGGTGCGATCTGCGTATCTTCCTCTTCCACTTTTGGTTCCTCGGTCATCACTTACCACCCTCTATCGACTTCTTGGTTGCGGCTACAGCCTTGCTAATGTTCTCCCCTATGTGCTCTCCGTTGACTCTCTCGTCGCTTGGGAGGACTGTGTCGGAGTGAGGTATTTCCATGCCTGCGTCGGCCATCCCCCTGAGTGCTGCGTAAACCCTGTTTCCGGGCGTGGAGGCTGCTAGGCCTATGTCCAGAATGGCTTCGGAGTGTCCCTTTGAGAGTGCCGAGGTCGCCATTGCGAACCCGGCCAGGTAGCACGCGGGGACCGACTTCCTTGAGGCGTCTGCAGGCCACTTGAACGAGTCCACCAGGGACTTTCCGGTTACCGATGCCAGGATCTTGTCCCCGCCTTTCTCGTACCCGACTAGTTGGCACGTTACCTGGGTGTTCGATACTCTCACGACGGCTCTCGGTATGCCGCTGCGCAGCATCCTTGACCTCCTGTGGTAGTCTGTCTCGGCGTTTCTCCTCCTCTTGAATCGTAGTCTCTGGTTCTTGCCCTTTGCCATCACTCTTCACCCCCCAGTTCTATCCCATCGGTCCCTATGTTGCTCTTCAGGTGGGAGATGGATCGGTAAGAGCCGCCCTTCGCCTTCCTGTAGAAGTGCCTGTATTGCGAGGGCGTTATCTCTCCCGTGCCCCTTAGTTCCTTGAGGGTCCTCCTCTGGGCCCTGATCTTTGACATCCACCTCTGCTTGCGTGGGCTTCTCGAGTTGGCGCTGCCGCTTCTCGAACCTTGGCCCTTCCTCCTTCCCTTGGACTTCTGGAATGCGGACTTTCTGGCTCTTGAGCGGCTGGTTCCCTTGATTGGCTTGGCCTTGATTATGCCGTCCTCTATGAGCATCCTGACGTCGTCCTTCTGGACGGCGTCGGCTACCTCGCTAAGGTAGTCGGGGTTGACCCATATTCTGTGGATTCCTACGGGCCTGCCCTCCTTCTTGGAGAAGATAGCAGCGGCCATTCTCTTCTGGTTTGATATGAACATCAGAAGTCCCCCTTCCCATCTATCTGGCGGCGGTTTAGTACTCTGAGCCCTAGCTCGTCCGCCCTCTCGTGAATCCTGGTTCTCTTTCTGTTGCCGACGCTGGAGCCGATCCTGACGGCCTGCGTCTCCGGGTCTAGGCCGTCCAGTTCGCCCGCGTTGTGGACCAGGACGTCCTCGAATCCGGAGGGATGTAGGCCTCTGGCGGCTGCGATCTTCCCGTAGCCGACTCTTGCCATCGGTGACCGGTACTTCCGGTTCTTCCGCATGCTCGAGTCGTCTCCCTTGGGCTTCCGGTATCCCGTCTTCGAAAGCCGACGGTACCTGAACCACTCCTGCCTTCGGAACTTCGGCTGCTTCTTCTTCTGCTCGGACCTCTTCTTGAGTGCCTCCTTGGTTGAGTCGTCTAGAACTGGCTTCTGCCTCGCAGTGTGCAGGTCGTCCCATTCCTCGAAGTCTCCCTCTTCCTCGTCGTAGTCGTCTTCTTCGAACTGTCTTCCTGGGGCTCCTCCGACTCCTGGGGCTCCTCTGCCTCCTGGGGCTCCTCCGCCTCCTGGGGCTCCTCTGCCTCTGAGAGCCTGGCGATCAGGTCTGCCTTCTTGCCCGAGAGAGGCAGTCCGCGCTCCCTGAGCAGTTCCTTCAGCTCCGGTACAGTGAGATCTTCGTATGCCATTTTCATGCCCCCTTGGATGTAATGTAGATCCCGTCCTGGAAGACGCGTGGATCTCTCTTCTTGACCTTGCAGGCCCTCTCGATGTTGGCTGCGGACTGTCCTACCTTCTCCCTGTCTGCTCCAGTGACTATGATGTCTGACTTGCCCTCGATTTTGACCTGGACCTCTGAAGGTGTCCATGGGAGCTTGGCTACCCTTGGGACCTTCTCCCCGAGCATGTTGGTGATGGTGAACTTGTTTCCATCCACCTTGAGCGTCATAGGGAAGTGGCTGAAGACCGCCTTCAGCCTGTATTCGAAGCCCTCTTCGAGACCCTTCACCATGTTCCTCAGGTGGGCGGCCCACGTCCCCGCTATCGCCTTCTCCGATCTCCTTGGTAGGCTGCAGAAAACCTCCAGGCCGTCTTCGGCCTGGTTTACTGAGACCCTGTTGTGTATGAATTCCCTGGACAGGTTGTTTCCCTCCTTGGAGAGTGTCACGGTGTTCCCCTCTATGCTGGCCGCCATCCCGTCGGGGAGTGCGATACTGTGGGACACCTTTGCTTCTCTTGGCATGCTTCTTCCTCCTAGAACACGTATGCGAGCAGCCTTCCGCCCACCCTCTCTTTCTTAGCCTCGAAGTGATCCATTATCCCCTGATTCGTGGTTAGAATCAGCAGGCCGAAGTCCCTCGCTGGCAGGTACCTAGACTCCCACTTGTCGAAGTCGGACCTCTTCACCGAGTGTCTGGGCTTGATTACTCCGCATCTGTTGATCGCCCCTATCAGGGAGACCTTGTAGGAGCCGCCTCTGCCGTCTTCGAGTTTCTCGAATCCACCCAGGTATCCGGAGGTCTGCATGATTGAGAGCATGCTCCCGAGTAGCTTGCTGGCTGGGCTTACCGTGACTTCGTACTTTCCAGCGGTCTCTGCGTTGTATATCGTCGTGAAGGCATCATTCAATGGGTCAAACTGCATCTTTCATCACCTCATGAGTATTTCTTGAATCCTATATCCGGGGCCACGTCTCGGAAGCACTGCCTGCACAGTCTAAGCCCGTGTCTGCGGATCATTCCCCTCTTCCTTCCGCAGCGCCTGCATCCCAGGCTCCTTCCAATCCTCTCTCCGTGATCGCGTGCCATACTACTTACTCCTCCACAATTTTCAGTTCGAACTTCTCGGTGAACCATGCCTTGGACTCTTCTCTGCCGATTCTGTGCGGCATGGGGACCTTCGACTTCCGCCTTCTCCTTCTGGAGACTCGGTGCCCTGGCCTCTCGAGGACCACGTTCACGTCCATTCCGAATATCCCGATGTCCGGGTCGTACTTCTGGTCAGGGAAGTCGGTGTAGTCCGAAATCCCGAATGAGAGGTTGCCCGAAGAGTCGAAGTTGTACGAGGGGAGGGTGTGCTCCCTTACCCAGAATGCGTCCTTTAGGAATGACTGTACCTTGTCCGCGTCTCGGATAGTCACCTTGCACCCGATGGGGGCGCCCTTCCTCGTCCCGAGGTCTCTGTTGGTCTTGGTGGAAAGCGTCCTCGATGGAGTCATTCCTGTAAGCACCTCCAGAACCTTTTCGGCCAGCTGGAGCCTCCTTCCCCCTTCCCCTACGCCTATGTTGACGGTAACCTTGGTTATCGCAGGCGATAGCATTGGGTTCGCTGACTCGCTCATGACTCAGCCTCCTGGGGTATGTCTGACTCCTTTCCGATAACGAATACGTAGTCGGTGATTGTTCCGAAGTCTTCGAATGATGTCTCGTTTGGCTTTGAGGATCGCTTGACCTCCTGATCCTTGATCTTGGCGATCTCGCCGATGTGGCTTCCACCGGTGAGGTATGCGGTCGACCCCTTCTTCATCTCCAAGTGGGATGAGACCTTCTGGTCGGGCAGGGATATCACTAGGGAGTCGCCTGTCTTGTAGTCCGGGGACTCGTCTAGGAGGATGTTCCTGCCATCGTGCAGGTGCACCTGGGTCTTGCCCCCCTTCACCGTCGTCTTGCCCATGACGCGGCATATCTTGCTTCCAGCCGCCTTCTTAGCGATGGGCCTGTATCGTAGCTTCCCGTTTTTGTCGAGTATGCATCGGTAGTTCTCGTCCCCTACGGTCAGTACGTCCATGATTCCGACTCCTCGTGCCCTGTCAGTCTCTATCCTGCCGTCCACCATCACGATTCGGGAGTGGAGGATTCTCTTCGCCTCCCTCATGTTGTGCGCGATTCCTAGGACGTCTCGGAGAACTATTCCTAGTGGCATGCACATCTCGAGTTGGTGCCCGCTCGGGTTGGGCTTCTGTGCCCAGATGTTTGTCTTCCTGGTGAGTGGCCATGTTCTTGGCATGCCTAGCCTCTTGTGGTGGCTTCTGCTCATTCTGTGGCACCTCCTGTGGATCTGTCAACGATTCTCTTGATTCTCTCTGGGGCGCCCTCGAACAGCTTGGTGACGATGACGTTTGATGGGTTGACTGGGACTGCTTCCTCCTTCCCGTCGGCAGTGGACTGGGTTAGCCCGTCCACGAAGATGAATCCGCTCTTTGTGTCGACAGACGCGACCTTCGCCTTCACCCCTGCCCTGCCCCTCGGCTGGCCAAGTCTCTTTCCTCGGGATTCGGCTTTCACGCTGTTGGGGTGGCTGAAGTCGCCTCTGGTGACCTCCACTTCGTCCCCCACCCTGACTGTGACCGAGCGTACCTGCCTCAGATCCGGGTCGTCCGAGATCAGGCGAGCCCGCATTCTCTTCCTCTTCACGTGGAGGGGTGCGTCCCTCTGGGACGTTCTCTGCTTTCCTGCCTTCTTGCTAACCATCTCTTTCACCTACACAATCTGTTTGGCCGTAGCCGCTATCCTTGGCCATCTCTCGGCCGCTTCTCTGCTGACAGGTCCCTTGATGTCGGAACCCTGAACGTCGCCCCTGTCGTTGGTGATGACGCATGCGTTGTCCTCGAATTGGACCCAAGTCCCGTCAACCCTTCTGAAGGGTCTTGATTGCCTGACTACCACGGCGGTGTATATCTGGCGCCTTGTCTCGGGGGTCCCTCTCCTCACGGTGACCCGGATCATGTCCCCCACTCCGGCGGAGGGGTATCTCCTGGCTACTCCTCCCTTCTTGAGGACGGTGATCAGTTGTACGACCTTTGCGCCGGTGTTGTCTACGCACTCCAGGCGAGCCTGCGTGGGAAGGCCGGAGGTCACCCTCCCTGGTATTCCCTTCATTGCCCGACCCCCTTCTCGATGACGCAGAACTTCACGGTCTTGGACAGTGGTCTGCATTCCATGATTCGGACGGTGTCACCGGGGTTGAGCTCGCCGATGCAGCTGGGGAGGTGCGCGGAATAGCGCCTCGTCCTCTTCTGGTATCTCTCGAACTTCTTCATGTACCTTGTAGTCTGCCTCTCGACTACCACGGTGTCCTGCATTCCCCCTGAGGAAACCACTCCCGAGATTATCTGCCCGCGTAGCCTCAGCGTTCCGTAGAACGGGCAGTTCTTGCTTCCGTCCCACTCCCCTTCGGGCTTGTTAACGTCTACGCCTATGTCTCTCATATCAGGACCTCCTGTATCTCTTGCCGATTCTTTCCTCTGGCCTCTGGCCGACCTTGGAGCCGATGATTTCCTCGTCTTCGATAGTGAAGCGGATTGTGTCCTTGGCCATGGTGATCTCGTTGTCGCTGGTCTGGATGATGATGGTTCTCTTGGTCTCGTCCATTACCACTCCGGAGATGCCGATTAGGGTCGGGTCCGTTGAGTCGATGACCTCCAGGTTCCGGGATAGCCAAGGTAGGTTGATCATCTGAGTCATCTAGCGCACCTCCACCTGGTAGCCGTTCTGCTCGAGTACCCTAGCTGCCTTCTTCTTGTGGTCGCCCTGCAGTTCGATTGTCCTGCCCTTGACGGTCCCTCCGCTCGCGCAGGCACCCTTGAGGATCTTCGCTAGCTGGCCGATGTCGATCGCAGTATCCTCTATGCCCTCCACCATTGTGACCATCTTGCCGTATCTCCTCCTTACCACTGAAATCACCGCCTTCTGCTGTTCTTTGGCTATCTCCTGACAAATACATAGGTCATCTGGAAGCGCACACATGTTGCAAATTCCTGCCAAATCACTCCTCCTTTTCCTGGTTCATCTTAGTCAGGAGCCTTGCTATGCTCCTCCTAGTCTGCTTGTAAGCGCCTGAGTTCGATGCTGATCCCCCGAGGGCCTGCTGTGATCTGAGTTGGAGCATCTCATCTCGGAGTTCCTCCAGGGTGGTCTCGCGCTGCTCCTGATTCATCTCGTCAATCTCCTTGGCGCTTACGTGAGTCATGTCATTCCTCCTCCCTTGCTGCCCTTTCCAGGGCCTCCTCTAGTTCGAGAGGGACGAATCCAGAAGCCTCGACCAAGTCGGGTAGGCCTGATTCGCTTCTCTCCTGGATTGCTATCTCGTGAGGCAGCTTTGTCCCTGGCCTCATTATCCTGACGGTGCACCCAATGGTTCCGAGCTTCTTCACTGCCGTGGAGAATCCTACGTCCATGAACTGCAGGGCTGTCTCGCCGCAGTACTTGATGTGCCCCTTTTGGAACTTCTCGACCCGGTGTCTTGCACCGGTAATCTTTCCGCTTAGGATTACGATGCATCCCCTTGCACCCGCGTCCATGATGTTCTGGACTGTGCTGTGGCCCGCTCTTCTGAAGAACCAGCCCCTCTCGAGAGAGCTGGCTAGTCTGCTTGCCATCACCTGTGCATTGGTTCTGGATTCCTCGATCTCCTCCACTTCGAGCTGCGGGTTGTCCAGGTCGAAGTCCTCTTGGAGTCTGCGCTGCAGGTCGTGGATCACCTTTCCTCTCCTGCCGATGACCCTTCCGACCTGCTCCGCTTGAAGGGTAACCTTGGTCCCCTCTGGGGTTCTGTTGAAGGTTAGGCCTCCGTAGCCTGCCCTCTCCGTCTCCTTGAGCAGGTACTCTCGTACGAGCTGTCTGTCCACGTTTCTTCTGATCATCTTGTGGATGTTATTCTCCTTCATGCAATCACCTCAGAACTCGTCTTCTCCCATCTCTTCGTCCTCATCGCCGAAGTACTCCAGGAAGATTTCCAGGTTTACTTGGTAGTGGTTGCTTGGAGTGGCCCTCCCCCTCGCTCTTGGCCTCATGTTAGTGGCTACTTGGCCGCGGTGGGCGGCAACGTGGGTGATGACCATGTCCTCGGCGTCGATGTCGTCGAATCTCTGTCTGGCGTTGTCCATGGCGCTGTTGATTAGCTTGATGAATTCCTTCGATGCCTTGTTCGGGAACTTACCTGGGCCCATCTTGCCCTTTCTGTGCCCTGCCATGGTATTTCCTCCTCTGCCCTTGCGGGATCTGCGCTGATACGGGATCGCCCTCTTCTTGGCGACTACGTCTTCCAGGTAGTCCCTGGCTATCTCGGCGTTCATCCCCCTGATTGCCTTGGCGATGTGGTAGCAGTGCTTGTGATGGCAGTCCAGGTTGACAGCCCTTGCAGTGACTAGGTTCGACCCCTCCAGTAGCTGGGTGTATCCGCTCTGTGGTCTTCCTTGTCTCCTGCTCATTTTCTCACCTCACTTTAGCGCCACGTGCTGGGAAGATCGGGTTGCACCCACACCTGGTCCGGTGTGCGTAACCGACTTCCTAGTCTTGGCAAATTCACCCAGAGAGTGGCCGATCATCGGCGGAATTATCTCCAGGTTAACGAATTTCTGTCCGTCGTGGACTCCGATAGTGGAACCTACCATCTCAGGGAGTACGTACATCCCCCTGCAGTGGGTCTTCACGGTCTTGCCGTTGCTGTTCCTAACCCTCTCTACGAGCTTCTGGCACTCCTCTGTAAGCCCCCTCCCGAGGGTTCTCTTTACTCTGGAGGGCATCAGGGTCGCGATTGATAGTGCATCGGGGTCGTAGTCCTCGTTCTCTGGCTCGAAGCTGTTCCCCCAGGGGTAGAGCGGGATCTCCTTCAGCTCTTCAATGGTGTAGCCCCTCCAAAGGAACTCCTTCTTCCTTCGCTCGGAAATCTTCGATCGCCTCTTCCTTGCCTGGCGCCTGGCCATCTTTGCCGACCTGAACACCTTCCTCTTCCTTGCCATGATATCTACTCCTTCTTCGACCGGCCTCTACCGGTTCTTCTCGGTGCTATGTTACCGACCTTCTGTCCTGGTGGTGCGTTCCTAGCAACTGAGTTTGGCCCATGGACTGCTTGGTGGTTCCCGCCTCCATGGGGGTGGTCTACTGGGTTCATCGCGACTCCGCTGACCGTGGGGTATAGCTTTCCTCTTGCCTTTGCCCTGTGGTGGGCGGCTCCTGCCTTGAGAAGGGGCTTCTCGGTTCTTCCATGCCCTCCGAGGACGCCGATTGTGGCTCTGCAGTTGGCAGGTAGATCCTTCGTGCGGCCGCTGGGTAGCTGGACTCTGACGTAGTCCCCCATCCTGGTGTCAATCATTGCTGAGTTGCCTCCGGATCTCGCAATTTTCCCTCCGTCGCCTGGCCTCAACTCAACGTTGCAGATCTGCGTCCCCTCTGGTATCTGTGCGAGAGTGGTGACGTTTCCTGGCCTCAGGGAGACCTTGTCCCCGAAGGCTACGGACTGTCCGACGGCTATTCCCTCTGGGGCTGCCAAGTGAGCGATCTGGCCATCCTCGAACTTGACCTTGGCCAGTGGGGCGGTGTGTGCGGGGCTGTGGACCAGGTCCACGACCTCTGCGATCTCCCCTTTGACCCTTGGAAGCCTGTTGGCTGCGGGGAACCTGTGGCTCGAAACGCGGTTTTTGGGGCTCGACCCCTTTCTCTGTGAACGTGTCCTCTTGCCCATATTTTCACACCCTAGAACGCTCCTAGCTTGAGCGCAGCCTCCTCTGCATCGTATCCTTCGGCCAGGCGAATGCTTGCATGCTTCCCTGTCTTGTTGATTCTGACGTTGACCTTGGCCACCTTGACTTCGAGGAGGGTCTCGATTGCCTCCTTGATGTCCTTCTTGGTGGCCTCCCTCCTAACGATGAACTCGATCCTGTTGTTGTTCTCCATGTATCCCCCCTCCGGATCGGCTATTCTCCTGGCGTCCAGGGTCTTCTCTGTGATCCATGGCATGATAATTACGTCGTATGGGTCCATCTTGAATCACTCCAGTGCCTCTACTGCCGACTTTGTCCAGACTGTCAGCCTTCCAATGTCCCCTCCCGGGGCTAGATCCTCTGCGCACAGGTCCTTGGCCGTGACCACGTCGACGCCGGGTAGGTTTCGAGCGCCTTTGTCCAGCCCTCCTTTCTGTGCGACTACCAGTAGGATGCTCTTCGGAGTGCGATATTTCCGGGCCCGCATTGTGCCCTTGCCTGCCCTGATTGTCCTTCCGCTCTTCGAGCGTTCTAGGTCCGAGGAGAGCCCGAGTCCCTCCATCATGGCCACGAACTTTCTGGTCGAGTACTGGTTAGGGATTGACTCGATGTCGTACTTCTCATCCGACTTCCCCCTGGATTCGATGTAATCGTCGATGATGATGGGGAACCTGATTCCCTCTTCGAACCTGTGCCCTCTGGACGATACAGTGTCGGGGTCGCATGATGCGGCAATTGCGGAGTCGCGGGCTATCCTCTTCTCTCTGGAGTTGATCTTCTGTGACCACTCCTTCTCCACCTTTGGCCCGTGGGCCCTCCTTCCACCTCGTGTGTGAGGGTTCTGAGCACCGGTCTTCTGCCCTGCCTTCCTCATGATTCTGGAGACTCCTCTTCCCTTGCCCCACCATTCCACCGAGTGCTTCATACCGGGCTGCGGTGAACGCTTCCCGCTGTGCTCTCTGTGACCGTAGGACTGCCTCCTGTTGGCTCTAGACGCCAGAACGGCTGATCGGACTAGATCTTCTCGAATTTGTGATGTGAATGCGTCTGGGAGTTGGACTGCCTTGCCATCCTTTGCCTCTACAGAATAAGTCTCTGCTAGAAGCCCGGCATCCATTTCTTCTTGTTCTACCGAGTTAACTAGATTGTATGCCTTTGTCTTCAAAATATCACACTCCCTGCTTGCTCGATGTACTGACGTAGGTTACCTCGACCTCGCCTGGGATCTTCCTTGGGCGGGTTGGGTCTCTGAATCTGATTAGTCTCTTGGCTGGCCCCGGAAGGCTCCCTTGGATGATCATGTAAGGATTGGTGACCTCACCGTAGTTTAGGAAGCCGCCTGCGGGGGTTATCTCGGACTCCTCTGGATTGGATATTCTCAAGATCTTCTTGTTCAGTTCGGTCCTCTTGTGATATCCAACCTGCCCTGCCTGCCTGATTGTCTTCCTGACGTACCCGGTTCCGAAGTCTCCCATGTTTCCTCCCTGGCGCCTCCTCTTGCTGTTCTTGTGGCTGAGGAGCTTCAGGCCGAACCTCTTGATCGAGCCCTGCCACCCCTTGCCCTTTGTCACGCCCACAACGTCGACCTCCTGGCCGACATCGTACACGTCTTCGATTCCTATCTCTCCTCCGAGGCGCTCTAGTGCCCATTCCAACTTGGCTTCGATGTCCCCTCCAGTTAGCCCCATCTCCATTATCTCAGGAGTCTTCGAGGGGACGCTCCGAACAGATTCTGGCTGAGTGCAGACGATTAGCCTAACCTCAGATAGGTCCTGTTCCCTGAGAGAGTTCGCCGCTTCCTCTGTTGGCTTGGAAGGTCTCTTGGGGATTCTTCCGCCGCGCTTTGCGGGCTTCCTACCTTGCTCCTCGTCTCTCTCGCCTCGTGTCTGGTTAGCTAGGCGAGGGAAAAGATTAGTTGGAGATTCTTCTGAAACGTCAGTCCAAACCTCTCCAGCTGTCTGCTTTCCGTAAGGAGTCATCCTGTAGCCTCTGACGGCAAGGACGGTCATGGGTGGGGCCTCTACGACAGTTACGGCCTTCCTGACTTCCTGTCCTGCGGAGGTCGACTTCGGGTTTGTGTCCCTCATCAGGATGTGAGTCATTCCTGCTTTCCAGCCCGCGAAGCCCTGAACTCTGACCTCAGAGGCATCAGTTTCTGGCCATGAAGTGATTCGGGGGTATTGCCTTACGGTCCTCTTTCTAGGGCCATAGCCCATGCTACCTCGGCGGGGTTTGGATCGGTCTGCCATTGCATTTCCTCCTAAATTACCGATTTTGGCCGCAAGCGGCCAATACCGGGCCTACCACGTACTGGAGGCACCGTGACACCGGGCCGAATCCGCGATTGCAGAGACGGTTTGTGGGTTGTTATTCAGAGCCCTTTGGTGTCTGGTACCTCACGTAGTGAGCGGCCTTGCGACTAACATACCCTATTTGAACGAATCGGGGCACTAATCGGACACTCTTGCGGGACGTGGGCCGGGAAAACCTAGAATGGAACTATTTTGAACCCTGACTGCGGAGGTCGGAGTCCATGCCACCTCATGTCGGCCATCCGGGGTTGGTTTCTGACAAGGTAGAGGCCCGTGCATACCAGCTGAAAGCAGTTGATGACGCAATGGCTGGCTCTACCCTACTAATCCTACCTACTGCAGCCGGGAAGACAGCAGTAGCATGGATGTCGATCGTAGAAAGGATGGAGCGGGCCGGGGGTTGGGCATTGGTTATCGCCCCGACCGTCGCCCTCTCTAATCAGCATCTGGAAAATGCGCTCCCCGTCTTATCCAAGACAGAGGAGTGGAATCCAATAGTGCTGAGCGGCCAACAGACTGCATCAAAGAGGCCTGATCTGTGGAGTGGTTCGAAGCTAGTCTTCGCGACGCCACAGGTAGTCAGGAACGACGTCGAGAAAGGGGTTCTTTCTCTTCGGGACTGCTGCCTTCTGGTTGTCGACGAAGCGCATCACTGCACGGGGGAGCACGCCATGGCAGAGGTTGCGGAGATGTACCTCACCCAGTCAAACAATCCGCTAATTCTAGCAACCACTGCGAGTCCTGGCTCTAGGAAAGAGCAGGTTCACGAGATTTGCAGCAGGCTCGAGATACAGAAGATTCACCTTAGGACCAGGGAAGACCCGATGCTAGCAGAATTCCTGGCTGAGCTAGAGGTGGAGGAGATGGGGGTTGCAGTGCCAACCGAAATCAGAGACCTTGTAGAGCCATTCAGAATCTGGCAGGAGGGGATAGTGGACAGGGAGAGGAGGTCAGGTAGGTACGTGATGCCCGGAGCCATCAACCAAGCAGGACTCACCAATGCAATGGATAGAGCCCAGGCTGCAATACAAAGGGGAGACCCTAGTGGGTACAGGTCGTCTTCACAGATTGCTACTGCCATGAGGCTGCACCACCTAATCAATCACCTACTATGCCAGGGGGTAGCCGCATCGCGATACTTCCTATCCAGGATGGAGGCTGAGGACTCGAGGAGCAAATCCGCAAAGGACTTCCTGAGGGACCCAAGAGTGAGATCACTTTCCGATAGGCTGCAGGATATGGATGAGATTCACTCCAAGGTCGGAGCAGTGAGGCGCATGGCCAGGGAGAGAATCAAACGCGATCCAGAGTCAAGAATCATTGTATTCGCGAACTACAGGGACACCGTGGAGGCTCTGGAGAAGGCTCTAGATGGGTTGGAGGGGATCAACGCGATCCAGTTCATTGGGCAGTCGAGTAGGTCAGGATCGGGAGGGCTCACCCCCAAGCAGCAGATTTCTAGGCTCGAGGAGTTCAGGTCAGGCGGCGCCAACGTATTGGTCGCCACTTCCGTGGGGGAGGAGGGCTTGGACATCCCGAGCGCGGACCTGGTAGTTTTCTACGAGCCTGTATCGAGCGAGATAAGGACCATCCAGAGGAGAGGTAGGACGGGCAGAAGGCGTGGTGGGGAGGTAGTCGTCCTGATAGCAGAGGGAACGAGGGACGAGAGCGCCAAGGACTCTGCGAGAAGGAAGGAGGAGTTCATGCACAAGGCTGCCAGGAGGGTCTCCAGGGGGCTTAGCGGGAACCCCCACAGGGACCTGTCGAACCTCTCCAGGTTCTCGGTGACCAACGGGGATGTATCCGGGCCAGCTGCCGATTTCGTGCTCGAGGCCAGAGAGAGGCACAGGGGGGAGCTCTCTGAGAAGGACGAGACTCCTGCGGAGGTTGGGAGGAAGCCCAAGGAGGAGTTGCCCCCGGAGAGTTTCCGACCTAGGGGCCAGACCGGTCTTGACCAGTTCTAGTCGCCGATGACAGCGATCCTGGTCCTTAGTTGTGCGAGCCTTTCGTTGTAGTGGCCAAAGGCGAATGCTAGGAGTTCTGTCAGGTGTATCACGGGTATGTTGGTCGAGAGCCCCGTCGACCTGCTAGCCTTCCCCTGGTAGACGTCCAGGGCGGTGTGGGACAGGGTGCAGGCGCTGACTATTATCGACGCACCCTCTGACTTTGCATCGTCGATTGTAGAGGCGATTTGCCTGAGGACCGTGGCCTCCTCTGCGAACAGTCCGGGCACGCCCACGCTCTGGGTCCTGCTCTCCCAATGGACCGGTTCCCCTCCGAGGGCCTCGATGAGCTGCTCAAGGTACTGCGGATCGTAGACATCGTCTTCTCCGCAGGCACCCTCCTGCTGCATGTTGGGTCCGTAGAATCCAGCTATCCGGAAGTTGATTGGGTTCCTGACCTTCTGGCTTACCTTGTCCAGTCCGATCTCGTCCACCAGTACGTGAAGCAGGTGATTTACCTTGATGCCCCCGTGGAACTTCATCCCCGTAGTCCGCAGGAGCACTTCCTGGGTCTTCCTCATCAGGAGGGGTTCTTCGCTCAGTCGGGAAAGGTCCTCATGCAGGTTGCCGGCAGTAGCGGCACATGGGGTGATAATGTCGGCCCCTAGGGACTCGGCAATTGCGAAGTTCCTTGCGTTCAGGGTTATCTGGAGAATGTCGTTAGCCTGCCTGATTATCCCTGCTCCGCAACTAGTAGCCCCCTCCATCGGTAGAAGTTCGATACCTAGGGAGCGAGCGAGCGGAACCATCGTCTGGTTGACCTCTGTGGCGCTGCTGTGTGCTATATTCCCCGGGTGGTATGAATACTTCAGCGGCATCAGAATCTTCCGTCCATCTGCAGGAGGAGCGACCATCCCGAGCATGCCGTTGAACATGTTTCCACCGGTTCTTGTGAAGCCCAGGACCATCCTAGCCGTTACTCCCGAGAACAGGTTTCCGAGTAGGGCGAAGGGGCCTAGTGCCTGTCTGTAGATCACCGTGTCGTTTACCAGACCGCTGCTCTTTACAGACCAGGTGTACCACCAAACGTGCTTGCCGTGCTTGCCATTGAAGCCCTCGTCGGTGATAACCGAGTTCTTCGCCTCCAGGAGGGCGTCCGAGACCTGCCTGGGAACGGATGACTGGCGCCTGATAGGGGCGAAGTCGGTCTCGGCCTTGATTCCGTTGTGGGAGGAGAGCATTTCGTCGATGGCCTTCCTCTTGGTTGGGGAAGTCCGGGGGTCATTCCTGCGAGACCAGGATGATGCGATGACTGCTGGGCCAAGGTAGCCGTTGGCGTGGGGGATCGCATCGGAGCTAGAGTGGATGATGTTCTGGCTGGAAAAGTTCCTGATGGAGTGAATCTTGGATGCAGCACCGGGCTCCATGGTGCCAACAACTCCCTGCGGGGTTTGTGCGCCCTCCCTTGTCGCTGCTACCATCCATGGCTCGCTCGATTCTCGCTTCCTCTCCAGAGACCAGGGGTCTATCGCCAAATCGCGAATGACATCGAATCCCGGAAGTGGTTCGATCCTAAGTGAGACCTGCCCATCTCTCATGGGGGCAACTGAGTCCAGCCTTGTCAAACCCGGGAGGACCAGCCTTCCGTTCACAGAGATGGCGGTGTTGGGGTCGTCGGCAGTTCCGTCGCGGAAGGTGAGAGAGCCGTCCTGTGTCATCTTCAGGGTCCTCAGAACCTCGAGGACTGACATATTCGCCGAGAGGGAGCAGAGCCAGGTGTCCGTGCCTGTGCTGAAGGTCTCGGGGTCGTAGCGGAAAATGGTAGCCTCGACCTGAATGGCATCGATGGCGATTTCAGGCATCGAGAAGCCGTCCTCGCCCTCGGCACCTAGTGAGTCCCCGCTCGCGTACATCTTGATTGAGTCCACCATGTCCTCGTGGAAGTGTCCGGTGCTGTCGATCGCTGCTAGAGTGGGCAGGGCGTCCATCAGCCATTCTGCTGCAGGTGCGTCGTAGTCCACATCGCAATCGAGTCGGTCGATGGCCCTAGTGGCCCCTAGTTTCTCGAACTGGGCGTCCCATTCCTTTCCTGACTGGCAGAAGAACTCGTAGCTGGAGTCCCCCAGTGCTAGGACTGCGAAGTGCACCCCTTCCATCCTAGAGGCGGAGTCTGAAATCGAGAACTGCCACAGGTCCTCTGCATTGTCGGGCTGCTCGCCCTCGCCCCAGGTGGAGCATACGATCATGACCCTCCTCTTGCTTGAAAGGGAGTTGAAGTCGAAGCCGTCCATATCATGCACCTCTCCCTCGAGGCCGTATGCCTTGGCGTCCTTGGCGATCTTGCTGGCGAGTCCCTCGGAGTTTCCTGACTGGGATCCGAACAGGAGAACCAGGGAGCGGTCACCGGATGATAGAAGGTCGTCGAGTCCGCCTACGGATTCCCCATCTTCCGCTGCGGAGTCTTCCACTGGTGGTGCCACGTCTGCGTCGGACTCGTTCACGGCATCGGATTCTGCTGGGGCCCCGCCTCCCAGTGAAGCGAAAATCGAAAGTGCGCTGGCGGTGAACTCTGCGGCTGGATCATCATATTCCACGTCGCAGTCAACGCGATCCACTACCCTGGTTGCTCCCTGCTTTTCGAACCAAGCGTCCCAGTCCTTTCCTGACTGGCAGAAGAACTCGTAGCTGGTGTCCCCTAGAGCACAGACTGCGAAGTTGCATCCTTCGAGGTCGGGCGGGGAGTCGCCATTTGCGGCTTCCCAGAGGTCTATCGCGTTGTCGGGCATGTCTCCTTCGCCCCACGTGCTGCAGTAGATCAGGACATTCTTCGAACCTGCGAGGTCCCCTATCTCTATCTCGTCCATTCCCTTCACCGTGGGAGAAAGACCCTGGGATTTCGCCTGCTTCTCGGCTATGGATGCCAAGTCCTCTGCGTTACCTGACTCTGAGCCGAACAGTATGAGCAGGGAAGAGTCGGACATGTCATCATCTCCAGCCTTGGGCTGTATGTCCTACTCGACGATAATCCGACTATTGAATATGTGCATTTGGAGATGTGCGTTTTGCTACGAATCTAGGACATCTCACATGTCCATTCCTTCGAAGTCCTCGGGCATTGGGCCAGCCCCCTTGCTGGAAATCACGTCATCGATTCGAAGGATCATCACTGCTGTCTCTGAGGCGCTCTGGATGGCCTGTTCGACTACTCGGCTTGGCTCGTACACCTTGGCCTTGGCCATGTCGACGACACCCCCCTTGTACACGTTGACCCCATGGGTCGACTTGCCCTCAGAATGTGCCTTCCTCAAATCGATGATTGTGTTCACTGGGTCTAGTCCAGCGTTCTCCGCAAGAGTCCGAGGAATGACCTCGAGGGCGCTAGAGAAAGCCTCAATTGCCATCTGCTCCCTCCCTCCTATTCCCTCTGCGTACGATCTGAGGTCACGACTCAGTGCAGCGATGACCGACCCTCCACCAGTGAGAACTGAGCCGTCCTCGTGGGCGACTGCGACTACTCCAATGGCGTCCTCGAATGCTCGCTTGACCTCGTCGATCACGTGCTCTGTTCCTCCCCTAAGCAGGACCGAGACGCTCTTCGCCTGGGGACATCCTTCTACGAAGACCATGTCTGAGTCTCCGATCTTCCTCTCCTCCACCTTGGAGGCGCTGCCGAGATCTTCTCCGGACAGGTCGTCGAGGTTGTTCACTATTCTTCCCCCGGTTGCCTTCGAGAGGGCCTCCATGTCGCTCTTCTTGGCCCTCCTGATGGCGAATATCCCTGCCTTGGCCATGTAATGCTGAGCGAGGTCGTCGATACCCTTCTGACAGATTACCGTGTTCGCGCCGCTTTCGGATATCTTGTCAACAAGGGAGCGCAGGAACTGCTCCTCCTCGTCCAAGAACTGGGAGAGCATGTTTGGATCCGTGATCTGGATCTTGGCATCTACCTCTGTCTTCTTGACCTCGATGGCCGAGTTAATCAGGGCAATCTTGGCGTCTGGTACGCTCTTGGGCATGCCGCTGTGGACCCTCTCCTTGTCGAGAATGATGCCGTCAACGAGTGTGCTGTCCCTGATGGAGCCCCCCTGCTTCTTCTGTACCTTGATGTCGTCCAGGTCGACTATTGCTCCCTGGTCGTCCTCCTGGGCTACTGAGAGAACTGCCTTGACGCTGATGTCCGATAGGAACTCCTTCACTGCTCCTGTGCTCTTTCCAGTTAGTGCTGTCTTGGCCACCTCTGTCAACATCTTCTCGTTGACTCCCTTTCCGTGGGTGTCGATCAGTTCTACAGCCTTGTCTGAGGCGAGTCTGAATCCTTCACATATTACGGTTGGGTGAACGTTCTGCTCGACAAGGTCCTCGCTTCTCTTCAAGAGCTCCCCCGCAATCACGACAGCGCTGGTAGTGCCGTCGAAGCAGTGCTGCTCCTGGGTCTTTGCAATCTCGATAATCATCTTCGCAGCCGGGTGCTCTATCTCCATCTCCTTCAGTATCGTGGCTCCATCATTGGTGATTACTACATCTCCCATCGAGTCGACGAGCATCTTGTCCATTCCCTTTGGTCCGAGGGTCGACCTCACTGCCTCTGCTACTGCCTTGGCTGCCGCGATGTTGTTACTCTGGGCGCCCTTTCCGCTTGTCCTTGTTGTGCCCTCTTTCAGGATGAAGATTGGTTGTTGTCCGTTTTGCATGTCATTCACTCTCGTAGGTTCGACGGGCGGGGCAACCGAGGGGGGGTCATAAGGCCTCCCAATCGTCCTCTGGGCCCATCTCCGGCTACTCTTCCTTCTGCGAATCTAGCCATTGCTGACCATAGTACTGCCACTGCTCCATGGTCCAGCCCTCGGGCAATCCGCTATCGGGTATTGGGGGGGCGTCGGGCTCTACTGCCGGAGCAGGGGCCTGCTCCATGGGGTTCGATGGTGGAGGGGGCTGCTGGAAAAGGTCCTGCGAACCACCGTACATCGAGTTGGCCACTTCATCGGCAGAGGGCAGTTGGTCGGCGCCTATCTTCTCGCCGCTCCATCCCTCAACAGTCATGGTGTAGTCACCCAAGGAATGGTGCTCCTCAAGTGGGGCCCTGGCCTTCTGGAGTACTCTAAAGGAAGAGAACAGAACGACTCCCATCACGGCCAGACCTATAGCTACGAGAGCGAAATTGGCGGCTAGCCAGCCCACTTCCTTGACATCTGTGCCCTCTGGTATGGGGTCTGGCTTGTACAGCGTAATCTGAGTGGTCCTCTTGGTCGTGTCGAGATCGCTGATTACTACCAATGAGACGTTGAAATCGACTACATTGGCTGCTAGATTTTCGAGGTTCTCGTCTCTCACATCGATTTTTATCGTAACGTTCCTGCTCTCCCCGGCATCGAGGACGAAATTCCTGTCGTCGTCTTCCATTCTAGCGTCGTACACTGTCCATAGGTTGTCGAGCTCAACATCTGTGCGAATTTGTTGCTCCAATTCCTTGTGGGCGTTTCGGATTGAGAATATGATGAAGTAGTCATCTCCAGACTCACGTATCTCCGCTGCGTTGGAAAGCGAAGAGGGAGGCAGTACCGCCAGGTAGCCCACCGTACCAACCTCGAACCTGGCTTGGCCCTCGTCGGAGTTTCCTGATTCCACACTCGTGGCCTTGAGTTTGATTATCCGGGGCCCGTCGGCATCTGCGTCGAAAGAGTAGCTCACGCTCAGGCTGAAGTTCTCCCCCGGTGCGATGTAGGGGGTCCTTCCGTTGGTGAGCCCGGCTACCGATGCGCTGACGTCAGATGGGAAGTCTAGTTCTATATCGAAGGCGTCATCCTCATTGCCGGAATTGGAAATCGTCCACTTCAGGGTCCTCGGGTCCGTTCCGGCAGCGAAGACCTCCTGCGAGAGATCCCTGTCCTCCACCTCTACCATGTACGTCTTCGGAACTGTCAGGTAGAAATTAGACACGGACTGATAGCTTGGATTGGCCTGGCTGGTACCGATAATCGAAACGCGGTAGCTTCCGTTCTCGACCCCCTTGGGCATGGGAAGGCGCAGAGTTAGCGCTATTTGCCCGCCATTGGCCTCCAGAGTCACCTCCTCGGCGCTTATTCCCGCCATAAGCCTCCAGTTATCGGTGTCCACCCTCAGGTCGAATGTATCTTCCGTATTGCCGTAATTGAACAGGAAGACTTGCACGGTTCGTAGCTGTCCGTCTGCGGGTGCGAGCATAGCGTTCTTCACCGGAGCTATCGCCAGATCGTGGAAGACTGGGACCTCGATGAATACATTCGTAGCCGCTTGATATGTGTTGGGCAGCCTCGGATTCGCGAGCAGTGTGAGTTGGTAAGTTCCGGGTTCCATGCCCTCTGGTATTGACACCTCTGCGTTGAGGGATATCTCTTCCACAGGCGTCATATTGACCATGGACATCTCCTCCCCAGCCAAGTCGTACCACTTCAGGTTGTCTGGAGAGAGAGTTGGGTCCTGGAACGCACCGCCCAGGGACCATGAAGAGTACTGGTTGCCGGTGTTCTTGAGATCCATCGTGATGTTGGCCTTCCCACCCGGCATTATCACGGCAGCGGGGTTTGCAAGAGTCTCCTGCTTCAGGGTCATCCTGTATGTTGACTCAACGCTCACGGGGAGCTCGATGTAGTACTTCGTTTCTTGGAAGCCAAGTATTCCATCGTTGATCCATGTATACCAGAATAGGTCCTGAACTGGAGCTCCATCGGGGATCGAGAGGTTGAACCAGGCATTGGTGTAGGTCCTAGCCTTGATCGTGTTCGTCTTCACCTCGTTGTCGTGATCGTTGAAATTATTGGAGTCGATCCTCAAAGGGAATTCAGACATCCAAGAGCTGTTGGAAACCTCGGTGAACAGCCTGAGGGTTGTGTCGATGTATCCCTTGTTGAATATCCTACAGTGTAGCGAGGGGGGCTCGGGATCGGCCGCCTCTACCAGGATGGTGTTGCCACCCTCGGACTCGGGGTCGTACTGAGATGTCCCACCGAAGTTATCGGGGAACCTGCAGTCTGCATCGAGGGTGTATTCGTCCCCACGCTCGATTGCGAATATGATGAACGAGTCGATGTGTATCCCCTCGTCCGAGAAGGAAGAGTTGGAGCGGAACAGGAAAGACAGAGTGAAACCCTCGTTCTGATGCAATCCAGTGGCGTTCCAGACCATCCTCGTCCAGTCCCCCTCTGTCGAAGAGAGGTTCTGCGATGAGTAGTTGAGGTACTCCACGCCACCGCCCGCTCCGGAGTCTGTCTCCATCATGATCGTGTCACCGGCTCCCATCACGCCCCATGCATCGGTAGCTATCTGGATGGAGTAGAGCAGGGGACTGTTCACCTTGACTAGGCACAGATTGGCCCCGTGTATGGATGAGACTATCGGGTCGTGCTCCCCATACCCCAGCCCGTGACTGGGGTCGAAGACCTGGTCGGAGCACCCGTCGTTAGAGTTGAACCTCTGCCAGGCCCACCTCAGCCTGTCATAGCGGTTTGATGCGTAGTTGTCATTGTCCCCGGAGACCTTCCAGTGCCAATCCCCAGTGGCACTGGACTCGTTCTCCATTCTCCAAGTACCGGTCGGGAAGTTGTTTGTATCGGGCTGGTAACCATCTGTGTATCCAGCTGCATACCATGTTGGAACGCCGAACGGCACCGCGTTGTTCGTGCAGTACTTCCCCTCGTTCGCCTCGTCCTCGCAGAAGCCATTCTCTAGAGGGTCATACCAGAAAGCGATGGGAACATCCCTGTCTAGAAGGTCGTTCGAAACGTCTCCGTCGATACCTATTCCAGCGTCGACGATCCCTCGGAAAGTCACTCCTCCTGAGAGGAAGCCGTCATCACTCAAACTACTGTGGGCGATAGTCGGAGTCCAGACGAATGGGACTCTGACTGTCTGTCCCGCTGCTAGGGTGATGTTGAACGTCCACTCCTGGATGATGACTCCGATGGGGTGCCATATCTCCAGCTTGGCATCAGCAGTCACTGGAGATGGATCGACACCCATCTGTTGGAAGGTAACATTGACCTGGATGGTCTCTCCCTTGGTCATGTACTCCAGGGTGGTGGAGTCGGGTTGGCCCCAAACCTTCGGGGAAACTGTCGAGTTGCCCACCTCAATCCCTGTGACCTCGAAGTCAACTGGATTGTTCCTTGGACCGACTTCCGACTTCATTGAAGGCTCCTGTGGGACCTCCATCGCAACGTGGGAGATGCTAACTGCCAGAAGCAGGAAGGAAAGCAGTAGCGCGCGTACCGAACTCATTGTCATCAAAATGCGGAAATGAACTGTGTAAGAAGGTTGGGGAATGAAGTGCGTAAGTGACAGGGTAGCGGTCACGAGGATACTGGCTTCTAACGGGCATCTCGAGGCACTTATCGAATGAAGCGCTTATGGTGGTATGCAGCGCCGAAGGAGGCATGGTTGACCGTGGGAAAGTCGGGAAGCAGTTGGTACTGGTTCTACTGGTCGTTCTACAGATAACCATGGCACCGGTGATTCTGTTCTCATTGACTTACCTGGTTCACGTAGACTACGAAGCCGCGCAAGTGAGCATACGAACCGACCTCATCCACTGGGTGGTGTCCGCTGGACTCACTTACGGGCTCATATCGATAGCTCTGGCCCTAGTCGTGGGGGGCTTCAGACCGTTCTTCGTTGCAAACCGCGGAGGCATACTGCCCGCATTGAACATGAGTCCCAGGACGGGCGATCCAGAGCTAGTCGATAGGGCCAGACTTTACCTCCAAGGCCCCCCCTACGGAAGGATGGCCAGACTGGTGAACTCGAAGACCAGTGGCGGGGAGTACGATCTCATGGCAGTCCACGGCGGGCTCCAGCTACTGGCAGTGCCGATGCAGGTCATCCTTATCGCGGTCCCTCTGGCGATAATGGAGGGGGTGCCCGACTCGCTGGTCAGGCCGAGCAGAGCCTTCGACCTTGGGATGGCGGGCTACCTGGTAGCTCTCTGGATAGCCGTCAGAGTCCACCCATTGGTCTCCCACCAGCTCGTGGGCATAGCTGCCATGTTCAGGAACGTGGTCTGGAGAGTTTCGAGGCTCTCATGGGTGTTGCCAATCTTCCTTTACTGGCTCGTGGCGAGGGTTGTGCTGCTGGTCTCCCTTGACGTCCTGAACGTAGACTACGAGCAGTGGCACGAGATGCAATTGGAGAAGATCATCCTAGAGACAATAGCCCCGGGGGCCGAGGTACCGGAGACCGCTATACTCGACTTCATAGTAGCCATATCCGTCCTCCCCATGGCCACATTCACCACCGTCTCCGTACTGGGGGGGTCACAGGAGATGCCCGACTGGATGTTCGGGCAGGAGTCATCCCTCGAGTCTCTAAGGACCAAGGAGCTGGGGGGTGGGACGGAGAACGAGGAACCGGACGAAGGCGAACCAGCAGCCGTCTTGAAAGATGAGTCTGAAGAAGAAGATGATGAGTCCCCATCTAGGATGATCGACACCCCATTCGACCTATTCAGCGATGACTAGGAGAGGAATTATTTCAGGCTGTTTAGGGTTGGTTTCCCTACATGGGCGAGAGAGTCAATATTTCTTCAGGTGCTCCTTGGGAGCCTATTGCCGGATACTCACGTGCGGTCAGGGTAGGCCAATTCATAGAGGTCGCCGGAACTACTGCCGTGGATGCGCAGGGAAATTTCTTTGGCGAGGGGGATGTAGTCGCCCAAACACAGTACGTCCTTGAGAAAATCCAGCGTGCCATAGAACAGGCAGGAGGCACCATGTCTGATGTCGTCCGCACTCGGATTTTTGTCACCGATAGGGAGCACATGATGGAGGTCGCAAAGGTGCACGGCAAATTCTTCGGCGAAATAAGGCCGGCCTCCACAGGCGTAGAGGTTGGCGCACTGATAGATGATAGGTTGCTGGTTGAGATCGAGGCAAGCGCGATAGTTAGCTCGGACTAAAACGGCACGAAAACCTGACCTTTGATTGGCGCTATCTGACCATCGCCTGGCTCATCCTTCCATCCGGGCCTGTGACTACATCGCCGACCGGTCGCCATCCTAGTCTGATAGCGTTCTTGACCTTGGCATCCAACGCTGCCACTAGCTCCTCACTATCCTCCATCACCCCTTGGTTCCCGTCTATGCGAGTTCCCACAGTCACCATCTTGTAATCCATCAAAAGGCGCACTCGCTTTGGGTTGAAGGAGTCATCGCATCAGAGGGCACGGGTTATGATGCAGGCAGAACATTGATGCCATGAAGGGCAATCTAGAGTCATGAGTGCAGAAGTCCAATGCCCTGCTGGTTGCGGCCCAATGAAGTACAAAACTAATAGAAACAAGAAAATTCGGGTTTTCGACCCTTTGGGATACGCAATGATATTTGCCGGAATTCCATTCATCGCCGCTCCGGATAATCTTCCCTTTGACTTCCTCACATCAAATCTGATAGTCAATATGGGAATTGGGATTGGGCTGTTGGTACTTGGTGCCCAGCGTACCGCATTGGTTACTACGGATCTGCGGTGCAACACCTGCAAAGGACTCATCTTGGAGTCAAAATCAATAGATCAAAGACTCAAGGGGGATTTACTTGGCTTGTCGGAGAACAAAGCAGAGTACATTCGAACGGCACTTTCATCTTCTAAGGAGGAAAGCAGGTACGCCTGCCCGGACTGCGGGGAGAAAATGAGGCGCATCGTTGTCCCTTACGAGGATGGAAGCCACAGACCGAACGCTCTTGTTCCCGATATCGTCGAGGACATACAAAACCTGTCAACCGTTTCCAGGACCGTGGAGATAGACGGTTGCGAGGGGTGCGACATGCTGTGGTTTGAGAAGGCCAAGAGGGAGAGAATGCTTTCCAAGGATTCCACAATAATTCCAAAAACATAGATTGGGCTCTACAAGAAATTCAATACTTTCTCTGCAACCTTTTCATCTCTCAGGATCCTCCTGTGCCCGAGCCCTTCGGTCAGATGTAATACAGAATTTTTCATGTCACTGTGAAGAGTGAGTGCAATTTCCTTCATCGCCTCCTTGTCGTCCTCGCAATGAACAATCAGCGTCTCCGTCTCGATTTGTTTGGAGAACCGGTCTAGGCCAAACTCCCCGGGACTGGCACCATACAGCGACTCAGCGATGTCGAACAACCTATCTGCATAGTATTCCTCATCCAAACCAAAAAGGCCGACGAAGGTCTTGAACATCGGTTTGATTTCATAGATTCCCGTAGATATTAGGACTAATTTCTCGAAGCTAGCCCCGAGTCTTACGGCATTTAGTGCTGCTACACCCCCAAACGAGTGGCAGACAATTCCATGAAAAGGGCCTCTTGATTTCGTAACCTCACATATCAAGTCTGTAATTTCTGGCAGGGTCGTGGTGCTCCTAGTTGACCTTCCATGGCCCGGCAGATCAATAGCCGTAATATCATAACCCTCATCAGAAAGCAATTCGATTATTCGGTAGAATTGACTTGATCTTCCATTCCAACCATGCACAAAGAGTAGCTTATGGCCACCATTTGGAATCCGATAAAGCATGATTTCCTTGTCCGTAGTTCTAGTCCGTATCTTTTCCTGTTCGGTCTTTTTGTAAAACTCAGCCTCTCTGGGGGGTGTCTTGAATTTGATGGGCCCACAGAAAATTCTCCAGAGGAAACGAGTTGCTAGGCCCTTAGAACCGAAATCTAATACCCTTACAAAAGAAGTCAGAAACCAAGGTAACTTGTAATGTGCAGCAACTGATACCTTTCTTGGCTCCATAGAAGTAAATGATGAGATTACTATATCATTTATTTCCAGTGGATTTCACACGACTAGAGGGTAGGGAATATGATGCTCCCGAATACCATGGTTCCGTGGCAAAGGCTATGCTTGAGAG
>LURR01000032.1:43770-63469 GCA_001628485.1 Marine group II euryarchaeote REDSEA-S11_B3N4 | reverse complement strand
GAATTTGCATCGACCGCACTCAGCACTAAGCCAACGATCAGTAGTACGGCGGAAAGCACTATGCCAGTCAACCGGTAATCCTCTCTGGTTTCCTTTTCCTTAGGATCCACCACAAGGGCAAGGATGGCCGGTTTGACGATCTGAAAACATCTCCAGTGAGGTTCCTGGTCCCGTGGACCCTGCAGGGCCTCTGGATCTTCCTGACTGCTAATGTCGTTATCGTAGTCAACAGCCAATCGGGCCCCTCGCCCCCTCTCGGGATATGGGACGGAATGGGGCTTGCGATCTGGATTTTCGGTTTCTGGATAGAGGTGCTCGCGGACTCGCAGAAGACCAGGTTCAACTCCAACCCGGACAACGAGGGCAAGTGGATAGACCATGGCCTCTGGTCCCGCTGCAGGCACCCGAACTATCTGGGTGAGACCCTGCTCTGGACTGGAATAGCGGTCTTCGGAGTGGCCTGCTTGGAGGGTCTCGAATGGGTCGCTTGCATATCACCGGTCTTCGTCTACCTGCTACTGACCAAGATAAGCGGGATACCCATACTGGACAGGAGGGCACTGTCCAAGTGGGGCGATGATCCCGAATACCAGAGTTACAGGGAGAGTGTTCCCGCAATATTCCCCATCCTAAGGGTCAGGGGATAGTCACTCTTCTTCACTGATTGTAACCGCCTTCACTTCAAGCACCGTCTGCTTGAGGATGTAGAACAAGATCCACAAGAACAAGGCCCAGACGGAGCAGTATTGCAGCCATTGCCAGTGGATTCCTGGGAGTAGCACGGAGTTGACAGGGGGTGATAGACTTGAACGATTACCCGGAAGTCACCATCAGAGGGTGGTCCCTAACCAGTGCCGATCCCCTCCCATGGGAAGTAGTTCACCAGCAGGATTAGGCCAAGGAAACTAATTGCGTAGATTACGATGATTGCGATGACCGCTCCCTTCAGAATCTGCATCATTCTGCTCTTGTTCTCCTTGGGCCTGTCCTCCGGCTTCGAGAAGAACCAATTGATCAGGAATATGAAAACAAGAAGATCGCACATGAGGAAGGCGGGCCACAGATCTACCATGCGAATGCTCCGTACACGCTCCCAGCAGACGATATACGGATATGGCTCTTTGCGGTTCAGGGAGGAGAATGGCGATTTAATCGGAAGGTCATTTTGTCCACCACCCCTTATTTTCCGGCTTCTCTGAGTTGGGTGGCGTGTTGCTCAGGCACTGTATCGGGAGTTCGGCCTCCGAACCACCTGAGAAAGTCATGGAAACGGTCCGATCATGGTTCACTTCGTCGATTTCTCCCTCCTTTCCGATGAAGGCCTCCTGATCGGTAGTGAGCGCGACGTCTTCGTTGGGAATTACCCAGAATCTGTCCCCCACGTTGTACGTCAAGTCCCCGTCGGATTTTTGCTTATCCTGGGCCAGACCGGTCATCACCAATGCTATGATTAGAGGCAGAAATGCAATTGCGCAAAACGCGGAGAAAATGGGAATTTCTAGTAAAAGAGAGCCTGCGAAGACGATTGCTAAGAAGCCGGCTGGGAGGAAAAAGTCGTTTTTCTCATTTGATTTTATGTCCCTCACCTTTATCCACTCGAAGACTGATAGATACATTGCCCCCGCCCAAAATAGGAGTTCGGCGAGAAATAAGAGCTCGAACATCATTCCACTACAGGTGTAGGTCGGTTTAAGCGATTTCCCGGCAGTCCTGTTTGTGCCAGCACTAAATCGGCGGGGGCTAATCCTCTAGGATCAATTTGTAGAGGCGGGCATGGAGGAGTGATGGAGCTGGATTCTGAGGTTCTTATCCCCATCCTCGATATAGCCAAAGGTATACTCCACCTTGACCTCATATCCTTCTGGATCGGTGAAGAAATAGTTGCCCATAGCAAAGGCCCTATTTCCGTCAGTGGTCACCCTGTCATTCTCGAACCTCACCTTCGTCCAGCCCTTTATGGCAAATCCTTCGTCCTCGGGGCAAGCTTTGTTCGATGCGACGAAGTAGGACAAGGCGGATTCGAAAGTAGGGCGGAACTGATCCACTGCAGCCAAGGTAGGTTTGAACATGACTGGTCCGATCTGATATGCGTACAGCATATTGATTTGATTGGTTGCGATTCCGATGTAGTCGCCGCCATTCCTGTGGGCTTCGGAGATCGCAACGATTCCATCGCCCCATTCCTGCTGCGCCCTTTCAACATCCTCCAAGCTAACCATCTGAGCTAAAACCCCCCAACGCCCTTCAATGCATTGAATGCCGTATTGACGTGAATGGCGGTTCCCAGGGACAGAGCGTCCTCATCTACCTTGAACTTGGGGTGGTGCACGCCATATGCCTCCATCTCTGGATTGCCGACGCCTATGAAAGAAAAGCACCCGGGTATGACTTCGGTGTAGTAAGAGAAATCCTCCCCGCCCATTATCGGCCCCATTTCTTCGACCATCCCATGTCCTAGGATTTCTTCCGAGGCGGATTTGCTCAAATCCCAGCATCCGGCATCATTCACTGTAGGTGGAAAATCGTTGCCTGGAAACGTCACCTCGGCCTCGCACCGATTGGCCAGGGCTATTGACTCTGCCACCTCCCTGACTCTGTTCTGCAACTGGGAAATGCCCTCGCTGGTCAGTGACCTTATCGTGCCCTGTAATTCCATTGTCGGAGGTATAACATTAGTCGCGGTACCCGCGCTTGCCATCGTGATGCTGATTACGCCAGATTCCAAGGGATCCAGCTCACGGGAGATTAGCGTTTGAAGTTCGACCACTATCTTCGAGCCGGTAACCACCGGATCCACTGTAAGGTGGGGCATGGCTGCATGGCCCCCATTTCCTTTGACTAAAATCTTGATTGACGACGTAGCCGCCAATAGAGTTCCCTCTTTTGATGCTAGGGTACCAACGGGTAATTTGTCAGTGACATGTAATCCGAAGATTTGCCTCACCTTGGGATTTTCCAAAACCCCCTGCTCCCTCATCATCTTTCCACCTGCTCCTCCTTCTTCTGCTGGTTGGAAAATCAGCTTGATTGTGCCATCTATTGCCTGTTCGTTTTGTTTCAGGACTCTGGCTGCACCTAGAAGCATCGCGGTGTGGCAATCATGTCCGCAGGCATGCATTTTCCCATCAATTTCACTTCTAAAATCCACATCTGCTTCTTCGTGGATGGGCAAGGCGTCCATATCCGCCCTTAGTGCGACACAGGGATCCCCCCCGTTCCCAATGAGGCCGACAACACCTGTTATCGCTATGTCTTTTTCATAAGGAATGTCTAGCTCTTTCAGGGTATTTTGAACGAGTTTGCTTGTTTCGAACTCCTCGTACATCAATTCGGGATGGCGGTGGATGGTTCTTCTTTTGTCAACTATCCATTGATGAATATCTTTCGATTGTGAAAGTATCTCGCTGATTTGCATGTGCCATAAGGTGGCGTACTAATATTAGAATTCTGCCGGCCGAATCTAGAACCACAATTTCTGGTTGGCCTCGTAGGTATCGTAGAATTTCTGATCGCTCGTTGTGAGATAGATTATGGCTTCTGACAATGCTATTATCGCAGATGCGAATAGCGGGAAGACGAGGATCATCCCTACCGTTGACATCAGGAGCAAGATGATTCCTTGGTTGTTGTAACCCAGATAGAATTTGTGAACGCCGAAACCTCCCACGAGAAGTGCCAGAATACCTGCAGTCAGCCTATTCTTCTCTGGTGGTCTGCCGTCTAATGTTGTTACACTGTTACTGATAGAAGCGGAGGGGGCTTGATTGGGGCTTCCTCCGCCGTTGTTTTCTTCATCCTGCCACCACTGTGAAGAGCTCTTTGACACGACTTGAGGGTAAAATTTCAGTAAATTAATGTTAGCAACTTTGCAACTCTCGGGACGCGATACAGGGGCATTCATTCCATGGTCTAGAATCCAGTGAGAATTGCCGCCAATAAATCAAGGATTCCGAGCCCTACATCAGCAGAAGTAGCATCTCCCATCATTTCCACCGGGTCCTTTTTGTTCCTGGTCCTAACGATAGAGGGGTCGCCTTCTCCCCCCTCTTCGTATGGCTCCAACTCGCCCTGGTCAAACCACATCGATCCGCATTTGTGGCAGCCATCGACCTCGTAGCATTTCCCTCCGGGGGACACCGTGAATTTGGACATCTCAATCGGGCGTCGTGGACGAATAGTCAGGCAATGCGGGCATAGTATTCCTGCCGGTGAGCCAGTGAACACTCTCGCTGTCAGCCTCTGATAGTCGCCATGATGCATGTTATTTTCCAACCAGTTCTTGTCTGCAAGTATTCCTCTGCATTTCCCGCATTCGCAGGCGCTTCCGCTCCACCACTCGCCCTTGTCCTCCAGTGCTGTATGGCACCGTGGACACACTATGGGGAGCATGGATTTGATTGGGAGGAGAGGGTCTTATCTGTTGTGCCTGCAGCAATCACGATTGCTGATTTTACGCTGACTCGCACCTGGCATTCGCTAGGCAACTCGCACTAACCTCCTGATCGCTCACGCAAGGAAGGCTGAGAAGCTCATCACGCTGATAGCAATCCCAGCGTACGACCCAACCATCAAAGTCAATATCATTCTAATCATAAGTTGTACGATGGACGTATAGGTTATCAAGGCGTGTTTTGGTACAAGGGCGTGATGGATACACGTCTTGATAACCCCTAAGTAGACGGCGATTTTCATGTTTAGAGAAACAATGGATATCTGGTGGTTCCTACAGGGACTACTAGGCGGAATACTAGCGTGATGCTTTCGCGCACTACGATAAGAGACGGGATTGTAACTCCCGCTTTCTCCGATCGCACACTGAGATGATACGAAAATCAGAGGGAGGGGCGACTCTCCCTCTGAAACAATATAACTCCGAAATTAGAGATATTAATTTGGGTACCTCTAAATAATAATCAGCATTCGTGGGGTCATGCCTTGTGACTGCTGCGACTGTGACCCATGTGGCCCTAGTTGTTCATGCGATGGGTGCTGCTGAGTCAGCATCTTACCTATCGTAGAACGCTTTGAGAGGGGAAAATAATCGGTAACCTATTGTGCCTCCTTCTGGAGCGGATTTCATGTCTGGATGTCTCGAAAACTTTCCAAACGGCATACCTCTGATAGGGGTCATAAAGGCCTACATGAGGAAGTTGATGGATAACGTCGACTTCGATGAGGGGCTCGAGAACTTCCTTTACAGGATCGCCGGAGTTGCCCTTTGGGCATTGGTGATTCTCACAGCGGCTGACGAGTTCGGGATCAACGTCACCGGCTTGGTGGTCGGCCTGGGGTTCATCGGGCTCGCGGTAGCATTCGCGGCACAGGACACAGTGGAGAACGTTATCGCAGGGGTATTCATCATCATTGACAGGCCATTCAGGGAGGGTGAGAGGATACTACTTCCGAAGAACCTGGGGGGAACCTACTCTAAGTGGGGGGACGTGACTTACATCGGCCTCAGGACCACTAGAGTTAGGTCTACAGACGGAGTTCTGCTGACCATCCCGAACAAGCTTCTGACCAAGGACGCAGTAGCGAACTTCAGCCATAGCTCCGACATGGAGCTAAGAGTCAGGATCCGCCTAGGCCTGACTGCCACGTGGTCCAACGTCACCAAGGCTGAGGAGATAGTGAAGGACATCGCAGACAACCATGCTGACATTGTGAGCAAGCCTAAGCCACCAGAGGTCGTACTGAGGGGTTTTGGGGATCAGGAGATAGTGATGGAGATTCGCTACTACGTCGACAATGCGAGAAAGATGAGGCCATCCAAGTCGTTCTTCGTCACTGAGATACTCAGGAGGTTCGAGGAGGAAGGTGTGACCCTCGCATTCCCAGTAAGAGTGAACATGAACAGCGATGTAGACTTGGAAGGACTGGGTTTCTGATCACGGAATTTCTGGTCCTTGGGGATAGTAGAACTGGGTTCAGCTAGAGCATGACAGCATTGAGCAGCCTACTCTGTTCCTAGCCCACTCTGGCCTCCTAATGAACCATTTTTCCTCGTTCCCGGGTTGTTCGTCATACGGTTTCTTCAGCATCTCGTAGAGGGCTGTTGCCACTGAGTAGTCTTCCTTCTCGGCGGCATCGATTGCTAGTTGGGCAATCCAGTTCCTCAAGACGTACTTCGGATTGGCATTCAGCATCGACTCCCTGTCGGGTCGGCCATCCACCCTGCTCCACCATCTGTCCAACCAGGAGTTCCACTCTTTCTGCGGGATTTCCTCCTCTTTGTAGAAGGCACGAGTCAGATGGTTGGAGTCCGGCTCTTGGATGGTAGAAAGCGTCCTGAAGAGTATAGTCATGTCAGTCTCGGTCAACTGCATAACTGAAGTCAATTCAGAAACTAGGTCCCCATCTCCCTCCTGGAACCCGTCGAGTCCGAGTTTCTGGGCCCACATGTGGCTACTGTGCCCCCTGTAAGACTCGTAGTATGAGTCCAAAGCCTCGTGCAGTGACTTCGGTTCTTCCATCAGGGGGGATATCGACTCCAGGAGTCGAGCGAAGTTCCACGCACCGACCTCACCCTGCTGGGCGTACCTGTACCTCCTGGTGCTGGAGTCGGTGGTGTTTGGTGTCCAATTGGGATCGAAGCCCTCCAACCAGCCGTATGGGCCGTAGTCTATGGTTAGACCGTGGATTGACATGTTGTCGGTGTTCATCACACCGTGCACGAAGCCCACGCGCATCCAGTGCGCGATAGTGAGTGCGGTCCTGTCGGCAACCTCCTTCAGCCACTCCACCAGGCCCTGGTCCGAATCCGAAGAGTGGTGGGGGAAGTGCTGCCTCACGGTGTTGTCGACTAGGGCGCGCAGAGTCTTCTGGTCCCCTGCCATCGCATGTATCTGGAAGCTGCCGAACCGGATGAAGCTCTCAGCCACCCTGCACACAATCGCACCCGGCTCGGGTGCTGGCCTCCCATCGTACATCACGTCACGCATCACTTCCTCGCCAGTGGTGACCAGGGATAGCGCCCGAGTGGTCGGAACGCCGAGGTGGTGCATGGCCTCGCTGCACAGGAACTCCCGAATCGATGAGCGGAGGACAGCCCTGCCATCTGCGAATCGCGAGTATGGCGTCTTGCCCGAGCCCTTCAGCTGCAGCTCTAGCACGCCCTCCCCCGTGTCAACCTCTCCTAGGGTTATCGCCCTGCCGTCCCCCAGCTGGCCGGCCCAGTTACCGAACTGATGGCCCCCGTACCTCTGGGCATACGGATCCATACCCACGGCCTTACCGTTTCCACCAAGCAGACCCTCCTCAGCGACGTCGAGCCCTAGCTCTCTGGCCATTTCCTCGGACCACAGTCTCATTACTGGATTTGGCATTGCCTCTGGGTCCACCCTAGACCAGCAGGCGCCCGGCACCTGCCTAGGGCCTCCACCGGTCACCTCGTCCCCCGGAGTTTCATCGAGAAAACGGCTGACCCAGTTCAACGAGCCCAGTGACTTCTGTGGCATGAATTCGAGTCGTGCTTGGGGCAATTGAAGTTGTGCATATCGGGAATTATCGAGTTTATTGTTTCTAAAAAATAAATTCACTACTAAATATGGAATTTTCCGGCCGGGTTCATGCTGAAGTGGAACAAAGTCGTCTTCGAGCTATGCATGGGGGACGAAGCAGAGGAAAGAATTCGCAAGGCTGCAATTGTCTTCGCGGTGGTGGGATTTTTTGTCCACATTGGGTTTTGGGCCCTCGACAGCACAGGGAGGATATCGATAACAGGAGAAGCGGCGGAGCTGGTCAGCTCTCCTCTTTCGAGTCTGTATACTCCCTTCTCCATACTTCTGGTCTACGAAGTTTACCAACTGATTAGGACGATTCCCGATTCTTTCTCCTCCTCGGTGGGCAAGCAGTATGAGATAGCAACTCTGCTGGTCGTACGGGACATCCTGAAACGACTCTCTGAGGTTGAGAGTTCGGAGGGTTGGGAGATAAGCTCGGACTTGGGCTTCCTCTTGGTTGAGTGCGCGGCCTTCCTCGCTCTTTTCTACACCTCACTGACCTACTTCAGGATAAGCGACAAGTCGACCAAGTCAGGCGATATGTCGGGGGATATCGCATTTTTCGTCGAAGCCAAGCGGTTGGTCGCCAATTTTATGCTGATTGTATTCCTACTAACGGCAGCCTATTCCTTCTTCACATGGATTGCATCAGTTCAGGACGGGGGCGGATCGGTAAGTAGGGTGATATTCTTCCTTGACTTCTTCACTTTCCTCATATTGGCAGACATTCTGATACTGCTGGTCTCATATTGGTTCTACACTGATTTCGGGAATCTGGCCAGGAACACTGGTTTCGTTCTATCGACCGTAATCATACGAGTTGCTATCTCCTCGGAGGGAGTCTCGGCGATGGTCCTATTCACACTGAGTGGTCTGCTAGGAATAGCCATCCTTAGGATGTTCGCACAGGATTCCGCGCCCAAAGTGCGTGGGAACCCCGAATAGCATCGTACCAACATGCCCTCCATCTGATTGAGATGATGGGAAAATAGTGATCGGAACGAAACAGGATATAATATACTGAACGGAGATGGGGGGAATTATGCAAAGATATACCATCTCTGGATTTACGATACCCCAAGTCACTATTCTGGCTGGAGCGCTGATGGCGACTCTGGGCCTGAGTTTCTATGGGTTCACCGATTACCTGACCGCCCTGTTCCCGACACTCTTCGGCGTCATACTGATGATCGCCGGGGCTGTTTCAGTGTCGAGGCCTGGGCTGAACGCACTTGCCATGCACCTCGCTGTACTGGCTTCTTTGATTTCAGCGATACTAGGATTTACAACGGCCTTGTTTGGGACCTGGACAACCACTACATCACTGATTGAGCAGATGTTGATGTCTGCCATCGCAAGCGCGCATCTCTATGCCTGCATTGCCTCGTACTACTACGGCAAGGCCAAGTTCCCGGGAGACACCCAGACCTGCGGGGTCGACGAGCGTGTGGTTGCAAATAAGGCCAGAAACCCCGGACCAGCTTCGGTTGTGGCAATCTCTCTAGAACCCTAAGACACGTTCGTGCAGAGCTAGTGATGATTTCATGCTAGATAGCCTAGGTCTTCCGGGGCACCTGAGGGAGAGGTGCATTGTAAGATCCGAGATGAGCGACCGGCCCTCCTACGTCGTACACTGGATGCGCACGGCAATCAGGCTTGACGAATGCCCCACTTTCGATACTGCGAGGCTTGCGGCGAATTCTCTAGGAGTGCCGCTCCTAGTATACCATGGAATCGATGAGAGGTACCAATACGCATCATACAGACACCACAGATTCCTGCTCGAAGGTGCTGCTGACGTCGCAGACAGAGCGGAGTCCCTCCGCGTCGATCACATTGTGCACGTTTCCAGAGAAGGTAGCAGGGGGCCATACCTAGTTGACCTAGCGAAGGAGTCCGGCCTAGTCGTCACTGATATGGTCGATCTCCAACCATGGAAGAAATGGGCAGAGAAAGTAAGCGAGGTCTGCTGCCTGTTAGAGGTAGACTCCCACTGCGTACTGCCACGGCCCGTTTTTGGCAAGTCGTTGGACAGGCCGTTCAAATTCAGGAAGGCAACGGATGACGAAATGCGTGCGAGGGTAGGAAGAAATTGGCCCATAGTCAGGGACGAGGTCAGGAGGATGCCGGAGTCCTGGAGCCCTCCCTTCGAACCCGTTGATGTCCGTCTGGAGCTGTCAAAGGATGGAGGAGCGGAGCTCCTTTCCAAGTGTGAAATCGACCCCACCGTTGTTGCGGTTAATGGAGTAACTGGGGGTTCTTCGTATGCGATAGAGCATTGGGAGAATTGGTGCGATTCAGGGATAAGGAGCTACCACATGAAGAGGAATAACGCGGCATTGAGCGATGGGGTTAGCAGAATGTCCCCTTGGATTCACTATGGCATGATCTCCACAACCAGAATGGTTCGAGACGCCTCTTCGATAGGGGGGAAGGGGGCTGAGAAGTTCCTGGATGAGATGCTAGTTTTCAGGGAGCACGCCCAACACCACGTGCATGCAAAGGATAACCCGGATGATTGGGCCAACATTCCCGGATGGGCTATTACATCGTGGAACGACAGGGGGCCGGTAGTCTCCGAGTTGTCCGCGATCGAGCTCGAGAGGGGGAGGTCCGGCGACCGCCTTTGGGATTCTGCACAGACGGGACTCGTCAGGCACGGAACCATGCACAATAACGTACGAATGACATGGGGGAAGGCATTTCCCGGATGGAGGGAGGATGCGGAAGAGGCAATGCGTCTGGCCCTGGAGATGAATGACAGATTCGCACTCGACGGCAGAGACCCGAGTTCCATTGCAGGGGTCCAATGGTGCTTCGGCCTGTTCGACAGAGCCTTTGGGCCCGTTGACCCGATAATGGGGAAGGTCAGGAAAAGGCCCACCCATGTCCATGAGAATCGTATTGACATGACCGCCTACGAGGAGTTAACGAACAAGGCTACGATGGGGTTTTCCATGGACATAGGGATCGTCGGCGGAGGCCTCTCGGGGATGTTCGCTGCGAGGCTGCTTTCCGATCTAGGGCACAATGTCACAGTTTGGGACAAGGGTTCCAGGATAGGGGGTAGGCTGACCGGTTGGCAGACCGATGAGGGTTCCAAGATTCATCTGGGAGCAAGCGCCCTTGACTCGATGCCGAGGTGGATGGATAGATTCGTGGATGAGTGGGCTAGGCTGGGATTGGTCAGTCGCGAGGGAGGTTCGCTGATCCCCGATGCCCCTCTCCCGGAACTTCTGAAGCACTTGTCTGAGGGGTCGTCCGTCTGCCTAGGCACCAGGGTGACCGGGTTGGAGCTAACGGAAGGGGGCATACGAGTTACCAAGGAGTCCGATGGAGATGGGGAAGTTTGCAGATACGATAGGGTAATTGTAGCCGTTCCCGTAGAGCAGGCTTCGGAAATAGCAAGCGACTTGGACATAGACATCGATGGCGAAAGCATTCCCAGTATTGTTGCATGGGGATTCTGCGATTCAATCCCCGAGGAAGTACCGGAGGGTTTCAGAATCCATGATTTGGGGAACTCGACGACGATGGTTGAGTTATCTACAGAGATGAGTGGTCAGTTGATTGACCAGGACAAGCGCTCGTTATCGAAAATTATCACGCACTCAATGGGCATTTCCGGAGAGGGTTGGAAGTCCCATAAGTGGAGATACAGCAGGGCTTCCTCGGGGCCTGGACACGTAGTGACCAAGGATGGGGTCTCTTTCATTGGCGATGCTTTCGGACAAGAGATAGGATCTGCTGGAGCAGCTCTGGATTCGGCATCGAGGGCAGTGTCAAACCTGCATTTGTCCATTCTGGAACCTGCATTCGGAAGGAGGCCGGTGCAATCGTCGCTGACTGATTGGTAGGTCCGGATCACAGGTTTTCGAAATCAGAAAAGTTTGGCCTGGCGTGAATCCCTAGCCCCCCTCCCCCTCCGACGGACTGCTGGTCTTCTTCTACTGCCATGCTTCTGATACACCTTCTTGCTGGCTTCCCTCGTTTCCTCCCCGCTCCTTGCTGCGTAGGTCCTCCTGACTCCTTCTTTCCTGGCCGATGCCTCGTCCACTATGGGGGATGGATAGTGCTTTCCTATTACGCACTCCACGTCATTCTGAAGTTCTTGTGGCATCTTCCAAGGCTCGTGGATGTATTTGTCCGGCACACTTCCCATCTCAGATACCCAATTTCTGATGAACGTCCCCTTTGGGTCGTGATCCCTGCCTTGCTTGATTACCGAGTATGCTCTGACGGTGTTGATTCCGGTAGTACCTGACTGCATGCCGACTTGAGACCAGTGGATTCCGGGCTCATAGTCCAAGAACTGTCTAGCGAGATGTAGCCCTGTCTCCCTCCAAGGGAGCCAGAGGTTGTATGAGGCTGCAGACATCATCATCGCCCTCATACGGAAATTAATCCAGCCTGTAGCAATTAGACTCCGCATACATGCATCGAAGAAGGGCCATCCTGTGGTCCCCTCCGACCAGGCTCGAAACCTCTCTTCGTCCATCTCCCTGTTCATGCCCCTATCTATCAGGGGGTTCTGAGCACGAGTGTCCAGGGTTGGTTCCATCTCTAGTTTCTGCATGAAGTGACAGTGCCAGGCGAGCCGACTCTGAAAGGATGAGAGGCTCTGAAGCCAACCCCCTACATCCTCTCCTCTCGACCTAGCCTCCTTCAGACGTCTCATCTTTGAGGAAGTGGTCTGCACCACACGCCTAACGGAGATGCATCCGGTGCTGAAATATGGTGCCAGTCTAGAGCAGTTATCAACTGCCAGGGAGGGACTGGACATGGACCATCTGTATGACTCACCTCGACTGCTCAGGAAGCTCCTTAGAACGTCCATAGCAGCATCTTGCCCGGGTATTGGCCTGTGAATAATCTGTCTTCTACTCATGCCAATGGATTGCATTGTGGCATTCGCATGTTTCGATTGAACCCCTGCTATTCTCTTGGGAGGGGCCAGGAGATCCAGACCCATTCTGCGATCTCTGGATGTTTTCCATTTATCCCTCCCCTTCATACCCCTGATCACCCCATTATTTGGGTACTCAATCCATTCGACTTTGTTATCAACGCACCATTCACTTACTCGCTTGTCTCTGTCGAAAGACCATGAAGTGCCAGTCTCCTCGTGACTCCTAATTCTTGAAATCGTGTGCTTCGCATGGATCTCTTCCATCGCTTCAAGGGCGTCTTTGTGCATGATGTCGAGATTGGCCCCGGTCGCCTCCAGTTTCTTCCTGAGTTCGTACGCACAGTCGAGTTCCCACTCGATGTGTATGGGGTCGCAGTCAGGCTGTGCCAGCCTCTGAGGCTCTACCAGGAAAAGGCATAGAACCGGTAGATTGCTACTTGATGCTTCGAAGAGTGGGGAGTGGTCCGATGTCCTCAAGTCCCTCTTGAACCAGACCACCTCAATTGCCATACTTTCTCTTGCAAACTCAAACGGATATGAAGTGGTGTTTCGCCGAACTGATGGGCGTCGTACGCGTCAGTGAAAATGATGGTTCGATGGTTTCACAAGTACGCGTTTGCGCGAGTGGATATGGAAGAGGGCCAGTTGGATGGGCCGACATCGGGAGTGCAGGAGGTTCTGGTTCCAGAAAGGGTGGTTGACGCACTCCCGACCATGTACTGCTTCGAGACCTGCCCGTTCTGCTTCAAGGTCAAGGCCATACTTGGATCGAGAGGGATTGAGTACTCCAAGGTAGAGGTGGATCCCACTTTCAAGACCCAGCTTAAGTGGTCCGACTGGGGCAAAGTACCAGTTTTCATCGATGTCGATGGAACCCAAGTGAATGACTCGAACCACATCCTCCACTACATAGACTCCAGGGGCGCTAACTCGTTCCCCCGTGAAGGCGAGGATCCTGAGCAGGACCGATGGATGGATTTCTCTAACAAGGTTCTCGGGAAGTCGATCGTTGCGGTGATCTACACCTCCTACAGAACCTCCCTCAGAGCCCTCGACTACGTTACCAAGGTCGACAACTTCTCGTTTGGGAGTCGCCTAGTGAACAAATGGATGGGCGCATTCATCATGCGCATGGTGGGAAAGAGCAGAGCGAAGATGTTCGAACTACCTCCTCGTGAGAACCTCCAGTACCAACTGGACGAGATGTCCAATGGGATAGAGGGTGACTTCTTCGGCGAGGGAGAGCCCAACGGAGCGGACTTCGCCAACTTCGGGATACTTCGTTCCATGCAGGGATTGAATGGGTTCGACATAGTCGAGAGGCACGAGGTGATCTCCGGTTGGTACGCAAGGATGCAAGAGCACTCAGGAGTATACTGACTGCCTCTAATGCCATTACGAGATCCTGTGATGCCAACCTCGTTAGTTAGGCATTTGGAAGAGAGAACTCAAGACCTCGTGATGTAGCGAAGACACGTGGACCCGGCACTGGTTCTCATCCTTCTACTGCACCCCATAGCCGCACTTCTGGTGATTAGGGAGTTCATTCTGCAACGAGATTGGAGAAAAAAGAGTTTGGAGCTGAAGGGGCAGGAAAGGGCTTCCGAGTCAAGGCGCCACGAGATAGAGGGGGAGCGACTTTTTCGTCTGGTCATCGCAGTAATTGGGCTTGCCTTCCTGGCTCGTTTAGTATCGGCCTCTCTGTCGGGCGAGGATTTAGGATATGATGACCTGATGCCTGGTCATTTCCATGGGTGGGGAGGTTTACTCGGGCTTTTATTGATGACTTATCTGTGGGTTCTGGGTCGGAGGGCAAGCTCGAGGAAGGCTGCTGGCGAGTCATTCTCTAGGACGAAGGATTTGCACGGAAGGTTATCGGACGTGATGATGGTGCTAATCATAATTCACGCCTTCCTAGGTTTCCTGTATCTCCTACAACTCATAGGAAATTTGTGATGGGGAGTTTTAGGAAATTGTGTTCCTCGATTTTTTGCCCCCTAATTGGTGGCATTTTTTGAACAACCATTTATGCCTACTACGGCTATTATACATCTATGAGCGAAATTATCGTGCTTCTCGGGGCTGTGTCAATCCTCACCGTTGCGGTAATGGATGCAATCAGGTTGACATTAGGGCAGATTTTCTCGCTTATGGACGGCTTCTAGTCAGAGGCGGAATTCGACAGACTAGATTACTCCCGAGTCAGACAATTCGTTCCAAACGACGAACAGTGCGATGATGCTCACGATGATTTCTATTGTTCTCTTCACGAGTGCTTCACTGATCGTCGCAATATCATCTATCCCCAAGTCAGTGGCACGTCGCTGAGGGCGAGTTGGAGACCTACTCATCCTCGGAGATGACCTGGATTATATCGTTGGCAGCCTCGATGCAGACCTGCATAAGTTCGGTAGTTGTCACAGATGCGAGCATTTGCTGCTGTACGTTAACTGAGCTGCATAGTGAGGCCGAGACCTGCCAGAGGAAAAGCTCCTGCTCCTGCGGATCCACAGATGAAACACTGTCCTCGTAGTCCATCTGCTGCCCCCGGTACATGCAGCTTACCATAATCAGGTTGGATAGAGGGGAGATGTAGCCGACGAACGACTCGAAGTCCTGCTGGTCGTGGTTATGCACTATGGGCTCCATGACCTCGGCCTCGCACCTGAGGTAGAGTTTCCCATCTGCTGGGTTGTCCGCCTTTTCCATCAGTTCGTCCACGGCGGGAAAGTGGGTTCCCGAAACATCATTGTCGAGCACTGGTTGGATTACCTGTGTTGACTTGAACCTCCTTCCTGAGATGATGTTGATCATGATGTTCGAGCCTGACTCCTGGTAATCCTCGATCTCGGCCAAAACGCCGTACTTCGCGGGCTGCGTCCAACCGCCGATATCCTCGGTATCCGGATCGTAGGTGATGTAGCCGAACGGCTTGCTGTCCAAGATGCAGTCGTCCATCATTTGTTTGTAACGTGGTTCGAATACCCTGAGAGATGTGCTAGACATGGGCATGAAGTCTGGTCCTAGGACAAACAGCGGGAGCTTGGTTGTGGGCATGAAAAGACCACTGAGCAGGACAGACTTAAGGTTCTGTTTCCCGTAACCAGTTTTGACTTGGTTTTCCCTACTCCTTCTGTGATGTGAGGGCCTTCTCTACTCGGTTGAAGACCTCGTTCTCAAGTTTTGAAATTCTGGTAACCAACTCGTTTCTTGAGGCCCCTCCCTCCTTCCATATTGGCACCATGGATGTCCAAACACCTTCTCCCTTGACCCTGGACCAAATTGCAGCACCGACATGCATAGCAATCAGTAGATAACTCAGTGAGGCTGATATCTCGTGCAAAGCGAGAGAGAAGTCCTGCAAAGGCCCGTCCTTTACCCCCTGTGTGAACAAACCGGCTATCAGAAGCCCCGAAAGCGGCAGCATAGCGAGGCACAGGTACATCGACGTGTGGATCCCCTTGGCCAGATAGCGATGGGCGAGGGGGACCGGTTCAGTGGCGCCCATGAAAGTCTCGAACCTTCTCATGTAGGAGTACCGAATCATCACAATACCAAGGAAGACTGCAGCGAAGGCGACCTCGAAGGCCAGCAACGCGGGGTCCTCGAGCTCCTCCAACTCATCGATCTGCTTGAAAATCCCATATGCGTAAAGGATGATGAAGCCCCAGTGGAAAGTCTTCCCGAGAACAGAATGTTGCCTGGCCTCCCCTGCCTGGTCCATGGCAGTTCCAGATGATTCGTAGAGTTAATCTTCTCGTGTTTCGCGTTCAGTACTCTACTGGGACTGGGTCCAGAGACCTCCAAAGGAACCAGCAAGCAGCACTCCGGTATGGCCTCCAGGCATCTGCCACCGCCAGCATCTCGCTCTTGGATTGGGCCTGTGGGTCGAGCATCCTGATTCCCTTGACAACCCCCAAGTCCCCCAGGCTCAGAACGTCCGGCCTCATAAGCGAGAATATGAGCATCATCTCCGCCGTCCAGGGCCCGACTCCCTTGAATTTCACGAGATGCCTGATTAGAGATTCATCATCCAATTCCTCGTAACCGTCTGGGAGAAGGGGAGTTTCATCGTTGGCAATACCGAGAATGTACTGGCTCTTCTGCCTGGAGAGTCCGCAGGACAGTAACGCGTCAAGAGGTAGGGCACCAAGTGCCTCCCTGGTAATCTCACCACCGCTCATCTCCTCTAATCGACCGTGGACTGCATCGGCAGCCTTCACGGAAATCTGCTGACCGACTATGCTCCTGACCAGGGTCTGGAATAGTTCGCCCCTTCCGGACAGCCCCTCCCCATCGAATTTCTTTACGATGCCGCCGATCAGCGGATCTCGGGATAGTTGAGCGGTGGCGTCATCCCACCAATCTGGCCTTCCTACCTGCACGGCCATGCAACAGTACTGCCGCTCTATGAGTTTACTCGGAACGGATGCTCACTAGTTGCCGCACCCACAACCTGGGTTATCGCATGATGGATCCGCCTTCTCGACTCTCGTCTTCTTCGGCTTCATTTTCTTGACCATCTGGCTGACCTTCCTCTGGCCCTTCTTTGTTCTTGGGTTCATGTATGCCTCTGGTGTTCGCCACTATTGAAGATTCCTAGCCTTTCATAGTGCAGTGGGGCTTCCTCATCCGCCTGAGGAGACGACCACCAGTTCCAACTTGGAATCATCCTTGATGAGGGACGTGTGCGGAAGTATGGTCTGGCCTTGTACGGCAAGAACGGTGGAAGGGGGTATCTCCAACTTCTCCAGGACCTCGCTGATGGTAATCGGCTTGCTAGACTCCACCTCTAGTGATTCGCCCTCGTGCTGAATCTCGACTCTCACGAGTCACGGGGGGCCGGGTCAGCCTTATGTCTGATTCGCAGGTGGGGAGTTCGCTGCCGAGATCGCATAGCCCGGTATTGCGGTGGATTCGAAATCCACTGTCCATTGGACGCGGGGGTTCAAATCCCTCTCTCGGCGCCATCTCCGTTTCGTCTTGATTAAGCAGTAGGCTTTTGAGCGCGAGTTATTCGGTTAGGTTATGGAAATTGAGCGCGAGTATGGCCCAGCATTTACTATGATGACGGCTAATCTGGCACCTGGAGAGCAGATTAAGGTCGAGCCCGGAGCGATGGTGGCACAGTCCGAAGGTCTGGACATGAAAACGGGATCCAGTAGCGGAGGTGGACTGGGAGGCATAATGAAAGGCTTGGCAAAGAGAGTAGTCGGAGGCGAGTCTTTCTTTGTCAATACATACACTGCAGGGCCATCTGGAGCATGGATTTCGATGGCACCTTCTGCTCCTGGGGACATCGAAACATTCGATTTGAGTCCGGGACAAGCATTCTACATGCAAGGAGGTTCTTTCATGGCTTCGACAATAAATGTAGACATCTCGACCAAGTTTCAAGGAATGAAGTCCCTCTTTTCGGGCGAAGGAGCTTTCTTTCTGCGTGCGGAGGCCGCTGACGTACCTGGAAAGGTATTCTACACATCATTCGGGGCAATGAAGGAAATCAAAGTCACGCCAGATACCCCTATCAAAATCGATACAGGTCACGTAGTAGCATTCACAGAGGGATTGGATTACAACAGAACGAAAATCAAGGGAGTGAAATCATTCCTCTTCGGTGGTGAAGGTTTCACGCTAGATTTCCATGGTTCGGGTTCAGTCTGGATTCAGACTAGGAATTTGGAGTCAATGGCAAGCCAGCTGATTCCATTTTTGCCCACTCGAAGCCAATAGAGTCAGAATCCTGGCGTATCAGGCGAGTGCTTGAGAATCACGACCCTAGCACCGGGGCCTATCCTCACCTGGGGGCGTCCGGCCCATTCGCCGACCTCTCCGTTCAGTATGGCAATCTCGTCCCCCCTAGATATGGCCGCAGCTGACACGGGGACGAACTGCTTGAACGCAACCGAGGCTGCCGAGCCAGTCTTGTCCATCAGTGTGATCGACCAGCGGTTCACATCAACGCCGTTGGGGTAGGCGTCTATCGACCAGACCCTGCCTACCACGCTTACCCTGGTCTCAACCTCTACCACAGGGGCGGAGTCCCCCTCCGAGGCCATTGATACGGAAGAGTCCCCATCCAGGTCTATCTGCAACTGGCCCCGCCACAAGGAGGGCATTCCATCGTCGATCCTGACGCGCGAGCCCTCTGAGATAGTCCGAGTCACCTGGGTCGGGTTTCCCTGTCTGGAGGGTCTAACCCGTGCCCTGTCGTAGCCATCCTGGAGAGTGAACTCCAGGCTTATTGAGCCGTCTTCGAGAATCTCGGGCCCTTGGAGGCCCACGACTTCCCCTATGACGCTCGTACGGGTTTCTATCTCGCATGGCCGAATCTCTCCACCCTGGTCTCCAGGGGGAGTTCGATGTCGTGGTCCGAGCCATCGCAAATACCCCTGTAGTCGCATCTGGTGCATCTGGCCCTCTCATCGGCGTGGACAGGGGTATCGGCGGGAATCCCTCCCCTTTCGAAGAACCGTAGCGGGGAGGGTTCGGGCGGGCACTCTTCGATTGAAGGGTCTCTGGAGTGAATCTTCTCGTAGAGCCCCTCCAGCTCCGAGTCCAGGGCAGCCATCTCTTCCTCCGAGGGGAGGTTGACTTGCTTCACAGTCCCTGTCCCGAGGTACCAGATTTCCAAGCCCTCTACCTGCTCCTCCCTGTCGTGGGTCTCCCACCACAGCCACGCGTACATTCGCAGTTGATCTAGGTAGTCTCCTGAACGGTCGCCCTTTCCAATCGAGGCCTTGAGGTCGACGATCTTGGGAGTCCCGCTCCATCGGTAAACCATGTCGTACTCCCCCTGGAACCATTCTCCCGGGTGAGCGCTTGTCTGGGTGAAGGGCTTTGCATCAGGGTCCACGAACCAAGGTCTGGCGACCTCCCATGCCTCCGTCCATGTTATTGGGCCGCTCCCTGCTGCTGGGTGAGGCTCGCCCCATTGACGAGGGAAACCATCGGGAGCGGGCCATTCTTCCCTTGTGCCTGATCTCCAATCGTCCAGAGTCGGACCCCCTCCCGACTCCATGCATGATTGGACCTCATCGAGATGCAGGTTTATCGCGGCCTCAACCATGTCCCGTCCCTCCTGCTTGTCGATGTCGTCTGCTGAACCTACCTTATTCGGGCTGGACTCCCAGTCCGCTATCGCAGACTCCCAGCACCTATCGAAGTGTGCGTCTGCCCTGGACGAGGCCCAGGAGTGTAGGGATTCTCGGTCATCCGGGACCGAAGACGGATCTAGTGGGGAGAGGCCGGGCCCTACCCAGAAGTCTTGGCTATCCCAGTCCGGGGA
>LURR01000032.1:0-43732 GCA_001628485.1 Marine group II euryarchaeote REDSEA-S11_B3N4 | reverse complement strand
CATACGCACTCTTCTACTGCGTTTCCTCTCAGAATCTGGGGAGGAAGGGGTGATTTTAGTCTGGCCATCCAGCCGTAGTACCACAGCCTGGGACACTTCCTCCATGCATTGACCTGAGATGCGGAGAGCCTCCGGTACGGGTTCACCTTCGAGTTCTCGGGGTCTGGCCTCCTGACAGGCACGGTACCGCTTCGGAGTCGGGGACCTATCAACTTGAGGAGGGTTCACAGGCCGAAAAGCCACCTAGGCTGTGCGAATATCCAGCTCATCCGGGACCTGCATGCATCGAAGAGATTCACCCTATGGCGACCGACCCGGACAAGCTCCACCCCGGCCGACTGAAACCTAGTCCTCCAATCTTCCCGGATATCTGAGGGGAACGTGCGGGAGAACCTCTCTGGGGTCGCCATTGCCTTCCAGTTTCCTCTAGTTCGGAGTGCTTCCAGGACCTCGGCCCTAGCACCTTCCGAACTCAGGTGCTTTATCTCCACCATCACCATCTCTGGCGATTCACCAAGCTCCTCGCAGACTTCCGAGAAGAGCGGGATGGAAATCCCCCTCTGCGAACCCGCCCTCTTGATCTCCGAGAATGGCATCTGTGAAGTCTCGGACTGTTTTCCACCTACGTCTATGACATCGTCGTGGAAGACGAAGACGATTCCGTCCGAGGACTCTCTTATGTCGAACTCCCAGTATCTGAAGCCCCTCATCTCTGGCTTTCCGGAGGATTCGCGATATCCCTCAAGAGTGTTCTCAGCAGTAGTTCCTGAGGCCCCTAGCCTGTGTCCAGAGTTCTTCATTGGCCCTACTCCTCTTCGAAACCGTTCAGCCTTACTGCCGTGACCTCGGTCCTCTCGTGAGTAGGCAGCACCTCGATCATGAAGACGGGGTCTTCTATCTCGTCGGCTATGTCCTCGGCTATGACCAGGGGCATCTCAATCCTCTCGTTCTCGTCGTCCCAGAGGAGGAACCTCCGAGGTAGTCCAGTCTCCTGGGCGATCTCCGATATCCAGTCGTCCTTCGAACCCTCATCGGCATCGATTGCCCCGAAAATCAGAGTGCCGTCCTCGGTCAGGACCTCGTGAGGAGATATCGTGGACTCACCTCTTCTGAGGAACCTGCGCCGTTCTGCGGCGTTTACTCGTGACTTCATGTCCAGTGCCAGCTCGTTTGATCCAGAGGCTCCGGCGGTGATCTCGGTGGAGAGGTTAAAGCCCCTCAGCTCCATATTCTCGTGGTTTCCCACTGTGATCTCCAGTTCGTTGAGGTTCAGGAACGAGATGTCGAAGGATCTCAATTCCTCCAGTAGGGAGAGTAGTTCTTCCCTCTTGTCTGGCTCGCAGGGTATCTCCACCCCAGTTAGAATCCCCGAATCGGAGCATGCCGTGATCGTCGAACGGTACCTCTCGGCATCCAGGCCTAGGAGGTGGAAGCGAATCTCATCTAGACCGGCATCTGCAAACTCCCTGGCCAGTTCGGGATTGAATGGTATGCTTGTGTACATGTGAAGATGGAAGCCGGGGCCGAACTCGGACTTCAATCGGGATATCCCCTCGAGTGTTCTCTCCCTGGCCATGAGGGGGTCTCCACCGGTTATTCCGGCTCCCGTGGCCCTCATCGCCCTAGCCTCCTCGATGACCTCTTCGAAGGTCTCGCACCTCCTCTCGTTGGCGAACATCCAGTCGATGTCCCTTCGAGTCTCCGAAAGGGGGCAGTAGTCGCACTGCCAGTGGCAGTTCCCGGTTATGAAGAGGACCAGTTTGTTTGCTGCCCATCTGGCATTGGATGCACCCCTCCGTGTCCGAGAGGTCGGGCGCCTCTGCGAGAGTTGGTATCTGAGGGAGGGTCATCATTCTGAGTCCGCCTCGTGTTTCTCCGCGGTTCTTAGGAGCCATTCGTGGAACCCAGTGTCACCGGACAGTTCCGGGTGGAACGAAAGGGCCATTCGGTTGTTCGTCATCACTCCAACGACCTCATTGCCTAATTTAGCCGTGACCTGCGCCTTGCCCCCAGAAGAGGTGAATCTGGGAGCCCTGATGAAAACCCCTGGGAATTCACGTCCTAGGGCCACGGCCTGTATGTTGGACTGGAATGAGTCGGCTTGGGTGCCGAAGCCGTTCCTCTCGATCTTGGCATCGACCAGGGAATCTCCCCCGTCACCTGGCTCGGCCAATAGGATGGCACCAGCACACGTCCCAAGTACTGGCCTTTCCGTGTCGGCCCTTATCCAATCGAAGACAGCTGGAAGGAGGGAGGACACCGGGTCATTCCCTGTCAGCCTCATGGTTGTTGACTCTCCTCCGGGCATCACAATCGCATGGGGTTCAGAGGAATCCAAGTCTGATGATTTCCTCAACTCGTGTATCTCGATATCTATCCCGGTCTCTGTTGAAGCCCGCTCAAGGGCCGCAATATGCGAGTGGCGAGCGCCTTGGAGCATCACCAGGCCGATACGGAGCACGATTCGGCGGCAGGACAACGAGAAATGAACCCTATTGCTCCTCCGATGGCCTGAAAGACCGCCCGTGGCCCCGTGCTGTTATGGGGCCATCGGGTCGCATCCACAACTTCGGCGCGGGTCCTGCCGTTCTCCCCCTCGAGGTAGTAGAGGAGGTAGCGGAAACACTCCCTAACCTCGGCGGAAGCGGATTCGGACTGATGGAGGTGTCACACAGGAGCCAGACCTTCCAGGATGTGATAGACTCAGCCATGTCCAGGCTCAGGGGGTTACTCAGCATACCCGATGATTACGAGGTATTGTTCCTCCAAGGGGGGGCCTCGACCCAGTTCTACATGAGTGCACTGAACCTGATGAGCGAGGGCGGGATGGCTGACTACCTGGTCACAGGAATCTGGTCGAAGAAGGCTCTGGTCGAAGCCAATAGAATCGGAGACGCGAGTGCCGTCTGGGACGATTCGGACAGTGGTTTCAGGAGCGTACCTAGTGACGGCGATTATTCCGTGAGGGACGGGGCTGAGTACCTTCACTACACATCCAACAACACGCTATTCGGGACTCAGTTCCACCACCTCCCCGATAGTGGGGGCAAGCCCAGGGTAGTCGACGCCAGCTCGGACATCTGCGGTTCCAAAATCGACGTTTCGGAGCACGATCTGATTTACGCTGGTGCCCAGAAGAACCTCGGTCCGAGCGGGGTGACCGTGGTAATCCTCTCACCCTGGGCGTCTAGTAGGCGCAAGGAAGGGCTGCCCACAATGCTGGACTATCAGACGCACATCTCGAAGGGATCGATGTTCAACACCCCCAACACGTTCGGGATTTTCGTCCTGGACAGGGTACTGGCCTGGGTCGAGAGGAACGGAGGGCTTGAGGGTGCCATAGGGAGGAACAGCGAGAAGTCAGGAGTTCTGTACGACATACTCGACTCCAGCGACTTCTGGAGGCCCCATGCCGACTCCGGATGCAGGTCGATGATGAACGTGACATGGAGGCTGGCTGATGAGAGCCTAGAGCAGGTCTTCCTGGAGGAGGCCGGAGACAGCGGGATGGGCGGCCTGAAGGGCCACCGTAGCGTCGGGGGAATCAGGGCCAGCCTGTACAACGGGTGCCCCATCGAGAGCGTGGAAGCCCTCGCATCCTTCATGACGGACTTCGAGAGTCGCCACGGATGAGTGGGACGATGGAAGCGAGGGGGATCCTCGAACTGGTTGACCTGACCCTGTTGGACAGGAGCGCGTCCGAGGAGGATATTGCGAGTCTCTGCAGAGTCGCGAACGAACAGGGCACGGCTGCCGTCTGCGTCTTCCCCGAACACGCACAATCAGTCAGGAGGCATCTGGAAGAGGGGATCTCCGTGGCAGTTGTGGCGGGGGGTTTTCCCGAGGGGACCGAATCTCCGGAGGACGTCTCCTTGGCCATAGCAGAGGCCGTCTCATCGGGTGCTGACGAGATTGATTGCGTGCTGGAGCCCAGAGACTCGGGGGACTTCCCCGGGCAGGAGGAGTTGGCCAAGTTGATAGCGATGCGCGAAGCCTCCTCCGGACTTGTTCTCAAGGTGATTGTCGAGACGCCGATGCTTGGAGATAGGCAGATTAGGGCAGTCGCAAGGATGGCCCTCTCGACGGGGGCGGACTTCGTCAAGACATGCACGGGAAAGCGTGGCCCCTGCTCAGACAAGCATGCCGAGATACTGGCGGATGAGGTGAGCAGGCACTGCCTCTCGTTCGAGGGTGCCCCTGGCATCAAGCTGTCAGGCGGAATCTCGAGGAGGGAGGATGCGGAGAGGCTGGTAGGGCTGGTAATGTCGAGGGACAAGTCGATTTCTGGGGCGGGGAGGCTCCGAATAGGGGCATCGTCGCTGGTGGATGACATCGTCGCTGGTGGGCTCGGCAGGAATTGAACCTGCGATCTTCGCCGTGTGAAGGCGACGTCATAACCCCTAGACCACGAGCCCGGCCTTTTCGCCAGCAATCTCCCGCGCATAAGATTGGTGACGGAGGGGCATCATCGCCACGCGGGGGTCATAAGAGGCACAGGGCTCGGAAACTCGTGGCAGAGGGCTTCGATACGGGAGTTCTGAGAGAGCGAGATACCTGGAAGGCTTTCGGCATCGGCATCGTCCTCTTCTGCATCATTGCCTATGCATCGCTGTCCATATTCGGGCTGTCTTCGTCAATCTACGGAGTCTCTGAGGATGCAGAGCAAGTCCCGGAGTTCGAGGTGATGACAATGAACAGGACTGGTATAGACGACTCCATTCCTCTCGAAGATGGGATGGTGAAACTCTCCGACCTAAGAGGAAGCGTAGTCATCCTCGATTTCACTGCTGTAGACTGCCAAAACTGCCACTACGTGCAGAGCCACATGGAGGACAACCTGGGCTCTTGGCAGTCGCTGAGCTCGGAATACCCCGTAGTGGCACTTTCAATCGGGTCATGGTACCGGTACGAGTCGTTCGAACGCATCAACGACACGTTCGGCGACCCTTCGTCCAGCAAGCACATGCCCTGGCCAGTGGCTAACGGCGCTTCGGACTCGATAATACTAGAGAATGGAACAAGGGGGGATATCGTCGAGTACTACGCGGCTCAGAACCTCCCCCTCGTGTACGTGATCGACCACGAGGGGTACGTCGTGGCCAAGGAGGGGACCGGTACCCCCCTCGACGGTTGGAGGGCCTTCGACCGGGCAGTTGAGAGGGCGATAGAGGGGGATGCGGAGAGCCTCAGGTTCGGAATCGAGAAGGCCGACAGGTCGTTCTCCGGGGTCTTCGTGATCGGCCTCTTCCTCGGGGTCCTAGTCTACTTCTCGCCGTGCGCCTTCCCCGTTCTGCCGTCCTACATCAGCTACTGCCTCAGCCTCGGGGTCAGGGAGGACGAGCTCCGCGAGGAAGGCAAGCTGGAGGGGGGCGCCCCCAGCCCCTTCGAGGTGGGGGTGTTCGCCGCTCTGGGGCAGCTGACCTTCTTCGGAACGGTGGGGATAGTGATATTCGGGCTGGACGAGTTCCTGAACCTGTCAGGGGTACTGCATGACATTGCCGTGGGGATCGCGCTCCTCCTGGTCGTGCTGGGGGCCCTGATGCTCTTGGGTTGGACGGCCCACATACTCTCCGGGGTGCAGAGGCTACTGGACAGGCACATGACCACTGAAGAGGACGATAGGTTCACCCCCAGGCGGAACATGTACCTGTGGGGTATCGGCTACAGCGCCGCGTCAGTGGATTGCACCGCAGCAGCGGTCTTCCCGTTCATCGCATGGCTAGCCGTGGTCGGGGAGGGAGCCCTCCTGATGGGCATGGGCGGGCTGATCATCTCGGTCTCGCTACTGATGATCGGAGTCACCTCGATGGTCGGAATGGGGAGGGGGGCGATGGTCGACTCGCTGAGGAGGAACTCCCCCCTTGTCAAGGCAACCGGGTCCTGGATGATGATGTTCGCCGGCATCGGGCTACTTGCCTACCTGACCCAGCCGGATATCGTTGCGGGAATGATCGGCTAGTTCCCCTCGATCGGCTGGAGCATGTGCTCGACCACTGGCCTGACCGAGTCCCAAATCCTGTCATGGACCTCTTGCACCGTGTGCCTGGTCGGAATCAGGGTGGCGCCCCTCTCCTTCCCAGCCTCCTGGAACTCGTTCCTGAGGATCTTTTGGTACTGCAGGAAGGACGAGGTGATAGATGAGGAGAGAGCGAGGTCCATGCCTGCTTCGAAGTGGTTCAGCGCCTCCAAGCTCTCCCCGAACATGATTCGATTCAACAGTCGCCGTGGTCCTGCGTGCAGTACGATCATGGCATCGGGATCGGGGGTATTGGAGTAGAGCGAGTCGATCCAATCCCCGTCCCCGCCCCTCACCTGCTCCCTGATCCTCGGAGTGAGTGTGTACCGATCCGCGATGACCACGAATCCGGCGTCCAGCAGCGGCTCGGCCTCGTGCTTGATCTGGTCGTGTAGGTCTGTGGCGTACAGGAGCGACCTGGTTCGCCAGTTCAGCTGGTGGATGTCAGCGGTTCTTGACTTCACTATCTCGCCCATCAGTTCCGAGCGGGCCAGCCCTATGATGTGGGTTGCGATGCCGTGCGCCTTCAGCCTGGCGGAAAGGAGGCGTGTGTGCAGACTCCTTCCTACGTTATCCGGTCCCTCGATTACTATCAGCTTGCCCGCGTGACTCATTTCCCATCACCTTCCGAGTATGTTAGCCAGTCGATGTCGGACTCGCTGAGGTTCTGCGCCAGCCTGTCCGATTGGTCGATGACCTGTACCTCAGAGAGGTCGATGTGCTTGTCGAAGGTCTCCCTCACCCTGGACTGGACCTCCGCCACGGTTCCCTCGGCATCGAGTCGTTCTATCCTGCCATCTTCCACCAGCCCCGAGTAGATCTCGGACACCCTGCCTTGGAAGATCCTGTAGGACTCGAATGGGTCGGTTGTCCAGCCCATGTCCAACCCGGCCTCGTAGAACTTCAGGCTCGGTCGGCCCTTGGCGATGCGGTCGAAGCTGACGTCCACTGGGACGTCGAAGTACAGGGTGAGGTCTGGCTCCCTCGCGAATGAGTATGTGTCCTCGATGACCTCCCGGGGGACGTCCCTGGAACCGTCCCTCGCCATGGCCGTGTACTTGTAGCGGTCGCAAATCACTATCCCGCCTATCTCCAAGACCGGTTCTATCTGCTGCGCCCACCTGTCTGCGAAGTCTGCGGCATGTATCATGTGGAATGTGATTGGTAGGAGCCTACGGGTATTCTTCCCTATCTTGGTCGCTTGCTTGACGATCTTGCTGGAGTTCCACTCGGTGTGGAAGACCGGCAGTCCCTTGGCCCTCAGCCAGTGGTACAGCAGCTTTGCCTGCGTGCTCTTCCCGGATCCGTCCATTCCCTCAACGGCAATCAGGATACCCTTCTTCGACATTGGCCCACCATCCCCATAATGCTCTAGGAGCAGGTCATGGGCAAGGCTGGAACCTATTAGGCTGTGGTTTGTGGAAAATAATGGGAGAAACATCAATTGTTGTCCGATTCTTCAGAGTGCCATGGAGTTCTTGGCTCTGGCCTTCGTTGCTGCGTTCCTAGCCGCAGCCCTGACCGTCCCTGCTGGCTTCGGGTTGTCGACGATGCTCACTCCGGTGGTTCTCCTGATGATGGGGCCTCACGAGGCAGTGGCAGTTGTCGCAGTGGTGCATGGGGCGCACAATGCAGGGAAGTTCCTGGCTCTGAGGGACAGCGTCGACTTCTCCGCTTTCAGGCACTACGGCATCTGGCTCGTGGTGGGTGCGGTCATTGGGGCCGCTTTGCAGAGCAAGGTCCCACAGGACCCCCTCCTCGCCCTGATAGGTGCCTTCCTCATCCTCCTACCCCTGCTGACCCTAAGCGAGTCGTGGACGGGGATTAGGATCCCGGAGGCAAACGACCGGATAGGCGGATTCGGGTCTGGCTTCATGGGTGGACTCTCTGGGCACCAAGGTGCCTTGAGGGCGATGTTCCTCACTCGTCGTCTTCCGGACAAGATGGCATATGCCGCCACTGCCAGCGTTCTCGCGCTCTGCGTGGACCTGTCGAGAGTCCCGGTCTACCTATACTTCCGACCGGAGGAGATAGGAGAGCACCTACAGGTCACCTTGCTACTAGTGGTGGCCGCTTTGCTCGGTGTGAGGGCCGGGAAGAGGTGGTTGGAGGCCATGAAGTCAGAATGGATCCACAAGCTGGTGATGGCAGGTATAGTGGGAAGCGGCTTTTTTTACATCTCTGAAGCGATATTTTAGGGACCCATATGGAATTAACAAATTCGCTGAGTCTTTGGTTCTAGCCGAACCTTCCGGAGATGTATTGCCCAGTTAGCTCCTGTTTTGGATCTTCGAATATCTGCTTGGTTTCTCCGAATTCAATCAGATCGCCCAGATACAGGAAGGCCGTGTGATCTGAGATCCTAGACGCTTGGCTCATCGAATGTGTCACTATCACTATGGTTAGTTTTGATTTCAGTGTTGAAATGAGTTCCTCGATCTTGGCAGTGGCTATCGGATCTAGGGCGGATGTTGGCTCATCCATCAAAAGAACCGAGGGGCCGATAGCTAGTGCTCTAGCTATGCAGAGTCTCTGCTGCTGCCCTCCGGATAGAGAGTATGCATCATCATAGAGTCGATCCTTGACCTCATCCCATAGTGCTGCGTCCACTAGGCTCTGCTTGACTGCGGCATCGAGATTGGAGGGTTCATTTTCGCCCTGAATGCGTAATCCGAATGCTACGTTCTCGTAGATGGAGATCGGGAATACGTTCGGCTTCTGGAATACCATAGAAACCGCACGACGTAGGAGAACAGGATCGATTTCATCGCTCAATATTTGCTTGCCCATCCAAGAAATATCCCCCTCCATGGAAGCACCGATGATTTCGTCATTCATTCTGTTGAATGCCCTAAGGAAAGTGCTTTTTCCGCAGCCCGATGGACCAATGAATGCAGTGACTTTCCCCTCAATTAATTCGATAGAGACGTCGTTAATTGCTACCTTGTCCCCATATTTTATTGTCAAATTCTTAACGGATATGTTTCCTCCTTTTTTCATTACCACGACCTCCTAGCCTCTGCCCTGTTACGGACGAACAGGGCCATTGCATTGAGAATTAATAGAAGCATGAGCAGCACTAGGATAGTGCTCGCTGCTAAGTCTTGGAAGGATTGCGACGGATGACGTGTCCAGAAGAATATCTGGATGGGCATGGCCATGAAACCGTCCAAGACTCCAGTTGGCGCCGTCTTGGAAAAAATACTAGCGACGAATAGGATTGGGGCGGTCTCACCCAGTGCCCTAGCGACGGAGAGTATTGCCCCGGTTGCTATTCCGGGGACTGCATTTGGGAGTACATGGTAGCGTACCGCCTGCCATCGTGTAGCACCAACCGCAAGGGCCCCTTCCCTGAATCCCTTGGGGACGGCTAGTAACGCCTCTTCTGATGTTACTACGATCATTGGGAGGACCATCATTGCCAAGGTTAGTGACCCAGTAAGAAGGCTAAGTCCGAAGCCCAGCATCCTGGAGAATACGTACAGACCCACGAGTCCGAAAATTATCGAAGGTACGGCGGCGAGATTCTGAATTGTCCTCCTCAAGAAGAGATTTATCGGGCTCGGTCTCGACATTTCAGTGAGATACACCGCGGCACCTACTCCGGCAGGAAGAGCGAAAATCATCGTCAGTGCAATCAGCCAAATCGAGCCTAGAATAACTGGCCCTATCCCTGCTAGGTGCGCTCGTGACGAGGGGTAGTCCGTTAGGAATGCCAAGTCGATCCCGGGTGCCCCTGCGTTGATCACGCTGTGCAATAGAATTGTCAGGAAACCCATTCCCAATAGAAGGCTTGATCCAATCAATCGCCGCCATATGACCTCTGATCTCCTCCTCTTCAAATCAGTGCTGTTCGGAGATAGAGGATCAACTGGGACCCTTCCCGGAATATCGCCATTTGAGAACGAAGAGATGACGCTTCGAGCCTTTCTGGAGAGATTTCCTAATGACTTGCTGAGTTTTCCTGGCTTCCTACCTAGCCTCTTCTTGGTGGCCCCTATAGCAAGGGTGTTCGCTGTATAAGTCAGAATGAAAAGAGTAGCGCCTACGGCGAAACCTGCGTCTGTTGCAGTTCCAGGTGGTATGTCTCCAGTTGCTACCTGCGCTATGTATGCGGTGAGCGTCTGTACTTCCCTGAGGGGGTCCAAGTGAAGCGAGGCGACTGAACCGGCGGCCAGAGTAACCGCCATTGTCTCGCCGACGGCCCTCGCGAGGGCCAATAGCACAGAGGCCACGATCCCAGATCTAGCTGCGGGCAAGACTACTCGACTCGCCGTCTCCCAACGCGTTGCTCCCAGAGCTAGGCTCGCCTCTCTCATCTCCCTTGGTATGGCTCGTATAGCATCGTCAGAGATACTAACGATGATTGGTAGAATCATCGCTGCTACTACGATAATGGCGCTAGCCGCATTGAAGTAAGAAGCGTCGAAGTAGGTCCTGATGAAAGGACTGATGACAAGAAGCGCGAAGAAGCCATGAACAACTGACGGGATACCGCTCAGTATTTCCACGGCTGGCTTCAGTATCTTCCTTGACCTGTTGCTCGCGAATTCGGACAGGTATAGGGCAGCTGAAACTCCCAATGGAACCGCGATTAGCAGCGCCCCCCCTGCAATTAGGAAGCTCCCGGAGAGGAGTGGCCATATCCCGAATCTTGGATTCCTACCGTTTGGGACCCATTCCCCCCCGCCTATGAAGCCCAAGAGTGTGGCTTCCTCGGCCAAGAAGAACTCGATGGTTCCCTCGGCGAGAGTGTAGATGATCAGTGCACTGGCTACCACTGAGAGGGATGCGGAGGCGAAAAGAGAGCCCAACACAAATTTGTGTTTTGGCGAATCGCCCTCTAATGGATTCGCCTCCGTCATCACCTCAATCCTCAGTTTATTCTCGACAGTTGTTCAGATAGAAGGTCTGGATCGACCATTTCCACGCGAACATATCCTACCTCATCTACCACAGACTGGCCCTCATCGGAAAGGCAGAAGGCGATGTAACCCTCAACAACATCCCGGTTGTCTGCATAAGCATCGGTGTACACGTGAAGGGGCCTAGCCATCGGGTAGTCGGCGACGGTCGAAAGTGACGGCTCGACTGGGCCCGAGCCCCCATCCAATGAGACTAATCCTACGCTTCCCGGGTTTTCCTTAACATATGCAAAGCCGAGATATCCTATTGCGTAGGGGTTATTCTTGATGGCGGTCATTATCACATTGTCATCTGCCGAAGGATGGTAAACGCCGTCCCCGGACTCTAACCTTGTTCCAGCGACCTGCGAGTCCTTGCCCCAATCTTCGATTACAGATTCGAAGAAGAAGTCGAAAGTCCCGCTCGCTTCATCCGGCGCATAGATTTCTATCAACTCATGAGGTGCTGTAGATTCCATGCCTGGAACCTCGTCCCAGTAAGCAGCTGGGTTGTCGTCAGTGAAAATCGAGTAAAGTTGTGTGAAATTCATCGATGTGGCCCAGTCATTATCTGGGTGAACAATGGTGGCCAGTACGTCGAAGGCCACTACCCACTTAACCGGAAGTACTCCGTTACAAGGAGTGGATGTTGATCCGGTCGATTCGTCTACAGCAGTATCGTCGCAATCATCGAATTTCCCGTAGTCCTTGTTCTTCATTATCCGACTTGCATCGGCCAGATCGGCTTCCCCGTTTAGGAGGGCGTTCAGACCGTGGCTACTTCCACCGCCGGATACCGATACATCGGCATCCTGGTAGTCCTCTGCCCACACCACGGCAAGTGGCAAAACGGTAGAGGAGCCGGTCTGAACCAGGCTTGGTTTTTCGTCATCTCCTGCACATCCTGCGAGCATGCTGCAGAAAAACAGGGCAATCATTAGGGTTGTCTTCGTCTTTACATTCATCGTAATTCCTCAAACTCCCGTATTGGATATGCCAAATGAAAAAAGGCAACGCTATTGCTATAGACGGATAGAAGATATATTGTCTCTATAGTTTAGAATTTATGTAATTCAAATTACTACTTCTATAGAGTCTCTATGTGCTTGGATATTTAGGAGAACTTCAGCCATGTTAATGGAATAGGCGCACATCCTTCTTAGTGATTCAGAAATTCTATCGAGAAACAACGCGTCTTTGATGTCAATATCGCTGGATCTGAGTTCATCCTCATACTTCTCAAGATCTTTTCTTGCGGAAATCAATTGTGCCTTGGCCTGATGAATCTCGGAAATTCGCCTCTTTCTGAAATTAGAAATTAGTAGTTTTATTGAGGACTGCCAAATGGGGATTGCTGATAGTGGCAAAGTTCCGGTATTGATTCCTCTTGGAGATTCATAGTCCCTGGTTAAAGTGCAAATTGCGAATGAGTGGTCGCCCATTCTCTCTAGGGTACGAACCACCTTGCTCAACTCTGATGCTTCCCACCTAGAGGTTCCGAGATTTGACTCAATGCTAGCTGACTCTAAAATTTGGCCAACTTGTCTCTCAAGAAGCAATCTTAGCGCATCCACTTCCCCCTCTCTTTCCTCGGCATCCTCGAGCAACTCCTTGTCCCCGGATGACAGAACATCTACCACATCCCTGACTTGGCTTGAAATGAGAAGGTACATCCTGTTTAGGGTTGAATAAAGGGGCATCTCAGCAGGATTGATCAGGCTGATCATCTCGATAGTATTCTCAAACTCACTGGAAATCTCGATACCTCTCGTCGATCCTATGAATTTTCTAAACACCTTCCGGTGGAACCTAGAGAAACCTTTCTTTGAATGAATTCGAATTAGCTGATTGCCTGAAAGGTAAGCTGCGATTAGGTGATCGAACATCATTTCATCCGGAACGGATGAGAGGTCGACATCTACCTCCCTCCTCTTCGTTACAGTTGATGCCTCGGGAATTACTCGAAGGGTTCCTGAAGGCCTCCATTCTATCCTAATCTGATCCCGTGCATTCAGCCCATGTTCCATGACCCATTTCTTTGGAAGACTTACGATATAGGTCGAACCGCCTGTCAACTGAATTTTTCTAACTTCAGATTTTTCAGGTGCCCCCGCCATGTATCGCGGAAAGAGGAACAGAATATATACTTACATTATCCTTGCAGTACCCCGTTTTATTTATTTTCTATATAGTTACTATATTCGAAAATTGATATACTGACTATATACCCAATATAGAATATGGAACTCTCAGGAGTTATGTGGCTTGTACTGATTCTGTCATTGATCGTTTGTGCCTATATGGCTTGGAACATAGGGGCAAACGATGTTGCGAACGCTATGGGGACCTCGGTTGGCTCGAAGGCCCTAACACTGAAGCAAGCGGTGATTATCGCCGCTGTCTTCGAGTTCTGCGGGGCCTTCTTCGCAGGGGATGCGGTGACTGACACCGTAAGGAAGGGAATACTGGTTGTCGACTTCGAAACCGTGACAAACGATTTCGCCAACGACCTGATGTACGGGTTCATCGCAGCCATGATGGCGGCTGCGATATGGCTGACGACAGCAACCAGGCTGGGGCTGCCAGTCTCCACCACCCACAGCATAATCGGTGGGATCATCGGAGTCGGACTGGTTCTAGAGGTCCAGCACGACACTGAGCTGATCAACTGGGAGAAGACCCAGGAGGTAGTCATGTCATGGGTTGCCAGCCCACTGATGGGAGGACTTCTGGCATTCGGAACGTTCTGGATAGTACGCGAGACCATCCTCGAATCGAGCAACCCCGAGGAGAGGTCGAGGTGGCTCGCCCCGATCATGGCGATCCCCACTTTCTTCGTCCTTGGCATAGCGCTCCAGTTCAAGGCCCTCAAGGGATTCTTCTCAAGAGCGGAGTCCAATGGCTGGATAGACGACAAGTACGAGTGGATCCCCGTCAAGGAGAACGGTTCATTTGACCCGTTTACACCTTCCTGCCCATCTAAAGCAGAGATAATCACCGATGAATGTTTGAATGCTGTATACGAGGGAGCCTGGGTTCCAATCAACTCAATAATCCTCGCATTCATCATAGCAGTGATAGCATCAGGAGTTCTCGCTTACGTACTGAGGAACTACGAGTTCAAGGGTGAGGAAGATGGCTTCCATGGTGTCGAGCGAATATTCGTATGGCTTCAGGTAATCACCGCAGCATACGTCGCATTCGCACATGGGGCTAACGATCGTTCCAATGCCATAGGGCCGATGGCTGCAGTCTACCAGGTCATATCCAGCGATGGGGTGCTGGCTGCCAAGGCAGACGTCCCGGTTTGGTTGGTTCTCCTCGGCAGCGCTGGAATCGCGATAGGCGTTATGACCTGGGGCTGGAGGGTCATGGACACCATAGGGCACAAGATCACCGACATTACTCCAACCAGGGGTTTCGCAGCAGAGTTCGGAGCTGCTACCACCATCCTGATTTTCTCAATGCCATTCCTGGCCGTTCCCGTTTCGACCACTCACACACTAGTTGGAGCAGTGGTGGGAGTGGGTCTCGCAGGGGGTGCAAAGGCAGTTGACTTCAGGGTGTTCGGCAAGATCGCTTCTTCATGGGTTGCAAGCCTACCTGCAGCTGGTTTCGGATCGATAGCGATCTACGTTGCCTCCGGTTCTGACCCGATTAAGCTCCTGGTCATAATCCCGATAGCCTTCGCGATGGTCGCGTATGTGATCTGGGCGACATGGGACGACGAGGTCTACGTTGAGGACGCCCTGTCCGATGCTGGTAGCGCGGACAACAAGGGAGCGCCGACTCACTTCGAGCTCTTCCACGCACATGCAGTTGCCGTGGAGGAGACGGTCGGCCACATGCTCAGCGCGGTAAATGCCGCTGCGGATGGGGAAGACCCGGAGGACCACATCACATCGACGGTCGAAGCAGAGCTCAGGGCAGACGAAATGAAGAACGACATCAGGAGAAGGCTCGGAGCTGGACAGATATCCGTGCTACAGGGCAAGGACGAGTTGTTCAGGATGGTTTCCAGGCAGGATAGGATTGCGGACTATGCACAGAACGTCGCCGAGCAACTATCCTTCAGGGAGCTGTTCGTCGACAAGGAGGCACGGGGTATGCTCAAGGAGATGGCAGAGGCCGTTTCTAAGACCACTTCCCTCTACGAGGACGCTGTCTCCCAGCTCAAGGACGTGGCCCTTTCGGGTTACACCAAGGCGGGGAGGGACAGGCTCGGGGAGTTGATCGACGAGGTCAACCTGGCAGAGCACGAGGCGGACCTGGTTGAGAGTAAGGCCGCTGCCTACGTATTCAGCCACGGCGAGGACGCGCCGCTGGCTGCTGTGCACATGTACAGGGTCCTGCAGAGGATGGATGACGTGGCGAACGCATGTGAGAAGGCCGCCAACGGTCTGCTGTCCATCGTCTACAACTAGTCGGTCCACCCGCACTTCTCGGCGAAGGCCGAGGGGCCCATCTCCCCGATCTCGTCGAGGGTGGGCTTAGTTGCCATCCAGGCAAGCTGTGCCACTGCTATCCCCGTCACTAGGTCGAACAGGTAGTGCTGCTTGGTGGTCAGGATGCTGATGCAGAGCAGGACCCATTCTACCCAGAGCACGACCAGGAAGAGGTTCCATGCGCTCGACTCCGCGGCCCTCCTCGATGCCCATACCGTCATCAGGCGTGCGAGCAGGTAGGAGTGGACGATGTGCAGGCTCGGCCATGCGTTCCAGGGGTTGTCGGAGAAGTGGATGAACTCGAAGAGGGCGTGCTCCCACCCGTTGAGGGAGTCCCAGTCGATCTGGTCCCTCATGTCTATCTCGGCGGGGAGCAGGAGGAAGATGGCGCAGCAGAACGCGGTGACCATGATCAGGGTCTGCATGCCGACCGCGAGCTCGGCATGGCCCCTCTCGCCCCGCGGGCACAGGATCAGGGTGGCAGGATAGAACAGGTACAGCAGGGTGTATGGGAGGATCATCCAGTTGACGACCGGGAGCTCGCGGTCCAGGGCGATCTCCGGGTCCCAGACCGTGTCCAGGTACATGCTGGCGATGTTGTTGGTGGAGAAGTAGGGGACCGCCACCAGCAGGAGCCCGAGGACGAACACCTCGAGGGGGAACCAAGCCCCCCCGGCCCTGTCCCTGCGTGACCATGGGCCTGCCCAGAACCTCCTCCAGGGCCTGAGCGCTGCGAGCATGGCCCTACTCGTCGGGCAGTGCGTATGAACCTACTACCGTCGCCGCGGTTGACCCGATGATGGCCGAGAGGAACGCATAGAGGTTGGTGAGTCCGCCCTCGCTCGCTGGGACAGCCCCTCCTGTGGGGTGGAGTATGTACATGTAGAACGCGGCATCCGCCGGGGGCTCGTACAGCCCGTATATCGCCACCGAGGCGAAGCCGGCCACGCAACCGATGAGGGCTCCCCGGGACGACACTCCCCCCCACAGGGTCATCAGGACGGGGGAGACAGTGGCTGCCGCCAGCATGTCCGCGAACAGGAATATCCCGAACACGCTCCACGCGTTGAAGTGGAAGCCGAGTATCGTGGGGCCCGATGCCAGGTATATCGCGATGGGGATCATCGCTATGGTGGCGATCCTGGATAATTGGAGGTCCATCCTGTTGTCGTAGATGTCCCTGGATATCGAGGCGACGATCGCGTTCTGCAGCGTATCGGCGCTGGAGCAGACGAGGGAAATCACCAGCACTATGAGGACCGATGCCACGACCAGGCTGGACTCGTCTATCAGGTAGAAGAAGGCGATGGAGGGGTCTGCTATCCCCCCCTGCCCAGCCGCCACGGTACCGAGGAAGCCCATGGCGAACACGAGTGGGAAGACCATGGCGGCGGCCAGGAGGGCTCCCTTCCTGAGGGACTCGTCGTTGTCCGAGGCGTACACCCTCTGCCAGTTGCCCTGGGAGAACATCTCCGCGGCTGTCACCGCGACTATTAGCGCCAGTCCTGATTCCCACGAGCCCATGTAGCTCATGCTGCCCAGGAGCGACCAATCGTCATCCGTGTTGTACGCCCTGGCGTCATCGATCATCTGGCCCAGGTCCCCCCCTACGAGGACAACTAGTATCATCGTGACGAGGACGGCGATGACCCATGCCTGGGTCCTGTCAGTGGCCAATGAAGCAGGAAGGCCCCCGTAGGCGGTGTAGGCGGCTGTTACGATCCCCACCATTATCATCGGGTGAAGGGGGTCCATCCCCGAGAGGTGCTCCATCACCTTGCCTATCGCAGTGAACTCCGCGAATAGGAAGGTGAACATGTAGAGGATGGAGATGACCCCCACGTAGAACTGCATGGGCCTGCCCAGCCTTTGCCTGACGTAGTCCGCCAGGGTGACACCGAGGGGGATGCGATCGCGGATCATCGGCCCGACGTAGGCCAGTAGCAGGAAGGGGGCCATCGATGAGGCTGCGTATCCGAGCACGTCCCAGAAACCGCCGTAGTAGGCGACCTCGGAGGGCCCCAGCAGGACCCACACCCCCATTCCCGAGGCGAACAGGCTCAGGCCTATCCCGAGCCATCCCTGGGTCCCCCTTGATGAGAGGTAGTCATCGTCGTCGATGTCCTTCGTGGCGGATTGGTATCCGATGTACCCGAAGGCGGCCAGTACGCTTGCAGTCAGTATGTATGCGGTGTTCGTTTCCATTTCTCTTCCTCCGCTGGAATTACCCAGATCAGGTTCTCGGGTCGTCGCCAAGGCGACCTCTCAGCAAGTTGCTCCCCGTGAGGGCGTGGGGATTGGGGCAGTTGAACCTTGTCGATTCTCACTCTGGCTGCATGAAAGGGTATCCCCAGTCCTGTGGGATGTCCAGCGTGCGCTTCACGGAGCGTGGGCTGATCCACCGGAGCAGGTTGAGCGGCCCTCCGGCCTTGTCGTTGGTCCCGCTCGCCCTGGCTCCGCCGAACGGCTGCTGGGCCACCACGGCACCGGTTGGCTTGTCGTTGATGTAGAAGTTCCCGGCTGCGAACCGCAGCGCCTCGAAAGCCCTCTGGACGTCCGCCTCGTTGTTGGCGAAGATGGATCCGGTGAGGGCGTACGGGGATCCCTTGTCGCACGTCTCCAGTGCCCCCTCGAAGTCGTCGTCCTCGTAGACGTAGACTGTCAGGACCGGTCCGAAGATCTCCTCGCACATCGTCTCGGAGGCCGGGTTGGTCGTGACTATTATCGTCGGCTCGATGAACCAGCCTGTGGAGTCGTCGTGACCCCCTCCGACGACTACCTCGCAGGAATCGTCTTTCTTGGCCCTCTCGACGTAGCCGGAGATCTTGTCGAAGGCCCTCTGGTCGATGACGGCGGTCATGAAGTTCGTGAAGTCCCGGGCATCGCCCATCTTGATCTTGGAGACCTCGGAGCACAGGTCGTCCCCTATCGCATCCCACACCGATGAGGGTATGTACGCCCTGCTGGCCGCGCTGCACTTCTGCCCCTGGTACTCGAACGAGCCCCTCAGGAGGGCCACCAAAAGGCCCCGGTGGTCGCAGTCCGGATGGGCCACTACGAAGTCCTTGCCTCCGGTCTCGCCCACTATCCTAGGGTAGGACCTAAGGTCGGGCAGTGCCTTGGCGATCTCCTGCCAGAGCCCCTGGAAGGTCGATGTCGAGCCGGTGAAGTGCAATCCAGCGAAGTCCGGATTGGCCAGGGCAGCCCCAGTGATCTCCGCTCCCGAGCCTGGGAGGAAGTTGATCACCCCCGGAGGCAGTCCCGCGTCCATCATCAGCTGCATCAGGACGTAGTTGGAGTGGTACGAGTTCCTGCTCGGCTTCCAGACGGAGGTGCAACCCACGATTGCTGGTGCGCTCGGTAGGTTGGCGGCGATGCTGGTGAAGTTGAACGGGGTGATTGAGAGTACGAACCCCTCCAGGGGGCGGATCTCGGTGGAGTTCTCGACGCCCTCGGGAGAGACCAGGGGTTGCAAGTCGTCATGGAAGCCCCTGGCGTAGTGGCAGTTGAACCTCCAGAAGTCGATCAGCTCGCAGGCAGAGTCTATCTCGGCCTGGAAGGCTGTCTTCGACTGGTTCAGCATGGTGGAGGCGTTGACGCGCATCCTCCAGTCCCCGGCCAGCAGGTCAGCGCACCTCTCGAAGATGGCGCACCTGCCCTCCAGGCCGAGGTCTATCCAGGACTGCTGGGCATCGACAGCGGCTCTACACGCTGCCTCAATCTCCTCCCTCCCAGCCAGGTGAACGTTCGCCAGAATGTGACCATGGTCGTGAGGGACCACCTGGGTGACGGTGTTGCCCGTGAAAATAAGCTCACCATTGACCACGCACGGTATCTCGATTACTTCTCCGAGCTGCCTATCTATCTCGTTCTGCAGCGCCACCCTCTCCGGGCTTCCTGGCGCATATCCCATTATCGGCTCATTTACTGGCTGGCCCATAGGGCACACTGGGGGCGAATCGTCTAACATAGTTTCGCAGGTTGATTCTGGGCTACTCCCACTCCTTGGGCTCGCCCTTCTTCTCCTTCTTCCAGGTCCTGTAGCAGGGCTTGCAGAGAGAGATCTTCCTGACCTTCTTGGATATTCCCGAGGTCCCCCAGACGTCCACTGCTCTGTCGTAGGCCATCTTCCTGCCACCGGCCTTCTTGTCGGCCCACCTTTCGCACCCTTTGATGTCGCATGGCACCTCTCCGACGAATTCGGGCTTGTCCTCGTTGGGCGCGTCCCCGTCTCCGGCCTGGGAAGAGGCCCTCCTCTTGCGGGCCCTGGACTTGAATCCCATGCCATCCCGGCGATGCACGCCGATTAGAAGGTTGCTTCGGACATTTCCACGTCGAATGGCCCACCTGCGCTGGCTACGGAAGCGAGGCGGTCCGGGCCGACCCCCACGCTGACTACTGGCACTCCTGTGATCTCCTCGATTCTGGAGAGGTAGGACCTGATGGGGCTGGGGAGGGAGTCTATCCCACCTCCCTTCCTGGACTCCTCTGCCATCCCGATCCACTCGTCCTCGTCGAGCGCTGGGAATCCCGGGTGGCTCTCGTAGACGGGCGTGCATCTTGCGAGTTCCTCGGACGAGGACGGGACGTGGTCGACCTCCTCCCCATCCAGATTGTACGATGTGCATATCCTCAGTTCGTCCAATCCCCCGAGCACGTCCAGCTTGGTGACGACGAGTCCCGTGTATCCGTTGAGCCGCTGGCTCTCGTTGAGGGCAACCGCATCCAGCCATCCGGTCCTTCTGGGACGCCCCGTGGTGGTTCCGAACTCGTGACCGACCACCGACATCTGCTTCCCGGGACCCTCCTCGAGGGATAGCTCGGTAGGGAAGGGGCCGTTTCCGACCCTCGTGGTGTACGCCTTGGTTATCCCATAGCACTGGTCTATGTGTCCTGGATGGATGCCGGCACCGTGTGTGGCATTCGCCCTGCAGGTGATGGATGAGGTCACGAAAGGATAGGTCCCCTGATCGATGTCAAGCATAGCCCCCTGTGCTCCCTCTAGGAGGACCTGCTCGCCACGGGCGAGGGCCTTGTCCAGCATCGGCCCAGTAGCGCAAATTGCATCGGAGAATCTCTCGTGGACCCAAGACAGCTCGGACTTGAGTTGATCTGGATCGATCCTTTCTCCGACCCCTACTGTGGATAGTTGCGCGTTCATCCTCTCTGATATCTCGGCAATCTCGGAGTCCCTTCCCAAGATTAGCCCGATGTCCACGAATCGCAGACCGACCCGTTCGGTCCTGTCGCGGTACGCTGGCCCTATGCCCCTGCCTGTAGTCCCGACGAGCTCGTCGGCCGAGTCGTATAGCCTGTGGAAAGGAAGTATCACGGCTGCTCTCTCGCTGATGAAGAGGCGTTCGCCCTCTGGGCTCTCTCCGGTCAGTTCTGCCCACTCGGATAGCTCCCTGTCCAGGACCCATGGGTCTACCACCATGCCGCATCCGAGTACCAGTTTGCAATCCCTGGCTGTGATTCCGGATGGTAGCAGGTGCATCTTGAGGGTGGTCCCCCCGGCCACTATTGTGTGACCGGCGTTATTGCCCCCCTGGAAGCGCACTGCCCATTGGGAGTTTGGGGCCAGCTGGTCTATGGCCTTGCCCTTTCCTTCATCTCCCCATTGGGCCCCGAGCACTACGCTGGCAGGCACGGTCGCGGAACATGGCGATAGGTGTTTGAATGCTTTGGATGTGATAATTATCTGCCCGTTGCGTTGGGAAGCGGTTATGAAGGTCAGGAAGGTCGCGCGACATCATGGCACAGAGGCACCCTGAGGCAGAAGCAAGGCTTCTGGTCAAGTGGGTATGCATGAAATGCTCAGCTACCGCCCGGGCTCATCGAGGAGTCAAGCCACCGAAATCATGCAGGAAGTGCGGTTACACGGGCTTTAGGAAGAAGGCAGCAGAGCGCAGGTCGTCATGAGCATGGGTGTCGGGTCTGCAGGACTCGAGGGATTCGCTCTTAGTTTGGGACTCATTCTGGCAATTGGCCCACAGAACATCTTTGTTATGCGGCAGGGGCTGAAGCGCTCACATGTTTTTGCCACGTGCCTAGCGTGCTCGCTTGCTGATGCCATCCTGATAGCTGCTGGGATTCTGGGTGTCGGAGCCATAGTGGCGAGCATCGATGGGGCCGAGTCACTCATCTCTTACGGTGCGGGCGCTTTCCTGTTCGGATACGGGGTACTGAGAATCAGATCTTCGATGGACCCGGAAGGGTTCGTCGTGGAAGGAGAGGCCTCGGAAAGCCTGTCGAAGACCATGGGGGCCGTTCTCGCGTTCACCCTCCTCAACCCGCATGTCTACTTCGACACACTTTTCCTGATAGGGGGCGCTTCGACTGGTTTCTCAGGGGATGAGAGGATTGCTTTCGGCATCGGGGCATCTGCGGCTTCGTTCCTGTTCTTCTTCTCCATCGGTTACGGCGCTAGGAGGCTGTCCAAGGTACTGGATAGCCCCGATGCTTGGAGAATCATCGATAGGGGCATTGCTGCCGTGATGTTCGCGATTGCTGGGGCGATCGTCCTACCGCACCTATGAGAGGATGTCAGACAGCGCTGAGACGAGAGAGTCGATCTGCGAGATGTCGTTGTCGATGTGAGGTGACACGCGCAGCATCCCCGATCTGCTGGTGGTGAGTATCGAGTATTCGGACTGGAGCCTGTTGGATACCTCTAGGCTGCTCAGACCGGAGGGCATCCTCAGGCTCACGATGGCGCTCCTCTCCGGCTCCGAAGTCGGCGAGACTACTTCGATGCCCAGCCCCTCCACCCCTCTGATCAGGTGATCGGCTAGCTCCAAGTCATGCCTCCAGACCTCGTCCATCCCCATTTCGAGAAGCTCGTCGATAGCAGCCGCGAGGCCCAGGGCCGCACCGAAGTGGATGGTCGTGAACTCGAACCTGCTCGCGTCCTCTGGCAGATCGAGCCTATCCGCCCTCAGGTCCCAGATATCCGAATTGCTCCTGAATCCCATCAGCCCGGGGTTCAGAGTCTTGACGATCGAGGGGGAGATGAATCCGACAGCTGCCCCGTACGTCCCCCTGAGCCACTTGTAGCCAGAGGACACGATGGCATCGGCATTGGTCTCGTATGCGTCGATGGGGACCATCCCCATTGACTGGGTCGCATCGACAACGAGCATGGCCCCGACGGAATGGGCCGCATCGGCGATCTCCCGCAGGTCATACCTCTGCCCGTTGGAGAACTCGACGTGAGAGACCGTGACAACGGAGGTTCCCTCGTCGATCAGTGAGAGGAGGTCGGAAGGATCGGTGTACAGGTTCTCATCGTGGTCAGCAAGCCTGATCTCAGCCCCGTTCTGATCGGCGACCCTGGCCCATGGGTATACTGTGGAGGGGAAGGAAGCCCTCGTGGAAACCACGTTTGTCCCTTCGCGCGGGGACATCGCCCAGGCGATGGAGCAAAGCAACTCCGTGGCGCTGGATCCGACGCATACGTCGGCAACATCGCAGGAAAGTAGCCTGGAGGCAGCCAACCTCAGGGGCATCATGCCGTTCTTCTCGGCCTCGCCATCGAACTCGGCTGCACCCCCCCTGGCCAGTGATTCGGCCCAATCCGATGAGGCGCGATGCGCTGTGGGGGAGGTCGTTGCGACATTGGCATAGGAGAGATTGGTCCACTCGGGCATTTCTAACGTAGAGCCATGGCGGGGGATTGCTCTTCAATCCTCAGGAGCGAGTGACTTCGTTCAGCATCTCCTCGAGTGCCGTCTGTAGTTGCAGGCACAGGGGGCCGTAGTGGCCCGGGAGGTTGGGGTCGTTGAATATCTCGTCCAGAATAGAGGCGGTCATCCCCAGCCTGACGTCCATGTCCTTGCTGGCGTTGAGTAGCCACTTCTCAACTGCGTCCTTGGAGGCCGAGCGGATATTTCGAGGGACTTGGTTGTCGTCTAGTTGGCCTAGCACATGCGCAATCTGCTTGATGCGGGTATCGATATCTGACAAGGCCCCATCTCCGGGCCATCCACCGTAGGCCCCTCCTTAAGCGCATCCCATCGGGAGGGTTTCACTTCCTGGCGATCCACGAGGCCCACGGCATGTTCGTACTGTTGGAGACTCCGTGCCCTGTGCCCTCCGTGCCTAGCGCGATGATGCCCACCTCCGCATCCTCCTCGAGGCACTCGTCCAGAGCCCACATCATCGACTCCTCCAGGCCGTTCCCGTCGAGTATCCTGTCTGCTACCCTGAGGCTGATCATGCCCCTCGTTATGGCCTCCCCGATCCCAGTCGCCCCGACGCCCACCCCGTCCTGGACCCAGAATCCGCACCCAGGCAGGGGGACGTCACCGACTCTGCCCGGCGGCCTGTTGCTGGTGCCCCCCGTGCTCGTGGCACAAACGATTAGCCCGGATTTGTCCCTGGCTACGACCCCGACGGTGTCTGTGGCTCCTTCGAAGGGAGGCCTGCCTTGCACATTCGACCTCTCGAACCCCTTGGAGTCGGCCCATAGCCTGGCCCCGTCCCCGCTGAGCCCGTTGATTTCCTCGTCCAGAAGGTCCGCTGCCACCCGAATCGGGTTGGGCGTATCCTGCATCCCGATGACGAAACCCATCTTCCCCTCCGAGGTCTGGATGGAGGCATCGAGGTGGACGGACCCATCCGTCCTGAAGACTGAGCCCGTGCCGGCGTTGAAGACTGGGTCATCTTCCAAGACCACGCATGCCTCTACTGCCGCCTCTATGGCTGATCCCCCTGAGTCGAGGATTCCCGCGGCGATGGCCACCGCCCTCTCGACGTTCGCAAGCCTTTCCGGCCCCGCTCCGGCGCCCCCGTGTGCCACGACTGCTGGAATCGCCAACCTATGTGCCTCCCGCAGCGTTTTTTGAATCGTCCGAGGTCCTTAGACCTAGTTGCATCAGGAACGCCACCAAGAAGAAGAGCCCGGATACCCTGAAGCAGGTATGGTAGGACCAGAGCCCGGACCCCTCAACGGTTTCGGACCAGATAACTGCAGATAGGAGTGGGCCAATTATGCGGGCCAGGGCCCCTAGCCCCTCCTGGGCCCCCATGATAGTCCCGAGCTCGTGGCCCCCTTCCTTGGATGCGAATGTCAGGAGTGAGCTTTGCGAGGGGGAGTAGATCCCGTTCCCGATCGCGAATGCAGCGCAGAATGACCAGAAAATCAGCATTGACATGTCTGCTGAGGCGTATGGTATGCTTGCTATTCCGATGCCGGTCAGCACGGTCCCCACCAGCATCAACCCCCTGAGGCTAAACCTCTGGGTGAGAGGCCGGATCAGGCCACCCTGGACGACGACTCCGGCTAACCCTATGAAAGCGAAAACCCAGCCGTTTTCTCTCTCGCTCCAACCGAGTCCTCCGCTTTCCGGTTCCATCGAAGTGAACAGGATGAACGTACCGTGCATCATTGTGAAACCGACCAGGAACAGGAAGTTCACATTGACCAGTGCGGAGATGTTTGGTAGCCTCATAACCGACGCGATGCTTGTGAAGGTCTCGCCCAGTTGCGAAATCGGGGACTTCGCAGACTCTTGTCTCGACTCCTGTGGCAGGCTCTCGGGGAGCATGAATGCCGCCAGAATCAGGGCTATGGCAGACATTGCACTCGAGAATAGGCAGGGGAGCAAGTAGGGGTAGTCAGACCAGAACTGGGTATCGAAAGGGCCCCCTATCCCCGTGGCTGGGTCGGACAATACCCCTCCCAAGAAAGGGCCGATCATGAAGCCCAAGCCGAATGCCGCACCCAGCATGCCCATCCTCCCAGCCACCTGGTCATCCTCGCTGATATCCCCGATGTACGCCTTGGCGACGGCGATGTTGCCGTTCCCAGCGCCAGCCAGGAACCGGGCGATTATGGCCATGGCCAGGCTGCCAGATAGACCGAAGACGATGAAGAAGAGGGAGTTTGCGGCCAGGCCGAACATCAGAACGGGCCTCCTGCCTATGCGATCCGAGATTGACCCCAGGATTGGCGTCGAAATGAACTGGGCCAGAGAATAGGTCGCAATGACTATGCCGACCCAGAAGTCCCTGGAGCCGGTGTCAACAATTCCCTCTGCGGATGCCAGGTCCTGGACGAAGTAGGTAAGGAATGGTATCACAAGTGTCAGGCCTAGCATGTCGACGAGGACGACAAGGAACAGAATGCCCATTGAGGAACGTTGGCTGGAAGGCATAACTACCGATGCGCCTGCGGAGATTGGCACTTCAAGGATTGGTCGGCGCTCAAGCGGAAGGCTGCTTGTCGGTGCCCGAAGAGATGGTGTCGATCACCTTGGCTAGCCTTTCCACCAGGCTGACCTTCTCCTCCTTGCCGACCAAAGCGTGCTCCAGGACCTCGTCCAGAGAGTCCACTGCCAGTATCTCGACCTGGGACTCGTACTTCTCGTCTATCAGTACGTCGTTCATGTTCGACCTGGGTATCACCACCCTCTTGATCCCGGACTTGACGGCGGCCTCGATCTTCGCGGAGACCCCGCCGATCGGGAGGACCTCTCCGCGAACCGTGAGAGACCCGGTCATGGCGAGGTTCTGGTCTATCGGGACTCCCTCGAATGCGCTGATTATGGCCGTCGCCATGGTGATGGATGCGCTGTCCCCATCCACGTTGTGGGTCCCGGGGAACTGCACGTGTAGGTCGTAGTCCCTGATGTCCTTCCCCGTGAGTTTCTTCACTACCGCGCTGATGTTGGTCACGCTCTCCTTCGCTAGGTCGGAGAGCCCTCCGGTTGCTATGACCTGGCCTGACCTTCCCTGAGTAGGGGTGACCATGGCCTCGACTGGGAGGACCACGCCCGAGTAGTCTGAGAGCCCGGTATCCGCTCCTAGCACTGCGAGGCCGTTCACCCTCCCGACCCTGTCGCCCTCGTTCACGAGCATGGAGTACTCCGACTGCCTCTCTAGGTACCTGTCTGCGACCTGCTGCTCCAGTGGCTTTGCGATTGCCCTGGCCCTCACCACGTGCTTTGAGTGTGTGAGGGTTGAGCCGTCCTCGGCTGCTAGGTCGCCTGCTATCCTGACCAGACCCCCTAGCTCCCTTAGCCTCAGGGATAGTTTGCCCCTGCGACCGCTTCTCCTCTGCGCTTCCTTCAGGACCAGCGAGATTGCTTGTTTGTCGAAGTGTGGGATTGACTTGCCCGTGTCCTTTTTCATCTCATTACGGACTTCCTGCGCTATGAATCGAATCAAACGGCGTCGGTTCCTCTCGGTGTCCTTCATGTCGGTGTTGACGTAGACCTCGTATCCATACCCCCTGATCCTGCTCCTGAGTGCGGGATGCATGTTCTGGATGCTGTCCAGGTTTCCTGCGGCGACTAGGATGAAGTCGGTTGGAACGGGCTCTGACTTTGTCAGTGCGCCGGAGGACCTCTCTGAGCGACCGCTGATCGATAGTTCCTTCTCCTGCATTGCCACCAGCAGTGCCTGCTGCTCCTCCATCCTCAGCATTCTGATCTCATCGATGTAGAGCACGCCCTTGTTCGCCCTGTGCACCGCACCGGGCTCGACCCTCTCGTGAGCCGGAGTGGCTAGGTCGGCCCCCGACTGGAAGGGGTCGTGCCTAACGTCCCCTAGCAGCGCTCCTGCGAGGCTTCCTGTCGCATCGACGAATGGTGGTTCATCGCTCCTCTCGTGCTTGATTAGCAGCTTGGGGATGTTGGACTCGTCCCCAGCAGTAAGCCTGGTCCTCAGGAAGAAGTACCCGAAGACTAGGATGAACGATCCGAAAATGAACGTCAGGATTTCTCCCGAGGAAATGGTGGCCAGTAGTAGTGCTGCCCCGACGACTAGGGCGATGAAGAGAAGGGTCCTGTTTGTCCTCTCTCTCTGTTGACGGACATGGGCTCGGCGCTCGGCTATCAGCCTCGATCCACGGCCTGCTGGAACCGTGCGGACCTTGGGCTCGTTCTCGTCCTCCTGATTTCGATACACGAGAACGTCTTCCAGTTGCTCTGGTGGAAGGAACTCGGTCATGGAGCGGGCGAGCATCGACTTTCCAGTTCCGGGCTCCCCCACCATGATCATGTGTCTCCTCTGTTCAGAGGCCTTCCTGACCACGATGGAGGCGGCTTCCTGCCCTATCACCTGGTCGACGAGCTTGTCCGGAATCGGCACTTGTTCTGTGGACTCGATGTCCAGGTCCTTGATCCAATCCTCAACCGGGGTCTCGCAAACCGGGTCGCTGTCGTCAGAGACCCCGAAAGCCGACCCGTCCTCCCATGATTCTAGCGGATCCTTTTGCTTGGAGTCCCCCTCTGAGTTCGAGTCGTCCTGTTCGGCCATAGCGTTCCCCCGGGGACTTTCCTGCCAGTGGCACCTTCTTGAAGGTGCGTTTATGTCGAAATGAGGTGAAATTACCTAGTTCTGTCTCTCTAGCCACTGCTCCCCGTAGTACTTCCACTGATCCATCGTCCATCCTTCCGGGAGGCCGCTCTCAGGCAGGGGAGGGTAGATTTCCTCTTGCTGCTCGAAGTCTATCACGGGTTGGCCCTCCTGAGGGTGCTCCTCGGGGACGTCAGGAGAATAGGGGGGCTTTGGCGCTGGCTCGCCCCTGCTGCCTATGGCTCCAGAGAAGTACAGGCCAGCAACTGTCCCCCCTCCTACGAATAATAGAAGGATCAGAATGAACAGCAATGCATCCATGACGGAAATGTCCGTGGACCCGTCCCCGGATTGCTGGTTCGACTCTTTCTGTTCTTCCTGGACGGGGGCTACGATTGCGTCATCGTCTTCGCTGGTTGTCGGGACAAGAATGTCGAGTGGCTCGACTGTCTCCCTATCCCATCCATCGCTATCTATCGCCTTGACAGAGAGGGTCAGGTAGTCCCCGATGGATAGGCCGCCCCCATCGGATGAAATTGCCTGGAAAGGGCCTAGTCCGTCGAAAGATCCGGCAGAGTGGCAAATCCCGACAATTCCGTTACAAATAGTCCACCTGACCTTTGGCTCCTCAATCGCGACCTCCCCGCTGTTCACCAGAGTCACCGTCGGGTCTGTGCCAATCTCAAAGCCCTCCAGTTCCACCTCTAGATCCCCGTGCTGGAAATCAGTGTGCCAAGTCAGGGGCTTCGAGTCCAGAACGGTCACAGTGAAGGTGGTGGAGCTCCAGTCTCCGTGGCTATCGATGAGGGTCATCTTGACGGAGTGGGTTCCGGGCTGGTCCCACTGCATGTTTAGGACCCCGCTGACGTAGTCGAATTGGGCCGCTCCTGGGATCGACGTGTCAACATCGACCCAGGCCTCATCATCCGGATCGTCGATATCAGAGATTAGTGGCAGTATGCCTATCGAGGATAGCTCCCCCGACTTCAGTGCGAGGCCATCGAGAGTCGAGACATCCATCTCAGGTGCATCATTGACGTTGATCACGTAGAATACCACTGAAGTCTGGGAGGTTTTGGAACCGTCATCCGCCATGATTACTACCTCTGCGACTCCGTGGGAGTCCTGGTCCACGGTGCTTGCACTAACCGTTTGCCCATCGAGGGAGACTTGGATGAGGCCCTCATTGCTGTTTGAGACCAGAGACAGAGATATCTCGGATGGCGGGACTGGGTCCCCATTCTCATCGAAGTCCGAGAGGTAACCAGTCAGTTCAGTGCTAGCAGATCCCCCCTCGAATACGGTCTGTGTCGGGATGGGCTCCCATCGTGGAGCCCCATTCTCGATTACGTTGAACAGGAGCATGCCGTTGTTGGAGTCCTCCCCGTCGGAGATTGAGACGAACACGCCCTGGGGAATTGGATTGCCGTTTGAGTCGGTTTCGATACTATCGAAAAGTACCGTAATCTCGGAAGAAGGGGCGTTCCAACTCACGAATTCTGGGTCGTCGCTGGTGATCGACAGCATAGAAAGTGGAGTCTCGGCATCTCTGACCATGCCCACCAGGGATATCGATTCTGCTTCGCCCACCTTCACAGTGGGAATCCCTACGAACCCCGCATCGTTGTTTCCAAGTACCCTCGGCAGGGCATTGCTAAGTTCGAATGCCTCGCTAGTCACCAGCCAGTCGCTCTGCAGCCCCCTAGCGTCTTCCCACATCACCCTAGTGTCGTACTTCCCGGTCTCTGCGTTTGGAGGGGTCTGAATGGTGTGGACGTATACCGCATTGGCCCCGGAGCCGACTATTTCTGTATCGGATACCCAGGCTGAGTCCCATGCCCCAGTGCCGGACTTTGAATACTCCATTGTCGGAGACATTGTGTTCATGTCGTCCACGAGGTCGTTTGGAAGGGCAGATGTCTCAAACTGGACCCTATCGCCGCGTTCGAAGGTTGTCGATCCTGTGGCTGCGGGAGGGGATGGGACTGGCGGCATATCGTGATATTCTACATCATCGACTACATTGTTGGAGGAATTCCTATCACTTCCCATATCCACGAGTTTAGCTCTGAAAGTGGAAACTCCGGACGGAATAGGTTCTATGTCTGAGGTATCGAAGTCAATCTGATGCAGGAAGGACCCAGCGACTCCGATAGTCCCGATGGATCGCCCTCCGAGGTAGATCTCATCTGAACCACTAATCAGGTAGACCCCTAGCTCGCCCCCTTCTGTGTACGGCTCTACTCCGTTGTTGGAGACTCTGGTGGAAACCTGCAGCATGTCCCCGGGAGTGAATCCCACCCCCCCGTTAGCATTCTGGACTTCAAATTCAAGAATTCCTACATCTATCATCGGACCCATGTCAGGGTCTATTGCCACCAGGAACTCGTTGTAACTCGAATGCGGGCCGTCCATCAGTGCGAAAACGGGCCAGAAGTTCTCCCACTGGGTATAGCCCCCGCCGGCCCTAACCAGGCTTAGTGGTGCAGTCCAACTGTGAGACTCCCATACGCCCTGGGATAGCGTAAGCTGCTGGAATCCGGAATCGGCACTATTCAGTAACCATCCTCTCCAATTATGATGCGGCTTTACACCGTTGTCGTAGGAATCCGCTCCTATCTTCTCAGTCACGGCCCCGTAAACGTAGACTTCGAAAGATGAGAGGGAACCTGTGTATATCGAGTCCAATGTTATGGTTACCTCTTCTGTACTCGAATTCAACGACATCGACATCTCCAGTTGAAAATCATTGGATGAGGAGCTCATGCAGCCTCCGCTGGAGAAGTCGCTGTCGTAGTAGTTGGATCCGGATGCTCCGACCTTGTAGCAGGAGCCGGACTGGCTGTCTGCGAAAGAGAAAGTCGGGTATCCCGATGAGGATTGCATGATGTGGGTTTGGCGATTTATGGGACCGTCGCTAGGCCAGCCTCCACTGCTAGACTCGAAGAATGATACGAATGTGAACTCCTCTGGATTGGATGTCTTCAGATTATCCAAGGAAGGGGAGGCGCTACTCATGCATGGGCCGCACCAATGGGCGCCCACGTACTCGCCGAATACGGTATGTCCGGGGCTATTGGCATACCACGGGACTATTTTCTGCTCTAATTCCGTTCTCTCCAACTCTTCTTCTTGGTAGTCGATTATTGAAGAGGAAGGGGCTATTGTCAGGAGGACGCACACCCAAGTGGCTGGGTGAATCAGTAGTCTGACGACTGAAGTCATCATATTTTGAGACAGTATTCTCAGTATAATCATTCTGCTCGCCCTTTAGGGCGAGTATGCTGTTGCAGGATTGAATGACTTGAAACGTCGCCATTGTCACGATGCAACGGGGCGAGAGCATAGGAGAATGGTTGGCACTAAGGGAGGATGACGGGAGAGCATACCTCGTACACAGGGTTCCCGGGGAAGTCAAAGTAAAGGGCCTGGGCAGATTCGATGCTGAGAAGTTACTAGAAGGATTTGAAATTGGGGATAGGGTTGCAGTTGGGCAGAAGTCGCTCTCGATAGTTGATCCCAGACTCCCCGAGGCAAGGAGGAATATGTCCAGAAGGGCCCAGGTTATTGGCGCGAAGGACGCGGGTTTCCTGATTTCATGGATGGGGATAGGAGTGGGCTCCAAGGTCCTGGAAGGCGGTCATGGTTCAGCCGGACTAGCAATGCACCTAGCGAGTGTAATGGGGAATTCGGGGACTTTGATTTCCGTAGAGTCTCGTCCTGAGCATGCCGAGGTTGGAGCATTAAACATGGACCGCCTAGAGCAAATCCTGCCGGAGTTTCCAGAGTGGCACCTGGTTACGGGGAATTTAGGGGAAGTCGGGGGAAGTTTGGAAGATATATGCACCTCACTCGACGCAGCAATTATCGACATAGCTGAGCCCTGGGGGGTACTCGCGGAAACGGTGAAGCTCCTCCGAGTTGGAGGGAGACTGGCCTGCTACTGTCCGACCAGCGCACAACTAGAGAAATCATGGAATGAGTGCGAAAGATTGGGTCTCGTCGTGGAATGGAGCGGAGAGGTAGTTGAAAGGAGATGGTCCAAGGCGAGCAAAGGTGGAGTGAGGCCCGGCAACCAGCCGATGGGACACACCGCCTTTTTGCTAATTTCAGCGAAGGTCGCTGACGAAGAAGAATAGATGTTGACTGAAACCTTTCAAAGGGACCGTCCGGCACGTGGCCTCATGAGAGACAGTACAAACTGGGAGCCAACTGCTTACCGTACGCACACTATAGGCCAAGTGGTCAAGGCAGGAGAGTCCCTGGTCGGTTCTGAGGTTACGATAGCAGGGTATGCTGAGACAGTCAGGGGGAGGGGTGCGATTTGCTTCCTGATGCTCCGTGATGGAACCGGAAGAATCCAGGCCTTCCTGAAGAAGGATAATATGGATCATGATTTATTCGACTCAATACAATCCTCGACAAGAGAGTCGACTATCCAGATAACAGGAAAAGTGGCGAAGAAGCGTCCTCCGAAGGTTCCCGAGGGAGATCCATCGCCACCACCTGAGTTCGAAGTTAATGTCCAGGATGGGATGATTCTGGCAGTCTCAGAAACACCCCTCCCTGTTGGGGTGACTGACGAGGTTAACGTTGGTCTTGATGTTAGACTAGATAACAGGCACTTGGACCTCAGAAGGTCTCACGTGAACGCGATGTTTCAACTCAGGAGTAAGGTTCTCCAGTACGGAAGGGAGCATTTGATTTCAGAGGGATTCCAAGAAATCAACTCTCCAAAGATAATTGCCGCAGCAGCAGAAGGAGGGACGAATCTGTTCCCAATGAAGTACTTCGAGACTGATGCATACCTCTCGCAGAGTCCTCAGTTGTACAAACAGCTCGCAGTTCTCGGAGGTCTCGAGAGGGTTTTCGAAATTGGGGCTGCCTTCAGAGCCGAGAAGCACGACACCTACAGGCACCTCAACGAGTTTGTATCGTTCGATATCGAGGGCGCATGGATGGACGATGAGGATGTTATGGGGGTTCAGGAGAGGATGATCAACCATATCTGGTGCAAGATTGCCGAGAACGACATGGGCCTAATCGATGCCGTTAACGAATATCGAGAATCCCAAGGAAAGGACGCTGTAACCGTAGAGGCGCCTGCGCTACCATTCCCTCGAATACCTTACTGCGAGGCAATAGAAATAGTGAAGCAAGGAGGGGGGGAGATTAGCTGGGGCGACGATATAGAAAGCCATCACTGCGATATCATCGCAGAGAAGTATCCTGGCTTCCACTTCATCCCACGCTGGCCGATGTCAATGAAGCCATTCTACATCCATCACAAGGCGGGTGAAGAAGGATCCACCGGGGGGCAACTCAGTCGGGGATTCGATCTCAACTACGGAAGGGACGAGATGACAAGTGGAGGTGCCAGAGAGCACAGGGTAGAGGTATTGGAACAGAATCTTAGGGATGTCGGGCTTGATCCTTCGGACTTCACATTCTACACGGACGGTTTCCGCTACGGGGCACCGCCTCATGCTGGATGGGGCTTGGGCGTGGCTAGATTGTTGATGGTGCTAACCGGTGCTGGAAACGTCAGAGAAGTGGTTCTTTTCCCACGAGACAGAAGTCGAGTCACCCCCTAATTAGGAACTGTAAGATTCCCTAAGCCTCTCGGCAGCATTTATCCATGGGAGCGACCCTGCCGACCTATGGAGGAGGTCACTGGTCAGGAAGTCATCGAAACCATGGGTAGGCGCGACCTCAACCTAGACGGGGCCGTGGTAAACTTAGCAATAGTCGGAAGTAGTCGTTTCTACGACTTCGAAATCTTCGAGTCGGTATTAGAAAAGTGGATTTCTGAGAATACATACCCGGATCTGATCATAGTCGGAGGGGCGAGCGGAGTGGACTACATGGCAGAGAGATGGTCGGACAATAATTTGGTCCCCATAGCTATCTTCTCCGAAGAGTGGGATGACCCCCAGAGAACCTTGATTGATAGAAACAGGGCAGAGGCGCCCAATTCTCTGACTAAGAAAATCCTCGACTCAGCATCTCACATCCTAGCTATGCCATCTCCCACTAGCAAATGGACTAGGGTCGTAATTGAGAGAGCATCGAAAATGGGAATCCCCACAGAAGTAGTCGAGGTAGAGTGAAATTAGTCGTCACTATTTCGTGTAGACAACGCCCAGAGCCCCATTACTGCAGCCCCGAACCATACTGCCTCCAGAATGAAGAAGGCCCACTCGTCGATAAGATATGCGCGAATGGCAAGTAGGCCCGCACCTCCTGCCATCATCCACAAGTAAGTGGGGGACTTGCTATTCAGGAAATTCCTGGTCTCAAGCAGAAAGGCAGTCAAGATGAGGGCCATCCCGAGGTAGGCTACCACCTCGCTATGAGCAAAATCGATTATTGGCCCTATCACGGGGCATCTAGGTAATCGTGAAATTTAGTCTTATACTAATCACGTCATCCAAGAATCCCACTCAGAGGGTTATCCCTCAGCATCGAGGTTCTACTGAACACTACGAATAGGATGAATAGAAAGATCAAGACCAGTCTGGCAGCATTGAGGATTGGCCTTACGTCCATGACCCTCCATGGTGGGTGGCTGACTTGAACGGTTCGTTTCGTCCATTTTCGTGGGATCTTCGTCTGCGTAACTTACTTCTCAATCGATTGGCCGGTGGAGCGTCCGCTAGGCAGTAGGTCGGGAAACCCGATCTAAGACTTCAGAAGTCGCTTGCGCGAACGGTCTTTCGGCCGTTTGCCTGAGCCCTTGCAACTGCATCTGACACAGCGGACTCTGCTAGAGCGTTCATTGCTCCCATTGCATCTCCGCCAGTGTTGCAGCCGTGAGCCTTGAAGGCCTCCTTGACCCTGCTGGCTACGACCATGCCCGAATCCGAGCTTCCGCTTCCGATGTCGTGCGAGCGGATGGTCTTTCGGCCGTTAGAGCCGCATCGAGCGACTGCCGATGCAACTGCAGCTTCTACTGCTGCATTCAGAGCGCCAGCGGCGTCTCCAGCGGTGTTGCATCCGCCAGCCTTTATTGCTTCCTTCATCTTGCTGTTGTAAACCATTGACATAGCGAGCCACGCGAGCCAAAGCCCCATTTTGAAGGTTGGGGATGCATTTAGTAGACAGAGATGCTCGATTTTGCCAGATTTGACCGAAAATGAAGGGTATCAATGGCCCCTGCGGAAGACATAGCATGGGCAAACCAAAGTTCGCATTCCTTTTGCTCAAAGAGCATCCGTACGGTAGAGAGATGCTCATGCAGATACTGTCCGAGGGGTTCATCCCTGACCTAATCATAGAGGAAGACTCCGAGATAGGTGATGAGGAACGGGAGAAGTTCCTCAAGCGTATCGAGGGCCACCAGATAGCTCCATCGATACAGGAGCAAGCCAATGAGTTGGGGATAGATGTTGTCTCCGTCCCTATCCACAATTCTGAGGAGGTCATGCCACACCTAGAGGGAATGGATCTGGACCTGATAGTGTTCGGCGGGACTAGGATAATCAGAGGAGAGATTCTGGACTATCCTGCGGATGGGGTAATCAACTCGCACCCTGGCCTACTCCCTGACTGCCGAGGCTCTGCATCTCCTGCATGGTCGGTTTTCCATGACATCCCAATCGGATCCTCCACCCACTTCTGTGACAACGGCATTGATACTGGGGATCTCCTCATGAGAAGAGAGTTTCCAGTGTTGAGGGGCATGACTTACGAGGATTTATGCTACCACACCTTGGTCCTTGCCGGGGTCCTAATGAAAGAAGCCCTACTTGCATATGAGCAAGGAATCTGGGACGAAATAAGGAGGCCGCAGGGCGAGGCATACCATCCCACTTTCAGGAATGCACCGGAAGAAATTCTAGAAGCGGTCAGACAAAAACTTAGGGACCAGACTTATGCGCATTACTCAGACTAGGTGAACAGATGGAAAGCAATCTTGCAGGTTCGGACTTCCCCTTTGCAGAGGGGATTCTTAGTGGAAATACGGCTCTTGTGTGTGGGGCCTCAAAGGGCATAGGTCGGGCTTGCGCATTGATGCTCGCGAGAGGTGGTGCTAGAGTAATCGCCTGCGCGAGGACCTCTTCGGACCTGGACTCACTGATACAGGAGATGCATGGAGAAGGACATGAGGGTATCGAGTTGGACCTTGAGGACATTGCCGGCGTGGAGGAAATGGTCCGCGATATTGGCCCCATCCACATCCTAGTGAACAATTCTGGAGGACCTCCCGGCGGACCACTGTTGGAGAATGATTTGGATGACTTTGATGCCCCTTTCAGGAGACATCTGCACGCTTCCCACACATTGACTAGGGCACTGGTTCCTGATATGGAATCAGAAGGTACGGGCAGGATTGTGAACATCATCTCAACCTCGGTGAGAGAGCCGATTGACAACATAGGCCTCTCCAACACCCTGAGAGGAGCAATGGCATCCTGGGCTAAGTCCTTGTCAAGAGAGCTGCCCCCCTGCATCACAATAAACAACATTCTTCCTGGATTCACCGATACGGACAGGCTGGGTTCTCTTGCTGAGTCCATCTCTAACAGAACAGGGAAGCCGGTCAAGAGCGTCCAAGACGATTGGATGAGCGGCGTCCCTATCCAACGTCTAATCGACCCTATGGAGACGGCTGCTGCTGTGACTTGGCTGTGCTTACCCAGTAGTAGCGGCATTAGAGGGGTCAGCCTGGCCGTAGATGGTGGTAGAATGCGCTCGATTTAGAGAGGATTTCAATGGAATTCGACGTTTTCTTCTCCATCTCCCAGACTCCGGATACGACCGGGTATACTCCCTCGGAGAGTGAGATGTTCACTAGTTTCTTCGACCAAGTGGTCCTAGCAGACAAATTGGGGTTCGGAGTTGGTTGGGTCGCGCAGGCCCATCTTTCAACTGAGATACAGAAGAGGAACAGCAAACCTGTTGTCCCCCACTATCCCGGGGAGGTCGGTCTATGCACTGACTTCTTCCAGGTAGCAAGGGAGATGTTCGCGCGAACCGAGAGAATGGAGGTCGGTAGTGCGGTGATGTCAATACTAGCTTCGGGAGGACCAATAGCCCAGGCAGAGAGGGTAGGGTCGTTCCTTGCACTTCATGGAATGGATCCAGATGAGGTCAGAAAGCTACACATCGGTTTCTCTGCGGGCCGATTCGAATTCATGGCAAGACCATATGGAATTGTCCCGAGGGACGCCCTTGAGGAAGCAGCGTGGCCTGCGCTGAGGGGCCAGATATTTTCGGAGGCATCAGAAATTTTCCTAAGACTCCTGAACGGAGAAATTGTTTCGAGTGACGAAGTTGCACCGACAATTCTGACAAGGAGCAATTTCAGGACAGACGATGATTGGTCGGAGGTCCAAAGAGTGGCACAAGTTGAGCTGGGGCTTGACTCTCTCCCTGACTCGATAAATATGGGTAATAGGTATCTTTTCGAGGATATCAAGACTATACCGCAAGACTGGAGGAGGGATTTGCTAAATCTTGTATTGGGCAGTCACGATAGCGTTCTCCAAGAGAAGGTGAACAGATTCAGACCAGTCCAGGTTTTCAACCTAAGTATCACCCCTCCCAATATCATTGAGGAGACTCACGAACGAATGAGTTCCAGTTACCATGTTGATGGTGGGAGGTGGGAAAGAAGGATGATGCCGAGAACTGTGATGGTGTTCGTGAACGACGAGGAAGGCCTGTCCAAGGAGGAGCAGGACGCCGCTGCCATGGATGAGGCACGTTCGGCACTCTCCACCTACTGGAGCGCCTTGGAGGGGACCATTGACCCCAGTAAGATAGAGCGAGCCACCGATAACGCAGTGATAGGTAGCGTCGATAGCGTAAGCGAGCAGATATCCGAGAGGTTTCACCCGGACGACCGGATAATGTGCTGGTTCGACTTCTTCAACCACGATAGCGCCAGGGTGATGAGGAACATGGCGGCGTTCATGAACAAAGTCGCCCCCCGAGTGAACGGAGGTATCTGATGTCCGGAGAGGGGAGTGCGAATCCGTCAAGCGTCTCTCCGGGTAGGCCGGGTTCGTCCGTATATCCCACGAATCCGCTAGGCGAGAAGTTCGATGGGATAGCCACCGGAAGAGACGTCGAATGGGAACCACTGGTGGACTTCCGTCGACTAGACGTCTCCGAGAACACCATCCATGGAGCAATTTCCTGGTCGCACGGAACCGAGGTTATCCACTCGTTTGGAGGGAACGTCTTGGTATATGGGAGATCGATGATGAAACCCCTATTGATGAAGGCGTTTGCGGACGTATTGGAAGCCGATGGGCTGACCTGGGAGCAGAAGGCTATTTCTTGCTCTTCGCATAACGGAGACACTGAACACGTTGCTACTGCTCAGTCTCTTCTTACCGAGTCCGAGTGGGGATTGATGCAATGCCCTCTGGACGTCCCCCTAATTCAGTTCGGCAGACAAGTTAGAAGGCCAAGAAGGTGGTTCCACACATGCTCGGGAGAGCATGCCGCGATGCTAAAGGCGCTCAGAAGGATGGGCATAAACAGAGCCGGCTACACGCTTCCGAGCTCTCCTTGGTTCCCCATGTTCATTGATGTCCTGAGAAATATCATGGATTCTCCGGATTGGGAGCCTCAGAGGGTTGCAAAGGACGGTTGCGGCCTACCCACCGTATCCAACACAGTAGACGAGTTAGCGATAATGTTCGCAGGCATAGTTAGGGAGAAGGAAGATGACTGGATTTGGGAGGCGATGAACCGCCACCCCGATCTGATAGGGGGATTCAACAGACTCGACTCAACTTGCCTCAAGGCAGGCAACGGCAGACTGATTGCAAAGGAGGGAGCTGATGGGCTACTCGGACTCGCTATCGAGCACGAGGACTGGCCTAACGGCCTAGGGATAGTCATCAAGATAGCACATGGCTGGAACTCTCAGGCTACATGGTACGTGGCAAGGGCAGTTCTGGGAGTCCTCGGAATCACCCTCAGGAATCCATATCCGCTTCACAGGCAGAAGGCATTCATAGTTCCCCGAGTCGTTCCGGAAATGTATCTAGACAAGTTGGAGCAGGTTGTAACATGGGATGAGTGGGACCCGAACAGAGACAGCTTCTCTATCGACTGGAAGGACTACTCGGAGGGGATGACTCGCCATGACCCGTTTTCCAACGAGGGTGCTTTAGATGGATGAGCAGCATCTAGTGTACCTCAGCAATTACATCGGAGGCAGTTTCGTAGAGCACTCCGGTCAGGACTGGATGGATGTGTTAGAGCCCGCCACTGGAAGGGTATACGGAAAGGTCCCACTATCGGGATCTGAGACGATAGATGCGGCGGTCGAGGCTGCTCGTGAGGCTCAACCAGGATGGGGTTCGCTTAGTCCGGATGACAGGGCTGATTGGCTGGACAAGATAGCAGACCACCTTGAGTCGTCGTACGAGGAGATAGCGGTACTTGAGAGCAGGGACACCGGTAAGCCGATTTCACTTGCCAGATCTCTTGATGCCAGCAGGTCTGTGGCTAACTTCCGATTCTTTGCGGGCATGATTAGGGAGCAGGAGCCGGAGATATTCGATACTGATGACTCCACTAACTACGTCTTGAACAAGCCTGTCGGCGTAGGAGCACTGATTACGCCTTGGAACCTCCCTCTGTACCTATTGTCGTGGAAGGTGGCACCCGCGATAGGCATGGGCAACACAGTGGTCTGCAAGCCTAGCGAGCTGACCCCCATGACGGCTGACCTCCTGATGAGAGCGGTGGATAGCGTCGGCCTACCAGCGGGCGTGATCAACCTCGTACACGGTGACGGAATCGGAGCCGGAGCGCCCCTAGTGGGGCATCCAGACGTGGACCTTGTCTCTTTCACAGGGGGGACTTCGACAGGGGAGAAGGTAGCCTCCTCTGCCGCTCCGATGTTCAAGAAGGTGAGCCTTGAGCTTGGGGGGAAGAACTCCAGCATTGTCTTCGCGGACTGCGACATGGAGGGCACCGTCGCTGGAGTAGTCAGGTCGGGTTTCCTCAACCAGGGACAAGTATGCCTGTGCGGCTCTAGGGTGCTCGTCGAGGATTCGATTTACGATGAGTTCGAGGAGAAGTTCGTTGAGTCCGTAGAGGCCCTTTCTATCGGAGACCCGTCGGATGAATCCACCCAACTAGGGGCCCTGATATCGAAGGAACACCTCCAGAAGGTCAGAGGTTATGTCGATTTAGCGCTCGAAGAGGGCGGGACTGTACTGACGGGCGGGGAGCCTTGCCTTCCATCCGATTTCGCTGGCGGGAACTGGATGGCTCCGACTGTAATATCGGGCCTTTCGCCCTACTCGAGGTGCTCCACCGAGGAGATCTTCGGACCTGTGGTTACGCTTCACCGGTTCGAGACCGATGATGAGGCTCTGGAAATAGCGAACTGCACTCGCTACGGCCTCGCAGGAAGCGTCTGGACTAGCGACCTAGAGAGGGGCAGGAGGTTCTCGGAATCGATTGAGACCGGGATGGTATGGGTAAACGCCTGGCTGCACAGGGACCTCCGAGTACCGTTTGGAGGGGTGAAGGACAGTGGAGTCGGGAGGGAAGGCGGGAAGTGGAGCCTGGGATTCTTCTCAGAGGCTATGAACGTGTGCGTGAAGCACGACTAGTGCAGCAAGAGTGAAAGTCCCCAATAGTAGGTCGGGCATGATGCCTCCTGCTGGAATAGTGGGCCTGGGGTCCCACGTCCCCTCCAAGGTGATGACGAACGAGGACTGGGCAGGCCTGGTGGAGACCAGCGATGAGTGGATCACCACGAAAACCGGAATCAAAGAGAGGAGGATAGCAGACCCTGACGTCTGCACGAGCGACCTGGCAGTGATAGCGAGCCAGCAGGCGATCGAGGAGGCGGGCCTGTCCCCGGATGACATCGACATGCTGATTCTCGCAACGAGCAGCCCGGACGTCCCCCTATCTTCCACGGCAGGAATCACACAACACAAGCTTGGGTGCAAAAATGCAGCGGCCTTCGACATCAACGCGGTATGCGCTGGTTGGGTACATGCGCTAGACGTCGGATCAAGATATGCGGGAACCCGGGACTACTCAAACGTCCTCGTTATTGGATCGGAAGTTTACAGCAGGATCCTGAATTGGGAGGACAGGGGGACTTGCGTGCTTTTCGGGGACGGGGCTGGAGCGGCCGTTCTTTCAGAAGTAGGAGATGGAAGGGGGGTGCTGGGCAGCTGGATGATGTCAGACGGTAGCGGATCGGAGGTGATCGAGATTCCTGCTGGAGGCGTGAGGACCCCCCTCCATTCGTCCGGATTCGATGAAGGTGACCAGTACTTCCAGATGGATGGGAGGGCAGTATGGAGATTCGCTATCGAGGCCTTCCCACAGGCTGTCAGGGGTGTACTAGAAAGGATAGAAAGGGACCTCTCGGAGGTCGATCTGATTATCCCCCACCAGGCAAACCTCAGAATCGTCGAGGCTGGCATGGAGAACCTGGGATTGCCCATGGACAAGACCTTCACCAATCTCCAGAGGTACGGGAATACCGCGGGGGCAAGCGTCCCAATAGCACTCCGCGAGGCTGTTGACGAGGGACTCGTGAACAGTGGGGACCTGATCGTGACGGCTGCCTTCGGCGGGGGGTTGGCATGGGGCGCGAACGCATTCGTATGGACGTAGGAAATGGGAATACTGCTGGGCAGGCCTTTTTATCCGCCCCACTACGGGAACGGACGATGAGGCGCACCGCAGTATTACTAGTAATACTGATGCTGACTTCGGTAGCGGCTTCCATGAGCAACGGATACTGGATGGTCAACGAGCCTTCCCAGATGGGGTCTTCTTCGGTAGCCAGCTGTACTAACCAGACTCACTCCGGTGGCGCTTTCTACGCAGACATCGTAACCGGGAACGACTCTTGGGCTGGGACCTCGGATTGCCCCACGGCCTCTATCCAGGTCGCAGTAGACCTTGCAGGAGAGGGGGGTTCGGTAATTGTCCGAGAAGGGGTGTATCACGAGGTCATCACTCTGGACGAACCCGGAATGAGGCTGAAGGCCGCGGATGGAGAGAGAGTGATTCTCGACGGGAGCAGGAGCGTGAAGGATGACCTGGGGGGGTCCTGGTCTGTACACGACTCTTCTTCCTCGGAGGGGGCCGTCTGGAAGACGGACCTCTCGCAGGATGCATGGCAGCTCTTCGTCGACTACCAGGAGGAGATGCCGGCAAGGTGGCCCAACGCGAACTTCTCTGACGGGACTGCTCTCAATGATGACGAGTATTGGGCGCACGGTAGCGTGGACGTGGATGACTACGAGACGGACGCGACTACGCCCTGCAACGATGGAATGGTAAAGTACCAGAGCGGTAGCAAGTACTACTGCCTGAATTACGTAAACGGTGAGTTAGAGGACGACAATTCTTCCTACTCCGGTCACGATGGCCTCATCGACAGTGGGGTGAATGCTACTGGTGCGATAGCGGTACTGAACATCGGGTCCTTCAGGACCTGGAGCAGGAATGTTACCTCTCATAACATAAGCAACGGCTCCTTCACATTCCAGGAAGTACCCAGCAGCGGGTGGAAGTACAAGCACCACATGTACTTCCTAACCCAGAAACTGGAACTGCTGGACGTCCCAGGAGAGTGGTTCTTCGACCATGAGTCACCGTCAAATACAGTGTACTACATGCCCAGGGACGGCAGGGATCCAAACGACCTTAACATCAGGATGAAGACCCAACCATACGCAATCCTGTGCTCGGGTGACGATGGGGTGGTGGTCGAGGGATTCGACTACTTCGCCACCACATTCAGACTTGATGACTGCGACGGCTCGGAGATCAGGAACTCTACGCTACTCTACCCCAGTACCTCAAAGAGATCACTGGGATATGCTGGTGAGGACATGGACAACAGGTACGTATCTAGGGTAGACGACTGCATAGGCTGCCTCGTAGACAGATGCGACTTCCTGTATACCGACGGGGCCGCCTTCGAGGCCCATGGAGGGGCATCAAGCTCCCAGAACAACACCATCAACAACTCATACTTCTACCACATCGACTGGTCGGGCTCCGACCAGAAGAGCCTGATGACGACCATCATGATGGACGGTACGACCAATCGATTCACCAACAACACGATGCACAAGACCGGGACCTCGGCAACGATCAGGATAGGTAACGCGCCGCAGATTATGTTCAATGAGATATACGACACTGCATACATCCAGTCTGACGGGACCGTCGTACAGATGATGCAGGCGGAGCAGCAGGGCGCCACCGTCGCCTACAACTGGATTCACGACGTGCCAAAGTACGGCATCAGGATGGACGGTCCGTTCGGGGGAACCAACGCTGGAAGAAACGCCAGCGTGCACCACAACGTGCTCTGGAACGCCAACGGGGCCATAGTGGCCAAGGGCGACTACCACAGCGTCACCAACAACACGGTCCTCCTCGGGTCGGAGGACGACAGGAACCACATCATAGTCCTCTACGACTCTACGGGGGGCAACGAGAACTCGACGATCATGTCCAACGTGGCGGACTCGATAAGCGGGCACAGAACCAACTCTAACGAATCAAACCCGATACCCGTAAACAACACCACGATTGGCAACAACTGGAACGGCTACGACGCCCAGAACGCAAATGAGAGCGTCGCCGGAATGCTTGTCTCACCCGAAATGAACGACTTCAGACCCGTGTTCGGTTCGGAGATTGATCTGATGGGGGCGGGGGCTTACTCCAGCACACAGAACGCGAGCGCCCCTGCGGACCCGTCCTCCTTCGACCCCTCTACCTTCTATTGGCTGCCGGGCATCAAGAGGAACGCCTCTAGCCCATACGAGCAGACAGGTTTCGACCTCCCCTGCCCATCGGGCCAGTTCCGAGCAGTAGAAGGGGGCTCATGTGAGGCAGCCCCAGTCGGTCAGCATGTTCCCCTCTGGGGCTCTGACTCCGCGATTGAGTGCCTCGCCGGTAGTTGGCAGAATCAGACCGGGCAGTCGAGTTGCATTGAGGCGATTCCAGGCCAATACGTGGATGTGAACGGATCCTCCAGCCAGACCCCATGTGCCACGGGCACCTGGCAGAACCAGACGGGGCAGACCGGGTGCATGAACGCGAGC
>LURR01000031.1 GCA_001628485.1 Marine group II euryarchaeote REDSEA-S11_B3N4 | reverse complement strand
TCTCTTTCTTGGTGACCCAGCCGCAATGGGCGCAAACCGTGCCTCCGCTCTCTGCGTCCTGAAAGTAGTCAAGAGAGTCAAGATACTCAATGGGGTACATGCCGTGTTTGGCATGACAGTCGGCAACTTCCTTCCTAGTCTCAGAAGTATGTATGTGCAACAGTGATCCTGTCTTTTTCGCTAGCTCTGAACCCTTGCGAAGTATCTCCTCGTCACAGACGTAAACTGAGTGTGTGCCTATCCCGTATTCGATTCTACCAGGACGCGGGGAAGGTTCGGTGATCAGATTCTCCATATGGCGCAAAGCATCTCCAGAGCCCGGCTTGAAGTTGGGTGTCAAACCATCAGTAATTGGCCCGCATAGCGTTGCCCTGACACCTGTTTCTGCTAGTGTCTCACCGACTGTCTGAGTGTAGTAGTACATGTCACAAGCATAGGTTGTACCGGTTGCAATCATCTCTGCAGCAGCAGCTCTTGTTCCGATCTCCACCAGCTCACTCGTGAGTCTTTTCTCGACGGGAAATATCGCTGTTTCCAACCACTCCATGAGAGGCAAACCCTCTCCCATTCCTCGATTGAGAATCATCCCGAGATGCGTGTGCCAGTTCTGCAATGAGCGGGTTATCAAGCGATTCTTACCATCGATAGTCTCGATTACGTCCTCATCACCTTTGCTATCTGACACAGATCCATCGCTGTGTAGCAGGAAGTCCCCTCTGCTGGCGGAACCACCCTCTCCAATTAACCACGTATTCGTGATTCTTCTAGTGCCGGAGTCCATCTTAGCACTCCTGAAATCCCTATTCGCATACTGCATTCAGTACGCTGATTCTCTCTCCTTCCGAATTGTCCATCCAGGCATTCACTGAATCGCCCGGGCTCATTGGCCCAACTCCCTTCGGAGTCCCCGTCCAGACCAGGTCCCCCGGCTCTAGGTCGTACCAGTTGTTGAGATGTTCCAACAAGGACTCAACCGAGTGAACCATGGTCTCTGTTGAGGCTAGTTGCCTAGTTTCACCGTTCAATGACAGGCCTATCTCCATCGGCCTTTCGTCCCAGTCAGTCCAGGTTCCAAGTACTCCAGACCCTCTGAAACCCTTCCCCTCGAGCCAGGGCCACCCCTCCCTCTTTGCCATGGTCTGGCGGGTCCTATTGGTCGTGTCAATCCCCACACACATCTGTGCTGGAATGAGATCCTCTCCCAACCTGAAGACCATCTCAACTTCATGATCTATGTGCTCATCCGGCCTAAGAAGAGTCACAACATTCTCTCCAGCTTCAGTCGCCTCTACCATCGCGGAGGGGGGCATCAAGAAGAACCTCGGATAGTCAGTCACGTCCCCTAGTATCTCCTTCGCATGTCCAGCATAGTTTCTGAAAACGGCCCAGCCAACTCCCATGGTTGTGCTAGTCAGGCACCAATGATTAGCACATCGGTGCGTTCTCCTCACTCATCAGGTTGAAGGACGATGCCTTACTGAGAACTGGCATGACGGGGGATCCATACAGAACACTCGATGTGTCCAAGGATGCTTCTGATGCAGAGATAAAGAGGGCTTACAGGAAGCTAGCCCGGCAGTATCACCCCGATAGAAATCCCGGAGATGCTGCAGCAGAAGAGAGGTTCAAGTCCATTCAGTCTGCATACGATAAGATCGGGACCGCGGAAGGTAGAAGCGAGTATGACCAGCAGAGGAGGATGGAAGAGATGTTCCAGGGTGGGAGAACGCGCTCCCCGTTCGGAGGAGGCGTGGATATAGGTGATATTTTCTCTCAGTTCATGGGTGGCAGGGGAGCCCAACAGCCCAGTTCAGGATTCAGGTTCGATAGCTCGAACCGGGGCCCTAGAGAACCAAAGAAGACTACCAAGGGAGCAGACATCGAGGCCGGTTTGGACATCACATTGGAACAGGCTTTGACCGGAACCGAGGTCAAATTCAGCCATAGGAGGATGAGGAGGTGCTCAGATTGCGATGGTTCCAGCTTCGGCACTTCCAGAAGATGCTCAACGTGCGGAGGAACGGGGATTCAGACAAAGGGGAGCACCATTACCGTCAAGGTTCCGAAGGGCGCTGAGCATGGCCATCAACTGCGCCTTAAGGGAATGGGCCATGAGCACCCAGAGGGAGAGTCAGGGGACCTCCTGATTACAGTGCGCCTAGATGCTGAGGAGGGTCGGCGATGGGAGGATGGACGCTTGATCCAAGAAGTTCGAATTCCATACTCCATGCTATCATTGGGGGGGAAAGTCAGGATCACCACCCCTTCTGGGAAGAGGCTCCAGATCGAGATCCCGAAGGGGACGAGAATAGGGGACAGGAGACGTTTGCAGGGGCACGGCCATGCCGGTGGCGCACTCGACGTGGAGTTCACTCTCTCCGAGCCAGAGGAACTGTCTGAGTCACAGGTCGAGGCACTCAACAGCCTCAGAGATGCAGGACTGTAGAGATACAATCAGTCAAATAAAGAGATTCTCGGGGTGTTGCATGAGAAGTTTCGAAGGCCTGGCGGACTATCTCATTCCTAGAAGGAAAAAGGTACACCTCCTCGTTTTGGTAGTCTCGGTTCTCATGATTCCCGGAATCATTGCCTCCTTCGAACCGATAGACATTGAGTCCTACGACATGGAATCGCCTGAACTGGAAGCGAATCAGGTCCTACGAGACGAGTTCACTGCCGCTGGCAACATCTGGGGCTTCGGGATCTTTGTCAGGGACCCAGCGTACGTAGGCGATCCTGACTCGGATGTCGACATGATCGCGGAGTACCCCGGAGTTGGAGGGGGAGTCACAGATCCCCGGGGTGGAATCCTGAACCTCACTGTCCTGAGAGAAATAGACACTGATGCGGACACTCTTCGTTCTAGCGAGATATCCCAGTTCTACCTCCCCCTGGCCTCTGAGATATCGGGTGATCCCACCTTCGGGATCCTGGACCTAGCAACAGAGTTCAGGACTTTCATGGCGAACGAGTCCTCACTGACGAAACCCAGGATAGACCCATACAAGCTGTCTGCAACCCTGGACATCGAGGCATCCACGGATCCGGCCCCGACGAATTGGAGCGATTGCGGAGAGTTGGAGTGTCTGACCTTCGATGATCCAAACCTAACCCAGGACCACATAGACCTAGCCGCACATAGAATGGCCAACAACAGCAACGGAGCATTCCTTAGATTCCTATCCAATGACAGGGCTTTCCTACCAGACGAGGATGGATTGGTCGTAGGGCCAGTGGGACATCGAATCTCCGAGAACGGGTCACTTGTTTCAGACAACTGGGAGAGGGGACGCTGGTCGGCGTCAGCCGCATGGCTGATCGTGAACTTCGATCGAGATGAGATGCAGAGGAACGGCTGGACCTTCACTTGGAAGAACGCAACCTCGCAGTTCGGATACGAGAGGAACGGGCTGGAGCTAGAGACCGACCCCGTACGGAACTCGGTAGAATTCTGCAGGGAGAGGGAGGCGCAAGGTCAGAAGCTCTGCTCTGTCGAGTGGCTGTACCTCTCTCTCGAGGAGGACCTACGCGAGTCCGACGATTCGATCGTCTCCCTGATGTTCGCGGAGGCAATCAACGTAGAAATCAACCGAGAGCTCCTCTCCAGTGCTCACCTACTCCTCCTGATGGGAGTAGCGATCCTAGTCCTGCTCTGGGCCAGCCTCAGGAGGGTGTCAGATGTCGCGATAGTTGGTACAAGCCTGGCTCTGTCTTTGGTGTGGATGTACGGGCTGATCGGCTGGGCGATGGTCCTGGGCAAGGCCACTGGATACGAGTTCATTTTCAGGTCTCAGTTCTCCAACCTGCTTCCCATACTGATACTGGCTTTGGAAATCGACGACAGCCTACACAGCCTTCACAGGTACAAGGAGGAACGCAGAGGAGGGGCTTCCTCGGAACAGGCAGTTCACAAGGCGATCAGCAAGGTCGGCCTGGCCATCATGCTCACTTCGGTCACTACGATCGTGGCTTTCATGGCTAACATGACCTCAAGCATAGCCGCTCTCAGGTCTTTCGGGATAGAGGCGGGGATCGGGGTGTTCTGCGCCTTCTTCCTCACCGGGCTCTGGGTGCCCCTCACCAGGCTCGACATCGACAACTGGCTGGAGTCCAAGGGGAGGCTGGATGAAGAGCCACTCGATGTGGTGCACATGATACCGAGCTCCTGGCTGTCCAACCTAGCCTCCCAGTCAGCCAGATTCGCTCCCGTGGTCCTCCTTGCCTCACTGTTGCTCACTGCACTGGCTGCCCCGATCATGCTCTCGCTGGAAGGGGACTTCCAGGTAGAGGACTTCGTGGAGGCGGACTCCGACCTGGCAGTGGGGGTTGGCATGATCAACGACCGCTTCAGCGATGAGGGCGAGCCTGCTTACGTGCTGGTCGAGGGCAACATCACCAACCCGATGGTGATCCAAGCGATAGAGGATGTCAGGAGGAACATGAACTCACATGGGCCCGACGACCCCGACCAGATCTCCAGGATGCCGAACGGGGACGTGGAGCTCCTAGGGGTGGACCTGCTGCTCTGGTACACCAGGGCGGCGATGGCGTGGAATCAGACCCAGTTCGAGGAGGCGGGTTGGGACTTCGGGTCTCCAGACGGGGGTATCGGGTGCGAGACCGTGAACATCCCCAACAGGGAGATGGACTTCATCTACGTCCCGATAGTCGACGACAGCAGGTGCCTCTCATTCCTCTTCGGGTTCATGCTGACCAGGGGGGTCCCGGCCAGCGGAGGGTATCCCTCCCTGTCGCCCAGCATAGTGGGCGAGTTCCTGCAGGTCGAGGGCGACCTGGACTTCGACAAGCCATGGCTGACCGAATCCGGAGACGCGCCGAGGTACCCACGGACTGCGATGAGGTACGGAATCTCCAGCCCCGAGCAGTTCTCCCTGGTGGAGCCCGCACTGGAGCAGTTGGAGGGCGACCTGTCCCCCCTCCAGAACCTCTCAACAACCCCCAATCGCGTCAGGGGCGACCTGGAGGCGGCCTTCCTCGACGCAGAGAATCCCGTGACCTGGGCGATCCCTACCGGGGAGCCTGTGATCCGCTTCGTCGCTGCCGACTCTATGCAGGACGACCTCCAGGAAACCCTGCTCCTGGGGCTGGTTTTCTGCATAATGGCCCTCTGGTGGGGCTTCCGCGAGGAGTCCCCGCTCTCCGAGAGACTGGCTGAGCTCTCGCAGAACAAGGTCCCGACCGCATCGAAAATCGCGGTAAATTCGGTTCTGATGGCATCAATCACATACGTTCTCGCAGGCCCGAACTACGCTGCAGTGTTCGGGCTCATCGCAGTGGGCTGCTCGTTGGTATGGGGCACCAGGCCCCTCCTCCTAGCCACCATCACCTCAGCACCGATCTTCCTGATGATCGTGTGGCTCTATGCCATCGTGGGACTTACCGGCTACGGGCTCAACATGGTCACCGTTTCGATAGCCGCGATTTCCCTGGGCGTGGGTATCGACTACGTGATACACGTCATCGAGCGGTTCCGGGAGGAGATGGAGAAGGGAGTCGGGACGATGAAGTCTATCGAGGCGGTCGGCGGGGCGTCCGGAATCGCCCTGTTCGGGTCGGCGGTCTCCGACACAACCGGGTTCGTGATAATCAACCAATCAGAGATGGGCTTCTTCTCCACCTTCGGTCTGTTCTGCGCTGTGATGATCGGCCTGTCCCTGATCGCCAGCCTGATTCTGGCACCAGCTGCGCTCAGGCTCGCTTACCCGGAGAGCCCGGCCAGCTCATGAGGGCTAGGGGCTTCTGCTAGCAGTATCAGCTGGATCGCGTCTGACAAGTATTCAATATCAGTGACTCCCCAGTGCCATCATGACATACAGGGCCTGCGGTAGCTGCTTCAGCATGGACGTCTACCCGTACTTGGGTTTCGAGACAGGTCGGAAGTACCAGTGCAAGAGCTGCGGCATGATATCCCCCCTCGTCGTTGAGTTCGAGACAGTGGAGGCCCTCAAGGCCTTCAAGGAGGCCTCGAAATAGCCCTAGGTCCATCTCAGTTAGCAAGTCTCCTAGCGCACTCTTCCAGGCTCTCTCCCTCATTCCTGAGACTTCTGATGTAGTTGGGGATTGACGATTTGGAGAACTCCAGTTCTCGCAGATCTCCTATCCACTCCAATTCCGTGGGGGACTTCTCGGAGTCTTCTCGGAATTCATGCACGCTCCATACCGAGCACCCCGACCCGTCGTCACTCTGTACTTGCTTGAACCAGGGAATCTCCTCAGACTCTCTGTTCAAATCGTGTCTTTGTACGAATCTCACGACACAGTCGTTCTTTACGTAATTCCATCCTCCTTCATCCAGCCAATCCTCGGCGATCGTATCTTCGGAGCCGTGCTGGAACCAAACGAGTGCGGGCGAGTCGTAGTTTGTGACCATGAGACTCTTGACAGCCTCACGCGCTCTCTCGGGTGCTAGGAATAGAACGACAACCTCTGGGAGAACCCCGTCTTCGATCCTCGGCCTTATCGGAAACCCAACGATGCTGGCACCTGCATCTCTGGGATGTACGGGAACCGGGTTCCACCCCCTCTCGGATAAATCCGAAATCGCCGTGTTTGCCGGTTTTTCTGGGTTAATCCCTGCCCCTAGGACATGTACGAACTTGGCTCCTGAGACCAATTCCTTTAGCCCCTCAGAATCTCTCATCCTCATGTCTAACATGCCGAAAAGAAACAGCGAATTTATTTAATTCTGTATTGAAAATATAGAATTCAGTACCTTTGTGGTGTATCCAATTTAGTGCCCATGAAGAGAACACACGGTGTCCTGCGATCCAGAGATGAGAACACCATGTCATTTCTGATCCTCATGCCATCCTCGGACACATTCAGATTCCCGAGTGCGTCGAATTCGAGTGCATCAACTCCGGCTTGGAACAGGACAATCTCGGGGGAGAAATCTTCGATTATGGCCAGAGATTCCTCCACGGCACGCAGGTAGCCCTCGTCCCCCGTGCCGTTCGGCAGCGGAAAATCGTAGTCACTTTTCGCCTTCCTGAATGGGAAGTTCTTCTCGCCGTGGACTGAAATGGTGATGATTCCCTCCTCATCCTCCAAGATGGTAGCAGTCCCGTCTCCTTGGTGCACATCGAGGTCAAGTACGGCGATTCTCTCGTATCCGTACTCGTCCCTGGCCAGCAACGCGCATATCGCCAAGTCGTTGAACACGCAGTACCCCGATCCGAATGATCTGTGAGAATGGTGGGTCCCTCCAGCCATGTTGGCCGCAATCCCCCCAAAGCGAGTGACGTGCGCAAGGGCTTCGACCGCACCTCCGATAATCATCATCGTCCGAGGTAGGAAAGCATCGGTCCAAGGCTCAAGTCCTATCCTCCTTACCTCCTTGGAACCAAGAGACCCACTCAGGAATCTGTCCACGTAATCCTGTTCGTGAGCTATCAGGAGAGTGTCCCTAACGGCTGGTTCTGGACTCTCGATGCAGATGAGTCCCGTTCCATGCAGGTCATTGAGCCGTTCTCTGAGCATTCGATAGCGGTCCCTGGGGAATCTCGCGGACCTGCTAATCCCCTCCGTGTAGGTCTCGTGGTACCACACCGGCATAGGTCGCATGGCAGAATCCCCCGAATAGGACATAGGAGTGTTTCGGTCTCCTCGTCTCGTCCTGGCCGGCATCATATTCAGCACCTAGTGAAATACTTTGAGAATGTAATAATTCGATCTTTGTAGGTTATTAGTTTATTTTAAAATGCTATTAATTTGCGAGAGAGCATGACAGGTGAGTCTGAGATGAGCCAAGCCACGGAGTTAGAATCAGATAACTCAGATATTTTCGACACGATAGTCGTCGGTGCGGGTGCAGCTGGAATTGGAGTAGGAATCGCCCTCGCTCACTCTGGTGTGGGAAATTTCGTAATTATCGACAAGGGTTCCGTGGGATCCTCCTTCGCCTCATGGCCAGATGAGACACGCTTCATCACCCCATCTTTCCCGAGTAACTCGATAGGTATGCTGGATCTGAATTCAATCGCCGTCGGCGTATCTCCCGCGTACAACATGAGGATTGAGCACCCAACCGGAAGTGAGTACGCTCAACATCTTCAGGATCTCGCTAAATTCTTCGAACTGCCGGTAAGGGAGAACGCTGAAGTCACAGAAATAAACCATCAGGACGGCTTGTTTAGTGTGGAAACGAATGATTGGACTATCCTTTCGAAAAACGTAATATGGGCGGCTGGGGAGTTCCTTTACCCAAGACTGGATGGATTCCCTGGTAGTGAGCTATGTCGCCATACTGCAACTCTCACTAACTATGCAGACCTGGATGGGGACGACTTCCTAATCATAGGAGGATACGAAAGCGGAGTCGATGCTGCCTACCACCTATCCAAGCGCGGCAAGAAGGTGACAATGTTCGACAAGGACGATCCTTGGGGCCTAGACACCTCTGACCCCAGTGTGTCCCTGTCCACATTCAGCTACGAGAGAATGAGGGGTACAAGCTTCGAAGACAACGTCACCTTGTACTCAGAAAACGCCGTCTCCTCAATCGAGCTGGTTGATGGGGTTTATGTGCTAAAATCCGAAGACGGCCAGGTGTTCAAATCCAAAACCCAACCCCTACTAGCCAGCGGATTCGTCGGCAGCCACGCCCTAGTCTCGCATCTCTTCGATGAGAGGGAAGACGGCTTCCCCCTCCTGAACGAACGAGACGAGTCGACCAAGGTGCCGGGTATGTACCTGTGCGGCCCCTCCGTCCGTCATGACAACCATGACTTCTGCTTCATATTCAAGTTCAGACAGCGCTTTGCGGTTGTGGCGCAGAGTATAGCGTCGTCTCTGGAAATCCCGACTGACGAATTTGTACAAGCATACAGGGACTGGGGGATGTATCTGGACGATCTGTCCTGCTGTGGGCAGGAGTGCCTCTCATGTTGAGTGAGAACGACAATCCAGATCTGAGCGATATTGCTTTCAGACCTGGAACTTACCAGACTCGGATGAGGAAAATGATGAGCGTGGGCTGGATGGGGCAGACGGTCGCCAGTCTATGCTGGATCGTCAGTGTGTTCGCATACGGTATCACCACCACAGGGGACTGGCTGCAACTGTGCGCTGCCTCCTCCTGGATGATTTCAAACATAGCGGGAATAGTCTCCATAGAGTGAAATTTGCGATGGAGATTAGCATGTCAGTTAGTGTGATAGTCTGCAATGGATGCTGCTGTGGCAATTTGGAAAAGGGATACGACGAGGTCCCTGTGGAATTCCTTGAGCAGGCATGGGTCGAAAACAACCTGGGGCAGGAAGCCCAACTGACCATCTCGGGTTGCCTAGGACCCTGCAGCATGAGAAACGTCGTATTGTTGAAATCGGAAGATAGACTGACATGGCTTGGGGGCCTTAGTGGAGGGGGGGACTACGAATCCCTTGTCAATTGGGCCTGCGAGTACTCACGAAGCGAGACAGAGACCGTTCTTCCCGAAGGATTGCGGAAGCTAGAATTCCAACGGGATGAGGATTTCGAATTGATTAACCTCAATGTCTGATTATCTTTAGTCACCATAGGCCTAGAGTATCCTGGAGAGCCGTCTCCAGGTCCGGATGAAGGAACTCGTACCCTTCCTCCAGCAGCCTGTTGGGGAGCACCTTCTGACTTTCCAGCGTAAGCTTCACTCCCATCTCTCCGAATAGTATCTTAATCACGAAACCGGGTAATGGGGCGAATGCAGGCCTTCTCAGGACTCTGCCCAACGTCTTGGCGAAGCTCTTCTGCCTGACCGGGTTTGGTGCGGTCAGGTTGTACACTCCCTTGGAACCGGTTTCCATCAGCAAGTGGTGGATGGCGTATATCTCGTCGTCGAGGGATATCCACGACATCCACTGTTTCCCATTGCCCATTGGTCCTCCTGCTCCCATCTTGAAGGGCAGCAGCATCTTGCCAAGAGCCCCGCCAGTTCCAGAGAGGACTATGCCAGATCTGAGGTACACGTGCCTGACTTCGTCGGGTAGGTTTGCGGATGCACCCTCCCAGTCTGAGCAGACCTCCGGGAGGAAGCCCTCGCCGATCGCGCTCTCCTCGGTCAGCTCCTCGTCTCCGCGGTCCCCGTACCAGCCAATCGCGCTGGCCACGATGAAAACCTCCGGCTTCTTATCCATATTCGCTATTGCCTCCGAAAGCAGGGTGGTGCTATCCACTCTGGAGCTCCTGATTGCGCTCTTCCTCTTCTTGCTCCACCTCTTGTCCCCGATTCCCTCTCCACCGAGGTGGATGATGGAGTCGAAGCCCTCGAGGATTCCTGCATCCAGTTCCCCCGAGTCCGGATCCCAGAAGAGCTCCTTCTTCCCATCCTTCGGGCTCCTTCTGACTAGCCTCCAGACCTCATGCCCCCCTGTGTCCAGGAATGCAACCAACTGGGTGCCTATCATCCCCGACGAACCGGCCACCAGGATTTTCCTCCGAGGAGAATCGCTGAACTTCGAATGATGGGCCATGTCTCTCTTGAGGCGCAGCTCCCTAGCTGTGAACATCTGGGATAGGCGCCTTCTGACCAGCCTACCGCCCAGAACCCTGTCAGCCAGGTTTCCTAGGGGTCCGAAGGGGACTTGGTAGCTGACCTCGTCCACGACCTTGGTCACACCCCCCTCTTCTATGAGGTGGTGATCATGGTTCCACGACCAGAATGGGCCCTTGACCATGGTGTCCGAGAAGAAATGGGGCGGTTTGTATCCGGTGTGCTCGGCTACCCATGTCATCTTGATTGGCCCCATGGGGAACCTGAACACTCTCTGGGAGCCTACTTCCAGTGAGTCATCGGCCCTTACCTCCTCGGCTACCTCCCATGGAGGCATCAGTCTGCGGAAGGACCCTTCGTGTTCGAACCAGGCGAACGTCGATTCGGCGTCGGCATCCACTTCGGTCTCGTGCTTGTATTGGTACATACAAAAAAACCCCAAATCTTTCTTATTTCATATGTTGTTTGAAATCGGCCCTTCCTGCACTAACCTAGGCTGGATTTCCATTTCCCCAATGAGGCCTCCTCGAAGTCCTCCCTTGTCAGTCGGTACCCCCAGTGCTGCAGAGACTGCCTGACGACCGGGCTGATAGATTCGTCATCGTAGTCCCCACCCTTCGCGATTATTCTGTTGATGAGATGGTTCCTGAACCTCCCCCTCGGACCTGCGAATGCCTTCCACCGCTTGACCTGCCGGGGGTCATCCTCAGATCTTCTGCCCCTGTAGGCTGGTGAGTAGGCTCTTGTCTATTCCATCCCACCAGTCATCGAATTCCAAGTGCTCATTTCTAAGATTCATTGAGACTACGGAGGAATAAATCGGCCTCCAGTAGAAACCCCCAAAGCTACCCTCTGAGAATATCTCTCTGGGAGTCATGTTCGGCTGGAATTCTGGCCAGTCTTCGAATGAAACAACGTCGCCTATGGACCTCATCAGACAATCCACCAGAATGAGGTAGATTTTCTTTGTGACGATGCAAATGCATCATATCTTATGCCCCCTCCTCTTCAATTATATTGACTGGTGGTGCAATGTCCCGAGAATTGCTTGTGGAACTCGATAGGAAAGACGAATACTGCATCATGAGGTTTGCTGATGGCGAGTCTTTTCGTTTAGGCTATCTGAAAATACGCTCCAATTGCCAATGCGCGAAATGCAAGCCCAGACAGGAAAACGAACAGAGGAGAATAGAATTCGAGCAGGAGATAATGAGGCTCAGGCTGGAGAAGCCGAAGGCGAGTCCCGTGGGCCATTACGGAATCCAACTCGAGTGGCCGACGGGTTGCTCTAGCGGGATCCACTCGTTCTCCCACCTCAGAGAGGTCTGTGAGGAGCACGGAACAAAATCCGATTAGTCCAATACGAACACTCAAATCCTCGATTCCCCACCGAACCACATCGAGGTGACCGGTCTTCCCGGCCTCTTCGGTGGGGATAACATGGAAGATAGAGAACCGGAGGATTCCGGCACGAAGCTGGATGAAGAGGACGAGTGGCAGCTCTATGCTTCAGCCGGTTACGCCTCATCCGAGTCCGAGAACGAGAACGAGGACACTCAGGCTGAAATGGAACAGGAAGAAATCTGGTTCGACGGCGATGATTTCGACTTCGAAGGAAGCACGGTGAACTGGGACTCCCCGCCATGCCCCGCTCCACTCGGGATTGCTCATGTGATCAAGATAGGCGTCTGCAACCATTGCCTGGCTAGAGTCTCTGGTCGCCTGATCAAGGGGGATTCCTCAGAGGCCGGCGCATCAATCAGGGAAGAGGCATACTCCAGAGACAATGAACTGGAATCAAAGATAGCCCAGGACTACTGCCCTCTGTGTGAGAACCTGTTCGATGACATCGAGAATATCGTGGACAGGGTACTAGGAGAGCTGTCAGAGACCGAATTCAAGACCATGCAGTTTGGAATCCATCTCCCCAAGGATCTTGTCCAAGAAGAGGACAGAATCAGGAGCAAATACGGCGCCCAGGGTTCTTACCACCTCAAAGGAGCAATTGTCGAGGCAATTCATGCCAGGATAGGAGAGTTGGATAAAACAATCGAGTTCGTCAAGGAGAAGCCAGATGTCATGGTTCTCGTAGACGGTCTTACTCTGAGGGTGGACGTGGATGTGAGGCCCATTTTCCTACACGGAAGGTACAGGAAGGTCTCTCGTGGAATCCCTCAGACACGCTGGCCATGTAGGGCTTGCCGAGGGAGAAAAGGAGGCTGCGAATCTTGCGAGGGAACCGGGCTCCAATACGTCGACTCCGTACAGGACCTAATCGGGGAACCGATCAGGGAGGCCCTGGGAGCCGAGGACACCTCATTCCATGGGATGGGCAGGGAAGACATCGATGTTCGCTGCCTAGGATCGGGGAGGCCATTCGTACTGGAGATAAAACGCCCGCTGAGGAGAAACCTCCCAACGAAAGATTTGGTGGACATGGTCCAAACTCACGCCTCGGGCAAGGTCGAGGTAGACGAGTTGAGTTGGTGTACTAGGAAGAAGGTCAACGAGGTCAAGCAGTCCAGGTCCGAAAAGACATACACGATCCGATTCAGGGCAGAAGGAATCGATGACGAGGAAAAAGCAGAGGAGGCAATACTCTCCCTTTCTGGACAAATCATCGATCAAGAGACTCCCAAGAGGGTCTCTCACAGGAGGGCTGCAAAGACGAGGAGACGGAAAGTCACCTCGATCGACAATGTCAGTTTCGAGGGGGGCGAGATCGAGCTGACGCTAAGATGCGAGGCAGGAACATACGTCAAGGAACTGGTCCACTCGGACGAGGGTAGAACCAAGCCCTCTGTTCGGGAAGTCCTTGATGCAGATTGTGAAGTGATATGGCTGGACGTGCTAGAGATTCATGATGACTGAGAAGAACATCGTCATCCGAGTCCTTAAGAACGCCCCACAGGTCGCCCGGATTCGCGATAATGGGGTTGTAAGAACATGGTTACTAGGACAAAGGGGTCTAGACAGGGAACTCGCAGCATCCTCAGAAAGAACAAGAGGGAGCGAAGGAGGCTCTTCATCGGCAGGACAATGCACACCTACCAGGAGGGTGATAAAGTCGCTATTGTTCTCGATGGCGCCCAGCAGAAGGGAATGCCACACAGGCGCTTCCAGGGAAGGACGGGAGAAATCGCCGGTACCCAAGGAAGGGCTTACGTCATCAGGGTCGCGGACGGGAACATGATGAAGACGGTCGTCGCTAGGCCAGAGCATCTTAGACCGATAGAATAGGTGGTAAAAGTGACTGAGAGAGAATTCGTAGACTTCGCAACTGTAAGAGACAAGCTCCTGGAGGCCATAGATAGGAGAGGTGAGATTTCCTACGAGCAGACAATGGCTTTGCAGCACGCAGAGTGGAAGGCTAGTGCCAGTGGACATCCGTCCAACGAAATCAAGACCGATCCAGCGGTCTTCTCCGGATTGTTCGCCGAATTGATGGAGAATGAGAAACTTAAGCAGTATCCAGAGGTCTCTGCCAAGATTGCAGAGTTATCCCCACTCACGGTAGCAGATGTCAGGGTAATTATCGCCAGCAAGAGAATCGCAATGGATACCTCGGAAATCGAGGAAGTCATCACAGTGATCCGCCAACACGTGCTCTAGCCTAAGGCCGATACAAACAACTCATTCATGAGGGAGAACCAATCTCGAGAGCGTGGAGAATATGCAGCCTAGGGATTCCAAAGAGGCCGGTGACGAGGCTGGGGACCCCTTCCAGAATGAAGCTAGGATCAGGATTCTGGACATTCAGGAGAGGAGACCCGTCGGTCACGAGGTTCAATGCATAAGCGAACCCTCTCTGTTCATCCTCAGGGCTAGAGTGTCCGATGCGTCCGGTTTCTCCGTCGGTGAAACTGTGGACATCCCTTCGGATAATGTCGGACCCCTTTCCGAGGTACGCCTCAAGGATCTCAGCGGCTCATCACAACAGGAGCTAGTAGCTTCACTATCCGCTTCGATATCTTCAGAACCAGAAAGACACCTCTCTTTCTTCAACAGCGCAGGTCCAATGTCCCTCAAGTTTCACGCATTCCAACTACTTCCAGGAATAGGTAACGCGAAGGCTATCCAGATGGTCCAGAAGAGAGGAGGGTCCGGGTGGAACTCCTTTGAGGACGTTGATGACGACTGCGGTATCGAGTCGGTTAGACTACTGGCTGAACGATACGTGAAAGAGATGGAGGATACAGCACAGACTCCCCGCTTACTTGATTTGCTAGTCCGCATAGAGAAGTAACATGGATGGGCTTGATGACCTCGATACTCGCCTATTGGTGGATCTACTTAGGGACCATCGCGACCCAAGAAAATCTCTGGGTCAGCACTACCTGGTAGATGACCAAGTCATAGACAGGACGATGGAAATTCCTGGCGAGTTCTACGAGCAACCATCTAGAGATTCCCATATCCTCGAGGTCGGTCCTGGACCAGGTTCTCTAACCCTGGCACTCCTCAGAAGCCATGCCAAGGTTACGGCGATCGAGATTGACGAAGAATCCGTAGCCCATCTGGAAAGAGTATTCGGCAGTAGAGAAAAACCTCTAATTATCCAAGAGGGGGACGCAGTCAAGGAGAACTGGCCCGCAGGAATCACCCATGTGATTTCCAATCTCCCATATCAGATATCTAGTCCGATAATCGAGAGAATAACCCGGTATAATGAATCAGACGGAATAAAACTTGCAATAATTCTAGTTCAGGAGGAGTTCGCACACAGGATGGCGATGTCAACGCCCCCTTACGATATCGGCCCGTTGGGGCTCAACCTATGGCTCGACTTCGACGTTTTCCTGGATAGAAAGGTCTCACCGAGCTCCTTCAGTCCAGCGCCCAGGGTAAACTCCAGACTTGTCGTCATGAAGCCAGTGAATAGGGAGGAAGCCAGCGGAATCGACAAGCGTCTTTTTCGGATGGTCACGAAGCACTGCTTCGCAAACAGGAGGAGGAAGCTGAGGACCCTTCTGTCCAAGCCACCTTCTCGGATTTCGAGAATAAACGGTTGGCACAGGGATAGATGGGAGAAGGCCTCATCTGAAATCCTCTCAACTGACTCCACAAGATTGGCCAGCGACTGGGCAGATATGAGGCCTGAGAATCTAGACCCGTTGGATTGGTTGACGATAGTTAGCGAACTTTCCTCGAAATAGGCCAAAAGCGCATTTCTACATTGGTTTGATAGAGGCCCCCCCCTTCCGAGGCCTTGCCCCGGACGTGAAGTAGTCTGGGACTCAGGGAGGGATTCATTGGCAAAGAAGGACACCTATCTCGCTCTGCTGAGGAGGGGGATAGATGAGACGACCGCTCAGGTTCTCGCAGACGGCGGCATCAAGATCGGTGACCTGAAGAAGCTAGACTCCGAGACACTGATCAACAACTATGGCATAAAGAAGGAGGTGGCAAACTCGGTCTTGGACGCCGTAAAGTCCGGACCGAGGTCGTCGAGCAGGCAGCGTTTCCTCGCGGACGTTCTCTCCGATGACAAGAAGAAGGTCGACAAGATAGAAGAGACCCGTTTCAAGCGAGAACAGAAGGACATCCATGCCGAATTGCAGGAGAAGAAGGAGCAACTTCGTCTAGCAAGGGTTGAGGACTTCAGAAACAAGAAGCTAGTGATGAACCGCCTCGGGAAGACGATTGAGCTGATAGTGAAGCTTGAGAACAACCTGGACGATGAGTCCAAGGACGAGCAGAAATCGAAGCTTAGGGACCAACTCGAGACTCGTGGCCTCGAGGCCGCTAGGGATCATGAGATGCTAGAATTGGACGGGACTCCTCAGGATATCGTAGACTTCCGCAGGAAGATCGCCCCGGTCCTCTGCCTGCACGCGTGTCCGCACTGTGGGGAGGAGATGGACCCCAGGGGTAGCAATATCATGGAGAGCCCCTCCGATTTCTCATTCATATGCTGGGACTGCGAGGAGGAATTTCACGCTCCCATGGCCCAGTCTGTGGAATCTAGACTGAACAATGGATCTAGGATTTCAATCGACCCGAACATCAAGCCTCGCCTCCCGGTCGTTAGGGCTCCACTCAGGGATCAGTCAAGCTCGATAACTGATCTGATGATGAGAGACTTGGAGTCTGCCGGTGCATCTGCAGAAGAATTGGAGGCCGCTTTGGAATCCAGTACCCTCTCTGGTGTTCTGATGAGCATAGATGAGTGGATAGATCAGACGATAGCTGCAAAGGGATACATCCAGGCCCAAGAGGACAGGGAGGAGTTCATCATCGCAACCGGTGCGGGGGCTACGAAGTTCAACAAGTGGATGAAGAAGGCCGGATTGCGATTCAACAAGCAGACTGGCAGATGGACGAGATGGGAGGACCGGTGAATTCGGGATGGCAAATGCATCCGACTTCATGACCTCACTAGCAATTTCAATTATCGGGATTTCCGTTATGGCCTGGTGGTTGTACACTAGGGTGTCCCAGAAGCTCAATGAGGTAGAGGAGCGGAATAATTGGGGCGGAGGCAAGGGAGAATAGGGCCAATCATTCGTTAATGGCCGCAGTCCACCTTTCCGACTCGGGAATTCCGACGATCTCAATGTGGCATGCAAGAACCCCTCGAAGATCCTTCAATGAACTCCTCAAGTCAATCAGGTCATCCAGGCAGCAGGGGCAATGTGGGTGGTTGGGTCTGATCCAAAGCTCCACTATTCCAGACTCATCAATTTCTACTCCTTTTAGGATTGAAGGGTCCACAATCAGCTTTCCATGAGGGTCCATTCTTTTCCTGAGCGCCCTAGCCACGGCTCTGTGGATAGGGCTCGCTCTCTCACTCATGTTATGTCCCGGATGAATCAGGAGATAGGGCTAACTGTGACATTTCGCACTACCAGTGGATCAATGGTGGCAGATCGGCACCGGGAGTCAGGCTCTCCATCCCATCCGAACACCTAGTCCAGCTATCTTCAATCCCTATTGCCCCGTCTCTGTGGATAACTTTCGGCTCAATCGCCATCGTTCCTCCGATTTCAAGGGGCCTATCGAACCCCTTTGCAATTACCGGAGTCTCGTCAAGCTCCAATCCTATGGAGTGTCCTAGGAATCTCGCCTGCTCTGGTTTCATTCCCATCAGATTCTCGTGCCGACCCATTTCCTTAGCAGCATCAAAGCCAATTTCCCAAGCCTCAGAGCAATTGTCGCCCTTCCCCAGACTACTTCTTACCAACTCGCTAATCTCGGTCATGTCTTCCAATCTTAGCATCCACTCTTCGTCTAGCTTTCCTGAACAGAACATCCTAGTGCAGTCCGAAACGTATCCTCTGTGCAAGTGAACGATATCGACTAGTACGGGTTCATTTTGCCTTACCTTGGCGAATCCAGCACCAAGTGAGGATATTGGACTAGCCCCGAGACCACCCACTGCGGAGTCGAAATATGATGGGACTCCGCCCGATCTTCCAGCAGCTATTACGACCCTATCGCAATCCATCGGCCACTTCCTCATCCGAATTCTACCTCCAAAACCCGAGGACCTACTGACTTCTTCGGCAACACCGGCCATTTCCAACTCTGTTTTACCAAGACCACCGGAGTCTCGAATTGCTTCGAACATTGAACGGTTTACCTCGCCGCTCTCCCTGATCATAGATAATTCCCAGTTTGACTTTATTTCCCTCAATCCATACAGGACTTCAGTACAGTCATGTTCACCCTCTGAGAGATCCTTCATCTTCCCCTGAATGAAACTCCACCGGCTTTGTGGAATCTTTCCTCCGGACATTGCAGGAGACATTGTACAACCGGATTTGACTAGCATCTGTGACAGATCCCCCATACGTGGGTGCTTCTCTGTTACATGTGGGCAGTCATCTCCGCCACTCTCGAAGGTGGCTCTTTTTACTGATCTGCGTACCCAGTGTCTTGCTTGAATGTCAGAACCCTCGGCACCTATCAGGAATGCCGAGTTCTGCCTCCCTCCAGTGAGCCAATACAACTCCACAGGGTCCTCGATAAACGCCGACTCGAAGCCCTCTTCTGCCAAGGCCAGAGATAGCCTCTCCTGCCTGCTCTCGAGCTCTGATACTGGAACTCTCCAGTCTTCGCCTTCAGGGCCGACTAGTAGCGATGTGTCCCAGTCCATGTAACCGCTTGAGTGGGCACAGCGCAAAGCAGTTTTGGGTAAAAAACAATCAAATTTTTGTCCACAACGGCCAAAACCAAACCCTCAGTCCAGTTACTGTGGAAGGGGTTCTCACCCTCGACGATGTTGACCTCAGTGGTCGTACAGTCCTATACAGGGTGGACGTCAATTCTCCGCTCGAACCCTCAACAGGGAGATTGCTGGACGATGGACGATTGAAAGCTATAATCCCAACTCTGGACGCCCTATCTTCTTCTCGTGTAGTGATTATGGGTCATCAGTCCAGACCTGGCAAATCCGACTTCACTAATATGCAGAAGCATTGTGACCGCCTCTCCAAACTTCTTGGAAAACAAATCCGATTCGTTCCAGATATCTGTGAGGACGTAGCGATTGAAGCGATCAAGTCTCTCTCCGATGGTGAAATGATATTCCTCGATAATGTTAGGATGAATGAGGAGGAATATGGGACTAAGTACGACTCCAACAAACAGACTGAAGACACCTCACTAGTGTCCCGCTTATCCTCGGTTTCTGACCTACTCGTCACGGATGCATTCGCAGCCGCTCATCGCAGGTCCCCCACGCTTACCGGATTCACCAACTCCATTCCTTGTGTGGCTGGAACTCTGATGGAGAAAGAGATTAGGAATCTGAGGAGAGCACTGAAGAATCCCCCCAATCCATACCTTGCAATCCTTGGAGGAGCAAAATGCGACGACTCAGTCAGGGTTGCCTTGAACCTGATATCTAAGGGCCAGGTGGACAAGATTGCGTTCGTAGGAGTTACCGGGAATCTAATGCTATGGGTTGCAGGAAACGACATTGGCGATAGGAACAAGGATTTCATCAGAACCACCCTTGGTCGCGATTTCGAAACTGCATGGGAAACCGGGAAGAGGATATTCTCGGAAAATCCTGAGAAGATATTCCTTCCAATTGACGTGGCAGTTGAATCAGAGGGTAGCAGGAAACCATTATCCGTCTCAGATCTGCCTACAGAGGATCCAATCTATGACATCGGACTCCAGACTCTTGCATCTCTGAAGCCACTAGTTGAGAATGCAGGATGCATTCTATGGAACGGCCCAGCATCTTACTTCGAGCTCCCCGACTTCGCGTTTGGTACCATAGAGATTCTCAATATGTGTACTGAGACAGATGCAATGACCATAATCGGAGGCGGTCATACCAGCGCCCTGGTCAATAGCAGGGGCGTATCCTCTCTAGTCTCGCACAACAGTACTGGAGGGGGATCAACCATGAGCTTCCTGTCTGGGGAACCAATGCCTGTGATCGCCTCTCTGAAGGAGTCTTTCCGGAAGTTCGGCTAACACCCATTTTTCACAGCCCCAATGTGGAGCCACTGGGGAGATTCGAACTCCCGGCCTTCTGATTACGAATCAGACGCTCTACCAGTCTAAGCTACAGTGGCAGCGTCGCGGCCACTTGGGAGATTCGGATAAGAGAATCGGTTTACTAGGCTACTTCAGCTTCTCCAGATCGGCTATTTCGCCGATCCTCCTTCCCACATCCGAGAGAATGTAATCCAACGCCGCTTGATTACGACCTTCTGCCCTCATCACAAGTATCGGCTCTGTGTTACTCGGTCTGCACAGATACCAACCATCATCATACCTCACCCTAATTCCATCCACTGTAGAGGTGGGCATGTCCGAGAATGCCGAAACCACCGCTTCCATCACCTCTTCTCTTTCGCCAACCAGAGGAACCTTCCCTTCATCAGTAGTGGGATATTCTGGCATGAAGTTGAACCTCTCAGAGAATTTGGGGCCTCCTTGTTCTGGAGACGGGTCCATGCCAATTATGCTCAGAAGCCTCGCAGCACAGTAAATCGAATCGTCAAATCCGTCCCAGTGGTCGTTCATGAAGAAATGACCAGACATCTCCCCGGCCATCGGAGAGCCTGGGAATTCTCTCAACTCCTTTTTCATGAAGGTATGGCCAGTCCTAACCATCTTAGGAACTCCTCCCAGTTCTTCTATTGCCTCCTCCAAAGCCATACTACACTTCACGTCGAAGAAAATAGTTCGTTGCTCCTCTGTTGCATTTTCAGGAAGGTCCGATAGAACTTCTTCTACGAAAATTCCCATCAGTCGATCAGGATGTATGAACTTGCCATTCTCATCAACCACACCCAAGCGGTCTCCATCTCCATCCATCCCTATGCCAAACTCTGCACCATGTTCTAGAACAGCTCTCCCCAAATCTTTCATGTTCTCTTGCCTAGTTGGGTCTGGGGGGTGATTCGGGAATGAGTTGTCCCAATCGCAGTAGAGTGGTATTACATCCACTCCAAGCCTTTCCAGAACCTTGACTGCCAGGGGCCCCGGTACTGCATTCCCACAGTCCAAAACTACCCTGATGTCACGAGATAGGCGTCCAACGCTGTCAACGATTGACTGGACATACCTTTCCTCGTATGAGTCCATGATTCTGTAACTGCCACTCCCTTCTCTGAAATTACCTTCTTCGAATGTCTTCCTAATTTCTTGCAACTCTTCTCCTCCCAGAGGCATCTTCCCCTTGCAAATCTTGAATCCATTATACTCAGGGGGGTTGTGACTGGCAGTAATCGCAACGGCGACATCTACCGGAAGATCTACTGTCGAACGATACAGAACCCCGGTTGTTGATATCCCCAGGTCAATAACATCTGCTCCCGAGGTGAGTAGGCCCCTGACGAAGGCCTCGTGGTAGTCAGGACTCGAATCCCTGATGTCTCTGACCACTGAGACACAATCCGCGTCTAAGTGAGTCGCTATCGCCCTGCCCAGCCTTTCCGAGAATTCCGCGTCAAGCTCACTTCCTGCGATTCCTCTAATGTCATATGCTTTGAAAACACTCATGATAATTCCAACTTATTCTGACTCTGGTTCCGAGCTGTAATTTCCCCTTGGCCAGTCATCGACTAAACCAAGGCCTCCTCTAGTTCCGCTGGAAGATCTGTCCTGTACTCTCCCGAGTTTCTGAAAGCCTCGCAGACTATCTCCACCAATGCCCCACCTGGGAGTTTCGGCACCTCGTATGCCGCCCTTGCTGGAGCGATTGTATCTCCCAGCCAATCTGAGTAAATTTCGTTTATTTCCCCATAGAAACCTATGTCCGTCATAAGAATGGTAACTTTCACCAAATCGGCTTTGGAACTGTTCGCAGCTGCTAGCAGATCGTCAATCTTGGACAGAGTCCCAGTTGTTTGCGACGCTATGTCATCGCCTGAGTCAACATCGATCTGGCCCGATAGCCAGATGTGGTCTTTGACGTTTATTCCAGGGGTGTATGGACCTAATTTCGGCTCTCCAGTATCTATCTTCAGTTTCCTGCCCATGTCTCTCCCACGAGGTGCTGTGTATAGGCTTACTTGCGTAACTCTTCGATGATTGAGTAATGGTCTCCAGCCAATTGTTCAGCCGTCAGGCCTTCAAGATCTATCCATTCAGCATCTCTGGCATCATCCCCAGCCACGGGAATGGCGCCCGCATCGACTCTGACCCGGTAGAAAATAGAGACGATATGCTTTCTTGGATCTCTGTTTGGGTCTCCCCTTACAGCGAATAGCTCAGGGTTACTTCCCTCGATTCCAGTCTCCTCGCTCAACTCTCTCAGTACTGCAGTTTCTGGGTCTTCACCTCTTTCCACGAACCCCCCCGGAAATGCAAGCCTCCCCTCATAGGGCGGGAAGCCCCTGGTGATGAGAAGAACTTGGAGTCCGCTTGGGCCGTGCCTTACAGAGACGGCATCCACCGCGAGTGCGGGGTTTCTGTGGCCCCCCTCATCCGCCATACCTTCTCCTCCTCTTCTGGTAGGTCTCTATCGCTTCATACAGAACCGCCTTAGAGAACGAAGGCCAGTGAACGTCAGTGAAGTAGAGCTCAGAGTAAGCGATTTGCCAAAGCAGGAAGTTCGAGACCCTTTCTTCTCCGCTCGTTCGGATGACCAGGTCAGGGTCTGGAATTTCTGCGTCGTAAAGACGACTCGAGATCTCATTTGTGTCAATCTGATCCAACGACAATTCGCCAGTCGCATGGTCGGAAGCAATTCCCTTCACTGCATCGACAATCTCCTCCCTCCCACCGTATGCCAGGCAAACCGTGAAGGTAAAATTGGAGTAACCGGCGGTCCTGTCCTCTGCATTTCTTATTGCCTCGTTCACTCTCTCCGGGAGCTCTTCCTTCCTACCTACAACCCTAACTCTGACTCCTTTGGAATGAATCCTCTCATCCTCTGAAATCTCATTCAGACCTGCCACGTACAGGTCGTATAGCGACTCTAACTCATCCTCCTCTCTGCTGGAGAGATTTTCCGTCGAAAGCGCGTATACAGTCAGGTATGGTATCCCTAAATCCAATACCCAATCCATTACTTCCTTCAGCTTCTCCTTACCGTGGGCGTGCCCCATCTCAGTCCCAAGACTGAGGCTCAAAGCGAATCTGCGATTTCCGTCCATGATGATGGAGACATGCTTCGGGAGCTCCCCACTCGAGATTCTGCCCCTTTGCCTCTTTACTCTAACTCGATCTAATCTTGACACGAAACTCCAAGCTAGCCATGAGTTAGAAATGAGTTTTGCTGGAACCGATATAATTCGGAATCTGAGGAGTCCCTTGGCTATGTTGTCGATTAATCGACCTGCACTCTTCCTCCCCCTTCCCATTACTGTGCCCGGGCAGTACCAACGTTATGACTACTAACCAGTAATGACCTATTCGAAAATGATGTCTGCAGAATCCCCTACCTTGTCCAGCAAACCCCTTTCTGGATTCACCACAATCACCTCTCCGGCGTACTCCCACACCGGGATGTCGTGCTTGCTGTTTCCAGCGTAGGAGAAAGCCTTCTCACCGAACCTGGAAGCGAGTGCCTCCCCCTTCTTCTCACCTCTGAGATTGAACGATGAGTCGGATGCCATTACATCGGAGAACAATCCGACATGACCAGCAACCTGCTCTGCAATGATTCTGTCAGATGCCGTAGCCAGCACCAGCGTCCTGCCCTTGGCCTGCTGACCAGTTAGCCAGTCCAGGAACTCCTTGTGGTATTCCAGTTCGGATGGGTCGAAGACCAACCTCTCAGCTAGGTCTCTTTTCCACTGAGCTCTCCTTCCGGTCAATTCCTTCGCTATCATTCCAGGAATTATCCAAGGACGCCTCAGCAGGACTCTCTTGATGCTGACCCAGCTCATGTCGGTAAGTATCAGAGTACCATCCATGTCGACGGCAAGGGGCAGCTCAGAAACCTGCTTCTCCACGGGGGTCGCTCGAGGCTGTATGATTCAAGGCTTCGGAGACCGATTCAATGAAGCCTTGGACCCTATCCTAGGTCCGAGGAACATGTCTGTCTGGGAGAGGAAATGGAGGCCTGCGGCCATGAAAGAGGTCATCGACGAATCAGAAACCCCATCGGGCTTCGAGCCTCGCTCCTTTGCTGGTATCGGAATGACTTGCAAGTTGGTCGAGCCGATACCCATCGATGGCATCTCCGAGTGGGAGGAAGCGACATCCGACTTGACATCATGGGGGAAGGTTCCAGATCCATCATCTCTGTCATCCGTCTTGCTATCGGAGAACGACAGAGGCCCGATCGCCAGACTAAGCGGGGACTCGAATTGGATTGCGGAGTTCCTGCCCTGGGGGTCGGATGGTCTGCTCAGGCGCAGGATCGACGCTTCGTCCGAGGTATGCGATGCTCCCTGTGGCGGCTTCTCCTGGGGGGGTGGCGATTTGATACTGGTTTGGGAGGAGAGCAGTACCGAGGAAAGCTCCAGAGATGCACTGATTAGGGCACTAATCGATGGAGACCACGAATCTGCGACTCAGACTCTCAGGGAATGTGGAATTTCCCTGGGACGGTACCACAAGCATGTCGAGCCAGTCAGGACCACTCCTCCTGACCCGAACAGATGGAACGCCAGGGTCGCGGGCATCGAAGAGCTCCTACGGTCAAATTCGGTTTGGAGGGTCCCCCATTCCAGAGACTCGGAGTGCATGCTGGGACTGGGTGACGTAGGTCTGGCAGACTTCCATGGGGGTAGGATCAGGATATCCAGGCCGAGACTACACTCCGCACTCTTTCCAGCGAAATGCGAGTTCCCCGCCATCAGGGACCTGGCCTCAGTTGCTCACGACCTCTCGAGGGCGTTCTACGAAACAGAATCGGACCTTGACATCGTGGAATTGAGGTCATCTCTGATCGAAGGATGGAGGAGCAGCGCACCCGAAAACTGGTCATCGGACCGGGTGCTATACTCGCACCGAGGAGGCTTAGCGATATGGGAGTACGAGCAGTGCCTCCTCGACGTGATAGAAGCCGTCTCACACCAGTCAGGAGCCCCACAGCCTGCTACTGGCCTGATTAGTTACGTTCCAAGGTATCAGAAGAGGATGTTCAACAACAGGACGTTCGGAGCACTCTCAATGATGGCAGGATCCATAGGGGTCTTCTCGCTGATCAGCTCATTCCCCCCGTCAGCAGGGGAGATCCCCCTCCCTATTGCAAGCATAGCATTGAGCATTGGTCTGATGAGGATCTACCGGAGCCGGTCCCCCCCGCCCGAGATCCCATTCAACCGGTTCTACTGATCTCTCCACCCTCGAACTCGTAGAACATGGGAGAACCCGTCTGTATTTCCAAGGACACTATGTCCTCGGGCGAAATGCCCTCGATGTGCATCACTATGGATCTCAGTGAGTTGCCATGAGCCGAGACGAGTACGCCCTTCCCGGCTTGCAGGTCTGGCAGAATCTCCTCTTCGAAGTAAGGAATGGTCCTCTCAGCTGTCATCTCCAGACTCTCACCATCAGGAGGCGCGACATCGAAAGACCTCCTCCAAATGTGTACTTGCTCTGCTCCGAACTTCTCTGCGGTCTCGGCCTTGTTCAGCCCCTGCAGAGAACCGTAGTTCCTCTCGTTGAGCCTCCAGTCGAACTTGGTTGAGTATCCCTCGGAGGACTCATTCAGGCTCATGATGATCTCAGCAGTCCTCTGCGCCCTGATCAAATCGCTGGTGTGGACCACGTCAATCCTGTGGGAACTCAGGCTTCGGCCCGCTTCCTCGGCCTCGGAGACCCCAACCTCGGAGAGCTCGACGTCAGTCCATCCTGTGAAGCGGTTGGCGGCGTTCCACACGGACTGACCATGCCTGATTAGAATTAGATTGCTCATGCAGTAACCCCTGACTAGGTCCTTCTTCTAGGCTCATGGAACGTCAGTCCGCACTCTATTCCGATCGAACGTCCCATCAGTAGGATGTCCTCTGTGAACTCTCTCTGGACTTTGGCGCTAGACTGGCAGTAGAAGTTGCAGGACACCGTCATCTTGGGAGGCAAGCTGTTGGTTATCTTCACCCACGAGTCCTCGTTCTTCGTGGCTCGGGGATCCGCGAGAACCCTCTCGCATAGCGAATCGCAGAACTTCTTGAGCGCCCCCTCGTCGCTATCCTCCTCGAATTCGAAGGATGGCCTTATTCTCCTGAACCTCCTCATTGTGAAGTTCTCGACAGGCGAGTTAGTGATGTTGGAGTTCGGCATCGTGACGATGGTATCGTTCCCAGTTCTGATCGTGGTAGTCCTAAGACCAATGCTAATCACCTCGCCCTCCACATCCTCGACGATGATCCAGTCGCCGACATTGAAGGGCTGATCTATGATAATCGAAATCGCCCCGAATATGTTGGCCACAGAGTCCTTTGCGGCTAAGGCCAGTGCAAGGCCAGTGATTCCGAGGCCTGCGATCATCCCATTCAGGTTCAGTCCGACCAGCCCTGCAAGGACGAAAGCACCCACTATCACCACGGCAAGCCGCCCTATTGCCTCGGCGACGCTAGCCAGAGATCTCCTAGCCGCCATGTTGTCTCCTTCGACTACGATGAATGCGTCAAGATAGTCCACTAGCCTGTAAGCAGCGACTAGCATCAGGATGACGAAACCCGCCCTGGAAATCTCACTTACAGTTTCCATTAGGCCGTTGTTCCAAATGAAATCTCCTTCGGAAGCCGATACGTTCTCCAGCAACCAGTCTAAGGATTGCCACATTACCAGAAGCCCAACCATCCATCCCAAGGACCGAGGTGCGAAAAGAGTCCTACCGTCGATCCTCTCGGTCTTCGAGAAGAGATCCATTATCCTCGGGAACAGTATTCTCCTAGATACCAAACCAGCCGAAGTTGAAACTCCGATTAGTAGAATCAGGAAACCCAATCCCAAGGTGGAAAAGTCGTAAATCGCCTCTTCCCCGGCCAGTTGGTCAGCTATATCGTCCCCAATTGTCATGATTTTTCGGAAGGGGTATCTCCCATAAAAGACATCTCGGTCCTACGGACCGGACTCCGTACGATTCAATACGTAGGGTTCCCCCGCAGAAAATAGCATGGCAAGGCACTGTCCCGAGGAGAGCCGCGGAAACGCCTGGAATAACCCGGGCGCCCCAGTGACAGCCATGCTCCTCCCATTCCTGCTATGCATGCTCTCGCCAGTCGCTCTTGCGCCAGTCGCGTCCGCTCAGGACGTGGGAACCGGATACTCCCCTGAGGACATCTGGTCGACCGAATACGCGAACCAGGTTTTCCCGTGGGGGCCCCACGGGGACTACGAGAAACTCCAGTTCAGGGAGTACTACGACTACTTCTCGATGAAGGAGAGGATGCAGACGCTGGCCGCCTACTACCCGGACTTCCTCCAGTTCCACGAGGGGCTCCTCGGAGGGATGAACGCACGGGGGGAGATGACCACATCGAACGATTACGAGGGATGGTACTACAACCACCCCAGTCCGTGGATGAAGATCACCTCAAACGTGAGAGGGGGGGAGTACAACGACTTCAACGGGGATGACGGGAACTACGCTGACCGTCCCGACGTAATGCTTGTCGGGAACCATCATGCGAGGGAGTGGATGTCCGTCCAGGTCCCCATGCTCTTCCTGGAAACCGTCGCCTTCTACTACGGAAAGGCGGGAATAGACAACGACGGGGACGGACTCATCGACGAGGACGGCTGGGACGGGATCGACAACGACGGAGACTGCCTCGGGCTCAATCTCTCATTCCAGGACAGCAACGGGGACGGCAACCCCTGCGGTCCCGGCGACCTCGGCGTTGACGAGGACTTCAGCGAGCAGTTCATCACCGACATGGTCAACACACGCGAGATTTACCTGATCCCGATGCTGAACACCGACGGCCACCGTTACGACATGGAGGAATACTGCGGGGAGACTGCGTGGGAGAACTGCTACCGAAGCGGGTGGAGGAAGAACCTACGAGACAACACCCACACCGGAGTCACCCCGATTCCCGATGTCGACGAATCGGTGGACCCAAGCTGCGACGGCGTCGACCTGAACAGGAACTACCAGTTCGAATGGGGAGCCCCCCTGGGAGCGACTGGACCGATCTTCCCCGGGTTCTGCTATTCGAGCGGGCCCAACAACGACGTGTACAACGGACCCGTCAATTTGGAGGACAACGACGGAGACGGCTTCGTCAACGAGGACCACGTCGACGGCAAGGACGACGATGCGGACGGGCAGATCGACGAGGACTGGATGGGGGGGAACACCGAGCCTGAGACCAAGTTCATCCAGGACATGACCGAGATGAACGACGATGACATGAACGGCGCATCGGACTTCAAGTCAACACTGACATGGCACTCATTCTCCGAACTAGTCCTCTGGCCATGGGGGCACTGCTCCGACTGCTACACCCCGGATGACGAGTACCTGGTCTACCACGGGCAGATGATGGGGCAGATGACCGACTATGCGGCCATGCAGTCCTCAGACCTCTATCCGACGACAGGCGACTTCTGCGACTGGCACTACGGAGTGCACAACTCGTACTGCTACACCATGGAGATAGGCAACGCGTTCCACGAGTACCCAGAGGACATCGCCCACATCGCAGTGAGGAACCTCGGCGTCCCCTTCTACATGGTTGAGATGGCCGACGACCCCCGTTACAGGGCGATAGTCGGAATCCAGAACACGACAGCCACTCAACACCTCCAGCAACCCGCTGACGTCCGGGTCCCCACCAGCGGGGACATCCCTATCGGGCTCTGCCTGGACCCGACGTTCCCGTTCACCCCAGACATAAACAAGTCCCACTTGATGTGGAGATTCGTCGAGCCGACCAGGCAGCAGAACGACTTCGGTCCGACGGAATGGGTCGAAGTTCCGTGGAAGATGTCCGCATTCAGGGAGACCACGGAGATGTGCGAACTTCTTGACGGCTCAAACGGGACCAGGATGGTCGGGGACATCCCGCTGCCAGACACGTCAGTTGGAAAGATTCAGTACAAGGCGATGCTGGGAACCGCGAACGGGGCCTTCCCGTTCAGCTACCCAACGGTCGAGGAGGGAGGCAACTACTACGAGTTGTCCATACCATACAGGGCAGCCTTCGGGGACGCGGTTCTGAGCATCCTGATGTTCCTGGTGATCGCCACGATGGTTTGGGGGGGACTCGGATTCACCCTGAGGGAGATGTTCTCAGAGGACGAAAGGATTCTGGGGATGCCGGAAGAGATCGAGCCCCAACCCATAACGATACTCGAGAAGGGGAAGTGAGGCCTCACCATGGGCGCCGAGACGGAGAACACGAGCGACCAGTTCAGCGGGAGACTCGGGCTCATCTTCGCCACGATAGGCGCGGCGATAGGGACCGGGAACATCTGGAGGTTCCCGAGGATGGTCGGCGCGAACGGGGGAGGCTCGTTCCTGATCCCGTGGCTGATATTCCTGTTCCTGTGGTCCGTCCCGCTGATCATCGCCGAGTTCGCCCTCGGCAAGCGCAGCAGGGTGGGGACCGTGGGCACGTTCCGGATCTTCGCGGGCAGGAGGTTCGCATGGATGGGCCTGTGGACGGCATGGATCAACGTCGCAATAGGATTCTACTACGCGGTAGTGACCGGCTGGTGCCTCAACTACTTCCAGATAGCCCTGCGAGGAGGTCTCTCGCAGGGGGTGGACACCATCGAGGTCTGGAACACCTTCCTCGAGAATCCGATGCAGGTCATATTCTTCCAGTGGATCACCGTGATGATCACTCTTGCGGCCATATGGGGAGGGGCCAAGGCGATAGAGAAGGCGAACGTCACGCTGATGACCTCGCTCTTCGTACTGCTGTTCACGGCGCTGTTCCTGTCGTTCGTGATGGACGTCAAGGACGGGTCGCTGGACGGCTTCATCTACATGTTCAGCATCCAACCCGAGTACCTGGTGCAGCCGGAGACGTGGATAAACGGCCTCTCCCAGTCCGCCTGGTCATGCTCCGCCGGCATGGGGATGGCCATCACGTACTCGGTGTACATGAGGAAGGACGAGGACACCACGCTCAACGCAGCGACCATGTGCCTGGCGAACAACAGCATCAGCATCATCGCCGGACTCACGGTCATGATGGCCGTGTTCTCGGTCTCGGATGACCCGCTGGGAGCGGTCAGCGGGGGCAGCTCCGCCATCACCTTCCTAGTCCTGCCCGAGGTGTTCGCACAGGCTCCGGGCGGCCCTGTGGTGCAGCTGATAATGGTGGCAGTATTCTTCCTGGCACTCTCCTTCGCGGCCCTGACGTCGATGATATCCACCGTCGAGCTCTGCGTGAGGAACTTCGTCGACCACGGGTACGACCGAGAGTGGTCGGTGGCACTCACTGGCCTGGCCATCTTCCTCTTCGGCCTACCCAGCGCCGCTCTCTGGATCAAGATGGACCCCACAACCGGCGTCCGCTTCCCCCAGTTCCTGGAGGTCCAGGACCACATCTGGGGCTATGGGCTGATGTTCAGCGGCCTGTTCATGGCATACACCATCTGGAACTACGGGTGGTCCAGGTACAAGGCATGGAAGGCAGAGAACGGGGTGGAGGGATTCAGCTTCCGAGACTACCTCGACCACGGGGTCTCCTCCTTCCGTGACGACTTCATCAACACCGGGGACAACGACTGGTGGATAGGGAGGTGGTGGGACGTGATCATGTACCTGGGTTTCCCCATCATGTTCAGCGTACTGATGCTCTCGTACTTCGTGGACCTCCTGGCGAACGTCGACGACCCATGGAACCCATCCAACCCGAACGGGATAACCATCATCCTGCTGTTCTGGGGGGTCACCGCATCCCTGTTCATCGGATTCAACAGGCTGCTGATCACCCGGCCCGTGTTCAGGAACGTCCCCGAGGGCGCCGACGTCCCGATCGACATGCTCCCCGGAGGGGACGACCCGTTCGTCGTGATCGTCGGGGAGGAGCCCCCGGACGGCTGGTGGGACGCCAGCTACGACTACGAGGCCGCCCCGGGTAGCCAGCCCGTGGACGCGGAAGTCGCCTAGGTGCGTTGGTGCCCATGGAAGAGCGCTCCCGCTGGACGATGCACTGGGACGAGGTCTCCGTCTTCGACGGCAACGCGGTCAGCCTGGGCGTCGAGGAGATCGACCTGATGAGAGCGGCGGGGGAGAGCCTCGCGAGGGAGGCCTCCGCGATGACCGCCGGCACGGTCCTGTTCCTGTGCGGACCGGGCAACAACGGGGGCGACGGGTTCGTCGCAGCGTGCTCCGATTCCCTGTCCGGGAGGTCCGCGGTCGTGGCGAGCCGCCCCAAATCCAACACGGACGCGTCATCGCATGCCAGGTCGATCGCCGAGGAGTCCCCGGGGGTCCACGTATGGCCATCCAGGCCTGACGGGACCTGGGACCTGATCGTCGACTGCATGCTCGGTGCGGGAGGAGGCGGCCCCGGCTCCCCCCTAAGGGGGCCGATCTCGGAGATGTCCGACTGGGCCAGGTCACTGGGCGCGCCCGTCCTGGCATGCGACATCCCAACCGGGCTGGGGGGGCCCGACTGCCTCCGAGCCTCCAGGACACTCACCTTCCACTCCACGAAGTCGGGGATGAGCCGGGAGGACTGCGGCGAGATTCTCGTCTCGGACCTCCCATGGCCACCCGAGATACAGGACTGCGGGCCAGGCGACTCCCAGCGCTACCCCCCGCTTGAGCCAGGAGCGAGGAAGGGCGACCGCGGCAGGCTCCTGGTGATCGGAGGTGGGCCATACCACGGCGCACCCATGCTGGCGGGGATGGCAGCGGCCCGGAGCGGGTGCGACCTCGTCCACGTCGCCATGCCCTCGAAGGCAGCGAGCAGGTGCGAGTGGCCAAACAGCATCATCCCGGAGGAGCTCCCCGACGGAGACCTCCTGACCATGTCCTCCACGGCGTCGATAGGGGCGTTCACCCAGTCCGGAAGGAGGCCCGACTCGATCGTGATAGGCCCGGGCCTCGGCAGGGACGAGCGAACCATCGAGGCCGTGAAGGCGATATTGGGGATGGCGACGGAGCAGGGAACCCCGATCGTCGTGGATGCCGATGCCGTAGGCGCCCTCCCCCGAGGGAAGTGGCCCAGAGGGATGACCGGGGTGGCCACCCCGCACGAGGCGGAGGCATCCAGATGGCTGGGGGAGGCCGAGCCGCACGAGGCCCTCTCCGAATGCATAGAGGAGGACTCCACGATAGTGATCACGGGCCCGGAGGACCGGCTGACAGGACCGGGCGGTAGAAGCGCATCTGCCAGGGGCGGGCACCCGAGGATGGCCGTGGGCGGGACCGGCGACCTGCTAGCCGGAGCGATAGGCGGGCTGTTGGCCCAGGGGATGCCGCCCTGGCCTGCAGCCAGGCTGGGCTGCGCGCTACTGAGGGAGGCCGGCGAGAGGGCAGCGGGGGAGAAGGGCCCCGGTCTGCTGGCGGAGGACGTACCCGTTCATATCGCCCACACGCTCTCCGACTGGACGGGGTCTGCGTGATGATGTTCAGCGACGACTATCCCTGGACGAAGATGATCAGGGAGTACGCGATGTACTGCACCGTAGGCTGCTTCAACGTGGCAGTCTTCGCGGCCCTGTACCTCTTCTTCTACAACTACAACACGTGGACGCCGTACCCCGAGACCGTCTCATGGGCCGTCTCCTTCCTGATCAGCTCGGTCCAGGCCTACGCCCTGCACAGGTGGATAACCTTCGAGTCCGACTCGGAGGTCCGGTCCAGCTTCACCAAGCTGATGGTAGTCTACGGGACGCTGTGGGCGGTGTCGACGGTGACATTCCACATCATGATCGAGATGATGGGGATGAGCCAGCTGGTGTCCTGGGTGGTCAACACCTCGGCCTTCGGCTTCCTCACCTTCCTGGCCCTGAGGTACTACGCGTTCCCGCTCGCGGACGGCAGGATTACCCGCAAAGAAAGGCTCGATGCGTTCAGGGAACGACGTAGGGCTTGAAGTGGTCCCGTTCTTGGCGGGGCCGTGACACAGGGCGTTCGAGGCACCCGGGACTTCTACCCCGAGGACATGAGGGTCAGGAACTGGCTTTTCGAGAAGTTCCACAGCGCAGCGCGCTCCCACGGGTTCGAGGAGTACGACGCCCCGGTGCTCGAGACCGAGGAGCTCTACACCCGGAAGTCCGGCGAGGAGATCACCCAGCAGCTGTACAACTTCGAGGACAAGGGGGGGAGGAAGGTGGCGCTCAGGCCGGAGATGACCCCGAGCCTCGCCAGGATGGTGATGGCCCGCTCGGGGGCTCTCGCGCTCCCGATCAAGTGGTACTCCATACCCCAGTGCTGGCGCTACGAGAGGACCCAGAGGGGCCGAGGGCGCGAGCACTACCAGTGGAACGTGGACATCTGGGGCGCGGGGGGCATCGAGGCCGACGCGGAGATAGTCTCCGTCCTCGTCCACTTCTTCCGCAGCGTTGGGCTGTCCTCCGAGGACCTGGTCATCAGGGTGAGCAGCAGGAAGGTGCTCGAGGAGGTACTGGGATCGCTCGGGGTCACCGGGGGCGCCTTCTCCGAGACATGCATCATCGTCGACAAGATGGACAAGCTGCCCGCCGAGGCCATCGAGGCGCAGCTGACCGAGCTGGGTCTGGGCCCCGATGCCATCTCCACAATCCAGTCCGTCCTGGGGATCAAGGACATGGGCGACCTGGAAGGGGCCCTGGGTAGCACCAGCGAGGCGGTCTCGGAGCTAGGCTCTATGTTCTCCCTGTTCGAGTCCTACGGGATCGGCGATTGGGTGGAGCTGGACGCCTCGGTGGTCAGGGGACTGGCCTACTACACGGGCCCCGTCTTCGAGGCCCACGACAGGGCGGGCGAGCTGAGGGCCGTCTGCGGGGGCGGTCGGTACGACAGGCTCATCGGCACACTGGGGGGCAAGGACCTGCCAGCCACTGGCTTCGGTTTCGGGGACATGGTGGTGATGGAGCTGCTTCGCGACAAGGGTCTGGTCCCGGACGTCCCCCATGGGGCCCAGGACGTCGTGTTCGGTATGGGCGCCGGGCTGAGGGGGGCTGCCATGGAGGTCGCATCCGCCATCAGGTCAGGGGGCAGGAGCGCCGACCTAGTGCTGGAGGACAAGAAGATGAAGTGGGTGTTCAAGCACGCGGAGAGGCTCGGGGCAGAGAGGCTGGTGATGGTGATGCCGGACGAGTGGTCACGGGGGGCTGTCAAGATCAAGCACCTGGGCTCGGGGGAGGAGTCGGAAGTCCCCTTCGACCAACTGTGATGCACGTTGCGCTCAGGTTTGTCCTACAAGCAATTGGGAGTTCGGGATTTAATCTTGTTACTCTAGACTCATTGTGCTGTAGGTTCTCATTATGATGATCCCAGCTATGATCAAACCCATCCCCAATATTGCTCCGGCGTCTAACTGTTGGCCGTGAAAAATCACTGCAAACACCGCAATTCCTACAATCCCCACTCCTGACCAAATTGCGTATGCAATGCCTACAGGAATCTCGTCCAGAGTCAACGAAAGGAAATAAAATGCAGAACAATAACCAGCCAACACGATTAGAGATGGAAAGAAATTGGTGAAACCTTCAGTCGATTTGAGTGATGATGTTGCAATCACTTCGGAAAAAATTGCCATCGTTAGATAGTACCACTTAGACATGATTTTGCTTTGACCGGTTGGCTCATGAACTTCACCCTCTGACCTCTATACGCCTTTGTGGGTAGCGAAGTTGGTGGATAGCACTACAACGGTTACTTCGTATTACTCGGCTGTTTGCTATTCATCGTTCATGTGAAGATAGCCAGAAGCCATCAAACCACCCATAAACAAGAACGGTGGGACCAACCAGGCAATACCTGGCATTTCGTATCCTGTCGTAGGGAGTACGAAGAACATCGATATGAAAAAGGCGGAGATAACTGCGCCATTGGCCAAAGCGAACTTTGCTTGAGCGGTTCCCTCTAAGGCAAAAGCACAGGTAAGTCCCATTGCTCCAAATCCACACATGAAAAGACCGAACAGCGCCTCCATTGCCAGTGCCTGCTCGTTTGCATTTCCTTCTCCCCAAGCGCTTTCTGCCCAAGTTTCGGCGTTTATGTTGTTCTCAATTCCACCAATGAGAGCCACTGCTCCACATATGATGTACCATATTTTCGGCTGAAAAATTGTCTTTGCGTCCATATTATCACTTATGTTCTAAGCCGCATGTCCGTGACTACTTATTGTTTGAGTTCATATTTTGTATAATCTGTCAATTCTTTTACCTTTGGAAAAAGAGCCATACTGAGTCCCATTAGGTACGCTACCGAGTTGTTCATTGTCAATAGATAGGGTGTCTAACCGAACCCAATCAATCTTTGATGGTCAATTGATACGGAGTCTATACTGCAAAAATCTCCTTGGAACTATGTCACAACTAAAAAAACCAGTCACTTAGGTCGCTCATGGACACATTTTTTCTTCTTGTCCACATCGCCTTTGGTAGCGTAGCATTGCTCACTGCAGCCCTTGCTTTTCTCACTGAAAAAGGCCCAAAATTTCATGCAAAGGTTGGGAGAATCTACGCTCTTGCCATGATTGGTGTTGGGTTGACAGCAGGGGCCTTGTGGTGGCTGGGAAGCACTGATTTCCTTCTTTTCATTGCGTTCTTTTCCACTTACATGGTCCTCGTGGGTTGGAGGCTAGGGCAGAATCGAAAAGGTTCAGTCGGCAACATCGATCAAGCGCTTGTTGGGTTGGGAATCATCGGCACATTGGGTCTTCTGTTCATTTCTCTAGATATTGCATTCTGGGATGAAGGGGCCAGTTTTGCAATCGTCCCTCTCGTGTTTTCGTTTATTTGTGGTTCATTGACTTATTTCCAACGCCTTTCATTGAAGAGTGGCAAAGCCCCACGCGGGAAAGAGAGAATTCGACTTCACGGTATCTTCATGGGTGCTGGAACCATTTCGACTGTGACCGCCTTCTCGCTCACGGCCATTGGCGGTGGGATTGTGGTCTGGCTTCTACCTACGGCCATCGGCAGCGCTCTGATCACTTACAACTTGGGCGGGCTTCGAAGCGGCAGTGTGCAAATTCCGAGCAATTCAGAATCTGCATAAACCCCTTACGATACTCTTCGATGAAACGACTGTCGCTTCGGTAGCGGAAGCAGTTTCCATGGCAAATAGTAGATGTGAGCTACCCATTTCAGCCTCTAGAAGAAGATGGGTATGGCCCATGGGCCCAACCTACTAGCCGCTAGTTGCATGGGTCTGCGGGATAAACCGAAGATATCACGATAATTGCATTCTAGCCGACGAACTACGAGGCGGTAGGTTTGCTAGGGAAAGCGATGCAGGCGTCAATTAGGGGTTACACCTACCCCTTGAGTACAATATAGGCTTCACCAGTTGGCACATTATGACACGTGCTAAGCAAACTAACTTGGTTATTCGAATAGCGTTCGCTCTGGAAAATCGTAATTATGAATGGGGGATTTCGTCTGTAAGTCGAGTTCGAGAATTTCACAAAGTTGTCTAATCTGCTTCTTGCTCCCCGGTATCTTGTGTATCACTGAATTTGCCACAATAGCGTAATTTGTCGAGGTGCTTTCATTGCCCTCCGAGGTTTTGCTCTTCGAATACCAGCGGTGGACTGCGGAGATATGGTTTGATTGGAAATAGACAATCTCCTCAAGCCCGCTTTGGGCGTCTTTGTAGTGGATTTCCACGCCATCTTCCTTGCTTACGAGTACTCTTTTAGCATATCTGAAAGATCCTCCAGTCACCTTACCCATAATGAAATACGCAAAGTTGGTAACTTTCGCCGAAAGCCATCCGAGGGAAATCTCCAGGTCTATATCATCCGCGTTCAGCCTTGACTTAGGGAGCCACCAGCCGCCATCCCTCTGAGAATCTACGTCCATGTTGGTCGATTGGGGGGGCCTTCTTTACTCATCCGTCATGTACCCTAACGTGAATTCTACCGGTATCATCGAGGGTTAATTGAGCCACCCCTCTATGATAC
>LURR01000030.1 GCA_001628485.1 Marine group II euryarchaeote REDSEA-S11_B3N4 | reverse complement strand
CAGGGCCAGGGACAAGGACAGGGCCAGGGACAAGGACAGGGCCAAGGAGGTCAGGGCCAAGGAGGTCAGGGACAGCAGGGCCAAGGACAGGACGAGGGCTCACAGTCAGACCAAGACGGCCAGCAGGGCCAGGAAACCGATCCAGGCGAGCAGGGCAACCAGCAGGACAACGGCCAGGGGCAGCAGTCCAATGGCGGCGAGCAGAGCGGCCAGCAGGGCGACCAGGAGAGCTCAGACGAGAACGGGAACAACCAGAACGGCCAGAACCAGCAGCAACAGGGCCAGACCCAAGGAGATGAGCAGGGCCAGCAGGGCTCCGCATCGGACCAGCAGCAGAGCCAGCAGCTAGACAACCAGGATCAGAACGGTGAGAATGACAATGACGGCGATGGAATCCCAGACGACCAGGATTGGGACGACGACAACGACGGAATCCCAGACTCACAGGACCCTAGACCCGAGGATCACGACAACGACGGAATCGATGACGCAGATGACGATGACGATGACGGGGACGGAGTGAACGACCGCGAAGAGGTTGCAGACGGCAACCCGGTCACTGACATCTACGATCACGACAACGACGGAATCGAGGACAGCATCGACTTCGACATCGACAACGACGGTATCGACAACTGGGAGGACAAGCTCGACTGCGACAACGACGGCGTTGAGGAGCAGCTAATCGACCTAAACGGCGATGGCATCTTTGACGTCGACGCAGCGAGGGACCATGACAACGACTGCATCAACGACAAGGATGACGCTGACGACGACAACGACAACATCCTAGATGTTGACGAGCTAGACGGAGAGTTCGGCGCATACAGGTACGATCACGACAACGACGGATTCTGGGACAGCTACGACACGGACGACGACAACGACGGACTGTCGGACTGGTTCGAGCAGAACGACGGCTGGGACAACACCGGCCAGTTCGACCATGACAACGACGGAATCCCAGACTACACCGACGAGGACGATGACGGCGACGGCATACCCGATACCGAAGAGAACGACTTCGACGTCATTTGATCAGAAGTCGAACAGCGAGGGCTGACTCGACGACCTCAGCCGCCCAGCGGCAGCCAGGCGGTCGATGGCTCGGTCGACCCTCCTCTCTGAGAAGCCCCTCCCTTCCTGGAGGAACTCTCGCATGTCCTCCTCTACGGCCCTGCTCGTGGCAGTCGGGGCCGAATCCCCCAGAGGATGGTCCATGAACAGCCCACGCACGCTCTCCAGGTCTTCTGGGAGATCGAACCCCTTGGCCTCGGAAACTGCTTCCATTGTACCATGCTTCTTCATCAGCTTCAGGCCGGTCTTGGGTCCAATACCCTTGATTCCAGGGTGGAAGTCCGTGCCTACCATTATGCCTAGATCTACCAACTGCTCATGCGTGATCCCGTGTTCTGATAGGGTATCCGAGAGTGATATCCTCTCTGCTCTCATCACACGGCCGAACCTCCTAGTCCCGTGGCTGGTGAGGTTCCTCACCATCACCGGAGAACCATACAGTAGTGTGTCCCAATCCTGGCTAGCCACTGCTGAGACGTCCCCCCTTGAGCACATCACCGCAGCCGCTCCCTCGGCCTCCATCGGGGCTTCCATCCATGAAACGCCCATCAGATCGAAGAGATCCTTGGTCTCCTGAACCATTTCTGGGGTGTACTCTGCTGTCTGGGGACCCAACTTCTTCGCTGCCTCCATGTCTCCCGCATCTACTGCAGCTTCCCAACGGGAAACCGCCTCGACCTTCCTTTCCCTCCTTTCATCGAGAGTCGCTCTCTTGAGCTCATGGGGCTTGCCATCGAAGACGAATACCGGATCTATTCCCTCAGAGATCATCACCGTGGCCCTGTCTAGGAACCCCATCAGATGAGCAACCGGCTTCCCTTCGAAGGACAGAGGCTTTCCATCTGGACCAGTCATTGAGGTGATGAACTGGTAGGAATTCAGGAATACGTCGATTGCGATCCTCTGTCCAGATAGGTCGCTCAGCTCGATCGGCTCCGGCGAAACAAGATCTCTCAGATTGCAACCCATGCTCCGCCCCTCGCCTATACGGCTGTGCTGTTGGTGGGGGCATATAGGGTTGAAGCCAAGAGCATCCCCCGGTGCAAGTATGGGAGCAAGCAACCTAGCCCTAGTGGGCAGCGGTTGGCATCCTCCTCTGTTCAGGGAGGAGGCAAGGGCTCTTCTCGGGTCGATAGAGGTCCTGCATCCACGAATGGTATCCTCCTCACAGTCTGGCGCAGAACTAGGCAGGATATCCGGGGCGTCTCTGGTCGACGAGGTCATAGTCTCAACCTCGAGGCTCTGGATCGACAACGGAGGAATAACCGCGAGTGAGATTGCTATGCACGTGGATGAATGGGCGCAGTCGTTCCTGCTAGAGGGCTCTTTCGCAGTCAGGGCGAGGAATCTGGGACAGGGTGTATGCGACCTATCTCGAAGAGAAATAGAAGCAGAGATAGGGGCAAGGATATCGGGTGAAAGCAGACCAGTGGACTTGGAGGATCCAGACTTCGAGATAGCAGTTGTATTGGCCGGCCAGGATGACTCATCAGGATACTGGGACGATACACAGCAGAACAACCTCATCCTGTGGGGGCTAAGGGACGGAAAATTCGCTGGCACCTACAACGGAACATCTCCTACAGACCGACCTTTCTTCAAGCCAGTAACATTAGACCCTAGGTTAGCTCGACTGATGGTTTCCCTGTCATTCTCCAGAGACCCTCCTTCCATGATAGTCGATCCTTTCTGTGGGACTGGGGGCATAGCCATCGAAGCCTCACTGCTGGGTTTGGAAGTTCTAGCCAGCGATCTCGACTCCAGGATGGTAGAAGGGACGAAATCCAACCTTGATTGGGCCATGGGGTCCGGTTCATACAAGATCGAAAGATGCCCTGCGGATTCTATTCACGAAACCTGGGGGGAAGTAGATGGGTGCTCTTTCGTCTTCGACCCCCCATATGGGAGGAATGCATGGACCTCAGAGGACGGATTGGATGTGTTCCTAGGTGCGCTATCATCCGCTGGCAAGATGTGCCCAGGGGGAACCATTTGCACTATGCTCCCATCCAGTCCGGATGCTCTGGACGGTCCCTTATCGGAAGAGATCCAGGTTATGGGCATGGATTGGGCCATGATGAAGGAAAGAATCCGTGAGACCGGATGGTCGGTTTCCATGGCATCTCCGGTCAGGGTTCACAAGAGCCTATCGAGGCTGGTGGTACTCTGCCATCCGGCGCATTGAATATGGGTCGGCCACGCTGGTAGGAAGCGTGGACCGTTAGGGTAGTCTGGATATCCTTCCGGCCTTCGGAGCCGGAGACGTGGGTTCGAATCCTGCACGGTCCGCCAAAAATCTCCACCAAGAGGATGAGTTCGGTCCTCACCCTTGAAATAGAATTCAACTGATAATTTTGGAGATGAACGACTCGAATTTCTCCACTGATTTGCCGCATTCCTCGAGATCCTCTGCATTCATTACCATCTTTAACTCACCAGAGTAATCCCCAACCACGCAGGGAGTCTTCCCTTCCGTGAACTGAGCTAGCGCTTCTTCCTGCTCATTGATGTGTAGAAGTTCGATAGGGACTCTTATCCTTTCTTCGTATTCCTTCCATTGCTTCTTCTTAGAGACTCCACGATGCGTAATATCGCAAAGTGCACAGTGGGCCGTACCTCTTATTTTGCCCCATACGTAAGCCAACTCGCCCATAATTCCACCATCCGCATTGTATACTCCATACAACGTATCCATATTCCTCTGATTATCTCCGGGCATTTCAAAGAATGTTTTGTGGACTGGATGAAAGGGATTCGAGGGCCCACCAAATACTACATTTTACTCGAGGATTTGATGACATCACGATATATCTCTCCGCTTGGCCTTAGGGTGCGCTCCTGGGTCTCGAAGTCGACGTGGTATAGGCCAAATCGCATCTTGTATCCCTCTGCCCACTCGAAGTTGTCCATCAGAGACCAGTGGTGGTAGGAAATAACGTCCCTGCCATCCTTGATTGCCTCGGATATAACCCACAAGTGGCGCATCAAGTGCACAGGCCTCAGGGAGTCATCAGAGTCGGCGACCCCATTCTCGGTTATCTCAATCGGGACCTCCAATTCAGAGACGAAGTCAATAGCTCTCCTCATCCCCTCTGCATACATCGGATAGCCGAACTCGGTGCCAACCTCGTTCTCCCTCTTCGCGAAGGATAACTCTTCGGTGGATGTAGGCAAGAACAGACCAGTGATGAAGTGGGTGTAGTAGTTCAGACCTACAAAGTCGAGGGATCCCTTGGCATCAGGGATCCTGGATCCCAGCATGCTTCCCCTGGTAATCGCCCTCCTCCATGCTCCGTTCCAAAGCCATTCCAGTAGCCTGGATACAGGCCAGTCTATCGGGCTCCAGCGATTCGCAGGATCAAACAGTGTCACGTTCTTGGCTATTCCCAGTTTACATTCTGGAGCCCTCTCCTTCAGCCTCTTGTAGACCATCGAATGGGCTCGCATCATGTTCTTCATCACCCTGAGAGTCAGGAATATGCTCCTCCTCCCGGGTGGGAACTGCCCCAGCGTGTACCCCATCGCTGAGAATACTGTAGGCTCGTTGATCGTGCACCAGACCTCCACCCTGTCTGACAGGGCATCGAAGACTCTCTCCGAGTAGGATAGGAAGTCGACCAAGTTCCTCTCATCAGCGAATCCTCCCTTTTCCTCCCACCATGATGGGTGTGAGAAGTGATGAAGAGTGGGCATCGGCCTGATTCCCCTTCCTAGGAGGTCGTCTACCATATCCGAGTAGGTACTCATGGCCTTCTCGTTCCACTCCCCGGGGCTGGGCTCTAGCCTGCTCCACTCTATCGAGAATCTGTACGAATTCACTCCTATCTCGGACAGGAGGTTGAAGTCGTCCCTCCAGAGATTCCAATGGTCGCATGCCTCGCCGCTTCTCTCCTTGCCAGCTCTTTCTTCGAAGTCCGTCCAGTTGTTGCTCTGGTTGCCCTCTATCTGGTGAGCAGCGGTTGCAGTCCCCCAGATGAACCCCTCCGGGAATGACAAATCGCCTGTATCTATCTCGTCCCATTTGTAGTGGGGCTCCGGGAAGGCCCTCCTCCTGTATGTGATAAGGCTGATTTTGAAGACTACGAATATGGCGAACCCTGCTATGAGTATCTGCCATACCAGGTCGTCCATGGTCCCTGCAGGGAAACTAACGTATTGGAATTTATTCTACTCACTTCTTCCGTCTGTTACGAAGCCCTGCCACCTTCTCATGTAGTCTACGAAGACCTGGCTCAGACCCTGGGAAATCAGGTGCTCAGGAGTGAAGGGAGGCCTTTCGGGGGAGTATTCCCCGTCATCCAGGCCCGTCGCCCAATCCGAGTGAGCGATGGCCACCCTTGCGACTCCTACCATATCGGCACCCTCGTCGATTACGAACTGGGCATCAGAGGCGTCCCAGACCGAGCCAGTCGAGATTATCGCAGCATCAGCCCCCAACTCATCTCTGAATATTCGGGTTATCGTCCGGGGGTCGTCCTCGCCCTGAGGCCCCTTGAATGCGTCCCAGCATGAGATGTGTATCATGTCCACGTCCCATCCGCCCATCATCTTGGAAAGCTCCAGGCTCTCTGCAAGCGTGACTCCCACCTCATGCTCAGGAGAGATTCTGACACAGACCAGGAATCGTTCGGATGTCCTGTTCCTGACTTCCCTGATAACCTCTCTGAGGAAAAGCGAGCGTCCCTCTAGGTCCCCTCCCCAGCGGTCAACCCTGCGGTTGGTCCGGGTCCCTAGGAACTGGCAGATCAGGTAACCATGCGCCCCATGTATCTCGATCCCATCTGCACTCTTCTTCTACCCCGTTCTCGAGGTTCTTGCTGGCTGATACAGGTTGCATGCCAGTGAGGCTTCTAGGAGCTCTAAGTCCGCCGTGGAAGATCTGGACCAGGCTGAGCGCCCCATTGCTCCTGATTCCTGTGGACAGCTCTTCCAGCCTCGGGATGTGGTGATCTCCCCAGACCCCCATCTCTCCTTCCCATGACTTGCCACTGGGATGCACGTGGCTCGCAGCGGTGGTGACTATCCCGAAGCCCCCCTCGGCTCGCCTCATCAGCCAGGATATCTCCTCGTCAGACAGGGTCCCGTCCTCGTGGGACTGCTTGTTCGTCATCGCAGCCAGAACTGTCCTGTTGCGTACGCTAATCGAGGTTCCTGGGATGCTCCACTGCGCAGTGACCGGGTCAGCCATGGGCTCACCTACACGGCCCTGAGGGCCCTCGCCGATAGGCGAGGACCGCTCAGTCCTTGCGTCTTCCAGCGACCAGTATCGCTGCGCCTAGCACTGATGCCAGGCCAGTGAGGGCTGTGAATCCTGGGAGGATTCCACCGCTGTCACTACCATCCACTGGGTCTACTGGTTCGTCCGGCACACCGTCTCCGTCCGCGTCGTCGTCAGCGTTGTCGCCAACCCCGTCTCCGTCCGTGTCGGTGGTCTCGCTCGGGTCCGTGGGGAAGGCGTCTGCGTTGTTGCCAACTCCGTCGCCGTCCGAGTCGACCTTCTCGTTCGGG
>LURR01000003.1 GCA_001628485.1 Marine group II euryarchaeote REDSEA-S11_B3N4 | reverse complement strand
CAACAGGACACTGCTGACGTTCGCCGCCATGATTGAGGCTTGGAGGGCTCAGGGGACTCCCTAGGGAGGATGGGGTATTGGCTGGTTCTAGCGTCGCTGCGATGGTCGTAGGCACCGTCTTCATAATGATTTTCGGAATGGCCACAGTCTCACTCGTCGACAGCGTGAACGAGTCGATAAAGAACGCAGATTATGAGCTTCCGGAGCCACGGGTGGAAATAGTCAGCATAACAGACAAGCAGGAGTCAACCGGACCCATCCATTTCCTAACCTACAGCGAGCCGGGCACAAACAACGCTGGTAGCGGATATACGCCAGGGGTCACCCAGTGCGATCTTGTGAGTTCGATTTCTGGTACTGGAGCCTCGGTGAACGTGATTGCCAATGCATCCGGCAACGTCATTAATTTTGGCATCAACCTAATATCCGGAACTGGGTATACAGATGGGGAGACCGTCACAATAGATTGCGGGTCTAACCCAAACTCTGCAGACTTCACCGTGGGCGCCATTCACGATCAAAACACCATATCGATAACAAACACAGGTTCCGAGACAGTCGATTTATCACACATCTTCATTACTTTCTCTGACACAGGGTCTTCGATACAAGGGAATCCGTTTGCCCCGTTCGTCGATCACTATTCCGGCACCAATCAATATCTTTTTCCGGGCGAGCAAATATCAACCAACCCCTTTCCATTGGACCCCAACACCCATGGATTCGACGCAGTAGACGATCCTGATCGGGCCTTCCTTGCTATATACAATTACAACGACGCGGAGTCTGTAACAATAACATGAGGGAAGAAAATGGCAAACGGACCGGGAGAGATAATTCTGCTTTGCGCAGGACTGATAGTGGCGGGCCTAGTCTCTGGTGTCCTACTGGAAACATGGGACGACATGGACGCAGCACTAGAAGAAAGGGGTAAGGAGAGTGCTGCCGATGTCAGGACCCGAGCATCCTTGGTTAATGACCCCCTAAACATCGCTTGGGACAATGCGGAGAAGACGACGACATTGTATTTACAGAACTCTGGTGAGAACCAACTAGACCTTGATACAGTGGCGGTCTTCATCGCTTCCACCTCCCTTTCCGTTTCAGTCGCAGATGGCTCTACCACATGGATTCCTGGCGATGTGGTACAGTTCACAGTGGATGACACCAGCGACACCCTTGACTACACGGGAACCAACGATGTCATAATCACAATAACGGTTGTATCGTCTGACGCAGGATACGCCGGGGCGCACACGGTATCGGAGGAAGTCAGACTTGTCACAAGCTAACGTGGATAATTTCGAGTTCGGGGTGATTCAGGACAGCCTCGGCCAGAGCATGGGAACCGCTATCCCGAACAGGGCCCTGATGCTTGTTTGCGGGGGAATAGGATCGGGCAAGAGCATAATGGGGCAGCGAATGTCATTCGGAATGACGGCAAACGACGTCAAAGTGTCGCTATACACAACCGAGCTGACCACCAGGGGCTGGCTTGAGCAGGTCTCTAGCATAGGATACTACATGGACAAGAGGATAGACGAAGGCTCCTTCCACCTTATTTCCAGCTTCGGCGTGATTGCAGAACCATCCGAAGAGCCAGTAAGCCTGCTGAACCTACTTGAGTCACCGGCCTCGAAGGAGGCAGACGTGGTTATAATTGACAGAGCCTCAGAATTGGTCCCAGATGAAATGCCTAGCAAGGACCTTTTGCGGGTTCTCCGGAAGTTCACATCAGAGGGTCGCACGCTGATTTTGACAATCGATCCCGATGAGATGGACGACCACACCCTCAGGGATATGAAGAACTCCGCTGAGGTCGTGCTGGATATGATGACCGCAGTCGTCGGCGGACAACTTGTCAGGACCGTCAGCGTAACCCGGTTCCTTCGTGCGGCGGGACCAGTTACAGAGCGAATCGGCTGGAAGGTAATGCCCGAGATGGGATTCATCGTGGATATCACAGCTGTAGCATGAGGTTGATTGAATGGTTACTGAGCAAGAGTCCAACGAGGAAGACCGAAAAGAGCCAGAGTTCAATATCGAGCCCGGCGACCTCGGAGGCCTCATGGCCGAGTACCCTCATATCCGAGAATGGGTCGAGCAATTCGAGGCAGAGCACGGGTCCAGGCCGATTTACTATGGACCCCTAGACAGGGATGCGAAGAGCGTCAGCCCCCGTAACCTGATTTACGCCACTAAGCCCCCTTGCTTCGCACATGTTTACTCCCCTCCTGAGGGAGCCGAAGGAGCAGGGAACACCTTCTGGTTCGGGCTGGAGCCCACAATCACAGAGGAGGAGGACGATATCAGAGACAGAATCGTGGAAAGGCTCCTCAGAGACGCACCACAGAAGGAGCGATTCGACAATGACGCGGAATTCATCGCGATGATTCACGAAATGATGGACGAGATGACCACCACCACTTCGTCATCCTTGCTCTCCAATCCAGTTGTGAACCAGGCAAGGGAACTAATAGGCATGGGGGAGGCCCCAATCAAAGTCACACCAGAGCAACTCGACCGTCTCAAGTACGTGGTGGTCAGGGACCTGGTTAACAACGGCCCTCTAGAGACACTGTTAGCTGACGAGATGCTGGAGGACATACACTCGATCGGGCTGTCTAGGATAAACATGGATCACAAGGTCTTCCCGATGCTGACATCAAATATCGCATTCAAGGACCAGGAGCTTCTCACCAAGTACCTGAGGTCAATGTCAGAAAGGATCGGGAGGCCAGTATCAGACAGCAAGCCGATCGTCGACGGTGCCCTGCTAGATGGATCCAGAATCAACATTATCTACAGCGACGACGTATCTATCCAAGGTTCTTCATTCACCATAAGGAAGTTCGCTGAGGAGACCATATCCATAATCCAGTTGATCAAGTGGAAGACACTTTCAGCTCAGATGGCCGCATACATCTGGCTTGGTCTGGAGTCCGGGATGTCCATGCTGGTCTCCGGGGAGACCGCCTCCGGGAAGACCACCACGCTGAATGCGGTACTGCCATTCATAGATCACAACGTCAAGATATACACAGCAGAGGACACTCCTGAGGTCAAGGTGGCTCACACAATATGGCAGAGGCTAATCACTAGGGACTCAAAGAATGAGGACTCCCGTGTTGAGATGTTCGATCTGCTCAAGGCAGCACTAAGATCCAGACCCCGATACATCATCATTGGGGAGATAAGGGGGGTTGAGGGTGCAATCGCCTTCCAAGCAATGCAGACAGGGCACCCCGTGGTCGGTACCTTTCACGCCTCTAACATCGTCAAGCTAATCCAGCGATTCACAGGAGACCCGATCAACGTCCCAGCCCGATTCTTCGATAACCTGAATTTCGCAATCTTCCAGGAAGTGGTCGAAGCCCCAGGAGGGGGCGTAGCCAGGAGGATCACCGGCGTCAGCGAGGTGATTGGATTCGACAAGACCGCCGACGGAATCCTCACCAGGAATATGTTCGAGTGGGACCCTGTGGCCGACGAGGTCTACTTCAGAGGGATGTTCCAGTCGGACATGCTGGAGAACAAGATTGCCCCTAGGATGGGATTCCGGAGCAAGCGAGACATCTACGATGAGTTGCAGAGAAGGACCGAGGCCATCCAGAGGATGTGCGACAGGGATCTCACTCACTACGATGACGTGTTCGACCTCCTTGACGTGTACTACAAAGAGGGTTGGGACAGGTTCGCAGCCGCACTGGAGACTTGGACGGGAGTTAATCACTAGGACGGATTCCAAATGGAGGACAAGGCCAGCACATGGGAGATCGCCCTCCTGCGACTGGGAATGCCATTCAGGAATTACCTTCTCTTCTTCGCACTGCCAGTGTCCATAGTGGCCCTCGTCGCCGGTCTCGCCGTCTGGTATACCGTGAGCGACGTCATCACGGGACCTTCCGCAGTTCTCATGATCCTCATGTTCCCTGCTCTGGCATTTGCTGGCACTCTCGCTTATCCGGTGGCGCAGGTTTCAGCGGAGGCAATCCAGATAGAGCAAGATATGCACATGTTCATGACGAGGATGGGCATTCTCTCCATGGGTGAGTCGGCTGAGAAGGGGATGTTCGACGTACTGAAGGAGATGGGTGACTACGGAGCACTGGCCAAAGAGATCCAGGCGATAGAGACTCTAGTCACCAAATGGCACACTAACCTCCCAGAGGCAGCAAGAATAGTCGGAAGACAGAGCCCATCGGCTATATGGAGCGACTTCCTCGACAGGATGGCCTTCTCCGTGGAAGTGGGGCAACCAATCGGGGAGTTCTTCTCCAGCGAGAACGAGACCTTCGAGCAGGCCTATACCACCATCTACGATGCTAGGCTCGAGCAGTTGGACACTCTGAGGGAGACCTTCGTGTCCCTAACTACAACAGGTCTCCTCCTCCTAGTGGTTTCCGGCCTCCATCTAATACTCTTCCAGACGGGATCAGAGACCTCGAATCCGTTCGAGGTGATCGTCAGGGCGAGGTGGGTCCTCCTCACGGGGACACTCTTCGCATTGCTACAGATCGGAGCATGGTACCTATTCACTCTGGTTATTCCGGACGAGGACCTCTTCGCCAAACACGGATTCAACACAGAACAGGCGATTGACATGCGCAGATCGTGGATTTTTGCCGGCATACTCGGTACGATAATGGTCATGATCATGATCACAGTCTTCGTTCTCTACGGGACGGATATCCTTTTCGAACAGTGGAACTACTTCGGGCTTCTGGTGATTGCCGCTATGATGTCTCCTCTGCTCGCACCGGCCCTGCTAACTCTCCAGGAGGAGACAAGAGTGAGAAGGAGGGACGACGCCTTCCCAGAGTTCATCCGAGCCTTCGGGGGGACCGCACAGGCCAGAGCTCAGGAGCCCAGTGCCATGGTAAAAGCACTATCCGGTATCGATTTCGGAGCCCTAGACGACTCAATCTCCAATCTCGAGAAGAGGCTGTCCATGAGGATAGACAGCGACTACTCTTGGGATTGGTTCGCAGCCGACAACAATTCAATGCTCGTGTCCAGGTTTACGAGGGTATTCATCGAGGGATCTTCTTCCACTGGTGAGGCTGGCCTGGTTGGAGACATGGTCTCCCAGAGTACAACCAGTTTGCTAGGACTTAGGCAGAGGAGACAGATTTCAGCCAACGTGATGAGGAGCGTCTCTTACGGTCTCCTGATTGCAATGATCATCGCGCTCAACATCACTACATCGATTATCGCCGGTCTGGGTGAGACGATAGCTTCGGTGGCACAGGGGCTAGTCGATGGAGCGGGAGATGTCAGCGGCGCGACCGGAGGCGTAGGCGTAGCCCTACCGGCTTTGTCCGAGACTGGAGGGATTGAGCAGAATATCCGAGTCTTCCAATACATGGGATCGTTCCTCATCGTCATCTCGATTGTCATTCTCGGTCTCATCACCGCTAGGATTAGGGGGGGCGGTACTACCCTGGTCCTTGGACAGATGATCCAGATGATGTGGGTGGCAGGCCTTGCGAACTTTTTCAGCGCTTGGATCCTGGATCAGTCCGTGGGTCTGTTCCAGTCAGGGGCATAGCGATAGCGCAGAAGCCTTGATGCTGCTCGACATTTGCCAATAGTCGTGGCCGACCCTCTCCTGTCCACTCTGAGAATCTCGATTCTAACTATCTTCATGGCCGTTGCAGCACGTTCAGACTTCGACACACTGTCAGTAAGGGACAGACACTGGATCAGATGGTCTGCTCCGGTTGTACTCATACTCTTGGTGGAGATGACATCCGAGAACATGGGTTTGGCCAACTTCTGCATGGTATTCTCGTTAGTGGCAGTCTTCTCTTTCTGCTTCTCTGATCCCCCGGATCCACGAGACTTCAGAGACTGGAATCAAAACCAGGCTCTCCTATCGGTTGTGTATGCGCTAGGTTTAGTTGGATTCCTGTACGGAGCGAACGCCTACTCGGATACAAATTTCGTTGATTTGGTCCTGGGCGATGAATCAAAGGAAACAACTCTCTGGTGGAGCATGAATGGAGCGTTCTTGACCTCTGCTATTTTCTATGGTTCTTGGAGGATAGGGCTAATCCAGGGAGGAGCGGATGTAAAGGCGCTCATTCTTGTAACTCTGGTATTTCCCTCGTGGTCATTCGTACCGGATCAGATGTACCCTCTAGTGGAAGACCCACTATTTCGAATGCCTCCATCAATGGTCCTCTTCATATGGGCCGCTGCTGCATTCCTAGTCGCACCGCCAATAATCTTCATTCAAAATGCCGCGAGAGGTAACATTTCTTCACTTTCAGATCTTAAGATGGCATGGCACGCTACGAAGAGAAGAATCTCCGATCTCAAGGGAACCCCAGATTCTGCATCATACCAATCTTGGATTCTAACTGAAGCCATTGAGAAAAACGGAGAGATGAGTGCAGTAGATCGGATACTTCCCTCTAGGAGATTATCAAATGCCCAAGACGAGGACAAACAGCTCGAGCTTCTCGAGGAATTGGGCTTGGACAGTGTCTGGATAACTACTAAGCATCCATTTCTAGTCTACCTATTCTTGGCAATATTTCCAATGCTCCTCTTTGGAGATCCTCTGTCATACCTGATTAGATGAAGTCTTCCAGGGTCATCACGGTAACCTTGTCATTGTTGAACAACGAGTCCACGCTTGAAGACATCCACCCAACCCTGTGCTTTGTGTAGTCATCTATCCCGAATTCACTCATGATATCCTCCGTTATCTGGATGTACTTCCTAACAGCGCCCTCAGAGACGGTCAGTACTACGTTCCCTCCGCAACCTGAATCCAACTCTCCTCCTGAGAATCCCCCAGATGCCGGCTTATTCTTGATGCATTTTCCTGCCAGAGGCATCCTCCGGTAGGACTCTCCGCACTTCACACATCTTATTTTCTGTCTGGTATATGCCATCAGATTGCCCCTCATGTCCGGTAGGAAGTGCGATTCGATTACCTGCTTAGCGACTCTATCTGCAGCAACTGAGCGTAGAACCTTGCCTAGACTCAGTTGGCTGTCTAACTTGTCCTTCATCGTGACTAGCGTCTTGTATGAGGAATTCTCCGGCCCCGCGTCCAATGGTCCAGAATCGTGAGTCCACCCGTAGCCCCTAATCTCACCAATCATGCCAAGCCTACCCTCTACAATGTCCATCAGACCCCTGATGTCCTTTGGATGCGGTCTGTCTAGAGTAGACTCGAAGAAATCTCTGCTGTAGAACCAAGCGCAATCCACGTTCAAAGCCTCCTTGTCGATCTCACTGGGATTAAGACGGGTCGTCAGGACGAGAGGGGCATCCATCCTACCTCCCCTGTTTGCAGGCAGGATAGTCTGAGTAAAATTCAGTAGACCATCCATCAGCATCATTATGCTATCCTCGTCCCCATCGCAGTTACGCCGCTTAGCAGCATGAAATAGTGGGTGGGCGTAGCCTGCAGACGCATCGGTCCACCCAATTATTCGGCAAGCTACACCTCCTGAGGTATGGGGCGCAAGCCCAATCGCAATATGCCCAACAATGTCTTCCAGGCTCTTAGCCATGTAGAATGGTGACATTTCGTAGAATCTAACCAAAAGATCATCCACGAAAGAGCACGTTGAAAGAAGATGAGTGGAGGCTAATCTAGAAGGAATGAAGTCCTGGGGGAGCAACTCCAGTAGTTGTTCGTCGTTCTTCAGAGGCTCCCCATCGTGATCGTGGGTATATCCCAATTCAACAAGCCTCTTCCACGAAGTGCCAATCTCTGATGGCCTGAAGTGAGTAACTGGGACGTCACTCATGTCGAATCTAGCTGTTCCGTCTCTGAAAACTGACAAACCATGTAATCCTCTTAGTATCCCTTTCTCGATTTGCTCTGGAGCCTGGTCCTTTGAGACCAATCCCTTCACTGCTTTGATTTTGCTAGGAATCCTGTCCAAGCCAAGCTTCCTCCTCTTTACTTCCAGAATAGATCCTAGGTTCACTGCGGTGATTTCTCCCTTCCTCCTACCTCTCTTATTCCTTGAAGGTCCTGCCAGGGTCCTGCCTCCGCATTCTATGGGTTCCTTGGGGTCCGGTCGGTGATGACAAGTTACGTGAGGAGTCTCCCTACCACACTTTTGACAAATCCTCGGACCAACTGTCACTCTGATAGCCCCTCTCGAGGATGCTTCTGAAACCAACCTTTGAGGTCCACCATTCTCTCCGATTGGGAAGAGCGAGTGTACCATCGGACTCATTTCCCTAACACCGGACTTCTCGGGTCTACCCATTCTCGCCCCGATTCTACAGGGGACAGAGTCTTCCCATCTGGGAAGCTCTGAGACCTTTCGAACCAAACTGAGAGACCTCTCAACCAGATAGTCGTCAACAACTCTCTTTTCCCCATCTTCCGAAATTTTGGAATTCAATACATCTGACACCTTTCCTACTGTCTGCGAAACCAGTGAATCAACCTCCCTTCTGACTATCACTCTCCCGTCGGCTTCTCCAAGACCCAAACCATCCAGTAGACCCTCCCAATGTAGAGGAATTACGATATCAGAACCATCATGATGGTGAACAAGACCTAGAGTCATCAATGAAGATTTCACTAATCCATGACGGTAAACCTCTGTCCAACGTGGCCACTCCCCAAGAATCGGATTTGAAACTCCAATAGAATCCTTATCGAAGGAGTATGGCCAGCCCTCCACCGATCCCCCTATCCTAAGGGAAGAACCCTCGATTTTTCCGTTAGATACAATTTCATCAGCCAAAGGAGGTAGGAATTGGATTGGCAAATCTGACCACCAAAGGTTCCATGGTGGAGGGACAGCAGTTCCAAAGCTCTCACATATCTCTTTGACCATATCCCAAGATAAGTCTAAATTTTTGAGATAGGAAATCCAACTCCTCCTCCTCAAAGATCTTTCTAATCTAGATTCGCCTCCACGACTAATTGCTCCATTGAATGGCATTCCAGGTGGTAATTTCTCCACTTTTACTCCGATTATCTCAGCGAAAGACTCGATCTTCTTATGCGAGTCAAGAGAATCTGCAAGATCAACTGACCACCAATCTACGGAATAGGAAGACGGAGACAGAGATTTGTTATTCTCTAGAAATTCCCCATATCCAAGTAGAATTTCTCCCGCATCCCATATCGAGAGCAGTTCACCTTCGCACCTCTTCCACTCCTCCTGACTCCCGACTCTAACGAACTCCCCGTTGCTCAGTAGAACGGTTGGACCATCAATGTCCACACATGGTGTAACTGCACAGGCCTTACCGGGCCCCTCGATCTTCATCTGAGTCCCTACTGATAGGAATCCTCCTAATGCATCCATTGTAATCGGATTCAGACCAGCCGCTGCAAGTCCAGTAGCTCTACTCCTACCGTATCTTAGCCTAAAGCCCCCGGGTTCCCGCGGCTCCCCGAAAACAGGTCTACCTGCAATCACATCTTCCATGTATCGCCCTTCCTTTTCCAGAACCCTACTCTTCAATTCGGTAGTTTCCGACTTTCCACCCTTCTTCTTATCAGCGAATTTGGAAATGAAATCCCATCCCGGAACCCTCAATCTCTCAGTGTGACTGCGAATCTTCGGAGCCTTGAGGCATAGACCCTCTGCGATTACTAGCATCACGCCCCCCCTTACTCTGGTTCTGAAAGAACCATTGTCATTCACTATGTTCCGAACTTCCTTGTAACCCGCACACTCCATTCTCTCGGTCTCTTCGCCGTTGATCATTACCGGGCACTCGTTGACGATCAGGTCTGTCTCTTCTGGCTCTGGTTTAAACTGGAGATTCGCACGGTAAAGCCCGAACTCCTCTTTCACCCTCTCTACTTCGGGAACAGTTGGGATGTATCTGCCCACTCCTATCTCCCTTCTTAGAATGTCACCAATTAGTACACCTAGAGCCTGAGCAGTACCTCCTGCAGCCCTGATGGGACCGCAGAAATCGATTGAAAGAAACTCAGAGCCATCAGAGTTGCTCATTATTCTGACTTCCCCTATACCATCCAATGGGGCCACTAGGACAGCCTCAGTGAGGACCGCCAATCCCACTCTTAGTCCAGAATCAATAGCTCTCCTTCTGTCACCAGTTGCAGAATGCATCTCCTTTGTAACATGAATCGCAATCATGATTGCAGCACTTTCTCTGTCGTGTTTCTGCAGCAGCTCCCTCAGATGACCCTCAATTTTTAGGGGCTGCTTAGTTCTGTTATCCGGATCAACATAGAGGTACGGGTCTTCAAGGAGCTTCTCGGTTCTACTAGCCAAATCCGACGCTCTAGGTATCTCAACTGACTCAGAAAAGTCCAGACCCTTCTTTTTTGCCTCCGCTGCGATTGTATACGCTTCCTCTATTTCCTTATCCAGAGATTCGTAATAATCCGAACGCTCAATCTCGAGCCTCTTTACATCTATTTCCTCGGCTCTGATGTTTTTCGACATGCCTTCCCCTCGCAACAGCACTACCCACTCCGAAGAGACCGTCCAAGAACATTCACCGTCATCTTGCTCGAAATTCACCTCAACGACGGCAATCTTCATCACATTACTCTAGGCCAAAACAGGTAGAATGACCCCAATATCAGTGGAACTGGCTCGAGAAATACTAATTGACAGAATACGCGATCTTGCGTATCTTTTCTCCGATGAAGAGGACTTCACATTAGCGAGCGGAAGAAAGAGTAAGCATTTCTTTGACATGAAACCAGTCATGATGGACCCGGAGTGCGCTCATCTCCTTGGAGTCCTAATTCATGACCAAATCAAGAAGATCGGAGAGGTAGATGCGGTAGGAGGCCTCGAATTAGGAGCTGTACCGTTAACGGGAATTTCAATCGCTAAGGCGGAGAAGGGATCCTCATTGAGAGGCTTTATTGTTAGGAAGGAACCAAAGGGCAGGGGTGGAAGAAAGACAGGAAACCCCCCCGGGATAGAAGGATCTAGTTTACAGCCCGGGAATAGAGTGGTTCTTCTTGAGGACGTCACAACTACTGGGGGATCTGCTTTGAAGGCGGCAAGAACCCTCAATAAGATGGGTTGTGATGTAGTCTGTTGCATCACTATACTAGATAGGCAAGAGGGAGGATTGGAAGCGTTCGAGGAGGCTGGAATAAACCTAATTCCCCTCACTCTCAAATCCGATATCGCGAGTTGAAGAGATGGGACAGCACGACATTGATCCAGAAAATCTGCCATACCACCCATCCAAACTTGAGAGAAAGGAGTATATCGGAATCGGAGAATTTCTTTCTTTGGATATGAGAACCGGAATAATTGATGATGTTCAGGAATTCCCAGAGATGAGAAAGCCATCTTACAAGATTAGAGTTGATTTTGGACCAATAGTGGGAAGACTATGGAGCTCAGCCCAGATTACAAACTACTCCCGTTCGCAATTAATTGGAAGGATGGTAGTAGCCGCTATCAACTTAGGAGAGAAGACACTACCCACGGGCTTCGTTTCCCAATTCCTCGTTTTGGGCGCCCTAGATGCGGATGGTACAGTCAGACTGTTAGAGGTCCCAGATGGAACTCTGCCAGGCTCAACAGTTGCATAGCTGCGATACAATACCATATTGAACCTGCTTTTCTACATAGACAGTATGACATACGTAAGGATGACAACGAGTGCTGGAGAAATAGACATTCAATTGTACACGGAGGAATGCCCAGAGACAACAAACAACTTCCTGAAATTAGTAGACGATGGCTTCTATGATGGCTTACACTTCCACAGAGTAATCAAAGATTTCATGATCCAAGGAGGATGCCCATATTCAAGCGATGCAAACAATGGGAGAGCCGGAACCGGAGGTCCCGGCTGGAAGATACCATGTGAGGCATCAGCATTAGCGAAGAAACACGACAAGCCTGGGATATTCTCAATGGCAAACGCAGGACGAGATACGGGGGGGTCGCAGTTTTTTCTTACCACGGTACCCACTCCATGGCTCGACGGAAATCACGCTGTATTCGGCGAGGTTTCTAAGGGGATGGAAGTAGTCAGAAAGATTGAGTCCACAGAGACTCGGCCCGGTGATAGACCGATGTCGCCACAGAAGATAATCAGTGTAGAGAGAGTATGATGATAAGAATGCAGTAACTATATTTATTAATAAGTTATTAATACAAATAACATGGCGAAGCATCGTGTGGGCGATCGTAGAATAATTTCAGTCAGTATTCCCGAGGATATTGCTAGAAGATTGGACGCTAGGGTTGGTAAGGGTAGAGGGGCAGGAAGGTCTGCCACTATTTCCAGGATGATTGAAAACTCCCTTTCTGGAGCAGTTATCAACAAGTCCACCTCCGAAGAGATTGAGTCTCGCAAGCCGAACAAGACCAATCTCAAAGTGAGGGTTGAGACTGATACAATGGGGGACATAGAAGTTCCTGCTGATAGATACTATGGGGCACAGACAGCAAGATCTCTGATCAACTTCGATATAGGAGAAGATAAGATGCCCCGATCAGTGATTCGTGCATTCGGAATCCTAAAGCAGGCAGCTGCGGAGACAAATGTCAAGCTCGGAGTACTGGAAGATGATATTGGAAAACTGATCACGGAAACATGCGAAGAGGTGATTTCTGGAAATCTAGACTCCCATTTCCCTCTAAGAATCTGGCAGACGGGCTCTGGGACTCAGACGAACATGAACGCAAACGAGGTTATTGCGAATAGGGCTATTGAGATTTCCGGAGGAAAGCTGGGCAGTAAGTCTCCTGTACACCCTAATGATCATGTAAACCGCGCTCAATCTAGTAATGATACGTTTCCAACTGCAATGCACATTGCTGCAGCCGAGGAAATACAACATCGGCTAATTCCATCAGTACTGAAACTTCGACATTCTCTAGCGGAGAAGGAGGAAGAGTTCTCTGAGATAGTCAAAATCGGCAGGACTCACCTCATGGACGCCGTCCCGCTAACACTTGGACAGGAGTTTGGTGCTTACGTGTCGATGTTGGATGCCGACTTGATAAGGATTCAAACGGTCCTGAACGATTTGTACGAACTAGCACTAGGAGGGACTGCAGTTGGAACCGGCCTCAATACTCATCCCGATTTCGCAGAATTGGTCGCTGATAGGATATCAGAGAAGACAGGACTACCCTTCATCAGCGCAGAGAACAAGTTTGCACAATTAGCAGCTCACGATGCCATCGTAGCAGCTTCGGGCGCTCTGAATACACTTTCAGCCTCGTTGATGAAGATAGCCAATGATGTTAGATGGCTTGGATCCGGACCTAGGTGTGGTTTTGGAGAACTCTCTCTGCCCGCGAACGAACCTGGCTCTAGTATAATGCCCGGCAAGGTCAATCCAACACAGTCTGAGGCCATGACTATGGTCTGTTGCCAGGTAATGGGGAACCACGTTGCTATCTCCATCGGCGGAAGTCAGGGAAACTTCGAACTGAACGTCTTCAAGCCGTTGATGATCCATAATCTCCTGCATAGCACAAGGCTGCTTTCAGATAGCTGTGTATCTTTCTCTGAAAATTGCATACTCGGACTCAGCGCAAACGAAGCAAAGATTGCCGAGCACCTCGAGAACTCATTGATGCTAGTCACCGCTCTGAATCCACACATCGGATACGACAATGCAGCTAAAATCGCCAAGAATGCCCATGAGAAAGGGCTTACTCTAAGACAAAGCGCTATCCAACTGGACCTGGTGAATGAGCAGCAGTTCGAAGAATGGGTCAGACCTAGTGATATGACTGGTCCAAGCGAATAAGCAACAGTTTCACTAGTCTTCAGAAAATTTCTGGGCCGATTTCAGGTGGGAGCAACAGGGGGTTCAGCACATGGGGGAGCTTCCCCCCCTGTTAACTCCGCAGGGTCCGGGTGTCCCCCGGGCCCGAAGGCCCGGGTTCCCCCGGGTAGAAGACTCCGGAACTTCATGCTCTTCCTTTGTCGTTTTCCGACTCATGATAGATCTCCCTCTCACTCGCCGCATCCGCTTCTGGTACTTCGTCTCCGCTTTTCCTTTCACGTCTCGATACTGGCTCCTCCACGGGTCTCCCCGCCCTTGTTGCCCGGTGTTTCCCTTGGTTTCCTTCCCCTTCCTTGCGTCCGGTTATCTCTGCCTCGTTCCCCACCTACATGACCCAGGTTCATTCTCTTCCCCCTACGCATGTGTATCTCTTCAGCTCCTATCTCGCTCTCCCCTTCGTTACCTCCAGTTTGTCCGATTTATTCGCCGCGGCCTTTGCGTCCACAGACGCTCCAGCCTTTCCCCGATTTCCTTTCGGATTTCGGTTCTACCGCCCCGGTTTCGGGGCTCGGTTTTTGTGGCCCGCGAGTCGCGCTGAAGCGCCCTCACACCACTCCCCCGGAGCGGCAAAGAACACAGGGTAATGGGTGGCTCATAAACATTTCGCCAATATTAGAGCAGTTCACTGGAAATAGGGGTTCTTGGGGATGTTTTTCCATTGCAAATTAGGCACCTCGCAGTGCACGTATTTTCTTCCTGAGCTCCGACTCTCTTCCAGATTCAATATCTGTTTCTGGGAGCCTTCCGAAACGACGCCGGAGAACCTCCTCCTCGATCACATGTATGCATCCGCTAATATCCCCAAAGCAAATCGTATGCTCAGTAGCGAAACACGCTACTATCCTAGATTCGTGAGAGAGCTCGAGCTGCAGACTCCCAATTGACGAGTCGACTAGGAAAATTCCTCCTTTATCGTTCCATGACGAATACCATATGCCTGCGACATCGTCCAACGAAGGACCGAATGAAACTACATCAATGGACTCCAAAGACTCTATCTTCCAAGATCCAAGGGATTTGCCGGTTGAAACGACTCCAGAATCGAGCCCTACAACCCAACTACTTCCGCAATCCATCGCGCGGATAGCAGAGTCTCCTAAGCTAACGGTAGAGCTAACTCCCCCATATATCTCAGTCACTGATCCATTGCTATGCCCGAAAACTATCCCTCCCCCATCTAATTTACATCCAGCAGTTATCGGCTTTTTTTCTTCCAACTCAAGATATTCAATCCCTGTTTCGGATGCAATGGCATATCCACACTTAGGCCTACTAAGTCCCATGATTGCCTGTCCCTGAAAATCAGAAAGAGACCAGGCTCTCCCTATCGTGTCCCCCTTCCACCTAACTTTTCCGGAATAGTCAATTTTCCATACCGAACCATCTGAATAGTCCTGAATCTCGAAGTTGTAAACAGACGAAGTCACCCAAACACATTCTGATGAAACTCTAACAAGATCGCTCGAACCCTCAAGCTCCACGCACCAAGCCTCATCTCCAGAGGACAACATAATTGCATGAACTCTATCTGACTCTGTGAAGAACAGGAAATCTTTGTTGGAATCCGCATTGGAACAAGGACCCTCAAACTTGGACCTCCACATCTCTTTACCGCTGTTCAAATCCCAGCAAGCAACCTCTCCTGATTTGGAACCCGATAACAGTAATTCACCTGAGACTCTGACGAAGGCACACTCCCCTCCAATATTCCTGATTAGGGAGGAGTAGTCATTAAGACTGGAAACTGTCATATGCACCCCATCTCTTCTAAGCACTAACTCCGTACAGCCTCTCAACCTTTGAGCCAAGATATCTTATGAAAGCATCAGGGGAAGGGTCCTGTCCAGTTGCTTCCTTGATTAATTCCGCTGGCTCTAGCACGCTCCCCCTTGAGTGGACATTATCTCTCATCCATTTGAGTAGCGGGAAGAAGTCCCCCTCCCTAATCTGAGTGTCGTGTTCTGGGAGATCATTTCTAGCTGACTCGAGCAGTTGAGCAGCGTATAAATTCCCGAGAGTGTACGTTGGGAAGTAGCCGATTGCACCCATTGACCAGTGAATATCCTGAAGCACCCCCAGTGTACGGTTCGGAGCTCTAATTCCCAAGTATTCATTGTACATTTCGTCCCAAGCATCAGGAAGATCATCTACATCTATTTCGCCAGCAATGAGTTGCTTTTCGATCTCATACCTTATCATGATGTGTAGATTGTATGTGGCCTCATCAGCATCTACCCTGATTAACCCAGGCTTCACCAAATTAACTGCCTGCCATAGTTGCTCTGCGCTGACTCCGTCCATATTTTCTGGGAAGAACTTCCTCCACAACGGGATGGACCATTCACAAAATTCCCTGGATCTTCCTATCTGATTCTCCCAGAGGCGACTTTGACTCTCGTGAATCCCGAGACCGTTTGCCTTCCCTGCTGGTTGGAAGTCCAAATCCCTAGGTCTACCCTGTTCGTACGTGCCGTGACCTGTTTCATGCATTGAACCAAACAGCGATCCGAACGGATCCTCTTCACTATAGCGAGTTGTCCACCTAACATCGTCGGGATTAGGCCCCCCACAGAAAGGGTGAGTGGATAGATCCCTCCTCCCTGCCTCGAAATCGAAACCTATTGCCTCAGAAACACTTTGGCTCAACTCCTCCTGTGCTTTCTGACTCCATGTGCTTTCAGTAACCCATGAGAGGTCTGGCCCTTCGCCCCTTTCCACTACTTCCTTAATCAGGGGTGCCACATTTTCTCTAAGACCCGAGAACAGCGGGTCGAGTCTTTCCACGGTTAGACCGCTCTCATAAAGATCGAGCAGGGCATCGTATCTCAGACCATCATATCCGAAGAAATCGGCCTTCATCCTTGCATGACCAATCGCTATTTCGAGATCATCACGGAAGATTGAGAAATCGTCCTTCTCCCTCGCCTCAGTCCAAGAAATCAGAGCCCTGGAACGATGCTTCGCCATCTCTTCGACGAACTCTGTAGGCAATTTCGTTGCCCTGTCAAAAGCCTCCCTCGCAAGCCTGATATTCGCCGATGTAATTTCATCCATATCATCATTGGACTCGATCTCATCCAATATTTCTCCTATTCTGGCGTCAGTTAGCCTCTCATGGGCAGTCTTCGAAATCCAAGCAAGTTGCTCCGCCCTCAGAGGAGCTGCCTTTGGAGGCATCAGCACCTCCTGATCCCAACTCAATAGGCTCCCTATCTGTCTAATCAAGTCGATATCTTTCAGCCTCGTCAGTAATTCTTCGTACGCACTCACGTCTACTCGAGTCAGGACACAGACACATATGTTGCGGCCGAAAAAACTCTAGTCGAAAGCGAGTATTGATAGCACTCGCCACAAATAGGAGTACGAGAGATATGTCGAACAGTCAATTAGTCGAAGCGCTAAATCAAGCTTTATCTTGGGAACTAAGAGCAATAGCCATGTATGCTCACTATTCTGCATACGTCTCAGGGATTCATAGGCTCCATCTATCCGCTCACTTCAGCAATGAAGTGAACGAATCTGTGATGCACGCTGCCACAGTTCGCTCCGCTATCGTAAAACTGGATGGAACTGCCATAACTGAGAGAGACCCATCTCCGATAGTTCACACTTCAAATTACAAGGAAATACTCGAAGAGGCGTACCAAACAGAAAAGGCAGCAGCGGAAATCTATGGCAGGATTTTGCCTTTGGTAGAGGAACTCGGAGACTCGGAACTTTATGACTCGCTAGAAGTAGTCTACTTCGACGAACAACGCTCAGTAGAGGAGCTTAGGATGATGATGAAAGAATAGCCGGAAACATCCTGACATTAATCCCTAATATTCATGCAGACTCGCGCGATCGTGCAATTAGTGGACCGATATGGAATACAGCTAATATTATCTCAGACAGGCGAAGACTACATTCCTAGCCCGGTTTCAATGATGCCAGTTTCAGTGAGCATGGGGGTAGGAAGCATACTGAGCCTGTCTTCTGTTGTTAGAGACTGCAATCAACTTTTTTTACCGCCTATGCAATCAGAATATCCGTTTTGCATCGTTGAAATCGACTGAATTGCAAGTCCCTAACCTTGATGCTACATTCCCCTACCGTCTATTCCGTGGCACGCCATAATTCAAGCCCCAATGTCCCGGTTCCTGATAGGATAATTCTACATCTCTGGGAGCAGGACTTTCAAGCGGACCACTTCATAGTCACCTCAGATGTAACTCGCTCTGGGATAGCAGAATCCTGCGCCTTGCATCCTCCAAATGTCTCTCGAGCAATGAGGCAACTAAACTCTCAGGGACTTATTTCGCAACACAGCAGGCCAGTCAGAGGAGACAACCGAAGACAAAAGACATGGCAACTAACCGATGAAGGGAGGGAAACCGCAAGAGAGAGGATTTCTGAACTTCGTTCCATTTTAGTACTGATTAGATCGAAAGAGGGAGAGGTACTGGAAATACGAGCAGATGAGGCTGCGAACAAACTCCAGGCTGGCCTAAGCCTATTGCAGATTTTGATGCATGCACAACATGAGGGTGTACTAAATTTCGGAGATATTCGTTTTGGGGCCCTCGTGGCCGGAGGCACTGCAGAACCGAAACCGGGGTCGATTTCACTCCTCACTGGTGCTCATTCAACATACAACACCGCTCCACCAAAGACTCGTATAGTTCATGGAAGAAAGGAAGAAATGACAAGTCTCGATAACTGGTACCAATCAGGAAAACCGCTCCTCACTCTTTCTGGGATAGCCGGATGTGGTAAGACCACTCTAGTCTCACACTGGATTTCTGAGTTAATGACCAATTCTAGTGGACTAAATACAATGTACTATCCTTGTCAGCCTTGGGATTCCTCCTTAGGTATCGCCACTAGTCTCCTACATCGAATAGGTATCAGAGATGAATCCGAAGACCCGTACAACGTCTTAGATACCCTCCCCTACAAACCAGCAGCGAGATTGGAAATCGACTCATTCAGACGCCGTCTAACTGCCCATCTTCAAGACGAGGACTCATTAATTGAGCACAATCAAGGAATCGAAACCCTGGTAATTCTAGATGACGTTCACAATATTGGTAGTCAGGGAGACCATCTCTTCGGGGCACTTCTCCAGATAGCCGAAAATACCAATCTGAGACTATTGATGATCTCCCGCACGAATTTGGCATTCTACGATCGTAGATATGTGCATACCTTGGATAAGGTATCAGAAATGGCCTTATCAGGCCTGAAACAAGAGGAGATAGAATCATGGATAGAACAAATCAACATACCCGAGAACGTTCATGCTTCTGAGATACATAGGGCGACAGGAGGGCATCCTCTGGCCGTAGAATTGCTCGAGTTGTACGGACAGACAATGCATGAAGACTGGCTCAGGTTCCTGGATGAAGAGATTCTCAATGTTCTTCCAAAACCACACAGGGAGATCCTATCCATTTTGGCCACCTCTGATAGGCCAGTACCATGGGAAAAACTAGCCAAGGCCGCTGGAGTAGATGGCAACCCTCCTGGACAACTAATCGAGAGGGGTTTGATGTTAGAATTAGAAGAGGGGATGTGGTTACATGAAGCTCTACGAGCCAGGCTATTGAGAGAAGTTGGAAAGCCCTTCCAAGAAAGATTGGACAGACTGAATAGAAATGAGAACTAGGAACTCATATGCCTGTCTAGCCACGAGTCCATACTTTGCTTAGGCATTGCACCAGTCATCCTGTCGACTACCTCTCCGTTTCTAAATAGAATTAGGGCTGGTATGCCTCTAATTCCAAATCTTCCGGAGGTAAGTGGATTAACATCAGTGTTCACCTTTGCAATAGTAATCTCCCTCTCATCTGCAATCTGTGATAGAACGGGCCCTACCATCCTACAGGGTCCACACCATGGAGCCCAGAAATCTGCAAGCACCCACTCGTCACTTTTTGTCATCACGTCAAAGTCTGCATCACCAGTATCAACAACCTTGCCCATTATTCCACCTAATCAATTGCATCCTATCAACATGTGTGTTGGAATTTAGAAATTCTTAGAAGGTATTGAGAACCATCCCCCCTTCCCCTTTGACAGGAAATATGCAGATTACACCTAGTATCCTTACCGCAGACTTCTGCAGATTAGGCGAAACTCTGGATGCAGCCATCGAAGCTGGAATAGATTGGTTACATATGGACGTAATGGACGGCAATTGGGTCATAAATAGGACAATCACGTTTGGGCCAGCACTAATCAGATCAGTAAGGGAAAGAGTAGGGCCGGACGTTTTCATCGACTGTCATCTGATGATCAACAATGCAGAAGAGACATGGGAGCAATATGCAGATGCAGGAGTGAACATGGTAATCGCCCATATCGAGGCTGTAGAAGATTTTCCAGGGTTAATCTCCAGTCTCCACAATTCCAGTATCCTATCCGGTTGTGTTCTAAACCCTGACACTCCTGTAAAGGACGTCCTGCCTATCCTGAACGATCTTGACCTAGTTCTAGTCATGTCCGTAGTCCCGGGAAAGGGGGGCCAGTCATTCATTCCAGAAGTAGAGGAAAAGGTAAGGACTCTGCGTAAAGAAATAGATATGCAGATTGAAAATGGCGGGAGGAAAACGAAACTGATGATAGACGGCGGGATCAAGTTTCACAATGCAAAACTGGTGGCAGACTGGGGGGTCGATGTCGCAGTGGTCGGATCAGGACTGATTAACAATAACGGAACCATATCCGAGAATTTAGAATCAATAACCAATGCCATGGAAACTTAGTTTAATATCGGAATGCCTCCTTTCGGGGCCATGGTAACCTCCGATTGGATGACAAACGAGATTCTCAAGATAGTTCCCGACGCCGAGGTAGAAGTATCCGATTTACATGGAACAGGCGACCACTTCCATGTCAGAGTTATTTCCCAGAGCTTTGAGGGAGTGATGCCGCTCCAAAGACAGAAGCCAATTCTCAACCATTTCAAGCAGTTTATCTCCGACAATACTGTGCATGCTCTAGATCTAAAATGTATGACTCCGAAACAAGCAGAGAAGAATTCAAAGACAGCTTTCGACCCACACGGTCAAGAGACAGAGTTCTTTGGGGTACATATCAGAAGACCAAAGAAGGAGTGATTGAAATGAGTTTTGACTGGACACCCGAAGAACTGCAAAAAGTTGTTGACGAAAATAAAATTGTGATTTTTATGAAGGGCACACCCGACCAGCCACAATGTGGATTCTCAGCAAGAGGAGCTCAAGTGATCAGCATGGTAGCAAATGAACTTGGCATGGAGACATTTGCTAGTGTCAACGTCCTTTCGGATCCTAGAGCAAGACCAGCGCTGAAGGAGTGGTCAGATTTCCCGACCATTCCTCAAGTCTTCATCAATGGAGAATTGATTGGGGGGTCCGATATCGCCCTAGAGCTGTATGAATCGGGAGATCTTCAGAACATGCTCAACGATGAAAGTAAAGCATCGGAGTGAGGGGGGCCGATGACGGCGCCGGCAGATGACCGGCGAATTATGCTGATAGCCCTTGCAGGCGCCTCTGTACTCTCGTTTGCCCCACTGCTCTACATACAATCCGAAACAACACCGATTACCGGGGCCTTCTTCAGAATGGTTTACGCAATCCCAATCCTATTCATCCTAGTTTTGTATTTGAACAGGGAAGATAAGAGATCCTTCAAAAGCAGGATTCTCACCTTTGTCGCTGGAATCCTTCTAGCCATTGACTTCGCAGGATATCACAGTGCCATTGACTACATTGGAAGTGGAATAGCAACATTGATCGGAAACTCTCAGGTAATCATTGTCACATTAGTTAGTTGGTGGCTATTCGGTGAGAGGCCAAATCGGATGATATTACTGGCATTGCCGATGGTAATGATTGGACTCGTTTTCATAGCTGGTATTTGGGATGATGAACCATATGGGGAAGATCCATTGAAGGGAGTCATCGGAGGCATCGTCGCAGCAATCTTCTACTCTTCTTTCCTGATTCTGTACAGGTACTCGAATAGAATCCAAGCCCCATCCTCGAATCTCCAATTCGATGCTACCATAGGAGCAGCAATTGGGCTTCTTCTGGTTGGAATCGCTCCCTTGAAAAGATTGGACATCGAACCAATTGACTTCACAATGAACTGGCCCGGTCATGGGTGGCTATTCCTTTTAGCCATATCATGCCAAGTAATTGGGTGGATTGCGATTACATTCGCTCTCCCTCGCCTTCCAGCTGCACATACCTCCTTCGCGGTTCTATTACAACCGGTTCTCACAATAGTCTGGGGTGTAATCCTTCTTTCTGAGCAGCCTTCGTTACAGCAGATAGTTGGGATGGCCCTCATTTTCTCGGCTATCATCGCTGTGACTTTGTTTGGGGAGTCTCAGACCGAAAAACATAATCTCAATTAGAACTTGAAAATTTCCTGCCTATTTTAAGCGGTCCGCTAACCAACCAAGAGGTGTACAGGAGAGAGATAAATGCGAGGGGATGGGATGCACTCAGCGAGAACCTTTCGTCCTGTACGGTCATGGCAGGCAGGAGGCAATAGTTAATCGTTGTGAGGAATGAGAGAAAATCTAGCCAGAACCCTAGAAAAAGAATATCAATTTACTCCACTGTCAGAATCTCTGGACCGCCCTCTGTGACGTATACCGTGTGCTCGAATTGCCCTACAACTCCCTTATCGACATCCCTGAGTGCGCTGTAGACCTCTAGGAACCTGATCGATGTCAACTTCTTGATCAGAGCTCTCCATTTCCTTCTCAGGGACTCTTCGCCCTCCTCTGGGAAGGGTTTGCTAAGCAGAGGGAATGCCCACCTCTCTGCGAAAGGTAGGGTGTTGTACCTCTCTTCGATATATCTTGCCATAGTAGCGCCCAGTGGTTTCAACTTACCCTTGGATAGGGCCTTCCTAATCTTCACGTCTCCAGTCACTCTAAGAATATTGGATGAATCAGAGGGAGGGACATTCTCAATCATCCCACTTTTTCCTGTGGTATTGAATGGCTCAATAGCATATACCCCCCCTGCCTCAACCTCCCCTTTGTAACCAGGATTGTTGGGACCGCATGCGAACATAGGTATCGAAACCCCAGAGTGAAGATTCCATCTTTCCATCTTGTGACCGCTAAGATTCCTGATTGGTTCAAAGCCAGCATCTATCGATGCTTGTTGTGCCGCCTCTCCGATCACATGCCATGGAGTTCCCGGGTGCATCTTTTCGATAGCTGCATCTCGTGCCTCTCTCGCTGCTCTGATCTGCTCAGTATGCTCTCCCCCATTCCCCACTTCTACTGTAAGAGCATTGTCTCCCAGGGCCCCTTTGATGTGGACGCCAACATCTAGCTTGACCAAGTCCCCTTTCTGGAAGATCATCTCGCCCTCGAAACCCTCAGGAGGAGTCAGCTCTGTGTTGGAAGTGTAATGTGCGGCCATTTCGTTAACAGATATAGTCACAGGAAATGCAGCCTTACCTCCGTGCCTCCTGATGAACCTCTCTGCTGAATCTATTACTTCAGACCACTCCTTTCCTTCTACAATCTCCCCCTTTATTCCCTCAAGGGTTCTTCTGGCTACGTGACCGGCATCTCGCCATTGTTTCAGATCCTGCTCTTCCACCATGACAAAACTTCCTCCGAACTAATCTTCCCTTCTCTGACTACCTCAATACTCAACGACTCAGGTGATTCGCAGACCGTATGCCATGCTATCAAAGTACTGGGTGGTCCTCCTTCACAGACGCCATCGACGCCGATAATTGACTCCTCGGTCCTTTGAAGAGACTCTGCGGCTTCTGCACAATCTAACAACGGCTCCTGTCCAGAAATATTTGCACTCGTTGCTGTCAGCGGACCCGTCCTACTAAGCAACTCCTTGGCCGTTCTGTTCGAAACCACTCTAACGGCCACCTTGTTCCCCCCGAGTCTGGAGTCCATCTCCTCCTTTGCTCTAAGTATAACAGTCAGAGATCCTTCTGGAAACACACCAAGAATTTCGTTTACATCATCGGGGACATGAACTATCTCACTAGCCTGACTCAGACTCACAACACCGAGACTCACAGGAGCTCCACTATTCCTTCCCTTTATCCCGTAAAGTCTGTCTAAAGCATTTGAATCTGGGATACAACCAAGTGCAGGCAGAGTCGACGTAGGATAAACGATACAACCTCCTGAGAGAACCCATTCGATGGCATCTTCCAAGTCTACACCTACCTGATATTCTTCCTACTCGCTGGAGGAAGCGACTCAGAATGTGCGACGATTGTACCCACACTTAGATCGAGATTTGATTGATGGGTATGCCTCTGCGAAATCCTCGCTAATTCGTAAACACCGAAGTACAGGTTTACAACTGGAAGTAGGTAGAGTAACTTCGCAAAGGACCTCCTATCCCAAATATTGCTTTCCACTTTACTCCCATCTTCCATAACGATGGCAATTCCCAGAACTTTTTGACCAAGAGACCTAGAGAATGCCAAACCCGTTAATCTCCAGTAAAGCCAGTGGGTGGTGAGAAAAACAGCAGCGAAAGCAACAGCATAGTGGAAATCCCAGGAAGACCATAGGGAGATGTTCAATGCGTTTGCAATCATTCCTCTAGTAGCCAGGTTTAGAATCGAGACAACGATAACTACGTCAATCACGAAGGCCACAAGCCTCTTTGATCCGGAGGAGAGGATTGTACCATCCGGGACCGACCAGTGCCCCTGCTCCTGAGAAACAATGGCCTTTGCTAGAGTCCCTCCTCCGTGTATAGAGATTGGGGAGTCATGATCGCCCATTGTCACGCCTCACGCTGTCCCCAAGAGATGCCATGCCTCAAGTTTGCTACTCCTGATGTGATCAATCCAAGCTCTCCAATTATCGTCATGTCTGAGAGTTTCCGGGTTACCGACCACTATGAGGCCTCTCCTAGACCTGGTTAGTGCTACGTTCAATCTCCTACCATCCGAAAGGAAACCTACATTCCCATCGGGGTTAGATCTTACACTGGAGAAGATTATCACGTCCTTCTCCCTTCCTTGGTACCCATCCACCGTCCTTACCTCAACATCCTGCATTGACTCTGGAATCATGTCCCTTATCGCCCGTACTTGGCCGGCATATGGGGTGACTATCCCTATGTCCGGGAATTCTAGTCCACCCTCTTCGATTAGTCCCATCAATATCTTCACGACCCATGAAGCCTCCACGGAATTCTCCTTCGAGGCTCCGTCTGGAGAAAGTAACTCCTCGCCCTCGACAGGTAGGAACGCTAGAGGAGCATCCCAATCTGGCCAGAGCATACCTGCAGGAGTCGCTCTATCCGATTTATCCACCCCATCCTCGAGTTTCCCATCGTAGAATCTCTTGTTCGGAAAATCAGAAATTGAAGGGTGCATTCTGTATTGGGTGGTAAGCATTAGCGGAGCGATACCCATCTCAACTAGGCGTTCGAATAGGGACCTATCCAAACCACCTTTCTCTGCTCGACGTGAAATGACGGTTGGCGGCAGTTGTCTATGGTCTCCGACAAGGACAATCTGTCTAGATCCCTTAACTAAGGGAACCAATGATGCTGGTTCTGTCGCCTGAGTTGCCTCGTCGATAAGAACCCTAGAAAAACTCCTTCCGTCGAGTAGATCGTGTCCAGAACCTATGCAGGTACAACACAGAACCTGAGCCCTATCCAGAATATCATCCCTAATCTGTCTTTCAAGCCTCCTTACCTCCTTCCACCCTCGACTCAAGTCCCTATGTGCAAGTCCTTTTTCCTTCCCTCCTCGCATCCCCTTTATCCTACGGGATAGCTTTTCATTCCTCTCAATCTCCTCGATCAAGTCCCTGTTAAGCTCGTGACTCTCCATCCTAGCATCCATTGTGGCTTCTCTCAGGCTCTCTCTAACCTTCACTGGTTGTCCGAGCCTTACAGCCCTGATTCCTCTTTCAAGCAGGCCCTCTAGCAGGTTATCGACAGCAACATTAGAATCTGCGACAGCTAGGACGGTACCAGTATCTTGAATCGCCCAGTTCTCCAATATTCTTACCGCAGTATGAGTCTTTCCCGTACCCGGGGGACCCTGAATCAAAGTCAATCTCCTACTGATTCCCATCTTGGCAGCCTCCCTCTGGGACTCGTTCAGGTCACTAGGAAGTGGAACCCTGACCTCCTTTGCCCCTTTCATCTCTGGAATCAGGGAAGCGGTAGCTTCTGGATCGTGTACAAGGCCAAGTAGAAGCTCCCTCAGGGGGGCGCCTCCACCCTCTTCGAAAATTGAATTCAATGCATCTCTCATTCTGTCGAATGCAACTCGATTGGCTCCCCTGTCAATTCTCCACGTTCCTTTTCTAAGTCCCTTTGGAGCCTCGGGTACCACCACTCTAATCGAGTCTCTGCTTCTATTGCTGACTACTGCCTCTATGGGTTTTTCAGTCAATGGATTGCTCCTACTGAGCATGATGATGTCGCCCTGCCTGAATCTGTGAGAGCCCAGGCCCCTCCCAGCTCCTCTTCGGAATCTTATCACTCGTTGGCCGAATAACCAGCCATCAGCCTTAGCGCTCAAACCAAAAAGAGCAATTCCATTTGCTTCGAGCTTCTTATCCGACCAATTCCTCAATCTCTCCTCAGTCATTGCTAATTCGTCTTCTAATTCCCATCTGATTAGACGAAGATAGGCTTCATGGTGGTCCTGGCTCCTCTGGAAGCGACTCGCAATATTCTCCTCTGAACCTGCCATGACCTACCCTCACCTCCAGCCCCTATCACGGTTACTTGATGAGCCTCTGACTCAATAATCAATCCATTTCCAGTGAGAATTAAACGCTCGAAGTATTCGAGGGGGACATCCAGGGGGGACGGGACTGGTGTTTGACAGATTCAAGTCATGGAGCAATTCAAATTCTAAGGGCTTAGTTTGCCCATCCTGCCAGCATACTAACCAAGAGGGAACGAAGGTTTGTACGAGATGTTACTATCAGATTGACCGACCTTCCTTCCAGCAGAATTCCGGTCTAGAAGAGGATGAATCTACAGATCTCCTAGATCAACTAATGACCGAGATTGAACATGAGGAGGAGGAGGAAATCGCGCCCCCTTCATTTGCATTAGATGACTTAACAGTCGAAGTATCACAATACGGGGAGGGAGAAGAAATCGTACTCGATAGAAAGCCAGACTTCGACTCAATGGTCCGTCCAGAGGAAGATGTCGATGAGGAATACGAACTGACTGCAGATGACATCCCCCAATTTGTCCAGAAGTTTGAGGTTCCAAAGGATTTACCAGACGAAGAGGAAATTATTGAGCAGAGACAAATCGAATTAATTCAACCAAACTCTGAAACACCAACGTTCGTACAGCCTTCACCTCCAAGTGAATTAATCGATGCAGAGGAGAGTGGTGTGCCGCTTCCTAATCAACCACAATTGGAGCCAGAAGACTTCGATGGAGATGGTATGATTGACGAATTCGAAGCGGCATTCTCCACAGAGTCGACGATAACGGACACCTCACCAGAAATACCACCTGCTCCTTCGTTCTCAATCCCCAAAATCACCTCTCTTCCTGTACAAGAGGAAAGAGTCGCACCCTCACCAGAAACAATACCAAAGTTGCCCTCGGCCCCAGTCATCCCTGAACAAGAAACTCCTGCAGAACCAAATGAGCACTCTGAAGAGCCCCCTACTTTTTGGCCTTGGCAGCAACAAGAAGAATGGCCCGCTGCAGAAATAATCAAACAATTGCAATCTGCAATCAGATCAGCAAAGGAGCAGAATACAGCCCAAGCCACCGTGCTATTGGATGAAGTAGGTCCTCATCTGGGGAACAGGACCTCATTGGTGTATTCAGTAGGGAGGCTACTAATGTCGATTGGTAGGAATTCAGAAGCTAGGAGGATGGTGGAATCCGCGGTAAAACTTCATCCGGATGACCCGGACCTAGTTCGAGCAAGTGAGAAACTGATTTCATAACCTAGATGTCGACGCAGAACTGATGCGGTGGGACCCTTCCCCGAGAATGATGCAGAGACGAGCCACTTCCACCATTCGAGTGGATGAGGGGCTGGTTCTAAGACCAGCTTCAAAGTCTCACATAGCAGAAATAGTCGAAGCATTCGAGGAGACCTGGCCAGATGTGATGAGGGCTATGCCGTGGATTAATCCAGATAAGGAAATAAGACCTCAAATCGAGGATTTCATCAGAGACACAGAGAGAAAGGGCAGATCGGGCCTCCTTCATCACTGGGTGATGATACGTCCTTGGGATGGTTTTGTCATTGGTTTAGTAGGCTTTGATAGGGTTACTAGATCCGAGAGGGCGACTTGGAATTTGGGATATTGGGTAAGGAGCTCTGAACAGAGACACGGATATGCCAGGCGAAGTATAGACTCAGTTCTGGATTGGTTGGGACAGGTTGGCGAAATGATTGTAGAAGTCAAGGTCGACCCCAACAATACAGCCGGTTCAAAGACCGTAATTAGAACCGTCAGGAAATGGAAAGGAGAGAGATGCGTTTCGGGAGATTCACCGATCACTGTCGCTGGAATCAGGACAATGCACGAGTGCCATTTGATAGAGTTGGGGCCAGGAACATCCCCATCTTAGGCAGACACTACCGTCGACCCATTCAAAAAACACCTCTTGACTGGAGATTCTGCCCAACAGGTTAGTGATCGCCATGCCCCCCCCAGAACCCCGACAGACTCTTCCCGATACGGACCCAGAGGAGACGGATGAATGGCTGGAATCCTTGAGGACTCTAGCATCGTCACAGGGCAAGTCAAGGGCGCGGCTACTCCTACAGGAGGTAATGTCAGAAGCGTCTTCCTTGGGTATTGAAATTTCACCATCTAGAACTCCGTACCTAAACTCAATTTCTATTGAACAACAGCCTCCATATCCTGGAAACCTAACATTGGAGAAAAAGATCCAGAGTCACGTACTCTGGAATGCGGCCGCTATGGTCTCAGATGCAAACAGGAGAATGGACGGGATAGGCGGGCATATTTCCACTTACGCCTCAAGCTCGACTTTGTACGAAGTAGGATTCCAGCATGTATTCAGAGGAAAGGATCACAATGGCATCGGAGACGCCTTATTCATCCAGGGACACGCTAGTCCTGGAATTTATGCTCGAGCATTCCTAGAAGGAAGAATTTCCACAGATCAGGTTTCAAACTTCAGGCAGGAGGCCTTCGTGGAGGGACTGTCTTCATACCCCCATCCAAGACTAATGCCAGATTTCTGGGAGTATCCCACCGTTTCAATGGGATTAGGGCCACTTGGTGCCGTAATGCAGGCGAGATTCTGGAAGTATCTCGACCAAAGAGGAATTGCAGATACATCGGAGAGTCGAGTTTTCGCCTTCTTAGGAGACGGAGAGATGGACGAACCAGAGTCAATAGCTTCCATAGCAGTAGCCGGTAGGGAACAGTTGGACAATCTAATCGTAGTAGTAAATTGCAATTTACAGAGGCTAGACGGTCCAGTAAGAGGGAATTCCAGCATTATCCAGGAATTAGAGGGCCTCTATCGAGGAGCAGGATGGACAGTAATCAAGCTAATTTGGGGGTCAGGATGGGACAGAGTATTCCAAAGAGACACAAAAGGAGAACTTCTGGAGAAGATGGAGAGTATCGCCGATGGAGACTGGCAACGACTCAGCACCCTATCAATCGACGATTTCCGAGAAGAGATGTTCTCTGGAAGCGAATCTCTGAAGGCCCTAGGAACCTCAATTTCTGATTCTGAGATAGAAGGCCTTACCAGAGGAGGTCACGATCCAGTAAAGGTGTATTCCGCATACAAATCAGCTATTTCTGCAAAGGGTCCAGCTGTGATTTTGGCACATACAGTGAAAGGCTGGGGAATCGACTCTTTCGAGGGTAGGAACTCAACCCACCAAAAGAAGAAGATGACTATCGACGACCTGAAGGCTTACCGTGATGCTCTGGAGATTGATATCGGGGATTCCAGACTCGAAGAAAATCCCTTCATCGCACTAGAAGAAGACTCGGATGAGATCAAGTATCTGACCGAAAGAAGAACCGAACTCGGTGGATATCTACCTTCAAGAAAGCCCTCGAAAATTAACTTCGATCTTCCTGGAAAAGACACATATTCAGCATTCGACCAGGGTACCCCAGAAGGTCAAGAGGTTTCTACAACCATGGCTTTCGTTCGCCTGCTAAGAAATCTGATGAAATCAGAGATAGGCTCCAGAGTCGTGCCCATCATCCCCGATGAAGGCAGAACTTTCGGAATGGATCCACTATTCAGCGAGTTTGAGATCTTCGCTTCTAGAGGCCAGAAGTACACTCCAGTAGACCATAAGATGCTCCTAAACTACAAGGAGTCGGAATCAGGCCAGGTCCTTCAGGAAGGAATTTCGGAGGCAGGAGCCATTGCCTCATGGATATCAAGTGCTACTTCGTATTCTAGTGCAAACTCCGCTACCCTGCCTTTCTACACCTTCTACTCAATGTTCGGATTCCAGAGGGTGGGGGATCAGATTTGGAGTGCTGCAGACGCCCGTGCGCGCGGCTTCCTGATGGGCGCGACAGCAGGGCGGACCACGCTTAACGGAGAGGGCCTACAACATCAGGACGGACACAGTCTTCTAATGGCCTCGGCAGTTCCTCACTGTCGAGCATGGGATCCTGCATATGCCTACGAGCTAGCCGCTATCATCAGACATGGAATAGATGAGATGTGGGGCCAGAATCTTGATGTCTTCCACTATGTGATGCTTTACAATGAGAATCAGCAGCAGATGCCAAAGCCACCTGACGTGGATGATGGCATCGTTAGGGGGGCGTACAAAATAGAAGAAGTGGGAGAGGGAAGAAAAAAGATTAGGCTACTCGGATCCGGCCCAATCCTGAGGAACGTTAGGGAGGCAGCCTCGGAACTACTCAGTGAACACGGGATATCATCAGAGGTTTGGTCCGTTACCTCCTATGGGGAACTTCGCAGGGAAGGTCTTGAGCATGAAAGATCAAGACGCCTGAATCCTGAAATTTCCGACGAACCATACGTCTCCAGGTGTTTTGGAGACCAAACGCCCACAGTCGCTACTTCCGACTACATCTGCTCCGTCCCTGAGATGATTCAGAGATGGATAGGAGGCAGATACATTGTACTCGGAACAGATGGGTTCGGAAGATCCGACACACGAGAAGCCCTCCGTTCGTTCTTCGAAATAGATACAAATAGCATTGTTGTTGCAGCGATATCGGCATTGGAGCAGGAAGGAAAAGTACCTTCTGGCACGGTAAAGAAAGAATTGGAAAAGAGGAATCTAAGCAAAGAGAGAATAGACAAGACAGAGTGATTACATTGGGTAGAGTCTCAAACGCTGTCAGATTTACGTTTAGATGGGTTCCATGGGTCATCACGGGAGCTTCGTTAGCCTATCGTAGACTCCCGGATAAATCTCAGAACGAAATCAGAGAAGTAGCAAAGGAGCCACGCAAGTGGGGGGAGGGATTGGAGAAGGCTTGGGATGCTTCGAGAATAGGGGCTGAGCATTTCCAAAAGACATCAGGAACATTGGCCAACATACTGATTGGAAGAAGGGTCAGTAGAAAGGAGAGGATTCAGGCTAGAGACGACTTGGCTGCTTTGAGTATAGTAGTGCCTCCTCTGAGAGTTTTCATGATTCCTGGAAGTCAGATTCTGCTGGGGATAATGGCACGAGTTACTCCTTGGCGACTAGTTCCTGATGCTTGGATTCCTCTGAACGCCCTGAAGAAAATCAGGGAGGAAGAAGCACCTTCTTTGGATCATGAAAGCACCCAAGTTCGAAGGATGCTCGGCAGATAACTCATTCAATCATAGTAATATTGGAAAGGAAGTAGTTATGCTTCAGTGCATCTTCTAGACTAATCCAGTCCGGTACCTCGCCCTTGAAATTATCATATCTGTGACCGGGAATCAATCTCCAATCCGGAGGCAGACTACTGAGAATCTGCTTGGCTCTAATCAGGCTCCTCTGCTGTGCTTGCGGATCCCCTCCGGGAAGATCCACTCTCCCAGCGCTCCTGACGAAGAGAAGATCACCAGCATGGTAGACTCCATGTCCGTGGAAGGTGACGTGACCAGGTGCATGACCGGGTGAGTGAGTAACAGTAATCTCAATAGATCCTGCAGACCAATCCTCACTTTCCCCGGGTTCACAATCCCAAGTATTGGTGAAGTCCACCTTTCTGAATACAATATTCCCCAATAGGCTAGGAACTCTTGCATCTTCATGCCCCCAGACCTCAAGATCGGGGAATCTATCGATCATTCCTGGAAATCCTGCTGCATGGTCTCGATGAGTATGCGTATACAGGAGGTGTGTAGGTCGGAGCCCCTCTTCTTCTAACTTAGAGCACCACTTCTCGGCGTCGAACGGATCAACGATTGCGACAATTTCATTGGCTCTGTCCACGAAGGCAGTATTCATGTTCATCAGGTTGCCCATTTGGGTTACCCAGACTTCTACTCCATCTTCCCAAATCGAAGTATGAAACTCTCCCTCGGACAGCATGAACCTTGCGAGTAAGACATAGGACAAAGTCGTAATGCATATACAAGCGATACCAAGCGCTAAGTTTGAGCAAATGCCATACGACCCCCAAGAGATCGAATCCAGATGGCAGAAGAAATGGTCCGAAGACAGGGTCTTCGAGGCCGAAATTGATGACTCTAAACCCAAGTTCTACTGCCTTGAGATGTTCCCATATCCATCTGGACACATGCATATGGGCCATGTCAGGAACTACTCTATCGGCGATGCTATGGCACGCTTCCAGAGATTAATGGGAAAGAACGTACTCTATCCGATGGGGTATGACTCATTCGGAATGCCAGCGGAGAATGCCGCCAAGAAAGAAGGCGGGCACCCTCATGATGTCACGCATGGCAACATCTCTAGCATTCGTTCCGACCAAGAAAGGATGGGCTACTCATACGATTGGAGGAGATTCTTGGCGACATCAGATGTGGATTACTACCGTTGGAACCAGGAGATGTTCCTAATCCTCAATGAGATGGGTCTGATTGAGCGAAAGTCGGCTCCAGTAAACTGGTGCATCGACTGTGATACCGTTCTGGCTAACGAACAGGTAAGAAACAATAGATGCTGGAGATGCGGATTGGAAGTAGTCCAGAGAGACATGGCACAGTGGTTCGTAAGGATGACCGAGTACTCCGACGAGTTGCTCGATGAACTAGAAAATATCTCGTTCCCCGAGAATGTTAAGGCTATGCAGAGGAACTGGATTGGGCGCTCCAATGGAGCACATATCGAATTCCAAGTGGCCGACTCTTCATCAGTAATTGGAGCATTTACTACCAGGCCTGACACCATTTTCGGAGTAACTTTCCTCACTTTGTCGCCAGAGCATCCTTTGTGTGAAGAGTTGTGCTCAGGTAGTGAGTGGGAAGAAGGATGGAGAGCCCTCAAAGAAGAATGCTCACGAATGTCTGAGTTCGAGAGAGTAAACATGCTGAAGGAGAAGAAGGGGGTCTTCCTAGGGAGGCATGCAATCAATCCACTGAACGATGAGAGGGTTCCAATATACGCTGGTAATTTCGTGGTCTCTACTTATGGAACGGGAGCGGTGATGGCAGTCCCAGGGCACGATCAAAGAGACTTCGATTTCGCAACCGAGTACGATCTCGAGATAAGGAGGGTACTCGAAGAAAACCGGGGTGTCGACACCAACGAACCAATGAATAGGGCATTCGAAGGATACGGCCCAATGATCAACTCTCCAATAGACGGTTTTGACGGACTCTCCGGAGATGAAGCAAAGAGTGCCGTAATTTCCGCTCTAGAAGAGAAGCAAGCAGGACATGGCAAAGTTGAGTATCGTCTGAAGGATTGGCTACTGAGCAGACAGAGGTTCTGGGGGACTCCTATCCCCATGATTCATTGCAAGTCATGCGGAATTGTCCCCGTACCTCGGGAAGATCTTCCGGTTGAGTTACCACTAGACGTAGTGTTTACCGAAGACCAAAGTGGCAATCCTCTCGAGTCGCATCATAGCTTTGTGCAAACCATTTGTCCTAAATGCGGAAGTGAGGCAAGGCGAGAGACCGATACAATGGACACATTCTACGACTCATCATGGTATTTCATGAGATTTTGCGATGCGAACAACGACGAGTACCCGTTCAATCGCTCTGCTGTAGATTATTGGATGGATGGCGGAGTTGACCTGTACATAGGGGGGATAGAACACGCTGTCATGCATCTACTCTATGCTAGATTCTTCACAAAATTCACCAGAGATGCTGGGATGAACGAGGTCGGGGAACCATTCGGAAGGTTGGTCTGTCAGGGCATGCTCAATGCTCCTGCCCCCTACTGCTCCGATTGCAATTCTGAGTACCATGTTGACTACTTCGAATCCGCTTGCCCAACCTGCGGAAAAGAACTTTCAACCAGATCAGCAAAGATGAGCAAATCTCTTGGAAACACCGTTAGCCCCGAAGAAATGATTTCCAGATTCGGAGCGGATACGGTGAGGCTGTTCATTTTATTCGGTGCTAATCCTGAGGCAGGAATGGACTGGTCTGATAGCGCCTTGGAAGCTAACCATCGCCAAATCAACTCTCTTTTCGGCGCTATCGATGAAGCAATGGCACTTTCGGACGCTCCTTCGAAAATTGATGGATGGCTGTTATCGAGAATGAGAGCGAGTCAGAATAGATGGATTGAAGCAATGTCCGACGTCAGTCTAAGGGAGGGGGTGATGATAAGCCACTTCGAAATGCTGTCGGATTGGAATTGGTACCTTCGAAGAGGGGGTCTGGATAGAACTACTGCAATGAAATTCCTAGAGGGATGGATTCCGATGCTCGCCCCCGCAACACCTCACATTGCAGAGGAATTCTGGAATAAGTTCGGCGGAAAAGACCTCCTTGCGGCACTTGAGATTCCTACTCTCAGCATCGAATCAGATGACTTGCACATCTTGGCCGAAGAGGAATACGTGAAGAACATCATATCCAGTGCGAGGAATCTCAGGACTCTGGCAGAGAGACACTCCAAGAAACCGATTTCCAGAGTAGTCATACAGACGTCTCCAATCTGGAAATCGGATCTAGCATCGGAGGCTATCAAACTTCATTTCTCTGAGTTTGACTTCAAAGCAAACGGTCAGGAGCATGTCAAATCTCTGGAAATATTCAATGAAGAGTCAACAAGGGGGGAGGTTTTTCATACCTGGAACTCAATTACAGTTGGAGGCAAGAAAACTAGAGGAAAAATCTACACTTGGTCAGATGGATCCAGATATCTACTATCACAGGGAATCGATGAACTAGGTATAATCTCGGCTAACTCAGATTTCATTGCATCAGCCCTAGGAGTCGAGAATGTCGAAGCCTACAGGGTAGGAGAAGGAGAAGACGTCGGGGGGAAGGCACGAATTTCCTTCCCATTAGAACCCGGAATTGCTTTCCTGTAGGTGAACCATGGCTACAAAATCTACTACCACCGTCCTTTTCGACGACCAATGCAGTAAATGTACCAGATGGGCAGATTTCATCAAGAAAAGGGACCCGGGTTCGAGAGTAAAATTAGTGGGCCAGAACAGTGAACAAGGAAAGGAGATTTTACTTGACATCCCAAAGGAAATGGAGGGACTGGATTCTATTTTCCTGATTTCTAATGACGGGAGATGGTTCCCTAAGAGCGCTGCAATTTGGAGAGTATGCAGACAACTAGCATTTCCATGGTCTTTAGCATCAACAATGTTTCTCGTACCTTGGCCAATTCGGGACTTCTTCTACGATGCTTATGCAAGAATGAGAAAGTAGTCTCTGACAGGTGGGTTCATGGGGCTCCAACATCTGGAGGTACCATTGAGTGAAGACGGGAGTTACAAGCGGCGTCGAGGACGTCGGGGCCGCCGCCGAAGACCGAGGAAAGGGAATAAACCCTCCAAGGATAAGGGCAGGGGCGCCAAAACAGAGGACATCGAAAGAGCACTGTCCAGGTTTGATCTAGATCCCAGACCGATGGGAATACCAGCAGAAATTGATCCACCCCCAAGGAAGATAGAAATCAGATGGAACACGAACGCGGTTTCTAGGGAGGTCCAGAATAGAGCAGGGAAGATTGCATGTATCCCGGGCGAATTTGGCTTTCTTCCGGAGGAGAGAGTGCAAGAAATTGCTTCAGATCTGGATGGTCTACCAATCTCATTGGAACAGGCCCTCTCCCTCAGAGCGGCACTAAATCAGGAGAAGAGCGTTTACTCTCACTCAAAATTGATGCGTAGATCGAATGAGCTCAGCAGGAGGTATGATTCAGGAGAAAGCGTGATTGCTCTCTCCAAGAGGTTTGATGCACCACCAGTTAACACATTCAGGGCTATACTAACCGGACGAGGCTGGACCAAGACCAGGATTAAGGACACACTAAACAAGAATCCCTCCAAATTAAACCAGAGAGATAGAGAGCAATTCGAACTCGCTGAGTCAGTTGACCGAGTTAGCTCGGTCAACCAGACCGAGACTCAGAGTGCAGCCGAGGTTTTCGAAGAGATACTATGTGACCACTTCTCCTCTTTAGGGATACGATTCAGACGTCAAGAGGAACTACTCAGGGAACAAACAAAAGAGGAAGGTAGAGCAATCATAACTCCAGACCTGCTTCTGATCGATGATGTCAGAATAAATGGGATTCCATGTGCCTGGATAGACGCTAAGCACTTCTTCGGGGCCGATCTGAAGTTTCCAAAGAAGAAAACTCAGAAGCAGGTAGACAGGTATGTAGCCGAGTATGGGCATGGAGCCCTAGTTTATCGACATGGCTTCTGCGATGGACTAAGGCTAAGAGGGGCGATCAAGCTCGACTCCAGTCCTTTGGATCTAAAGCCACTGGAGGACTTCCATGAGAACTCTAAGTCTTAGCCTCTATCGTAATGCTCCTACTCTACTGGAGAATGAAGAGAGTCCGTAACCCTCCAATTCCTCAGAAATCTTGTAGATCCAATCTTCTTGCCCATGTGGGTCCTTTGGTACGATTACGACACTCTCGCCCAACATACAAAGCATAGCAGACAAACTTTCAGAGAATTCTGAACTATCTATCGCCTTTTTCACGGATTCGATAATTTCCGATCTCGATGCATCCTCCTCAAGACCGCTATCAGATGAGAATCTCAGTGATTCCTCAATAAGCTCCGACCACCTGTGCTCCTTCCATTCTCCTTTACCGATTCTCTCCATTGCATGTTCCCCTGCAAGGCAAATTTTCCTTCTCCAATCCTCATTATCTATGTAACTTGATGTGTGCCTGCCCGTCTTTTCTTTCCAAGAAATTAGAATCGGGATTTCTACAGACCAACCCTGGGATACTCCTGGTCCATTATCCAAAAGAGATCCAGAAAATGGGGAACCCGCTGCAATTCTTCTCTCCACTCCTCCCGAGGAAAGAGCAGTCGTGTCGCCCAAACCGCTAGATCGCTTTCTTTCAACAATGTGGGCAACGAGAAAAGATCTTCTCACACACTCTTCGTGGGGGATTCCGATTGCTCTCTGAATAGCCATCGATGATGCCACTGCACCCGAAGCCGACATTCCGAAACCCTGAGATGTCGGCAAGGACATTATGATGTCCAGCTCCCAATCAAAATTTCCTATCTCAGGAATCTCCTCCACTAACTCCGACAGTACGTCTTGATACATTCTTGAGTCGTATTCTCCATCCTTGAATCTGACAATTATCTCTCCGGAGCCATTGTCTCCTTTCGCTATTGCCTCTACTCCGTCTTTGAGGCAAATACCCGCACCTCTGCTTCCTTGACACACCAAATCTTCACTTGAATCATCAATCGTGAAAAGAAGAGTGATGTGCGCCCCGCATTGGCCCCTGCCCAGAACTATAGACATGGTAATTCATCCAGCAAGATGGTAATGAATCATTGTAATTCACAGAGAACTTGTAAGGTCCTTCTCAAGAGATCCAAACCTTCCTGCAAGCTCCTCGACTGCTTTCATGAAAGCGGTTTTTGGACTCATTGAACCATCTGTCTCAAACGATAGAATAAACTCTCCTGAAACCTCTTCGAGAGAAATTGCATCTTTGAATGTCCTTGATGCCTCTGTCCCCTCTCCTACGTGATTCAGCTCATCAGAAAGAATGGCAACCTTGTCTACATCTTCCAACTTTCCATCCTTGTTGAAATCCTTGGCTGAGATTTCTAGGTCCATGTCCCAGAGAATCTTTGCCTTGGTTTTGTTGTTCAGCACCCCAATCCTTCTGGGGCGGAAAGTTACACCACATACTGGGGACCACTTTGTATGATCCCTTCCCCGACCCATGATGGCAGTCGCATAGAATTCTATCATTTGCCCCTTCATTAGTTTGGTAATTGGTATGCTCTTGAACTCGTCTGGAATCTCAAGAGCTTCCTCTCCAAGATACTTCATATCGCCTGCGGTAACCCAACGTCCTTCCTCAGTTCCGAAGACCACACATGTGTAAATCATCTGGCATTCTAAACAACCCCTGTCGGCCTCAACAAGATCCTTGCAATTAGGGCACTCATCTTGGAAGTAGAACTTGTCATGCACGGTAGGAATAGGAATCATAGCAAGTCTCTGAGCGACCATTTCGTCGGGAATGGGTCCGGTAGTCTCCCATATCTCCTCATCTTGCTCCTTTGTACCGAGCTGGAATCTAACGCTGTCAATAGCCATCTTTGGAGTATCCGAGATTAGTGACCTCCTGAGCGCATTGGCAAAGCTCCTGTCTGTCTTTGACAGAAGTACCTGTATTTTGTTGTCCTCTTCTTTCAGTATCTTGGTCTTTACCATTTTATCACTCCAATTCAAACTCTTCTGCCTCTTCTTCCACCCTTGCTCTTGGTTCCATCAGTCGGCATTGGAGTCACGTCCTCAATCCTCGTTATCCTGACACCAGCACGAGTGAGCGCTCTAATGGCGGCGGTTGCTCCTGGAGCGCTGTTAGATCTGTTGCCCCCGGCTCCTCTGTATTTCACAATAACTTGATCAAAATCCTTCTCAGCTAGCATTTCGGCAATCTTCTCAGCAGCCCTTGTAGCAGCAAACTGCCCACCAGAGTCGCTTCCACCCTTAGTCACCATTCCTCCTGACACCTTGCAGACCGTCTCTGCACCAGTCAGATCGGTAGCGGTAATCAGAACATTGTTGAAAGTACTGTAGATGTGCAGAATTGCTTTGTGACCCATCATGACTCCTCCTCTTCTGCGGAATCTTCTTCCAATTCCTCTTCATCGTCTTCCTGGTACCTGAGAGTCTCCAACTCCTTCCTGAATGGATGTTCGGGGTCAACGAAAGGAGAGTTTTCGCTGTATTGTAGAGAATCCTCTTCCTCCTTCAGAACATGATACCCTGGCACAGTCATCCTCTGGTCACCGATGCAGATATGTCCGTGTACGATTAGGTTCCTTGCAGCTCTCATAGACGGGGCCAATCCCTTGTAGTATACTACTGACTGTAGCCTCCTGGATAGCATGTGTTCAACGTTAATCTCGAGAACGTCTCCAACGTCTGCACCGGTTTGTAGGAGCCCTTTCTTTGTCAGCGAATTCAGTAATTGCTCTTTTTCCTTGGCATAGTGACCTTCGGTTGAGTCGACCCTTCCTATCAATTTCATCGCCTGATTCCGATGTCTTCTAAGTGCAGATTTCTCTCTCCATATTTCTCTCATGCCACCGACTTTCTTCAGGCCGTACCTTTCCTTGAGATCGTGCTCTTCGTCAATCCTAGCCTGCTTCCAGGGGTGAGTGGGAGTCTGTGTTCTAGGCCTGGAAAACTTTGGTTCGCCCATTGTCTAACCTCACTTCTTCCTCTGGACGCCGAGTGCAGACCCTCTCCGGCCGTTTGACCTGAGCCTCTGCCCCCTCACCTTGTGTCCACTCCTGTGCCTCATTCCACGGAAAGTCTTGATTTCTGCTAACCTCGCCACATCATCATCCTTGGTCATCCCTACCTCATTGGCAATAATGTGAGCATCTTCATTTGATTCTAAATCCCTCTGCCGGTTAACCATCCACCAAGGAACGTTTGTCGCATATTCGTCGATAGCGCTTCTGAGCAGGTCCTGCTCATCAGAAGATAGGTGCCCTCCTAACCTGGTACCGTCAATTCCAGACATCTTGCAGATCATCATCGATGTCCTGATTCCTATGCCCTTGACTGATGTTAATCCGTATGTGATTGGCTTCAACCCGTCAATGTCAGTATCGGCTATTCTGACGATATATGAGAAGTCGTCTCCTAGTTCTGCTTCGTCTACTTTTGGCATTACGGTTCCCCCGTGTTCACCTTTCGGTGGCCTTTTGGGCATCTTCGCGACCTACAGTCCCTATTTGAACCGATTGGAGGTGCAATTTTTTGCTGGAACGACTACTCCTTGCAGACTACGTATAACTTCTGAGCCCCCGACGGTCTTTCTATCTCCATGTCTACCATGAAACCCTTAGTGCCTTCTGACCCCTTTAACTCCCGAGTTATCCTCCTCTGAAGCGTAGGATGAATCTCTGGATCCAGATTGCATCTAAGGGTGATATTGGATATCCCCTGCCTTGCCACAGAAGATGCAACCTGATCGATAGTATTCAACTCTGGGGGGGACAACCTGTGCTGCACAATCCGACCGGTCGCCACTACAAAGCCCCTCACATCATCGTCATCAGATATTTCGTCTGTATGTATTAGCAAAGGCCTCCTCCCTTCGGTTCTAACCCAAGATGAACCGGTCCCACTCGTAATTGCCTTGCCGTGCCACGAACTCTGAAGGCCACTCTCGATTAGTACTGGATCCACAATTGTTAGATATGCATCCCGTGGAATTTCCATTACACTTCCGAATGATGTTGAATTAGCCCCAGAGCCTCTTCCTTCGATGCTTGAAATAACCCTCTTCCTTCCTACTCTTATGCATCTGTTCGGACTGTCAGATGAAAGGGACCCTACCCAGACTGAGAGCCTATCTACTCTACCACCGCCTCTGCTTAGCCATTCCCAAGTCCACGAAGCACCTGGGAAAGTCGTCTCAAGAATGCCATCGATCATTGCACGTTGTACTGAGTCAAGTCTTGGAGAAAGATCCAACAATACCGCAGGGCCTTTTGGTCCAGTTTGTAGATGACTACTCCACCCCTTCAGAACCGATTTAATGTCAGGTTCCATTTCATCTAGACTATGATTTTGAGCATCTCTAGGTCTCGCCGGATCAATATGCAGCATTGCAACAGGGGGATGAGCCCTAATTCCCGCTTCTCTCAGACTAGACCAGTATGTTGAAACTGCAGATTCAGCAGAACAACCATCTCCCACCAAGACTCTGTCGAGAGAACGTTGGACATCTCCCTCCGAATTGAGAAACATATTTGCGGCACAGAGTTTGGCCACATCCTGATCTATCTCCACACCAAGTGCAGGACGTTTGAGAATTTTTGAAAATGCGATAAGTTGGATTCCTGAACCAGCAGCCGCATCTAGGATTATACCAGCAGGAAGCGCCATAGGATCAATCTGTCTAGCTCTAATCGAGGCTACTGACCATGGGGTGGACAACCTCTTCATACCCTCGCTCATGAAGAAAGAAGGCTCTCCTTTCCTCGAGGACTTTGGTTCACTCTTCCTCTTTGCATTAGTAACCAGCCTCTTCGAAGGAACTATTGCAGTGTGCTCCCCTTCTTCCACGGTCGTTCCCGTTGGAACTTAGTCAAGTCTCTTTCGTGGAACTCACTCTGATATCGGGGCACTTCTCAGGGTCAACTCGAACCTCAGCCATTTTTCCTGAAGCTGGTGCCCATCGCTGTTGCCATAAGCAATATCAGGGGGCAGAAGGGTCGTATGAGTCGTTCCGGTGTTGATTCCTGGGATTAGCCCTCTATCGTTGTCAATGTCCAGTCCGATCGCAGACCAACAAAAACCCTCGATGGACCAATTGCATCCTTCACCGGCCGAATCACTCCAGTCGCCGCTATCCAACTCTTCCTCTGAATCAGCATCCCACACAGTATACTGTACAGCAAAAGGATCCCCATTCTGTATGTGAACATCTCTATTTTCTAGGCCTTGGAAGATATTCACATCTAACCTAACTTGGGCTTCTAGGTTCGAAATATGGGTGGCAGTAATGCTAATCTCTCTCTCTGAGATATCCTCAATCAAATTCACCTCCATTACAGTGCTATCATTTCCCGCTAGATCGTTTACTATCACGTAAGGCTCGTTATTTGAGGCAAAAACAACTCCTCCTCCGGCTATCTCCAATACAAGATTGAGAGTCTGGTTCGCTCTATTGTAAACGACCACACTGGCCGAGTCTCCATTGCCCTGGTGCGTCCAGTCGCATCTAACCTCTCCAGGGAGTAAGAACACACCTTCCTGCTCTGATAGAGATCCATGAGGCCACTCCCAGTCATCTTCTCTAGGAGAGCATGCGTCGAAAAGCAACCCAACTTCCCAGAGCCACCGGCCGTCTTCGTTAAGGGCGTCAATATCTGTTGTTCCGAAAACGGTGTCTATTTCGTCAAGGAAACCGATTGCAGAAATTCCCACCCAGACCGAACTCAATAACAGGCCTATTCCGGTGATTACAGAGAGAACTATGGTGACTCTGGGAACAGCCATTTTGTTGAGTCCCAGAGGGATTGGAGGGTGCTCAACCTCATCAGGAGTATCAGATATCCACGACCTCGTCACAAGTGGTTAGAATTACCAGTATGTCATCAACGTTGGCACTTCCGGATTAGTCCTTGACCAATTCATCTTGATTGGCTAGTCCCAGCCAGGCCACTACCCCCAGCTCCACTGCTAGAACGGTCATTCCAAGCAATATTTCGCTCTGCCCAATATCTCCAGATGCGAATACAAGGAAGCAAACTATGGCTGCAACGAGATCTGAGAGGCCCCAGATCCTGAAACCCTTTCTCAGTTGTAGGATTCCGATAATCCAAATCTCAGTGGACATCAAAATCATTAGAACCGGCAAACCAAAGTTCCCGACCATTCCAACTGTAATCGCCCCAGAGATAACGAAAATATGGCCGTTAGCGGCTAGAGTGAATGTCCATTTGGGTAGTCTCAATACGACAGTAAGTGCACATCCAATCATTACAACTATTCCGGATATTAGCATAATCTCTCCAAACCAATCGAGTAGACTTTCGTTCCATCTGGATAGCGCAAAAATAGCTAGGACTCCACTGGGGAGAGCAATCCCTAGTTCGGATGGCCTTGAGGTTCTAACACTCTGTACAGCAGAGCTAGAAGCTGCAAGAATCCCAGCGGGCCCAAATGACATCATAACAATCGCTAGACTTCGGGCTCCAGAACCGAAGCCATCCATTTCACGGCTACTAACATTACTCCTTTTCCCCTCGATCCAGAAACCTAGAATAACACACAAAACAAGAATCGACTCCAGAAGTAACCACGGCATAGTCCACTCCAGATTATCTCCATCGAAAGGCTCCACAGTGAAAGGGAGAGGCAGGGCCCCAACCAATGCCCCCCCAATAAGACGGGTCAACAACAGCGGGATAACAAACCAGTCGATAGCGATAGATATCCTGTCAATCAGATTCTTGTGTTCCAGCAGTGAAACCATCAACAAAACAAGAATTAACGAGCATGCGACGGCCATATCCAGAAGTAGCCTAGGACTACTTCCCGGCGGGAAAACGTGTGCAGATAGTAAAATCAAACACACTCCAGTCACTGAGAGTGCAATGGGCATCTCGATTCCCAGGATGTGCGGTAAATCCAACTCTAGTCCCTTGGTTCTCTTTTTGATTAGGAATACCGTTGCACAGCAGAAAACACCTGTGGAGACTAATATCAATGGCCCCATTCCGAGTACAGCAGAACCTAGAATCCCTGATAGCAATACTATCATGAGGATGACCATTCCAACCACAGGAGTATGGGTGATCTCAGATGAAAGCAGTTCTGAAATGTCCTCTGTATCCGACAACTCCCTCTTGCTCCTTCGTAGCTGCTCCATCTCAGCCACCTTGGGGCTGTAGGAGGACAATGACCCCAAGCCGGGGGAAAGGCCTCCCTCAGAGACCATGCTGATCACTGTCTCTCTCTTGGCAATGGTCTTCAGTTCCGATCTAATCTCCCCTCTAGAAATAAGCCAAAACGAAGTGAAAATGAAAACCATCGCAGATGAAAACTGAAGGAGAGCGTTGTCGGACTCCAAAGAAAGAATACTCGAGATCACTACTAGAATCAGCGCCGAGCAAGCAGGCCTAAGCATATTTTCCATATATTCAGCCCTAGGCAAATAGACAGATAGAACCACAATCGTACATGCTACAGCCAAGAACTCAGTATCGAATAAGGTACCAGAGAAGACTCCTGAGTCCAAATCAGAGATCCATTTTGGAGAGGATAATCCCCTAGAGGGGTCCCTCCCTGTCCAGAAAACAAGCATTGGAACGGCGACCATTCCAATTCCTAGCCCGTATACAGCGTCTTTTCCGAAGTACAATATTGAAGAGATAGACAGACACATCAGAACAAATATCGACTCATCAAGTCCATGCCTCCATTGGATTGTCAGATAAGTAATTGCGACAATCCAGATAATACCCTCCTCACTACTATTCCTCAGTCCCAGAGCAAAACTCAGGATGTGCAAGAAGGAAACTAGCGCTAGTAGAGAAACCAGAGATAATGTATTGAACCCATCAAACTGAGCTAGGATTACAATTGTCAGCATCGGTAACCACAGGCCAATACTCCATAGATTCAGCAATCCTGAGTCTCTTATTGAAGCAGAGATTTCGGTAATCCCCAAGAATCCAGACGCAAGATTTACCCCGCTATCGCCCATCTTTGAGTTTACCAGAAACAGGAGTACCGATGAAAGCGACAGATAAATCGCGAGGGGCAGAGGTTCCAAGTGAACCATTCCATTATGCTCGTTCAAGTCATTAGCGATCATTATCGTTCGCACGGTCTCTTCGATCATTTTCTCTGTAACAATCCACGACCAAGGAAGAATTACAGTAACTCCTGTCAGAGAGGAAGAATTTCTTCTAACCGCCAGAACCGCTGTTCCAATGTGTAGTAGCGATAGTATTCCCAAAAGAGTGAATCCACCATCACCATCGGATTTGCTATCAGTAGGGACTAGCAGGACCAGTATTGCTAATACGACAACAGATCCAACCCATAGGACTCTGTCCGAGACGCTACTCTGATCTCTGAGGATAATGGCGACAGTCACTACAGCTCCAATCGCCGTGAAGATATGGTAAGACGACACTCCGAGAGACTCGTCAACATATCCATCGTTGAGCAATACAAATGTGAGAACTGTGGCAGTAATCAGGAGTGGTCTAGATACCCTACGTGACTGAACCCCCCTAACAACCAGATATGAACCACCAAATGCTCCTCCGAGGAAGGTCACCATTCCGAGAGCGTACCCCAAGTCCTCACGATTTGATGCGACAGCTAGAACGGCCCCAACCATACCTAGCGAAATCGAGACCCCCCATAGTCCTGGTTTTCCAAGACCCAAAGTTTCGAATCCCTTGGAGAACCAGTTCTCATTCTTCGAGAAGACAGTTGCCATGTAAGCGTTCAACGAGGTGACTACCATTAGAAGCAGAAACAATAGTAATGGTTCCTCAATTGGTAAGACCTGCAGAGGTCCGGCAGAAAATTGCGGTGTTATCGCATGCATCCCAATCCATAGATTAGAAGACGCAATTCCGAGAGAGGCTAGGTTCCCAGATCCCCTGTTTATTGCAATCCCATGTAGAATTATGGTTGCAATTAGGATCATAACTGCCACCCCTAACTCCCCGAATTCTGTCCCTGCAGTAGATCCAATTGCAAGAAGGACCAGCGTGGATTGAGCAGCTATTGCATCATGATCGTGTCTATAGGCGACCAAAATATTGACCACTACTAGTAGTAATAATACAATGCCGAGCAAAAGATCATCCTCGATAACCCCCCAGTTCCTCAACTCTATTGCTAGTCCGTAGAGGACCTTCATCGAGATAATCACCCAGGTTATTCCCAGTAGGCTAAGTCTCTCCTTGGGAACCCATAATTCTCCTAGGCCAAAACCAAAAAATGCAAGAAATAAAAGTAGAATTGTCCCAATCTGGGCCTCAAACACTCTGCCAATCTGTATGCTTATGGCACTGTAAATTACGATCATCGACACCATAAGAATCCAATTTACCCTCTGTTCGCCCTCCGTTGATAGTTGGGAGACAATATCTCTCTCTGGCGGAGAAGAAACACTGCCGTCTCTGCTTACCCTTCCTGGTGAATCTTCATCGGGCTCAGCGAATGGATCGAATAAGTCCCCTATTGCATCGTCCTGTTTCTGAGCCTTCTTCGAATCATCGACATTTTCAGATACATCTAGATTTCCTATGTCGATTCCTGATGGAAGCCTGAACTCCCTTTCTCGGATGACCTTGTCTGGTGACTCATCGTCTCCCATTGGTCCCCTAACAGAGGATGTATTGCATAATCACATCCCCTAATGGGACGATAAACGAACACTATTGAAATGAAGAGTTATTTTTTCGAGCCGTAACGCTTGAAGTCTTGTCCCCTCTCGGGCTAGTTGGGGGGAGTTGCGATTCAGAGTTCCTCTCAAAGTAGGGCTGTTGATTTGTCACAGCACGGTTTGGAACCCAGTGGAAACGTTCACTGGAATATGGGTCCTGAAGAGCTGCATCAAATGGCGGTTGATTTGAACGAGGCCAAACTCACATCAGACTCTGTATTACTTGCAGTTACTGGAGAGAGAACAGGACGCTCTCCAAATGACAGATTCATTGTGGATGAGGCTGGAATGGCAGAGGAGGTCTGGTGGGGGGAGGTCAATAGACCAACGGCTCCGGCGGTTTTCGATAGGCTATTAGTAAAGGTCCAAGAACACCTCAATTCGGTAGAGAATGTATTCGTCAAGGACGCCTTCTGCGGAGCTGACAAGGACTACAGGATGCCAGTTAGGCTAGTGACTGAGAAGGCATGGCATGCAGCATTCATGCACAATATGTTCGTTCGAGCTACGGAAGAGGAGATCCCATCTCACATTCCCGAGTTCACGATTCTCCATGTTCCAGAGATGAAGTCCAGTATGAGCGACGGAGTGAACTCCGACGTCTTCGTCATAATTGCTCTGGACAGAGGAATGGTGATAATAGGGGGGACTCACTATGCTGGCGAGATTAAGAAGGCTATTTTCACAATAATGAATCATATTTTGCCTTCCAAGGGACTTCTCCCAATGCATTGTTCTGCCAATACAGACGGGGAGAACGCAGCTCTCTTCTTCGGGCTTTCCGGTACCGGTAAAACGACACTATCTGCAGATCCAAACAGAGCACTTGTCGGAGACGATGAGCATGGCTGGTCAGACAACGGGGTTTTCAATTTCGAGGGAGGGTGCTATGCTAAGCTAATCCGCCTCTCTAAGGAGGACGAACCGGCGATATATGCAACTACAAAGATGCCCGGATCAATTCTAGAGAACGTGGTATTGAATGCAGACGGATCTCCTGACTTCGACAACGGCTCTCTAACTCAGAACACCAGAGGATCGTATCCAATCGAATTCATAGAAAATCGTACTCCGGATTCGATGGCTGGCAACCCGAACAACGTGGTGTTCCTAACTTGTGATGCTTTTGGTGTGCTCCCTCCGCTTTCAAGATTAACTCCCGAACAAGCCGCATATCACTTCATGTCGGGATATACTGCTAAGGTTGCTGGTACCGAGATGGGTGTTACTGAACCCCAGGCCACGTTCTCGACTTGCTTTGGGGCCCCATTTATGCCGAGGCATCCGAGCATATACGCAGATTTGCTGTCGAAGAAGATCCGTGAGAATGATGCAAAGTGCTGGCTGATCAACACTGGGTGGATTGCCGGTGGGGCAGATGCAAGTAGCCGAATCAAGATTAGCTGGACTAGAAATCTTCTCAATGCAGCAATCAACGGAAATCTGGACAATGTCGTTTTCGTCAAAGACGAGCGATTCGGGTTTGAGATTCCCACTACCTGCGAGGGAGTGCCAGACCGTATACTACAGCCCAGAGAAACATGGGATGATGAGACTAGGTACGACAACGTTGCTAACCTTCTTGCTCAGATGTTCATCGAGAACTTCCAGCAGTATGCAGATGGCTGTTCCGAGGAAGTAATAGCAGCTGGTCCGAAACCACTCGTCTAATCGATTAGTCTCTGACTGGCCGCTCTCTGAGCATCTACTGAACAAATCGCTGCCATATGCACCACGTCTCTCGTACTGTCTCTACGCTGAAGGACGTGAGCAGGCCTGGAGAGGCCCTCCAATATTGGGCCGGTCATCTCGGCCCCTGCTACTCTCTGAAGTAACTTGTAGGCAATATTTGCGGAAGCAAGATTGGGACAAATTAGAACATTGGCCGGGCCGTTGAATGACATGAATGGGTAGTCTTGTTGTATATCAGGAACCAGGGCAGTATCTGCCTGCATGGGCCCGTCAATTACCAAATCAGGGTCAATATCCCTTACTATCTCAATTGCCTCTTCGATCCTATCTGTCCTCATTTCCGCAGATGTCCCGAAATTCGAGAAGGAAAGCATTGCAACCTTCGGCCTCACTCCGAACCTCTTTGCAACTTTAGCCGTCTGAACAGCTATCTCTGCTAACGTTCTAGCATCTGGATAAATATTGATAGTTGCATCCCCGATGAACATCAACTGACCATTCACAGTCATCATGTACATCCCCACTATTCTGTGGGAATTCGGATCAGGTCCGATTACCTGCAAGCAAGGCTTCACTATATCCGGGTACTGGTGGGAAATACCACCAAGATAGCCATCGGCATCGCCCATTCTGACCATCATCGGAGCGAAGAATGTGGTTGACTTCAACTGTCTAATAGCATCCTCCCTAGTCAGTCCCCTCCTGCCTCTTTGCTGATGCAGTTCGTCAGCGTAACTACCTCTCCTCCTTTCATCGTATCTGACATCAATCATTTCACAATCAAAACTCAGCCCTAACTCTTCCTTAACTGCTTCAATCCTCTTCTTCTGTCCTAGAAGAATTGGCTCGCATATTCCTTCTGAAATGCACTGGGATGCCGCCTTTACGATAGTGGGGTCCTCTCCCTCGCAGAAAACAATCCTCTTCTTATCCCTCTTGGCTTGGTTAATGACTCTCCTCATTATTGATCTGGTCAGTCCTAGTCGGGACTCCAACTTCTCTCGGTATGAGTCTACGTCGAACTCCTCCGCAGAAAGTCCGGAAACCCCCTCTTTTACAGCTGCTTCAGCCACTGCGCTTGCTTCCCAGATCAGTACCCTCGCATCGAAAGGCTTGGGAATCAAGTAGTCGGACCCGAATGACATCTGCTCACCCTGATAGGCGGATGAAACGTCATCTGGCACAGGCTCCTTCGCAAGTTGAGCAAGCGCCTTGGTCGCTGCCATCTTCATTCCCTCTGTTATTTCGCTAGCTCGAACATCCAAGGCCCCTCTGAAGATGTATGGGAACCCGAGAACGTTGTTAATCTGGTTAGGATAGTCGGATCTTCCAGTTGCAACTATGGCATCATCCCTCACGCTAGATACTTGCTCGGGGGTAATCTCTGGATCAGGATTGGCCAGTGCGAAAATCAAGGGTTTTTCTCTCATATTTTTGATCATATCAGCAGACACTAATCCTCCTTTTGACAGTCCAAGGAAAACATCTGCTCCATCCAAGGCTTCACTGATTCCGCCTTCAGGTACATCCCTGGCAAACTCAGACTTGTACTCGTTCAATTCGCCATTCTCCATCCTCTTGGATGTTACAATCCCCTTCGAGTCGACCATCGTCATATTCTCGGGTTTCACTCCTAGTCTTCGGTAATGCCTCGCGCATGATATGGCAGAGGCCCCGGCTCCGAGTATTACCACGCTAACATCCCCAATCTCCTTTTCAACGACTTCTAGCCCATTCAGTAAGGCTGCTCCGGAGATTATTGCGGTTCCATGTTGATCATCGTGCATTACCGGAATGTCCAATTCTTCAACAAGCCTTCTTTCAATCTCGAAGCACTCAGGTGCCCCAATATCCTCGAGATTTATACCTCCAAAAGTAGGTGCTATTGCCTTCACCGCTTCAACGAATCCATCCACATCGGTTCTATCTACCTCTATGTCGAAAACGTCGATATCTGCGAATGCCTTGAACAGAAGCCCCTTGCCCTCCATTACTGGCTTGCTAGCAAGAGGACCAATATCTCCCAGCCCTAGGACTGCAGTGCCATTGCTGATAACGGCCACTAAATTCCCCTTTGACGTGTACTTGTATGCTTCTGCGGGGTTATCTCTAATCTCTTCGCAGGGATATGCCACACCAGGAGAGTAAGCAAGAGAGAGCTCCCTCTGCGTACCGTGTGGCTTTGTTGGGACCACTGTAACCTTCCCTCTTGGCTCGGAAGAGTGGTATTCCAATGCGTCTTCGCGCAACTGGTCATTGCTCACAGTGTCACCTCGGATATCCCGGAACAACCATCTCCTTTGATGCTATCCTATTCATTATCGTATGATTATCGGCCAATATGGCCTTGTTTACGGTTTTTTCAGGTCTAGCATTTTTTCAGATGATGAGCAAGTCGCGGACGACTACCCCTACCCTTCATAAATTGCACAACGAGGGACTCGCTCCGTCCCATGTACTCTAGTGGCAAGACAAACGGTGAGAGAGCCAAGGCAATTGCCTTGGTTACTTTGATGATTTTACTCCCATGGGGTGCAAATCAGTCCCCTCCATCAGACTTGGAAATGAAAGAAACAGACTACATGGATACTAACTATATCTCCAGCAAGTCATGGGGAGTAAATGGTAGCAATGACACTGGTTGGATTGTCCTAGATGCTACCGGATCAGACCCTGAAAACGGGACTCCCGCACTTTCTGACTTCTTCATGGAGTTCGCGCCCGGTGCCGTTATTGACAACCTGACTTTCGAAGTGGCCGTTAACGGAAGCGATGGATATTGGGCGAATCAACCTCAGATTGCAGTTATGGACACTCAGACCAGTGTTTTGGACTGGAGAGGACGCGGTGACCTAGGGAGGCAGAACGCCTTCTCAGACAACTCGCCAAGCCTTCTGGACGGCATTCTCGACTCATCCCTAAAGCCAAACACAATCAGTGACGCATCCTGGCAGATTCCAACTGGAATTGAAATCACAGACTTGGTTATCCAGGCCCTCCGCCCTGTTGACCCAAAGCTGTCATTCAGCCCCATAGAGGTCTCAATCCATGGTAGTGCTTACAACCCATTCGATGGAAGTCTGTACATTCTGGTCGACGACGATCTGCTGGTGTTGGATGACAACGCAAACAAGCGCATCATCGATATAATTCCAGATATATCCGGGAGATCTATCGCTACGGATCCGAATAGGGACATGCTCTACATTGGTAATGAAGATGGGAATGTAACTGCCATGGGCCTATCCGACTCAGGTTATGTTTCAGATTTCCCCGAAGAAGTCAACTCATCAATGACGGATCCAATTCTTGCATTGAAAACGGACATATTCGGAGTATTGTGGGGAGCGTCCGACTGCTCTATCCACTACTTGATGCCCGCAAAGGGATCTCTCTGGAAGTCTCTAGACTTCTGTTCTACCTCTCAGGAGGAAACTCCATTGGAATTGTACATTGATGGCAGGACCCTGTTCTTGGCAACAGAGGACCATGGCATCAGGGTGATAGAGTACAACGTATCATCGGGCGATTCAACGTCAATAGTAATCGAAAGAAACATCGTTTGGGACGACTCCAACCTGCTCTCTGGGAATTCGATCGCCGACATCGCTGTTTCCGATGACATCCTTTACATAGCGACTTCTGACTCTGGAATAGACAGGTTCGACATCTCATCTGAGTCATGGGTCCCATCCTGGACTTCATCTAATTGGCTATCTTCTGACATTACAATCGGTCTGGCTGTCACCCCGGGATGGCTTTACATTCTAGGCGAGCAGCAGGTCCAGATGTACGATACTGATGTCTTGCTCTTCAGCAGCGAAATCTCCCTATCCGACTTGGGTCTCTCAGGATCCGGAAACAGCATCAGCCCTTGGCCAGGAGGACAATCTCGTTCCCCCTCAGACTCTTTGGCGATAATCGGCGACTCCTCCGGGACGATGGGTAGAGTCCTGGGCGACGTCTCAGACGGATCCTTTCCACTAGTCAGTAGCCCTTCAATCGAGGATGCACAGATCACAGCGATAATAGATGACGGAGAGGCAGGCGAGTTCTGGATTGCCTCTGGAACAATCATCGATATGATGGACAAGAGAGACAATCTCTGGAAGGAGCCCGTGGACATCTCTGACAGCATCCCTTCGATAGATTCGGGAGAGGTTTCAATCACATCGATAGAACAAGACGAAGACGGTTGGGTCTGGATTGGAACCTCTGGTAGTGGGGTCCACAGGCTCAGCAATATAGACGGGTCCCACTTCGGAAAAATCCAGGGAACCAATTCGGAATCGATTACCAGTTTGGCTTTCGACTCCAATACTGCAACTCTAGTTATCGGACACTCAGATGCAGGAATCTCCCTCTACTCCACCGATTCGAATAACGTAATCGGGACATTCTCCGAGTCGGAGGGACTCGACTCTGACAGAATCAGGGACATCGCCACCAGGTTCGGAATCGCATACATCGCTACAGAGGATGCTGGAGTGATGAGAATCGATCTAAGCACTCCCGAAATAATCGGCTCTTGGCAATCTCTCGGTGTGGACAATCTAGACACGGCTCCCGTTGCAGTCGATGGAGAGGTGATTTACCTAGGCCTTCCAGGACTAGGGATACTCCTAATCGATAGGCTGACGAGCGATATAGTAGACCTGTGGACTCCGGACGACCCGAATGGAATTCCGGATGAAGATGTGAACACTCTGGCATTGGACTTCTTTGGTGGCCTGTTGGTCGGCTCGGAGGTACAGAACACCGGTGCCAACTCAAACGGAGGCTTGGCAAGGGGGGACGGTTCCAATTGGCAACTGCTTCCCACCAGCATTCCCGGCTGGAACAACGATCCCTTCGAGTTCTACGATGTTTCCAGCGATGCCAACGGAGTCTATGCTGGAACTAACAGAGGGGCCTGTATGTGGAACTGGCCTGACCCAAACAACCCCCAATCGCAGTTCACGCTCGAGGACTGCTGGACCACTGGAGGAAATGGCGGCGGAGGAGGGGGAGGGGATGGCATGCCTTCTCGCTTCGTAATTGCCGTTGATCCGATTGGTCCCGACCTACTCTATGCCGGAACAACCGAGGGTGCCGCAGTAATCAACACCTCAAATGGGACAGTAGTTGAGGTTTGGACGGCAGGAGACGATACCGAGAGGGCTAGAGCCCACAAGTACCTCGACACTCTTTACCTCGGCTTTGAGAACCTCGGGATAGCTCGCTTCAATCTCACATCTGGAAACTGGCTACCCTCATGGGATGGATCTCAAGGAATACTAGAAGATGACGATGTTACGGTTCTGATAGAGGGAAGGGAAGAGGGTACAATGTGGGCTGGAGGGGACTTTGGCCTTACCCTAATCGACCTGGTCAACGGCACTGTCCTAGTTCAGTGGGATAGGGGAAATAACCAGGACGGACCTACTCTACCGAACTACTCACCGGCTGAGATACTGATTGTTGACAACTTGATGTACTACTCTCCACAAAGGGCAAATCCATGGAATACTAGGGACGAGGTTTCTAGGATTAACCTGGACAACAATACCTCCCTACCCTCCATTGATGCCGGTGCTCGCCTTGGGTTCAACGGGGTCGTCCACGGCATGAACCAGATAGGGGATGAAGTCTGGATAAGCGTAGTTGAGACATCGGGTTGGGGCGGCTCCGGAGACCCAGGAACTATCCTCAGGTGGAATACGACTTCAGGAGACTGGGAGGACGACTTACAGACCATTGGAGACGTAGGCAGGGTAAATGCCCAATACCTAGGGGATTGCTTCCCCCTAAACGCTTCTTGCGAGCTTTGGGTAGCCTACGGGGAGGATATCCTCAGACGTTTCTCTGTCCCGAATATGACTCTGCTCAATCAGTGGGACGACGTCGACGGAAGAATCAGGGGAATGGTCGAATTCCAAGGCGAGTACCTCTTCGCTAGCATGAATGGGGTACTCAGATGGGACCCAATTAATCAGACTTGGCTCTCGTCATGGCTTCCCGGAGACGGCCTACCTCAAGACTCTGAGTTGGACTTCTACTCCATGAAAGTGGTAGGGAACGACCTCTGGGCCGCTTCTGGATACGGTGATGACGGACATGTCATGCGACTTTCAGGTAACAACAGTAACTGGACTGTTTGGGACGTGGATACCAATGATATCCCCGATGGGTATGGTGCTGACATCGTGCTCTGCCAAGACATAGTACACATTGCGGTAGGCTTCTCCGCATGGCAATGGTGGGCGGTTGGTGGGGGGATAGCTCGCTTCGATCTTTCTGACCATGATGGCGATGGCGTGACAGAGGAGTGGATTACGCCGATTACAGAAGACAACTCGAATATGGTAGACAGGGATGCAAGAGCACTAGCCTGCGACGAACAGAATGAGATTCTGTACGTGGGATTCGATACCGATAACGTAGGGATAGATCGATTCGACTATTCATCCAATAACTTCCTAGATACTCTAACCCCGGAAATGGGTGTCTCGGAGGACCCAGTCTTCCCTGGTGGAATGCTCTTCGACGAGGACCTACTGTTGGTCGCTCACTTCGATGGTGAGGGGGGAATCACTCGTGTATTAACATCGGGCACATCGGCCACTTCCGGGCAAGTAATCGGACAAGGTATGGATTCATGCTCAATAGTCAGAGCGCCCACTGCTGCGCGTTCTTACGCGATCGGCAGGTCTGGCGACCTTTCTGGGATTAACAGGGTGGACAGGCTTGATGCAACCGGCCTCATAGAGGGAGGCTTCGACGAGCTCGTGGGCCTCCCCTCTGGAGTCGTTCACGAGATGATTTCGAACGGGACTCACGTATGGGTAACGGTGGGGTCTTCCGAGTATTCGTACCTGGCTTCTACGGTACTGCAGGGGGAAATTCTGGATAATGGGTCAGTCTTCTGGCAATACGGTTTCGAAGCATTCACCGAATCAATAAACGAGATCTTGTTAGTGGACGAGGAGATATGGGCTTCCACCGTTGGGAACGGGCTCTTATCGTTCAACCTCACCCAGAGGTCATTCCAACCAACCCCCCCACCTCTCCACAATCAGATGGACGGGCTTCTCATAGACGGAGAGCAGATGTTCGTTGGCTTGATGGGTTGGGATGGCAGCTCTGCTGGTTTCCAGTCCTTCGATCCGGGCTCTCGCACTTGGGGCCAGGGAAGCCTGTTGGCTGGATTGCCCAGCAACATAGTCACTGACTTCGTTCAGTTCGGCGAGCATGTCCTGATTTCCACTCACGGTGGAATAGGCCTTTGGAATCAGACAAAGTATGACTGGGACGACCCTATCACAACTGTCGACGGCCTGCCGACACCGATTTCTAACCACCTCTTCGTTCCTCCTTCCCCCGTTCTCGGAAACGGCTCTGTCCTCATCGGAGGACCGACTGGGATGATCGTCCTGGATCAGAACCTCGGGATTGTTGGCTCAATCGGAAGAGCGGATGGCCTAGTCGGAGACTTCGTTTCCGGGATTGTCTATGCAGACTCGGTCTCCAGGGAAGTGAACGACACATCCACTGGCTCTATGGTAACCATACACCATGACGCCGCCCTCTTCATCTCCCACAATGGACAGGGGTTGACTAGGCCAGGGGTCTCTGCTTGGGACCTGGGAACCGACAGCTCAAACGGGACGTACAATATCGACATGATCCCCAGCAATGACGTAAGCGCCGTGGAGACCGATCTCTGGGGGGTGCATATTGCCACCTCCATCCAGCCTCTAGTCCACTGGAACGCATCCTCGATGAAAATAGAGGCCGGACCAGGTGGAATAGATCTCCAGGCTTGGCCAATCACGGAACTGACATCCGATGGAAATCACTTAGCTGCTATCTCAGCCAGCAAGATTAGCATTGTAGAGGCAACCGGCGACCATGGAGTCGTCAAGATTGGAGAAATGGCTGGAGCGGTATCTGGGGATGCAGATTTGTGGATGGGATTAGCCGTAATCGGAGAAGACGGACTTCACATATTCAAGCCGATGGAGACCCTGAGGGAGATTCCAAGGGAGAATCAGCGGCGGGCCTTACCGCTAACTGCTATTTTCGCTGACAGGACCATGGACATCACAGAAAGCACCAGACCAGGGATGCAGACCGTATTCGCGTCCTCAGATAACCCGATCACGATCCCACTGGACCAGAACCAGGACAACTCTTCGGAGATTCTCCTTTATCCCGGGGCGCTCACCTTCTCTTCTCCGGAGAGCGGCTCGTGGGTATGGGCCAGATCGACCAACCTGAACTACACTGGAAGCTGGGACCTGGCTTCTCTTGACCATGGAATAGAGGAGGCTTTCCAGACTGCGATATTCGATACACAACCAGGATCGCTATCCTCTACAGTGCACCTCCAGATGCAGTCACCTAACGATGGTAAACTCAAGATCAGGATCACTTACGATTGGGAGAGACTAGAGGCTCCCACAGTGATGACCAGCCTCTATGACAGGCCAAATGACGGAGGCGGTGTCCTGCATGCATCCTGGATGCCTGCTCAGGACTCTGCATGGTACGCCTACAGGGTGTATCTTTGGGATTCCACTGACAATCCAGACTGGAATCCAACCAAGGACGAACTCGACGACCTACCCTCATACCAGAGAATCCCGTACTGGTCTCAGACTACCACTGTGTTCCAAACAGGCAACAGCAATGGCTCTGAGGTACCGCTATCAGATCAGAGGCAGTACAGGGCCGCAATAGCAATCGAGTATCCAGACGGAAGCCTCGGAGACCCAACTTCATGGGAAGGCAACGCTACTCCGACCGATGAGATTCCATCTCCGCCAGAATGGCTAGACGTCCAACCAGTGTCAGGAGGGGTTCCCGGAACCGTGACAGCAGAGTGGTCTGCCTGTCAGGAGCTAGACCCACAACTAACCAGAATCTGGGCTGTCCAGCAGGAGATAACCAACGCCCTGGCTCTTTCCGAACCGATGGACTTCGCATTCGCTGCTGGCAACTCGACCACGCTTGAGTTAGATGGAAACGTCCCATACTGGTTCGCAGTCGTGTGCGTCGACGAGTCGGGACAGTTTGATCCCTCTAACGCCACAGTCGTGGGTCCAGTTGTGACTGCTGGAGGCCTCAATGACGGGATAGCCCCAATGCCGATTACCGGGACCTCCGCGAACGACGCCCCCAACGACGAGGGAAGCCGAATCGAGGTAAGCTGGAACCCAAACCAGGAGGCGGACTGTTCCTACCACGTCATCTACATCCTCCCTGCATCTGGATGGACCTCTCCTACCTCCGTAGACGGCTGGCCAATAGCCGAGATCATTCCCGACTGCACCACCGATGAGGTGATCATAGACTCAATCGGAAACACCACCCTGGAGAACGACATCGTCTACTGGATCGGGGTCGTGGCAGTGGATGACTGGGGCAATCAGAACGTAGACGATGTCCTAGTGGTAGAAACAGCCAGCTACTCCGAGCTAGACTCTTCCGAATTCTCCCCGCCCGATTTAGTCTCTGGCCTACAAGCCTGGGACCATCCCGAGGACGATGGAACCGCGATAGACGTCAGTTGGGACAGGACGATGGCAGAGGACTTCAGCCACTACACCGTTTGGGCATCCGACTTCCCTCTGGATGACCTGACAGACGTATACGAATCATGCGAGGCAAGTGGCAACTGCAACGCCTTGACGATAGACCAGAGGCAGATAGGAAACTCTCCAAGACTGGATGTGACTCTGACGACTGCCCTGTATGGCTCCGAACCAGGCTCACTGACACCGTCTCGCATATCGCCAGACATACCCCTCTACGTCACGGTCACCATCCATGACATCGCTGGCAACGTCTTCCTGTCTGGACTAAGCGATCACTTGGCTCTAGTCACCCCAATAGACAACAGGGGCGATATGTTCCCCCCTGAGAGGCTAGCGGCCCCAGATTTGGAGGACAGGTCGCCCGACTCCGGCGACGGGGTCTTCGTCACGTTCCCCTCCAGTACGGCCCAGGACATCGGAGAATACCTCCTATTCGCGGTCGCAGGAGCCCCATTCGACAGCACCGAGGGTCTCGAGCCAGCATTGACTCTGGACAGGACCCAGTGGGGACGCACCCTACTCGAGAAGGTCTCCGGAGGTGGAGCCATCCGACCAGACATACCCGTCTGGGTTGCAGTGGTGCCCGTGGACACATCAGGGAACGCCTGGACTGACAATCTGGAGACATCCATGATAAGCCCGGTGGACGAGAACTCACAGGACCCGGGAATGCACCTCCCCGAGGTCTCAGAGATCATGGCATACTGGGACCCATCGGGAAATCGAATCGAGGTCCTTTGGACAGACTCTGAAGATCCCCAGGTGAAATCGTACACGATGTATGCCAGCACCATGCAATTCTCAGACACCAGGGACGCCATTCCTGTGCAGTCCTCGATAACATCCACGAACTCGTCCTTCGAGTCCATAGGCCCGACCCCCGTTAACCCCTCGACCGCATACTGGATAGCAGTAGTCGCATTCGATGGGGAAGTCCACAGGCTAGCCGTGGACTCCATCAGGGTATACCCACTCTCCGAGGTGTCCCCCGGAGGAAATGGAGATGGTTCAGGTTCAGGGGGAGAGTCGTGGTTCGACCAGCTGGTGGATGGGGATCTGAACACCTTCATCCTGATGGTCTCTGCTCTGATGATCATCCTTGGCGCTGCCCTAATCATCAGACCCAGGGAGAGAGCAGCACCACAACCCTGGGAGATGGGGACACAGGAGGTAGAGTTGGAGGAGGAGCTGACCAGGGAGGCCCTCGGCATATCAGAGGAGGAGGAGATAGCTTCAAGCTCGATTCTGAGTCAGACAGATAGTATTTCAGAGGACCAAACCGAAGATGTGGAAGAAACCACCATGGAAGAAATCCCGTTGGATGAGTCATGGGAGCCCGATGCCTCGGTCGGGGAGATTCTGAGCGCGCAGACCGAGGAAATCGGCCTGGAGGGCCTGAACGACCTAGCAGACGAACTCGAGGAAGAGGGTGACGACATCGATGTATCATTCCTAGATGACGCCCTGGATGACAACTGAGACAGGCTCCCAGACCGTAGCCTTGAAGGACAATCCTCCGCTGGTTGTTACGAGCGTAATGCCAGTATGCAGGTTGTGCAAGCAGAACTATCCCCAGTCCCAGTTCATTACCGGGAACGGGCCTAGGTACCAGGTCTGCGCGAGGTGCGGCGTCCAGCATGGTCTGGCAGATCCCGAAGACACCCCGCAACTGTACTCGGACGAGATTCTCAATGCCAGGCTGTCCCTCTACACGAGGAGGCACCTACCTTGGGTATCGGTGCTCATGGGGTGGATCCTCTTCCTCTCCATAGGCAGGGGGATAGAGCTCTGGTCCGGGCTTTTCTTCGGCGTCCTGGCGATTTCTTCACTCATCATCCCGGTTCTTCACATAATGGGGAAGACCAGGTTCCTAGCCGAATTGGCAAAGATTACCCCCTGAGGCCAGCGCAGGAACCCTTGAAATACGTAACATGCCTCTCCTACCCCAGAGGGAACGGAGGGTTCCCTGAGAAAGCCAGTGAGATTGGATGACAAGAAAAGGAGGAGTCAGGACAGGATCAAGAGTGTTCGAAAACATCTGGGATTGCGCTCAGTGCAGCGTTTTTACAGTTGCAGGACACGTGTCTAGACTCGCTCTAAGCAACCATCCAACCTACTCTGGATAATTGGAAAACTAGGAAGTGAATTACAAATGTACAATCAGAAGAAAGCAAGTTTGTTGACAGCCATGCTATTGGTGCTGATGGCCGGTTCTACCGGAGTAGCAGCCGATGGTTCAGACCCCCTTGACCCCTCCGACGGAGGAGCCGACTGGGATGGGGACGGTTTGACCAATGCGGAAGAGCAAGCCGCTGGGACAGACATGAACAACGCAGATACCGACAACGACGGTATGCCGGACGGGTGGGAGGTCAACTATGGACTAAACCCCAACTCCGCCAGTGACAGCAGTGCAGATCCAGACGGGGATGGACTAGACAACTTGGAGGAGTATCAGGCAGGAACCAACCCGAACAACGCAGATACCGACGGCGATGGTACCTCCGACGCGAATGACCCCTATCCGAACGACCCCAACGACGGTGCCGCCTCGGACTCGGATGGCGACGGCATACCCGACGCATACGATCCAGACTTCCAAGGTGACGGAACCGGAGACGGTGGCACCGAGGGCGGTGGAGAAGGAGAGGACGGTCAGGGCCAAGGACAGGGACAAGGACAAGGACAGGGCCAAGGACAAGGACAAGGACAAGGACAGGGCCAAGGACAGGGCCAAGGACAGGGCCAAGGACAGGGCCAGGGCCAAGGACAGGGTCAGGGCCAAGGACAGGGCCAAGGACAGGGCCA
>LURR01000029.1 GCA_001628485.1 Marine group II euryarchaeote REDSEA-S11_B3N4 | reverse complement strand
GGGTTCCTCTGCCACGTCCCGTGAAGCCGCCATGCGGATTTGAACCTCTCTCGGATATCCTACTCTTCCGGCACGACTTCCTTGGAGTACTGGCTGATGAAGTCCCAGACTATGTGGCTTGACATCACCAGGCCCTGGGTGCCGATGAACGTGCTGCCGATGAGAGTGTCGTCCTCGAAGTCCTTCTCGTAGGGGTTGTGCTGAGCCGCGTATATCGTCATCAGCCGCACCGATGCGTCGTTCTCGCAGCCGTCGTAGCCCTGTATCGTGTACAGCGCGTTCAGCTCGTAGGTCTCCAGCCCACCCGAGCAGTTGTTGTGGCCCCCCCACTCGACCATGTTCTCTATGGCGCCCGTGTCGTAGGCCTCCGGGTTCGTCCAGAGCTCCTCGTTGAACGGCACGCTGAGGACGGTGGACTCGTAGAGGACCACGTTGTCCAGGAACCCGTGGACCTCCATCACAGGGATCGGCGAGTAGCCGTCCACCGGCTCCGTGATGAGGTAGAACGCCATGCACCCCACGGCCGCGAAGATGTGGCTGGACTCCATGGCCAGCCTCTGCGACATCGAGCACCCGTTGGACCACCCGGAGGCGTAGACCCTGTCCTCGTCGACGTTGTACATCCCAAGCGAGATTTCCACGACCCTCTCGATGAAGCCGACGTCGTCTATCTGGTCGCGGGTGGAGTGCGCGCAGCACCACCCGGAGTTCCATGCCTGGTTCTCCTCGAGGTCCCACTGCATGTTGTAGCCCGCGACCCCGTCCGGGTAGACCACTATCGCCCCCACCTCGTCGGCTATGTCATCGAAGGAGGAGAGCTTCCTGTGCTCGATCGAGTTCGAGGCGTATCCGTGCATGTCGATGATGAGTGGCACGGTAACGTTGGGGTCGAGGTTGTCGGGCACGTGGACCTGCCAGCACCTCGTCAGGTTGTCGTGATCGATGCAGTTGAATATCCCGTCCTCGATGTACGGCGGAATTTCGTCCACGACCAACTCGTCCTCGTTCCCCGATTCGCCGCTTCCCCCCATCAGGCAGCCGGACAGGCTAGCCGAGAGAAACAGAACCGCCACGAGGGCACGAGTCGCCATGCTGCTGCAGGCGCGTCCCCTCCAAAAATCCATTGTGGGCAGGGTTGAAGACGAACAGTTCTAGCGGGGGGCGTGTCAGATGCGCGTCACCCGCTCTCGCGCCTCCTCAACCAGATGAGGGACCAGAGGGGAGCCATCATCCTGGCATCGATCTGCTCGGTCCTGAACAAGATATGGGACCTAGCCCCCCCGGTGCTGATAGGGATGGCCATAGACGTGGTCCACCAGCAGGAGGAGTCCTTCCTAGCGGACTACGGCTACACCGACCCATGGGTCCAGCTGCAGGTACTGGCAGGGATAACCGTGGCCATCTGGGTCCTCGAGTCACTGTTCCAGTACTTCTACGGGGTCCTGTGGAGGAACCTGGCCCAGACCGCCCAGCACGAGCTCAGGATGGATGCATACAGGCACATACAGGACCTGGAGATGCAGTGGTTCTCCGAGCAGAGCACCGGCGGCCTGATGGCGATAATGAACGACGACGTGAACCAACTCGAGAGGTTCCTCGACCACGGGGCGAACGACCTGCTGCAGGTGGGCACAACCGTGATAGTGGTCAGCGGCATCATGTTCTTCCTCGCCCCAGAGGTCGCGCTCCTCGCAATCATCCCCGTCCCGGTGATAGTCGGCGGGTCCTTCCTGTACCAGAGGAGGATAGGGGTCAGGTACTCAGAGGTCCGAAAGGAGGTGGCAGAGCTGAACGCCATCCTGAACAACAACCTCCAGGGGATCACCACGATCAAGTCGTTCACCGCCGAGGAGCGGGAGGCCAAGAGGGTCAGCGACGCATCCCAGTCATACCGGGACGCCAACAGATCCGCCATCAGGCTCTCCGCATCCTTCGTGCCACTGATCAGGATGGCCATCCTCTTCGCGTTCACAGCCAACCTCCTGGTGGGCGGGAAGTACGCCCTCGAGGGCAAGATCGGCCTCGGCGAGTACTCCGTTATCGTGTTCATCACCCAGAGGCTCCTCTGGCCGCTCACCAGGCTCGGCGAGACCTTCGACCTCTACCAAAGGGCCCTAGCATCGACCACAAGGGTGCTCGACCTGCTCGACACGGAGGTCGGAGGACGTCCTCAGGGGCATCGACCTAGAGGTCCCAGCCGGGAAGACTGTCGGTCTAGTCGGAGCCACAGGTTCAGGCAAGACCACCTTGGTGAGGCTCCTCCTGAGGTTCCACGACCCCCTAGAGGGCAAGGTGTCCCTGGACGGGCATGACGTCAGGACCCTCAAACTAGACTCGCTGAGGGGCTCCATCTCCCTGGTAAGCCAGACCACCACCCTGTTCCCGGGGACAGTGAGGGACAACGTGCTCTACGGCAGGCCCGATGCATCGGAGGAGGAGATGGTCGAGGCCGCACGCATTGCAGAGGCAATCGGATTCATCGACGAGCTACCGGAGGGTTGGGACACCAACATCGGCGAGGACGGGCATCGACTCTCCGGGGGCCAGCGCCAGAGGATAGCCATAGCACGCGCGGTGCTGAAGGACGCTCCCGTTCTCGTCCTAGACGAGGCCACGAGCAATGTGGACAACGAGACAGAGGCAGCACTGCAGAGGTCGATCGAGAGGATATCCCGGGACAGGACCACCCTGATCATCGCTCACAGGCTCTCCACAATCAGGAACGCCGACACCATAGCCGTGATGGAGAAGGGACAGATAACGGAGATGGGCAGCCACGACGATCTTGTCTCCCAGGAAGGCCTGTATGCGAGGTTATGGGCAGTCCAGACAGGGGAGGCTTCCGAATGACGGAGGAGCGCAATATACCCAGGCTGAACAACCTAGCAGAGTCGCTTGGCATGGAGATAACTGACTTCAGCGAGGGCTCCTGCGTGGTGGAACTGACCGTGGGCGAGAAGCATCTGAACATGGGTGGGATGGCACATGGCGGGGTCCATGCAACGCTCCTTGACACGGCAATGGGCGGCACGCTCGTATCCTTGATATCCAAGGAGGAGTGGTGCGCCACCGCCCAGCTGGACATATCATACCTGAATGCGGTGGACCAGGGAGACCACCTAGTTGCCACGGCAGAGGTCGTCAGGAGAGGCCGAAACCTAGCGCACATCGAGGGCAGGCTCGTAACGGGTAAAGGAAAACTCGCGGCCACAGCCAAGGGCACATGGGCCATCTGGGAGAAACGTCCCAAGAGCAGAGGCGGCTGATACTCTCACATGCAGGGGTCATATTCAAGAGGGGGTTTCTCCTCAACCGTACATGGCACGAAGAGACTCCATTATGTGGTTCATGATGGGAATAGCGCAACTTCTGATTGGTAATGCCCTGTTGGCAGATGAGGGAACCTCCGACTGGATTGCATACATGATCCAGGGCACCGGAGGGGGCACCATGGCACTCGGATTGTATTTCCTGCTGTTCCTAGCTAGGAACGAATCCGAGTTCTCGGAACTCTATAGCAAGGCTGAGAAGACCATTCTAACGACCGACCCGGCGACTGGGAGGAAGAAAATCGTGGACGACTCCTCCAAGCCCGTGAAAGCCGCTTGGTACTCTATCCCCGTCGTAATCACGATCTTCGGGATGTTCCAATGGCTGGCTACACTTGGTTAGTAGCAATCCGAGTTGAATGCAATGTCCTCTAGGGATAAGGAAAACATCGTGGACAAGGCCATCGGGAACCCTGCCTTCGACCAACTCTTCGGTTACCATATCTTCTTCCGGAGGGCAGCAATTCCAGTCATCCTCTTCCTCATAGGGATTTTTTCATACACACTCATAGACACGTTATTCAGCCTTAGTTCTGACACCAATCTCACCATCTCGTTCGTCATCGTCGGACTCTCGCTTGGCCCTATCCTGAACCTGGAGCGATACATGGGCGTACTACTTTCAAGGAAATGAGTACCTTTTTTGGCCCATTTCCGCCGAACAAGTCAAAAAATAGACTTAACACGCAGTAACGATGGTCGAGTTCAGTTTGTTCGAGTTGGTAGGGCTAGGAGATGTTTCAGGAATTGACATGCTTTTCGCGTCAAGCGCCTTGATTGGGGGCATACTGTTCGTCCTGTACTTCTTCCTACTGATGATTGGCGGAATTGCCACGGACATATTCGACGGGCTATTCGGAATAGACGTGGACATGGGTGCGGATGCATCGTTCAAGGCTCTCACGTTCCAGGGGATCATGGCATTCCTGATGTTCTTCGGCCTAGCCGGGTTGTACGTGACCAAGTCCGGTGGAGGGGCTTCGCCAGCCATACTAGCCGGAGCCATTGCAGGGGGGGCCTCGATGTACTTCACAGGCAAGCTGTTCGAACTTTTCGTCAATCTCCAACAGGATGGGACGGTGGAGCTGACCGAGGCCATAGGGTCCAAGGGGCAAGTGTACCTCAGGATATCAGAAGATGGAGTCGGACAGGTGACGGTCGAGGTCAACGAGGCACAGAGGACCTTCAACGCCAAGTCTGAGGACGGAGCAGGGATAGCTACAGGCGACTTCATCGAAGTCGTCGACATAATCGGCGAGGTCCTAGTCGTCAAGAGAATTTAATCAAGAAAAATCATTCTCTTGACCGACTATACGGTCGCGGCGGGTAAGCATTCATAGGTGACTGCGGCTTCTTGCGGAATGAGTTGAGCCAATGGCAGAAGCAGAAGACGTACTAGGAATAATGATATTTGCAGTCGTATTGATTCTCGTAGCCGCTGTGATGTTTTTCGCACAGCGCTACAAGAGATGCCCACCGGATCAGATAATGGTCATCTACGGTAGGACGGAGAGGACCGCAGACGGACGCCCGAAACCATCCAAGACCCTCCATGGAGGTGCCTCATTGGTATGGCCTCTGATCCAGGACTACGCATACATCTCGCTCAAGCCAATGACAATCAACATCGACCTGAGGGGCGCATTGTCTCTCCAGAACATCAGGATTAACGTTCCAAGCACATTCACCATAGGCGTCTCCACGGAGCCTTCGATAATGGCCAATGCAGCCGAGCGTCTCCTCGGTTTCAGGGTAGAGGACATAGAGGAGATGGCCAAGGAGATCATCTTCGGACAACTCCGTCTCACAGTGGCCACCCTGACAATCGAGCAGATCAACCAGGACAGGGACTCCTTCCTAGAGCTGATTCAGAAGAACGTCGGACAGGAGATGAGGAAGGTCGGTCTGTACCTAATCAACGTTAACATCGCTGACATCACAGACGAGTCAGACTACATCGAGAGCATCGGTAAGAAAGCCGCATCCACTGCAGTCGAGCAGGCTAGGGTCGATGTCGCCAACGCACAGAGGGATGGAGCCATCGGTCAGGCAGAGGCCGACCGAACCAGAGAGATTCAGGTAGCCCAGAACAACGCGGAGGCAGAGAAGGGAAGGAAGGCGGCGCAGGCAGACCAGCGTGTCTACGTCGAACAACAGGAAGCAATGGCAGTTGGCGGTGAGAACGCTGCTCAGGCAGAGATCGCCAGAGCAAACGCCGACCTCGCTGAGGCAGAGGCATCGGCCAAGCAGAGAGCCGAGGTGGCCACGGCTCAAGCCGAGGCCGAGATTGCTAAGGCGAAATACGACGAGGAAGAGCAATCTCTCAGAGCGAGCGAGATCGCCAGGGAAACCATCGCCAAACAGCAGGTAGAGATAGCAGCAGAGGCCGAGGCAGAGAGGCAGAGGAGGATTGCCCGCGGTGAGGCAGACGCCATCCTTGCGAAGTACGAGGCAGAGGCCGAGGGTGTTAAGCAGGTCCTGGAAGCAAAGGCCCAGGGTTACAGTAACCTGGTCTCGAGCGCATCGGGAGATCCGAAGGCCGCGGCGACCCTACTCATGGTGGAGAAGATAGAGGCCATGGTATCGGCTCAGACCGAGGCGATCCGCAACCTGAAGATTGACAAGATCACAGTATGGGACAGCGGGAACGACAAAGACGGAAACTCTGCAACCAGCAACTTCGTCAGCAGCCTAGTACAGAGCCTACCTCCGATACACGACGTCGCGAAGATGTCGGGCGTCGAACTACCAGACTACCTTGGCTCGATGACGGAAGAGTCAGACGAGTCCTGAACGAGGGAAGTAGTCAGATGACCGAGGGAGCGGTTGTCGTAGGCGGGGCGAGGACGCCCTTCTGCGAGTGGCTTGGAGGCAAGAGAGGAGACGGTGGTCCAGGCGGGCGACTAGCATCAGTTTCAGCCGAGCAACTCGGAACAGTAGCAATCAAGGGAGCCATGGAGAAGACCGGAACAGACCCGACCAGTGTGGAACACGTGGTGATGGGGCACGCCCTGCAGACCTCCGGGCAAGCAATCTTCGGAGCCAGGCACGCCGGCCTCAGATCGGGGATCCCCGAGGAAGTCCCGATGCTGACACTGAACAGGCTCTGCGGGAGTGGAGCCCAGTCGATCATCAGCGCAACCCAGATGATAATGCTCGGGGAGGCCGATGTAGTCGTAGCCGGTGGGATGGAGAACCTCAGCCAGGCACCTCACGTCTTGAGAGGCATGAGGAACACGTACAAGCTCGGGAGGCCCCCTTCGGCAGGAGAGGAGCTAGCACAGGACATGGAGGACTACCTGTTCACCAACCTAGTGGACGGGGTCAGTGGCATGTTCATGGCACAAACCAGCGATGAGCTGTGCAGAAGGAAGGGCGTAGAGCGCGAGCAAGCAGACGAGTACGCGGCAATGAGCCATCAGAGGACAGAGTCCAGTGTCTCATCAGGAATCTGGGAACAAGAGGTCGTACCCGTTGAAACCGCCGATGGCACTGTCGATCACACGCATGAAGATCACGTAGTTCTTGGAACCACCTTGGAGACTCTATCAGGCCTCAGGACTCACTTCGGTCCGCAATCCTTGGTCACGGCAGGAAATGCCTCCGGGGTCGTGGACGGTGCTGCCGCAGTGGTAGTCAAGTCAGCATCCAGAGCCGAGGCTGATGGGGACGAGCCTCTTTCGAGAATCGTCTCTTGGGGAGTAGTGGGCCTGGAGCCGAGCATCATGGCATACGGGCCGGTCCCATCCAGCCTAAAGGCCATAGAGAAGGCAGGACTTTCTGTGTCCGACATTGACCTTTGGGAGATAAACGAAGCCTTCGCAGGACAGGCAGTAGCCTGTATCAAGGATCTCGGGATATCCTATGACATCGTCAATGTCAACGGCGGTGCCGTGGGCATCGGTCATCCGCTCGCAGCTACTGGTACCAGACTTGTCCTCACGTTATCCCGCCAACTCAAAGAAACGGGTTCTAGGTACGGGGTGGCAACAGCCTGTATCGGTGGTGGACAAGGAATCGCAGTCGTGATTGAATCTATCTGAGATGGGTAAACCACTGTACGGAGAGATTATGAAAAATAAGCCCTTGAGCAATTCATGTCGACTGTAGCAGGCGGGGGTCATGCTAACAGGAAACGCAGTCTTGCGAAGACATTTCTCTGGAGGGGAATCGCCACCACAGATACAATTCTCATCTCCTATCTCATTACGGGAAGCTTTGCAAAAGGTCTAGCAATCGGCTTTACCGAAGTCTTAACGAAGATGCTACTCTACTACCTCCACGAGAGGGCATGGAGCGCATCCGACTGGGGCTTGGGTGAAGTCGATGGGAAAGAGGACAAATTGCCAGGCGAAGGCCATGCCAATAGGATGCGAAGCGTAACAAAGACATTCTCCTGGAGGGGGATTGCCACTACCGATACAATACTCATCTCCAGGTACATCACAGGTAGCTGGACAGCGGGCCTTTCAATCGGAATCATCGAAGTCTTCACGAAGATGATACTCTATTACCTTCACGAGAGGGCATGGAGCGCATCCGACTGGGGCCTGGATGATCCGGACGCCCCAGACTTCAGTCCAGCCCACTGAGAATCGAACCAATAAGCAGCCTACTCGGCGAAATCCCAACCCTATGCTAATTGCAGTTTGATAGTCAACCAATACCGTGCATGTTATTTGCTCATTGATGAGACCAAGTTCCTATGGCGATGGGAATGTACACTAGAGAACGAGTCCTTGCGAAGACATTCGCTTGGAGAATAATTGCAACTTTGACCGGTGCGGCGGTTGCAGGACTCCTTACGGGAGAGATAGAGACGGCGGGATGGTTCATCGTAATCGAGTTCCCTTTGAAGATGGGGTTCTACTACTTCCATGAGAGGCTCTGGGAAGCAGTGGACTGGGGCGTAGCTGATCCCGCCCCCACGGTCACTCCCGAATGAACCAGTGCTCCTTCCTCGGCGGAAGCGGCCTGTTCATCCATAGCGGCCTCCTCTCTCCTCGAGGGTGGACTTCGTTCTCCTTTGCCATCTCGTTCCACCTCTTGTAGTACTCGAACGACTTGTTGGTATCGACCTCCACGTCTCCGTACTCCTCCCCGTCCACCGGCCTCGTTATCCTGACCTTCTGTAGCCAGCAATGGGCTCCGCTGATGGGGTCGGGCTGCACGGCGTGAGTGATGTTCTGATGCACTCCCCCGTCCCTCCACCAGACCCTGTTGGTGTCGGGGTCGTCAGACTCCCAGGGACGCACCCCGGATACCGTCCTCATCCTCATCTTACCATCGCCCAAATCCTCGATCTCGACCTCGTTGGTCATGTACCGGTTGCCTGAGTCCTGCTTCCTCCTCCATCTCCCGATGTGGTGCGAGCAGCCGATTATCCCGGGCTTGATGCCCTCCGTGACCCAGACCTTGTCGATGAACCAGCCTATCTCGGTCTCCACCTTCAGGAGGTCGCCCTCCCCGACCCCGAGTTTGGCCGCATCGCTGGGATGGACCCACAGGGGGTTCCTGTGGGCGATCTCTGCGAGCCACTTGGCGTTGGCCGATCTCGAATGGATGTGCTGGGGGAGTCTGAAGTTGGGGAGGAGGCAGTACTCGTCCTCCTCCTGCAGGTTGTCCGGATGGACGTGGCTCATCACCCTGTAGTGTGGGATGGAGTGCTCTGGGTAGCCGAACTCCACCATGCTCTTGGAGTATATCTCCTGCTTGCCGCTTGGGGTCGGCCAGCCGTCCTGCTCGTGCTTGTTGTAGGTCTCCTCCTCAATCTGGAATGCACCGTGCTTCCTCATGTAACCGAGAGCGTCAGTGCCCTCCGCCTCCGCAGCCTCGGGGAGGCCCGGCACCCTCTCGAACATGTACTGGTAGTACTCGTCGATGGTGATCCTCTCGCCCTCCCTGTAAGGGCTCATGAAGTGCTCCCTGATCCCCATGGTGCCATCGTCGATCCTCCAAGATAGCTCGTTCCAGAACTCGTCCTCCTCCCATACCTCGCCGGGGTTGACCTCGTGGGTGAACTCGACCTCCCTCCCCTCCCTGCGAGCGTACTCTCGAAGGACCGGCTGCCTGAAGGCCACCCACTTGCCTGAGCTCGTGGCATAGGAGTTCACGTCGTGCCTCTCGGAGGCATGCCCCATGGGCAGGACGTAGTCGGCGAAGAAGGCCGTCTCGTTCCAGGTGGGCGTCAGAGCGATGTGGCACCCCACCGTGACTAGGTGAGGTAGGATGTGACTCATCTCGTAGTGCGACATGGTGTATTCTGGCGGGAAGTGCAACTCGTTCCAACCGTCCGGGTCCGGGGGCACGTCGAACAACTCGGGCTTGAACTTGGACCAGGAGTTTGGTGAAGTCCCTCCTTCGGTTCCAACGCTGCCAGTAAGGACGTTCAGTAGGTGAAGGGTCCTGCTGACCTGCCACCCACCGAGGTTGCCTATCGCAGCCGCTCTCCAGACGTGGGTGGCCAGGCGGCTACCGGCATTTGCCACTATCTCGCCAACCTCAATCACCTGCTCCACAGGTATCCTGCATTCCTTCGCTGCGAACTCGGGGGTGTACTGGGAGTACTCTGCCTTCAGCAGTTCGATGAATCTCTCAAAGGACCTCTCCTCATCTGGGTGATCAGCCTGGAGCCACTCCTCCCAGTTGACCCAGTTCTCGACGAAGTCCCTGTCGTACAGCTCCTTCTCTAGGATCATGCTGGCCCAAGAGAGGAAAAGGGCTGACTCCGATCCGGGCCACGTCGGGACCCAGTGGTCTGCCATTGCCGCGGTGTTGGAAAGACGGGGGTCTATCACAACCAGCTTTGCACCATCCATCATTCCCTCCAGGATCCTCTGGGCATGCGGGTTGAAGTAGTGCCCAGTTTCCAGGTGTGAGGAGGTTAGCAGGATCACCTTGGCGTTGGCGTGATCGGGGGAGGGACGGTCATGGCGGTGCCATAGGGCGTACCCTGTCCTCGCTCCTGCAGAGCAGATGTTAGTGTGGCTGTTGTGCCCATCAACCCCCCATGCCTTCAGGATCCTGTTGGTGTATCCCTCGTGACCAGGGCGCCCAACGTGGTAGACCACCCTGTCCTTGGCCCCGGTCTTGAGGGAATCCCTAATCTTGGTCGAGATCTCATCCAGGGCCTGGTCCCAGGAAACCCTCTCCCAACCGCCCTCCCCTCTGGGACCGACCCTCTTCATCGGGTGGAGGATCCTCTCCGTGTCGTTGATCTGGTTGATGGTTGCAGGGCCCTTGGCGCAGTTCCGGCCCCTGCTACCAGGGTGATGGGGGTTCCCCTCGAATTTTGTGACCTGCCCGGATTCCTTGTCCACGTAGGCTAGGAGACCGCATGCAGACTCGCAGTTGAAGCATGTAGTCGGGACTAGGGAGTAGCGCTTCTCGACCATCTTCGGCCACTCGTTGGCGTCTAACTCTACGTGATCGTGCCAGTCCTCGGGCTCAGGGTATGGCTTCAGAGCCGTCTTCGCCCCACCGGACCTCTCCCTGTCCAGGTTGGGGATTATCCTCAGCCTCTGGGCGATGTCCTCGATGAACGACTTACCCATTCGTACACCTCATAGCAACGGCTCCATCTGCGGCTTGACTACCAGCCTGTTGTCGTGGACGAGGACTCCGGCTAGGATCGCTACCCCGGCCACGATTGCGAGTGGGTCCATGAGAGCCATGGGGAAGAAAACCGCAGCTCCGATCACTAGGGTCTCCACGAGGAACTTGGCAGGAAGAAGCGAGTCTTCCGACCACGACCTCGCTTTGGCTTGGCCCAGTAGCCATGCGGTGTAGACACCGGTTAGGAGGGCCAGAGGGACTCCGGCGATTGCCAGGTAACTAAGTAGCGACCTATCCAGGTCCAGGAGCAGAACTCCCGTGCTGAGTGCAAGTATGCCGCCGTAACCTGAGAGTATGTAGGCACCCTTGACGAGCCAAGAGTCCCAATTCGGTCTCAGCATGACGTAAAGGAACCTCTCTGGCCTGTCCAGGTCGATTACTAGGAGAAGGCCCGTTAGCGCGAGGAAAACTATGCCGACGCCCAGGGTCATCGCCCAGAGCTCGTCACTCATCTCCACCATTCCCGATAGCATGGCAAGCATGGCGACAACGTACGTGCCAGCAGCGATTCCCTTGGTCCAGATGTAGGCAGAGACCTCCCAACCCCAGAGGACGCCCTTGCTAGGCTGGTCATAGCTCCTCTTCGCTGACCCCGACTCATCGGCCAGCCTCTCCATCACGTCCTTGATTATGGCCTGGTCACGGGGGGCGGAGCTCCTCGCCTTCTTCTCGAGCGCCAGCTGAACTATCATCGAGGTGGTATCCGCCTCTCCCAACCTGCTCTCGGCGTATTTTGCGAAGTGGCCGACTCCGAATGCCTGCTCGGTCCACATCCCAGAACCAGTCAGTTCCGTCGCCTTCGGGTCAAGCATCTCCTCACTAGCATCGATGTAGTAGAGATTGGGCTCAGCACCGGACTCGGGCTTCCGGACGGTGGTGTTGTGAGTGGCAACTAGCTGAGAAATTGCAGACTCCGGATCACTGAGGTCCCCGGAGACTATGGACTCCGTGGGGCAGACGATAACGCATGCAGGTTCGTAGGAATGCTCTATCCTGTGGGCGCAGTAGTTGCACTTAGCAGCAGTCCCCTTGTCGGGATCGATATAGAGGGCGTCGTAGGGGCATGCCTGCATGCAGGACTTACATCCGATGCAACGATCGTCATCGAAGTCTACGATCCCGTCGCTTCTGGTGAAGAGTGCAGTGGTGGGGCAAATCTTCGTACAAGGAGAGTCCTCGCAATGATTGCACCTGTGGACGCTGAACTCCCTTGTGGAATCTGGGAAGGCCCCTTTCTCGATGTACTTGACATGGGTCCTGTTGACTCCTATCGGAACGTCATGCTCCGCCTTGCATGCCACTGTGCAAGCGTGGCATCCGATACAAGTCTGGTTGTTGATTACGAATCCGTAGTTCACCACTGACACCGCCAAGGGGTACTACGCAAAATGGTTCTGTGTCACCTAATTAGCATGCCAAGAATTGACGCTCCTGCTAGCCAAGCGCCGACCATCGAGCCAACATTGCCGAGTGCGGTTACCAGTAGCACCCTCCCAACTCTGTTTTTCCAGAATAACGAGGTCTCGTCCAGCTTCAGGAAGTCCTGTGCGTCCTTCCCCGTCGGAGAGGCTACCTTCAGCTGGGTGTAGCCCGCGAACCAGCCTGCTGCCAAGGTCGGATTGAGGGAGGTGATCGGTGAGGCTACCGCGCCAACCAGTATAGAGAGCGGGTGGCCCCTTGCAATTAGCACACCCAGTCCAGCGAGTAGAGCATTGAGGACGAGCCAGGTTTGAGCGGTCTGCTTGAGCTCCTCCATTTCCCCGTTGTAGGCCATCCACCCCACAGCCCCCAGGAGGAAGACGGGTATGGCCGCCATCAGTGCGATCGGCCAAACAGACTTGGGCGGCTCCTCAGATAGCTCCGCTAGTCTCGATGTAGTCTCCATCGCAGGCTCACCGAGGTTTTGGACAACTCCACCGAGATGTCCCGCTCCGATTACGGCCAGTACCTTCCCCTTCCCTCGAATCTGCTGTATCCTGCCAGCCAGGAATGAGTCCCTCTCGTCGATGAGAACCTCTCCAGCTCTGGGGGCGAGCTCTCTGGCCTCCTCCATCATGCTGCTCAGGAGGTCGGAGTCGCCTAGGACCTCGTCTATCGAGACCTCTTCATCGTCTTCCTCCCACAGTAGTGCATTGAGTATCCTCCATTTCTCAATCATGCCCATCTTCTTCCATGCTCTTCTTAGCGTGATTACAACGTCCCTGTCGATCATCTCCACCGGGATGTCCGACTCCTCAGCTGCGTTTACCGCGGCTAGGAGCTCCGCTCCGGGTTTCTCTCCAGAGGAAATCCCCATCCTTCTTTGCTGAGCGGCCAGAGCTGACTGTAGGAGTATCATGGCCGACCTCCCCTCCTTGATTATCTTCAGGAGGTCCTCCGAGTCCAGTGACTCGGGCTCAGTCAATGCAGCCATTCTGGAAGGGCACAGCTCAACTGCAATCAGGTCAGGCTCCCACTCTTCTATTTGATTTCGAACCAGTTCCACCGACTCGCTACTGACATGTGCGGTCCCCAGGATTCTCAGCCCGTCATCAATCTCGACGATATTGTTGACACTCATCCGATCACCGCACTGCCTTCATCGCCATGAAAGAGTCCGAGTGCTCAGCCACATCGTGGACTCGAATGATATCCACTTCCTTCTCCGGGGAGATCGCGGCGACGCCAAGAGTCCCTGCTAACCTATCTTCACTGTCCTCCCTCCCTAGGAGGTCCAGGAACATGCTCTTCCTGCTTACTCCCCACATCAGCCCCATCCTTTCATCCGGGACTATTGATCTTCCTGAAGATAGTAGGGCGATGTTGTGCTCCAGGTTTTTACCGAACCCAATTCCCGGATCCGCTACGATTTGGCTAGGATTCACACCTTCATCCATGAGCAAACCAGCTACTTTGCCAAGGTATCCCCTAACCTCTCTGACAACGTCATCGTAGCTTGGGTCATCTTGCATGTTCTCAGGTAAACCTTGCATGTGCATAATGCAAACGGGGCAATCGTGCTCAGAAACGACATCCAGCATTCCTGGATCGCTCATTGCAGAGACGTCATTCACCATATCAGCTCCTGAATTAAGAGCCTGTATTGCCACCTCGGACCTCCTGGTATCTATTGATATGCAGACATCGGGAAGTTGAGACCTGATCGCTTCTATTGCAGGGATGACCCTGGATAGCTCATCCTCAATTGTCACAGGACTGGCTCCCGGCCTAGTCGACTCTCCTCCTATATCGATCCATTCCGCACCTTCCGATGCCATCTTCATCGCGGCTTCTACTGCATGATTGATGCCAAAGGATCTGGAACGTGCGTGAAAAGAGTCCGGAGTGACGTTCACCACCCCCATAATACGTGGAAAACCGTCTTCTCGGCGTTTTAGCATGGGTCGCCAGTCGGCCATATGAGCCTCCCAAACGACGATTGCTTTATGATGTGACGGAGGGGCAATCGGGCGATGGCTCTGGGAGAGGATGCTTCTCTAGAGGCCTCTGAGCCTCAGTTCGCAGCAGACCCGGGAGAATCACACGACCCTGAGACGCTATTCATTCTGGACTCCATAGTCCAGAGGCTGAAGCCCCGTGACGCTCACCATGTCAGGGACATGATAACAGAACGGGCGAGGACGTCAGGCGCCCTGTTCATTTCAAGCGCATTGTGGTGGTGGATTGCTATTAGCGAAGGATCAGACCAAGTGGACGACTCAATGATACCCAAATCAACGCTGGGATCATTCGACTTCGGAACAGTCAGCCTGATAGTCCCTCTCCTGATCATTGTGGCTACTCTTTTCACGGGCATAGGCAGGGAGAGGGGGAATGCCACAATGAACCTGATCGGAGGGGGGCTTGGCGTTCTAGCAGCATTCTACATACTCGAACCAGCAATGATGCACTTTGGAGAACTGGAGGGGGATGCGTTATTCGCTACCGGAAGGGTTCTCGTCCTCGCAGTCATGGTTGGTTTTGCCTCTCACATGATGTTTGATGCACTACTGCTTCAGTGGGTCAGAGCCAGCATGTTGAACATGGGAGTCGATGTTTTTCCCTCGGCTGGAGCCGACCCCGTAGAGGGTCATGCTGATGAGTCACCCCCTTACGCATGAGCCATGGGTCGTAATGCCCCTTCCAGGCTATCCGTTCTTCGACTGGGCCATCGTCGAGACAGGGACAAGAGAATAACGTCCCATTTAGGGCTCACAGCCAGGGCATTCGGTGCAGACGAGGTGGTCCTCGCCGGAGACAGAGATCCGTCTGCTCTGGAAACATGGAATTCTGTTACTGAAAGATTTGGAGGGAACTTCGAGAGCAGATTCGAGGAAAGCCCACTTTCGTGGCTCCGACGTATCTCCAAGTCCGGTGAAGCAACTATAGTTCACCTAACGATGTATGGAGAGGCATGGAGGGATGCAACCCCCTCAATCCCTACTGACAAGCCAGCTGTTGTTGTAGTGGGGGGTACAAAGGTTCCTTCAGAGGTATTCCATTTGTCGGATTACAACATCTCTGTGGGAAACCAACCTCACTCAGAAGTAGCCGCTCTCGCCGTATTCTTGGACTCGTGGCTGGGCCCCCTCGACTCAAAATCGATGTTCGAAGGAGCCCAGATCAAAGTTCTCCCGTCCGCCAGGGGAAAGGTCGTAATCAATGACGATGAAGAGTGAAATTGCATAGCTAAATTCTCCACATCTCTGTCAACCATTAAGAATCGTACTTGGGCAGCGTTGCTGATGTCGGAGAGTTCAGGGCACGGGGGCTTCTGTCCCGGGGCCGGAATTCGTGGCGTTGAACACCCGCCAACCTTCCCGGACGCCGCGGATTCGCTTCTAAACTCCCCTGGCTCAGAACAGCCCAGCGGTTCGAAGGGAGTACTTCTCCTAGCCGATGGAACCCGCTTCGAGGGGACTCTATTCGGCACAGAAGAAATAGCAGAGGGGGAACTAGTGTTCACAACTGGTATGTGCGGATATCAGGAGAGCCTCACAGACCCATCCTTCGCTGGCCAGGTTCTGACTTTCACTTATCCCCTATTAGGTAACTATGGGGTCCATCCGGGCGTCTCAGAGTCCTCCTCAGTTCATCCTAGAGGGGTGGTATGCAAACAACATATGGCGTTCCCCGATCATAGGGACTCTGTTGGGAGCGTGCATGATTTACTAGTGGCGCATAACATACCCGGGATAGAAGGAATCGATACCAGGGCGCTCACTCGGAGAGTCAGGGAGCATGGCACTTTGCTATGCGTTTTCGGCCCAGCGGAAAGAGCCGATGAAATGGAGACCATTCTCCAAGAGATGACTCCTCCGGATGCAGACGATTTGGTTGCCGAGGTAACTTGCGACGAACCAAGACTTCTGAATCCCGGAGCCACAGATGAAAAAGGGGAATCACTCCCTCGTCTTGCCGCTATAGATTGCGGAGTCAAGCATAATATCCTGAGGGAATTGTGCCGAAGATTCGAGGTTGTCTGGTGTCCAGCGAGCATGACTCTGGAGGAGATGATCAGGGATTGGTCCCCTGACGCACTATTCGCCTCAAATGGGCCTGGAGACCCGGCCCATCCGGGAACAGCGACCGACGCCCGTAAGACTCTGGCAGCTGCGGTCCGCCAAGGCATGCCGGTGATGGGGATATGCCTGGGACATCAACTGATGGGGCTGGCAGCCGGTCTGAGAACTTACAAGCTACGATATGGGCATCGAGGTTCGAATCAACCTGTGATGGACCTAGAAACCAGAAGAGTCCACATCACCAGCCAGAATCACGGATTTGCTGTCGAGGACCCCATCCAGGGAATGCTGGCACCACATCCCAGCGGTGCATGCTCAGAGGTGACAGACAATGTCCTGGGGGCCGAATTCAAAGTCAGACATGTCAACTCCAATGACGGGACCGTAGAAGGGCTTGATCTTCTGGACAAACCAGCATTCACAATCCAGTTCCATCCTGAAGCCTGCCCTGGTCCCCATGACGCATCGCCACTTTTCGACAGATTCCAGAACATGGTGGTCGAGCACCTGAGTAGAACAGGGGCAGAGATCGTGACAAAGGACGGCGGTCCCTGATGCCTCGTCGTGATGATCTGAAGAGAATCCTCATTCTCGGCAGTGGGCCCATCAGGATAGGACAGGCAGCGGAATTCGATTTCTCGGGTTCTCAGGCGTGCAGAGCTCTCCGCTCAGATGGTTACGAAGTAATTCTGGTCAACTCAAATCCAGCAACTATCCAGAATGATCCTGAGATGGCAGATAGGATATACATCGAGCCATTGCTACCTGAGGTACTGCGCTTGCCAAGGACGGCACCCTCGATGAGTTGGGCGTCGAATTAATCGGGTGCAATCTCGCAGCTATTGACGAGGCAGAAGACAGAGACCTGTTCAAGAAGGTCTGCGAGGAGATTGACCTGCCAGTTTGTAAGGCCCTTGCCTGTGACTCAATCGACGAGGTTATCGCCGCAGCAGAAGAACTAGGCTCCTTCCCCCTCCTTATCAGACCCGCATTTACACTAGGTGGCTTGGGCGGTGGAACCGCTTTCAATATGGGCGAATTGGTAGAGATCGCAAGCCAGGGGATTCTACACTCTGCTATAGGCCAGGTGCTAATCGAAGAAAGCATACTTGGATGGCAGGAGCACGAGTATGAGGTGATGAGGGATGGCTCGGATAACGCGATAATCGTGTGCACAATGGAAAATATCGACCCAATGGGGGTCCACACAGGAGAGTCAATCGTCGTCGCACCTCAGCAGACGCTGTCGGATAGTGACCACCAGGGTCTGAGGGATGCTGCACTGAAGCTAATCAGAAGACTGAACATTAAGGGTGGTTGTAATGTACAATTCGCAGTTGAGCAATCAACTGGCGACTACAGAGTAATCGAGGTAAACCCAAGGGTATCCAGATCATCTGCTCTCGCATCTAAGGCTACTGGCTACCCAATAGCAAGGATGGCCGCACTAATCGCGGTAGGGTACACCTTGGATGAATTGCCAAACCCAATCACCGGTGAAGGCACCACGGCAGCCTTCGAACCCACACTTGACTACTGTGTGGTCAAGATTCCCCGTTGGCCGTTCGATAAGTTCCGAACTGCAGATAGGAAGATTGGCACCTCTATGAAGTCGACAGGGGAGGTTATGGCTATCGGACGCTCTTTCGAGGAGGCGTGCCTGAAGGCATGGGCCAGCCTAGAGTACGGAAAGCCCCATCCTCGGCCACTCACAATGTCCGACGCTTCTGATGGGGAGACTATGGATGAGAGGGCCTCTGAGAAGCTTCCAACTGCACTTCTAGAAGACTGGCTCAGAATCCCTACCGACAGAAGGATGGGTGCGGTAATCGAGGCTTTCCGAAGGGGATATTCGATAGAGGACGTTAGGGACCTTACTGGGGGAATAACTCGTTGGTTCCTCAGGAGGTTCGAGAAACTCGCCGCAATAGAGACCGAGATCAGGGCCGCAGGAGAGATAGGAATGAGGCCGGCTGGAATACCGGAGTCAGAGATGCGGTCTTGGAAGGGAGCAGGATTCACAGATCTACACATCGCTGACGCTCTGTGCGGCTTCCCAGAATCGGGATTCAAGAACCTTCCAACTGGTCAGGACGAGACTGCTCTGAGGATGAGGAGGCACGAATTACGAGTTCATCCACGTTACAGGATGGTCGACTCTTGTGCCGCAGAATTTGCTGCTGTCACCCCTTACTATTACTCGACTTACGAAGGTGGCTCTGCTGGGTCAGGGGTAGACTACGTTCCTGGGCTCTCCTCATCAGTGAAGCAGAAGATTGCAGTAGTCGGATCAGGCCCAATAAGAATCGGACAGGGCATTGAGTTCGATTATGGCTGCGTCCATGCTGCCGGTGCAATCCAAGATTTAGGTCATGAGGCCATCATAATCAACAACAACCCAGAGACAGTTTCTACAGACTTCGACACCAGCGATAGGCTGTACTTCGACCCGCTAACGCTAGAATCAGTATCCGAGATACTCCTACGCGAGGATGCCAATGGGATACTTCTCCAGTTCGGGGGCCAGACTGCCATAAATCTAGCAATCCCACTCGCAAACGAACTGCCTCATCTCTCGACCATGGGCCTGGAGTTGACGATGGAGGGGACATCACCAGAGTCCATTGATGAAGCCAGCGATAGAGAGAGATTCGAGGAATTCGCACTTAGATGCGGGTTGAGGATGCCCGATGGGGCAACGGCAACCACGCCAGAGGGAGTCAGGCACGCAGCAAACGAGATTGGCTACCCCGTCCTAGTTCGCCCCTCATACGTCTTGGGGGGAAGAGGGATGGAGATTCTAGCAAATTACAAGCAGTTAGAGTCTTACATGAGGGACGCATACCTTTCCTCAGATAGACCTCTCCTGATTGACAAGTACCTAGGTAACGCAATGGAGCTAGACGTTGACGCAGTGTGCGATGGTGAGGACGTCCTAATAGGTGCGATTATGGAGCACCTGGAGGAGGCAGGAATTCATTCCGGGGACTCCACTTGCTTCATCCCACCACAAAACGTGCCCGATGAGATTCTGGAACAGGTAGAGGAGTGGACTAGGGTAATCGGCCTGGAGCTGGGAGTTCGCGGATGCTATAACATCCAGTTCGCAATTCATGACGGTCTCCTGTACGTATTGGAGGTCAACCCCAGAGGCTCCAGAACCTTCCCATTTGTCGCAAAATCAACTGGAATCCCCTTGGCTAGGATTGCGGCTAGGGTCGCTCTCGGCGAAAGGCTCTGCGATCTCGATATCCCCGATCCCCAGAATGATGCAGTATGCGTAAAAGCCCCGGTTTTCCCGTTCATCAAACTAAGGGGGCTAGATCCAGCACCGGGTCCGGAGATGAAGTCGACAGGAGAGGTAATGGGATCACACGTAAGGGCATCAGCTGCCTACCTAAAGGCCAGACTGGCCACTGAAATCCCGGTTCCAACACAAGGTGGCGTCTACATCACAGTAAAGGACGAAGACAAATACTCGATGATTCCTCTAGCAGAGAAACTGAATGCCATGGGATTCACCATATACGCGACAAGAGGGACATCCAGAGTTCTCCGAAGCGCAGGTGACCTTGAGGTCAAAACATGTTATAGAATCGCCGAGGGACGGTCTCCAGACGCTCTAGACCTAATGAGACAAGGTAAGATACAACTTGTAATCAATACTCCAAGATCTACCGGAGGGGCAGTTCTAGACGGGAACATGATGAGGAGACTTGCAGTCGAACTAAACATCCCGTTCGTGACAACTTTGGCAGGAGCAAGGATGGAAGTCGAAGCAATCAAGGAAGCCATGGACGGCATCCCTGAGCCAAGACTTCTTGAAATCAAATCACTGAATTAGCGTTGCACCCGTTTCGGTCCGGATGATTTTCCCATCCTTGATTGTGTGCACTGCCATTACTGCTTCTCGAGTTCCATCTGGGAAGTCCATCATTGAGTGCTCCACAAGAATCTCATCATTCTCATAGATGCATCTAGGCTCATCTATCACGACATCTGAATTTGCCATCATCCCCCTCATCATCTCACTTACTTGCTCCTTATCCATGGTTGTTCCAGATTGGTGTCGCACGAATTCGTAGTCATCGTGCAATGCCTCGATGTAATGCTCTGCGTTTCTCTCTTCCATTGACCTCATTAGTAGTTCGTAGATTGCCATGTCTGCTCGCCAGTCAGTTACGATTTCACAGTTTCCCATTCGAACTATGAACTTCCAAGAAGGGATACAACATCCCCCCTTTCTATTTCGAACAGTAGTGATGAGGCTTTAGGGCCATGTCTTCTGCCAATTATTGCCCAGTATATGGAGGCAAAACCCTCCTTTCTAGAGACTCCAGTGGAATCGCATGCTTTCGATATTGACTCTCCGATTCCTGCATCGGTCCACTCGCACTCGGAAAGTAGGTCCGATAGTTTTCTTAGGAAGGCGATGCCATCCTCACCAATCTCGGCCCTTGCATCATCTCCGATCTCGCTTCGAATCTCCAGCTTTGCATCCTCAGGGAAGTGGGCCCCCCCTATCCAACTCCTCATCCGGGCAAGCCTCACCCTGAGGGAATCGCTAGGATCTCCCTCGATATGCCCGGATCTATTTAGAGACGACCAAACATCTTCATCTGAGGACTTAATCTGAGCCAGCATAGAGAGATGCCTGAAAGAAACCCCTCCTACGGAGTCAATAGGGTCCGACTCAGGGTTGACTTGGCTTAGTCTGATTGCCCCACGCTGAGTCTCAGCCGCTACCATTTGTCGCTTGCTCATTTCTTCCCCATCCCGAATGGGGTTGGAAACCAATCTCTCGTACTCGTCAGCAGTCTGGAAAAGCGCACTCCCGGTATCGAACTCAATGTGCCGGTTGATCTTGCTTCTTGCAATGACGTAGCGGAGTATCTCCGGAGGAACCAGAGAGAGGGCTTCCATGGGTCCAATCGTTAGGCCAGAGGAGCTTGACATGGGTCCCATTCCCTTTAGTTGGATCCACTCATAGACAATCTTGTCCGGCGGGTCCCCACCAAGTAACCTGCATATCGGGATCCCGGTGTCATAACTCCCTCCAGCAGCTCCGTGGTCCTTGCCTGCTGGCTCACAGGTTATCCCATGAATCGCCCACCTGGCAGCCCAATCAACCCTCCAAGGCATCTTGCCATGCGCCTTTCTTATGTCCGATTTACCCTCAACTCCCGCGGAATCTCTCCAAATCACGTATGGCTTCTCGTATCCTGTTACAGTCACTCCGTCCATACTGCCGCCAGAGCCCATTGGATTGTAGGGGAACCAGTCAGAGGGCAACTCTCTTCCAGAGATTTGCTGAATTATCCTCCTTATTTCTTCCCTATTTGTGATGGCTGAGTCGATATATTCCGCGAATAGCCCCTTCTCGTAGGTCTCGTGATTCATGACCACTTCCGGCTTGACTCCAATTTGTTCTAGAGCTTCAAGGAATGGGGAGAGGAAGTGATTGGCATAGGTAACACTCCCATCTCCTGGGCTCCCGTCCTCTTCAGGAGCAGGAATGTATGCTAGGGGGCAACCGATGAACTCCTCGTATTCTGGAGAGAGAAAGTCGTAGACTCTCCTCAAAGGATCCATAGAGTCTACAATGAATATGTATTTCGAACTCATTCCTGCATCCAGGCAGGCTCTGTGAATCATTTCGGCCGAGAGAATCTCCCTCAGGTGTCCGATATGGAATTCTCCAGATGGAGTTATCCCGGAAGCGGAGACCTGTTTGCCCCCTCGCTCCATGAGCCTTTGTGCGGTATAATCCGCCCAATGCATATGACACCTCAGACCGTCGCTGCTCTAATCAAAGCCCTCAATGGGACCCCGTCTACGTCATCGTCCCAAGATTTGTTGACTAGGACCATGCACATCTTGACGTCCGCACCTGCAGCACTGAGATCGGAAGCAGTTTTCTTCATTGTTCTCCCGCTGGAGTATACGTCGTCTACGATAATCACCCTCTTTCCTTCAACGCTCGCGTAAACCTCAGACAGGTGCCCACCAACGTCCTCGTTGATGCTTCTAACGACTGACATCTCCAGGTCCAAGGTAGAAGATATGGCCTGTGCGAAAGCTATGCCATTAATGCTCACTCCAACAATCGTGTCAACTTCATCTCCAACCATCTCCTCGATGATGTCGCAGAAAATATACGAGACTGTCTCTATTCTATCTCCCTTCACAGCTATTGACCTCCATCCAACTTTTACATCCAGAGGCTTTTCATCCACTTCGTAGTCACTGGCAGACAGCCATTGCACAGTGGTCTGGGACAAGGATAGCTCATCCGCAATCTGTTGGGTGTTCAGTCCTCTTTCTCTGAACTTCTCGACCTTGCTCCGCAACTCATCTACACTTAGGTGCATCAAACGTTCCCAGCGTTGGAGCGATATGAATCCACCGGGACTAAACTATGGGAAATATTGAATTTCGTATGGTCAGAATCTTCCGGTGCTACCGAAACCCCCGTCTCCCCTTTCGGTTTCCCCTAGATCCCCCTCATCGACCTCGGTGAACTGAACATCCGGTATCGGGGCAATTACCAATTGGGCAATTCTTTCTCCAGATTTTACTTCGTATGACTCGCCCTCCCCGATCCATGTCATTAGCACGAACAGCTCGCCCCTGTAGTCCGCATCAATTGTCCCGATGCTGTGAGGGAGTATGAGCCCCTTGGACCCAAGAGATGACCTTGCCCTCACTTGCCCTTCGAAACCCTCCGGAATTGCCACTCTCAAACCAGTTCTGAGCTTGACGCTAGAGCGGAAATTTACCACAGTATCCTCCAAGCAGTACAGGTCCCATCCAGCAGCATACTCGCTTCCTTTCGTTGGCATTCTGGCATTGCGATCGGTCCTTGCAACCTTCACAACCGGAGATTCTCCCATGGCAGGCCGAGTAAGAACAGGTCCTTGACCGTTCGCAAAACTCCCGGTGGGGTGAAAAGGTGCACTATTCTCGCAGAGCCGTGACCAACCGCGACTACGAGGAACTATTGGAACGGGCCAGGGATAGAATCCCCAAGGACATCAGTGAGAGGTCTAGGTGGACAATGCCACAACCAGACATCATGATCGAGGGTAGCCAGACCATTCTCAGGAATTTCTCCGAGATCGTTGACTCCATGGACAGGGATGCGAATCATGTTTTCCAATATCTGCTTAACGAACTTGGTACGTCTGGTAGCAGAGAGCAATTCAGAATCATGCTGAAGGGGAAGGTACCTCCTAAGAGAATCAAGGAGAAGATTGTCTCCTACGTGAAGGCCTTCATTCTATGCGGTGAATGCAAGGCTCCTGACACTCGGTTCGTTAGGGAGGACAGGACTACCCTTCTGAAGTGCCAAGCCTGTGGAGCAACACGTCCGGTCAGACTTTAGTCACTGTGGGGAGAAGTCCAGCAGAACCTTCCCCTTGTTCTTCCTATTATGCATATGCATCTGGGCATCGGCCACATCCTCGAATCTCCAAACCCCATCTATCACAGGATCAATTTCCCCGTCACTGAGCATCCTCGACAGATCATCTAGATGGCCCTTGAAAACTGACTCGTCTTCTAGCAATCCCATGTGGACCCCAAAAACTGCCTTGTTAGAGGACATCAGCTTTAGAGGATCGAATCTTGGCATCCCCCACCACATCCTGAACTCAGAAATCCTCGATCTTCTGTTGCCCTTCACCGCAGCTGACGCCCCGAAGTAGTACAACTTGCCTCCCTTCCTTAGCGACTTGTATGATCGGAGTAGGTGTTTGCCACCTACAGGGTCTATTGCATGATGGACTCCTTTTCCTTCTGTCATGCTCTTGCAGACATCAACGAAATCCTCCTCTTCCCTGTCCACGAACCTCATTCCTAACGACTCAACGAAATCCCTCTTCGGTGCCGATGCAGTTCCGATTACCAGGGACGCACCAAGGGCATTGCAGATTTGTGCAACCGCAGTCCCAACCCCTCCCGCAGCATGGTGGATTAGCACGGTCTCTCCCTGGACCATTCTTCCTAGATGAACTAACATGTGATATGAGGTTCCGTAGGTCACCGGGATAGCCGCCGCCTGGTCGAAAGAGACAGAGTCGGGAATCTTTACTGCTCTTCTTGCATCCAGACAGACCATCTCAGCATACCCCCCAAATCCAGTCATAGCGAGGACCCGGTCTCCCTTGTTCAGAGAATCAACCCCCTCTCCCAAGCCTATCACCTCACCCGCTGTTTCGTATCCTGGAGTGAAAGGGTAGTCAGGACTTGAGCCATACAAGCCCTGCCTCATCATCAGCTCTGCGAAGTTCACTCCCGCACGGTGAACTCTCACGCAAACCTCTCCCTTCGCGGGCAATGGTTCCTCTGCATCTACTATCTGTATGGTTTCGACACCACCTGCTCTGGGATATACTATCTTCTTCAATTTACCAATCCCTTTTCCAAATTCTAACCATCCTAAGGCAGATAGGCCCTTATCTCTTCCACTGCCTTCTTGGTAATTGATGGAATTTTCTCTGGATATCCCGCCTTGATGAATCCAACAATCCGCTCCTTTTCCCTGGATACGCCGATTGCCGCATATGCAGCATCGGATCGAGTTATTGCTCCTGTACTCCACTGAGAGCCGACCCCATTGCCCCATAGTGATAGGGTCATGTTCTGGATTGCACATGCCGTCGCAGCATAGTCTTCTTCTTCCCTGAATGGGTCCTGAGGACTTCTGGCGCTCGTCACACATATTAGCAAAGGAGGGGAAATAATCTTGTCAATGGCCCTTGAGATTCCGGCCCCTAATTCTTCTCCATCTGTCGATTTTTTCTTCGCCAGCTTCTCGACCTCAGGTATGAGTGATCCCCTGGTCTTCTCACCCATTACGTAGAATTTCCATGGATGCGTATTCTTGTGGCAGGGCGCATTACTGGCAGCCTCGAAAGCACTCTCGAGAGTCCGATCAGGAATCTTTTCTCGCTTGTACCTGTAAACTGTGCGTCTGGAAGTCAATGCTTCCTGCACGCCACCCATCCTTCTCACCGTTGGATGGTGTCAAACTTGGCCGCCAGCACAAAGTCAGACTCAGTGAGGGCGTCAATCTTGTGGGTGTAGATAACCGAAACAACCCTCCCCCATCCTAATTCGAAGTCAGCATGATGATTCTGCTGCTCACATACCTCTCCCAACTGATTGGTAAATTCCAGAGCCGACGCGAAGTCTGAGAATGACCATGTACGAGTAAGGTGATGGTTCTCCACCACCTCCCAATCATCATGAATCTGAGATAGGAAAGCACTCGACTCCTCCTCACTTAGAGGCGGAACTCCGCCTTTACAGGGAACACACTCCATATCTGATAAATTATCCAAAAACTCACCCCCAAGACAGATTGTTTCCGTGCCCCTCACTGGTTTTCTCCGCCATCTCGTGAACCTCGGACCTTCTCTTCATGTCTTCCTTCTCGAACTTTAATAACTCTTCATCCTCTATGTACGACTTCCTGAGATGGGTAACTAGCCTTACCTCCACGATTGCATCTCGTGATATAGACCTGAAACCTCTGTCTTCGTCCAAGATATCGATAGAAGAGCTTCTACCACCTACCATCATCCCCTTTATCCAAGGATCCCTTCCTTCAGGAAGCATCCTACTATCGAGAAGAATCTCTACCAGGTCATCTTTCCTTAGGCCGTACTTCCTGTCTAGGAGAGGACCATGAAAAACATCGCCCAACTCACCAAGATCCGGTGAACCATATTCCTCGAAGAAACTCCTGGCCCACTGTGGCAGGGTGCCATCGTCACCTCCGCCCGTTGCGTCCGACATGTGCCTACGTTTCGGAGGTCATAGAAAAACAAGCGGGTCACAACATTTTCTATTTCTCTCCAACTTTGCTAATGATTGAAGTGCAATATCGTGGCGGAGTCGACGGAGGCAGTGCCATGGCATCGGTTGAATGGAGGTCAATTCCGACCGTGCTCTATCCTCAAGAAATTCTTGACAAAGCATTCGGAAGGGCGAGCAGTCAGGCGGATTTGGTCGAGGATCCAGACAAATACCACAGAGTTAGGAAGCAGATGAACCGAATGGTTCAGTCTGCATGCGACGTGGCGACCAAGACTCTGAACTCGTACGTTGATAGGTGGCCTAGCTTGAATGCACTGACAGAATTCGACCGATCTCTTGTGGACGCAGCAGTAGGATGTGATGACTACAAGAGAAATCTGGCTTCCCTACAATGGGCTGCAGAGAGGTCTCAGAGAATTTCTGGAGAGGCTCAGGCGAAGATTCTTAGATTGAGGGACATTGATGGTTTTCACAAGGCAAGGAGACACGCATACGGGAGACTTTCCTCAGTAATTGATCAGATTTCTCCCCAGATCATTTGGCTAGGAGATGCCAGAAATATCCTGAGAAAACTACCCTCAATCGATCCAAGCGAACCTTGTATCGTGGTAGCTGGCTCTCCCAATGTTGGAAAATCTGCACTTATAGGGGCACTATCCAGCGGAGAGCCACAAGTTGCGTCTTACCCATTCACCACCAAGCAATTGCACGTGGGTCACTTCACGCATCGGAGGAGGGTATACCAGATGGTGGATACTCCGGGACTTCTGGACCGGCCAATGGATGAGAGAAACCAAATTGAGATGCAGGCCATTGCGGCCCTAGAGCACCTAGGCGATGTGCTTCTCTTCCTGATAGACAGATCATCAGAGTCTACAACTCCTATTTCAGAGCAGGAGAGACTCCTGATGGAGGTGAGAGGTCTTCTCTCCGATAGGAGAGTCCTACTAGTTTCATCCAAGTCCGATATAACCGAAGAAGAAAACTCTGCAGATGACCATAGGATTAGTTCAGTAACAGGGCATGGGCTTGAGGACCTGCGTTCTGACCTGATTGAAATTATCGATGCGGACAGGGTGGAAGACCCACTCAAACTTCCCGAGAACTGGCCTAGAGAGGATGAAGCAAGAGAGGACTTCGACCTAGACGTGCCATGAATGGCCGCAGATTACGCAATAGAAGTTGTGACCTCCGTATGAGGCGGATATCCCGGAGACGTCTACCTCTGAACCGCAATTTGGGCACTTGGTCACGCGCATGTTCCCGCCAATCCGAAGGGGTTATTCAACGATACTGAGTATGGCTTACACTTAGCGCCTAAAGCGATTGATTAGGTTTCGAACGGGAAAAGCCATCTCCCCAGCCCCCAATAATAGAAGGGCAGAGGTCGCGGCGAGAACTATCTCGACGTAATTGTCCAAGTGGATACTCGCGTCCATGTCCACATCCTGCATGGAGAGTCCAGACCCCTCGTATCCTCCCGTCACGAATCTGTATTCACCGGGTTCCAGCCTGAATGTCATCAAACCATCATTATCTGGTCCTCCTACTATGAGATACTTCGTTATCTCCTCCTCTGTACAGGTGGTAAGTCGTGTGGACGAATCAGGAGGACATTCTTCGGCCGCAGATGCGTCTACCACTCCCAACCACCCTCTTTCAGGCTCTTTCCATTCTATCTCCAATGTAATATCAAGTAGGGCGAATGCCGTTGGGACTTCCATATCTTCCAGATTCATCGCCACATTGCACCCCTCATCTCCGTCGGGGCATGGAACGATTGGGGCCTCGCTACTTGTAGTTGGAGCTTGGTATCCAAACAGACTCAGAATTACAATCAAGGCGCACAGCAATCCACACAACATTGGCAGCAGAGAGAGGATTCTGACCATCATAGCAACTTCACTCCCAAATCCCCACTGTTCAACCTGATGCCCCCATGTATATCTGAACTACTAGCATTCCTACGAAAACAGCAATACCGAGATACATGATGAAAGAGAAACGCTTCCTCGACTTCTCCCTCCTTTCATACATCCTAACGCAGTCACCATCTCCACAGATAGGGGGGTCGCTTTCCAGAGAAATTGGTTTCCAGCAAACCGAGCAATGTCTGTGTGGATCCACGTTGACTCTGGATGATGGCTTTTTCCTCCTCTGGGTTGCAGCAGAATGAGCCTGTTTCGCCGTCCTCTGTGCGGCTTTCAGTATCGTATCCTTTCTACTGGCCATTATGGGGTCACCATCGTTCCTTCGAAATCTTCCCCATTTATCGAGGAGGATATTCTTCGAGGGTCCCTACCATCGAGGACATCTAGGGGGAGTCCATTTTCCCTAGCCTCCCCAACTCCAACGGGGTCAACAACCTTCGAAGAACCCGCATCTGAATGATTAGGCGGACCTACGATTTGTTGTAATTCATCCAGAGTCAACCTGTCAAAGGACTCTGCACCCGGATTCTCCCTTGGGTCTTCAGAGTGAACCTTCGCAACATTCGTTGCAATTATGCACTTGTCGGCTTCGAATTGTACTGCCAATCTGATTGCTACTGCGTCAGTGGTATGGCCTGGAACCGTCCCCCCCATTACAACTACTGGGAAATCTGACAATTCATCAACTGCCTCATCGATGCTTTTCGGAATATTCTCTGAAACCTCGACTCCTCCTTCTGCAATGGCTTCTCTGACTATTGTTGCATTCAGCCTGGTAGCTGCAATTCCTATTCTATCAAGATGAGATAAGTCGTGGATTACCGGTCTGGCCAAATCTATGCCTTCCCGTGCAGGAGCCCCCCCTCCAACTACTAATGCTAGTTTAACGCCGGACCTTACGCTATTCTTCACCACTCCGACCATATCTTCCAGCCATTTGTGACGCTCCTCCACTTCCGGTCTCAAAAGGCTCCCGCCAAGAGCAACAACAACCGTCGTCATCGTCCATTGGTTGGCCCCTTGCCTTTCAATACGTATGCTCTTGAAGCGCTGAAGGGTTGAAATGCCGGCCTTCGTGGCTGAACACGGAGGAGGAGCATGTCCGAGGATTTGGAACTTCAGCAGCGCCGACTAAGGCTAAAGAAGAGCCTCAAGGAACTGTCTGAGATGAAAGGCATGGGGACAGAACTAGTCACGGTAGTCATCCCTCCTGAGAAGATGATTAGCGATGTTCGGCATCAACTGGGAAACGAGATGGGCCAGGCTGCTAATATCAAGTCAAAATCAACAAAGAAACATGTTACGGACGCCTTGGAATCAGCCATTTCATCGCTCAACAGGTACAAGACTCCGGGAGAAGGGGGAATCGCCATTTTCGTTGGACACGTCATCGTGGGAAATAACAAGACAAGATTGACATCAACAGTAATCGACAATCCGCCTGAGCCATTTTCATCATTCAGATACAGATGCGACTCAACCTTCGAGATCAGCCAGTTAGAAGAGATGCTAATCGATCGAACTTCTTACGGGTTGTTCGTAATTGACAGGTCCGAGGCCGCCTATGGACTGGCATCCGGGAAAAGGCTGCATTTCCAGGAGCACATCACCTCCTTGGTCCCCTCAAAACACGGGAGAGGGGGCCAGTCTGCTCAGAGATTCGAGCGTCTCATCGAAGAAGCCGCTCATAACTTCTTCAAGAAAGCCACAGAGAGAGCATGCAATTACTGGCTTCCGATGGTGAATGACCTGAAGGGAATAATCATTGGTGGCCCTGGAGCAACGAAGGACTTCGTAGTGAAGAATGACTATTTCCACCACGAAATAAAGAAACTCATTGCAGAGCCCTTCTTCGACGTAGGTTACTCCAACGAAAGCGGATTGAGGGAATTGGTCCAACGCGCCGGATCTACAATGGATCAGATAGAGTTAGATGTTGAGAGAACTATAGTTGATAGGTTCCTCCAAGAGGTGATGCAGGCAAATCCAAAGGCAACGTATGGGGAAGTGATGATCCGTTCAGCACTAGACCAAGGAGCAGTAGAGACTCTTTTGATTTCAGAGGCAGTAACAAAAAGAAGGGTACAATGGATTTGCAAAGAGTGCAAGAATACTTGGAAAACATCACATGACAAATCCTCTGCACCACCGAATTGCCCGGAGTGCGGGTCAAACAAAGTCTTCGAAGACGATGAAAATTCGATGGAATTGATAGATGAACTGACTGTTTTGGCCGGTCACACCTCGGCAAAGGTGCGAATAATTTCTCTCGATACCGAAGAGGGGGCTACTCTGAACACTGCTTTTGGAGGCATAGCGGCACTTCTGAGGTACGCAATATCGTGAGGTGGTTCGGATTGAGGAATTGATTAACCAATTAAAACCCATATTCTCCAATGCCATGAATTCATTGGAGGTTCCCGAATCAACATGGCTCCCCCTTCTAGGAAAGGCGACTGTTGAGGATCATGGGGATGTGGCTTTTCCGTGCCACTCTCTAGCTGGAATTCTGAAAAAGTCACCTCAGGAAATAGCCATACAGATTTCCGAACTCGTCGCGTCTGATTTGCAATCATTCGCTATCGTTTCTTCTATGAGCGGCTTTGTTAATATTACAGCCAAACCAGAATGGCTGTCGAATCGAATATCGATACTACTTGCGGATCCTAGGCTCGGAGTTAGCGTTGACCAGAAGAAAACCTTCGTCGTGGACTACTCTGCTCCGAATGTCGCCAAAGAGATGCATGTGGGACACCTTAGATCAACTGTTATCGGAGACACGATTGTAAGGATGCTGGAATTCAAGGGGCACACCGTCATTAGAGAGAATCACGTAGGTGACTGGGGCACTCCATTCGGCATGCTGATCGAGCATCTCCTAGATTTGGGAGAAGACCGCGCTGCAAACGAATTAGGAGTGGGGGACCTGGATTCCTTCTACAAGCAGGCCAGATCAAAGTTCGTCTCGGATGAAGAATTCGCTAATCGTTCGAGGAGCCGTGTAGTACTACTACAGGGAGGGGATGCTGAGACGCTCCGTTTGTGGCGAATTCTAGTGAACGAGTCAATGAGGTACTTCAACGAAGTTTACTCAATGCTCGGAGTCATGCTTACCGACGACGATATCAGAGGCGAGTCCAGTTACCAAGAACTGCTACCAGAGGTAGTTTACAGACTCAAAGAATCCGGAGACCTCGAGGAGAGCGATGGCGCAGATGTCGTTTTCCCGGGAGGTTGGGTTAATCGAGATGGAGAACCCCTTCCAATGATAATTAGGAAGGCAGATGGTGGTTACAACTACAGCACTTCAGATCTAGCGTGCATAATAGACAGGGTTGAGAGACTGGGCTGTGATGGATTCCTGTATGTTGTCGGGACTCCTCAGAAACAGCATTTCGAGATGGTATTCCAAGTAGCAAAGAAAGCCGGTTTCATGAGTCATAATCACCAAGCAGTACACGTAAACTTCGGATCTGTTTTGGATACTGACGGCAAGGTTCTGAAGAGTAGAGAGGGCGAGGTGATAAAGCTCCACGACCTTCTTGAAGAAGCAATAAGGCGTGCCAAGCAGTCCATTGATGACAAGAATCCAGATTTACTAGGCAAGGAAAGGGAAGAAGTCGCTCGAGCGGTGGGAATCGGCGCTGTGAAGTACGCCGACCTGTCAACCGAGAGGACCAAGGATTACGTTTTCGATTGGGAGAAGATGCTATCATTCGAGGGAAATACTGCTCCATATCTTCAATACGCATACGCCAGAATATCCAGTATCTTCAGAAAGTGGGGAGGCGACAGGGAATCCCTTACAACGAACCTCGAATCTCTAATGGAAAGCGAACTCAGCAACCTCAGGAGTGAAGAGATTTTACTTTCTAGAAGACTAGTGGAATTCCCTTCGATTTTAGATGACTCAGTTTCAACTTTCAGCCCCCATAAGCTCTGCAAGCACCTGCATTCAATAGCATCATCTTTTGCTTCCTTTTACGAGAATTGCGGAATACTCAAGGAGGATGATGAGGCAATTTCTCGGAGACGTCTTGCCCTGTGTGAAGTCACCTCCAGAGAACTGAAACTGGGGTTGGAAATGATGGGCATCAATGTCCCAGAGAGAATGTGAACCCAGGCATCTTCAAATTACAGACCCCGTGGCCCCTGTATGGTAAAAGTAGGCGATACGGCGCCCGATTTCACACTGAAGAATACCCAAAAGGAAGCAGTAACACTGTCTGAACATCTTGGAAAGACCGTGATTCTAGCATTTTATCCGGGAGCCTTTACGGGCGTTTGTGACCAAGAGATGTGCTCATTCCAGGAAAATCTTGCCAAACTAAACGATTGCAATGCAACTGTATTGGGGATCAGCGTAGACTCCCCATGGGCTAATGCGGAGTTCTCTAGAAGATACAACCTAGAATTCGAACTTCTATCGGATTTGGATAGAGTCGTCGTGGAGGAATATGATGCAAAATTCGTCGGATTAGGGGGTATTGACGGCTACGTCAGCGCCAATCGAGTGGTCATAATTGTCGATAGTGAGGGGACGGTTCGGTATCGTTGGGTAGCAGAAAACCCAGGAGTTGAGCCTGATTACGAAGAGATTGTCTCTTTCTGCTCCGCTTAGCTCCACGCTAAGTGCCTAACTAGGGACCCATAGATAATCCCAGACACAGCCAAGCTCTCTTCATTGAATCTGTCCATGTTGTCCAAGTAGGTGTGGTACTCCAACGATCCAGAACCATAGCAGAGCATCGCTTTGCCAAACTCGCCTTCCTCTTGATGCACTTCGTAAACGAATGGGGCATGATCCGAATTGTAGGGCATCTGCTCTGACTCTAGTTCTCTCACCGTAATGCTATACTTTCCGTAAAGCTCTGGGTGGGAGGATGAGAACTCTTCAACTAGGCCTCTGATATGGCGAACGTCAGTCTTGCTATTGCCTTGGAGGACAACCCCTGAGTTCCTCTCAGCATCAACGTGGTTCATATCGAGATTGATGTACAACCTGAGGTTTTCAGCGAGGTCATCCCTATGCTTGTCCACCCACTCCTTAGAACCCCACAGGCCTTCTTCTTCGCCACCCCAAGTGCAGAAGTACACTGTCATCTTCGGATCACCGAGTTCCGAATGAAGAATTCCGAATTGCCTAGCTATCTCCATCACAGTTGCTGTTCCTGCGGTGTTGTCCACGGCTCCTTGGCCATTATACACCGTATCGTGATGAGCTCCGATTACAATCAATTGGTCAGTCTCTCCCTCTAGGATTCCGCAGGGAACGTGTATGTTCCCATTGTTCTGGTTGTCCACATCGACTTGGAATCCAAGCATACCGCCAGAATTCACAACCTGCTCTGAAATCTGCTCTCCGACGCTTCTGGATACCATCACGAATCCAATATCGTAAGGCCTCTCCTCGAACTGAGTAATATCTAGAGATTTCGAATATGGGATACAATCTCCGGCAACCAAATCGTCGCAGTTCTGCCTAGAATTTACAGTAATCAATCCTCTGAGGCCGTTTTCCTGAGCCCTCTTCATCAGGACCGTGTTGCTTTCCGTCCCAGCCTGCCCATCCTCCCCATCACGAAGCCATACTAAGCCAACCCCGTTGCTTGCGACGTCCCAGTCCTCAGATTCATTCCCCATTCCGAGATCTACGACCTCAACATTACTGCTAGCAGGAATATCTACGCTTCCGCTGTATCCCTGAACAACGAAGTCCACGGTATGCTGGAAGTTCGTTTCTTCTCGATTAATATCGGCAATCGTACAGGGGGTCGGTCCCCCGAAAACCCCTCCAAGGGTACCGGAGTTACAAATCATTAGTTCGAATGAATTTCCCATGTAGTACAACGGGACCTCGAACTCCTCTAGAGTGGAAGGAAGCCCGCTGTTTGAGAAGTTGGTCTTAATGGATTGAGCGGCGTTCTCTTCTTCGACAGTACCTGAAAGCCTCCCCCCCCAGACTGGATCTCCTAGATTCACTAGTCCCTGGGCATAGGCTCTGGTTTGGTTTGAGTCAAAGTCGATAAGTTCGTATTCAGTGTCCCCACCAACCCAGTTCGAAATCTCCTCTCTATACAATAGCCCGCCTCCTGCCGCCCCAAGAACTAGCATTCCAGCAACCAGGACCGTTGATGACGGCCTATTGAGACCTCGCAGCCATTCGTTCATGATATCTGTGGGCCAGTACTTTCCAACACTATTGAACCCATTCCAATTTAGTACATGGCAGGAGTCAGTCTTCCAATGGGACCTCTTCTCCCGACCATCTTCTACCGATGGAGTGATCAATATCCAACTGGTCTAGAATCCTAGCCACAACGAAGTCAACTAAATCATCGATACTTTCAGGAGAGTTGTAGAATCCGGGACTAGCAGGCAAGATTACAGCACCCCATTCAGACAGATTGAACATCGCCTTGAGATGAGGGGTTGAGTATGGCGCTTCTCTTGGGACAATTATCAATTTCCTCCTCTCCTTCATGGCCACAAGCGCGCTCCTGGTTGCAAGATTATCACTAATCCCAGCCGCGATTTTACCTATTGTGGTGCCACTTGCAGGACAGACGACATAGGCATCGAATCTAGCGGAACCAGAAGCGGATTTTGCGGCTAAATTGCCATTGTCCTCTAGTATGACTCCGTCCATAGATGCCAACTCACTAGGAGTCATAGAGCACTCCAAATCGAGGTTAATCGCACCAGTGCCGGTCACGATTAGCCTCACAGACCATTTGTGTTCAACCAAGGCTTCAATGAGTCTCACGCAGTACTTCGCTCCGGACGCTCCGGTAAGGGCCACAACCACCTCAGGCATGTGTCTGGGTACGCCACCCTCCATTCAATGGTTTGCTTTCCATAATCAGAGAGATCTACTCAGACAGTCTGCTAGGAATTCGTACTCTTCCACGTGATTGTACAGTTGTGCGGATATTCTGATGTATCTCTTGTTGTGATGCCTCCAAGGGAAAACGGGAACCTGGATTCCGAACTCATCTAGCAGAAAGTTGTGATAAGGATCCCCCTCCAGACTCATCGGCCCCACATCCCCTTCACCCGGCATCTCAACGGCTGCAATAGAGGACACCATTGAGTCCGGTACAGGTGGGCTAGTACCTAATGCTCCGCATAAAATCCTCCTCCCTTGTATAGCGAGTTCCCTGTTATGATCCATTATTTCCTGCCATCCCCCATCTAATAGGCTCCCAAGGAATTCTATTGCGTGAGGAATGCAGAGCCAGGCAGTAGGGTCTTGCGTTCCAGGCCATCCGAACTCATACTCGAATTTCTCCTGATCCGTGCCCTCGAAGCTGTGTCCATGGCTGATACTTAACGGCCTCACCAGACTTTTCCTATCTTCTCTTATGTGTAGAAATGCAGAACCCTTTGGGGTGCATATCCATTTGTGGCAGTTTCCAGTGCAATATGCTGCATCCATCGCAATCAGATCTAGCGGGACTATGCCAGGGCCGTGTGCAGCATCCAGGAGCACGTCTACCCCGGCTCCCTGTATATCCCGTACTAGTTTCTCGAATGGCATTCTAAGTCCGGTCGCGCTCGTTACCGTATCAATCATCGCGAGAACGGTCTTTCCAGTTACTTTGTCCATAATCAAATCGACCACCTCTTCCTCGTTCTTCACTCTGAACGGAATATCCACCACGACGGTCTTTGCGTCCGACCTTTCGGTTACGAAGTCAACAGCATTCCAACAAGCTTGGTAGCTGTGATTGGTAACGATAATCTCGTCACCCGGCTTCAAATCCAGGCTTCTCAGGACTGTGTTTACACCTTCTGTCGTGTTTTTTACGAATACAAGACCTTCCGGATCGGCGTTGATGAATTCGGATAGTTTACCCACGGCCCCCTTCATCAGGGGGATGTAATCTCTCTCGAAGAATCTAACCGGGTCACTCTCGATTAGGTTCCTAAGTCTGCTCTGCTCCTCTAGGACAGATACTGGAGTCGCTCCGAAAGAACCGTGGTTTAGGAAGCAGGTTTCGGGATTAAGAATCCAGTGTCTAGCTAAATCGCCCCTTCTGGGCCTGTTCAAACTACCATCTCCGGGAACCACTCAACAGGTTCCATGGGGGTCCTGCCGAGAACCTCTTCACAGGTCTCGATAAGGCACCTCTCAATCCTGTTTATGTCTATGTCGTATCCTAACTTTGACAGACTAGTGTGCTTACCTGCTGGAATTCCACAGCATTCTATCCCCTCAACTCGATTTTCCGGGGTATCGATGTTTATCGACATTCCATGCCTGCTAACCCAGTGAAGGAAAGAGAGCCCGATCGAGCAAACCTTGTACCCGTCAACCCAGGCTCCCTGCATCTCTGGGTCTTTGTAGGAAGTTACCCCACACTCCTTTAGCGCCTTTATCGCCCAATCCTCTAGGCTTCCTATCACTCCTCTTACACTCTGCTCTTGGACCCTCCACTTTATGATCGGATAAACGACTAGCTGCCCCGGTCCGTGCCAGGTCACTCCTCCTCCCCTATCGGTCCCAGTAGTTGGATAGCCTTCAATCGAGACCTCTTCTCTAACAGCCTTTGGGCCGATAGTTACAACTTCTGGATGCTGAACAAAGATCAGCGTGTCTTCTATTTCCCCTGCAATCCTCTTCTTTTGGAGGTCCTTCATCAAATCAAAAATTACGTGGTATTCCACGACTCCACACCTTAGTACGGCGACTCTTCCCATCAGAAACCTCAACTTATGTGGATAGCATGGCCCAATGTCTTGAGAACGCTCTCATGGAATGCCTCCGACATGGTGGGATGGGCATGGACCGTCCCCGCCACGTCCTCCAGTAATGCGCCCATCTCTAGTGCGAGAACGAATTCTGAGTGTAACTCGGCTACGTGGCTGCCAACGGCCTGAACACCTAGGATGACATGGTCGGATTCCCTAGCAGTCACTCTGATGAATCCACCAGTCTTTTCCGCTTCAAGACTCAAGGCTCTTCCATTAGCAGCAAGAGGGAATTTTCCAACTATGATCTCCTCTCCCCTCTCTTTGGCTTCTTCGGGAGTCAGCCCTACTGAAACAATCTCAGGCTCAGTGAAAACAATTGCAGGAATTGCGACCTTGTCGAACTCCCTCTTGTGTCCAGCAATAATCTCCGCGACCATCTCTCCCTCAGCACTGGCCTTGTGAGCTAGCATGGGCTCACCAGATACGTCCCCAATTGCGTAAACTCCTGGTACTGATGTTCTGCATTGCCTATCAGTTCTGATGAACGTACCTGAACCGTCCATCCTGGCTCCGATGTTCTCCAGGCCCCAACCCTTCGTGTTGGGTTTCCTTCCAACAGTGACTAGTACCTTGTCCACTTTCAAGGTCTGTTCAGAGCCATCTTTCTCGAATGTTATCTCGACCTTCCTGGATGCCCCTTTGCCTTTAATTTCAGCACCCCTGGCTAGAGATTCGGTATGAACCGTCACGTTGTTTTTCTTCAGCCATAGATCCAATGGCCTGCGTATTTCCTTATCCATTATTGCGAGAATAGTTTCCATGCCTTCGATAACTGTTACTTCGGTACCGAGTTTTGAGAGGGCGCAACCCAGTTCTAGGCCAATGTACCCTCCTCCAATTATTGCAACGCTTCTAGGTAGAGAATCCAGATCTAGAGCCCCTGTAGAAGATAGGATAAACTCCTCGTCACATGGCATGAACGGGAGGTCGATGTGACTGGAGCCTGTCGCGATGATCACGTTTTCAGCTTCGATTTTTACTACTTCACCATCATTTTCCACGGTACAGGTCTTGGGGCCATCGAACTTTGCCCAACCCTGAACTAACTCTGCACCGGCCGCCTTTAGGAGTCCTTCAACTCCTTTGTTCAGCCTATCTACGATTGAGTCCTTCCAGGATACTAGGGCCATCATATCAACTTCGGGCTTACCTGAAACAGAAAGTCCCATATGCCCTCCTTCTGAGTGAAGTCGAAGATTCTCGAACCTCTCAGCAGCATGAATAATTGCTTTACTTGGGATACAACCCCGAATAAGGCAGGTACCACCAGCCTTGTCGCCCTCGACTATCACGGTATCTAGGCCCAACTGGGCAGCCCTGATCCCAGCCACATATCCTCCCGGGCCGGCGCCTACCACCAAGACTTGGCATTTTCTTAATTCGACCATAAGAACCTCACATGAATATGAGTGCCGGGTTCTCCAGCATTCTCTTTAGGTGCTGAATAAGTGATGCACCATCCGCACCATCAACTACTCTATGGTCAAAGGCGCTTGATAGGTTCATAATCCGGCGAATCACTATTGCGCCATTACGGGCCACCGGCATCTCTCTGGCCTTGTGCACCCCAAGAATTGCAACTTCCGGATGGTTGATGATTGGGGTGGCCCCCAATCCCCCTTCCCTCCCAAGACTTGTAATTGTAAATGTGGATCCTGTTAATTCGTCCAAGCTCGCACTTCCATCTCTTGCAGAGCCAGAAACCCTCTGCATCTCAGAAGCCGTCTTCCAGATATCCATGGACTCGACGTGCTTAACCACGGGGACATACAGGCCTCTATCCGTTTGCGTGGCTATTCCCAGATTTACTGCAGCATTCCTGTTTACCACTCCGGCCTCATCATCGAAGTGAGCATTGCACTCTGGGTGATCGGGCATTATTTTTGCCAATGCTATCATTATGAACGGTAGATAGGTCAACTTAGGTTGGGTTTCGTCCCTTGTGGAATTTAGAATCTGTCTCAGATTCTCCAATTCTGTGATATCCACTTCCTCGAAGTATGAGAAATGGGGGATCCTGCTCTTTGACAGACTCATCTGCTCGGAGATCTTTCTTCTTAGACCCACAACTTTCACTGGCGTCACTTCTGTCCTCTTGAGCGAATATGCCATAGGCGGTGCACCAGAGACTGCTCCCCCTGCAGCGATAAATGCGTCAAGATCTGCATGTCTGATTCTGCCAGCCGGTCCCGATCCTCTTACATTGGATAGGTCTACATCATTCTCGCGCGCTCTCTTTCTGACCGCAGGACTGGCGAGAACTCTTCCTGTTTGGCTTTGGCTTTCAGAAGGGGCAGGCTCGGGTGCCTTGGGGGCTGGAGCGGGCTCGGGTGCCTTGGGGGCTGGAGCGGGCTCGGGTGCCTTGGGAGGGTCAGGATCCGGAACCGGCTCTTGCACCTCGGCATCTTCTGCCGCTGGGCCCCCTCCCTCGCCTTCAGAATCGATTTCCATAAGGCTAGAACCAACGGCAATCATGTCTCCTACATCTCCGCTCAGGGAACTAATGACTCCACTAACTGGAGAGGGAATAGTCACAGTAGCCTTGTCTGTCATGACATCCACGATTGGATCATCCTCGGATACTGAGTCACCTACTGAGACGTGCCACTGGACAACCTCCCCTTCAACTACTCCTTCACCTATGTCTGGTAACTTGAAAACGAAATTTCCCATCTTAGTCCTCCTGTGTTTGCGCTATCGCCGCGGCGATCCTAGTCGGGCCGGGCATGTAATCCCATTCAGTAGTATGGGGGAAAGGTGTGTCCCATCCAGTTACTCTCACGATGGGGCTCTCGAGGTGGTAGAAGCACCTCTCCTGAATCGATGCTGACATCTCCGCTCCGAATCCGCTAGTCTTGGGGGCCTCATGCACAATCACGCACCTACCAGTCTTCTCAATCGAACCAACTACGGTTTCCTTGTCCCAAGGGACAAGAGTTTGCAAGTCTATCAAATCGCATGAGAATCCGCTATCTTTGATTGCCTGCTCACACACATGTACCATGGCCCCCCAAGATATTACAGTGCATTCGCTTCCCTCCAAGGCCATTCTAGCCTGGCCAAGTGGAATTCTGTACTCGCCCTCCGGAACTTCAGCCTCCGGATGATCAGACCAGGTTGGAACTTTGTGCGGATCCCCGTAGAATGGCCCTCTGTAGCACCTTTTGGGCTCGAAGAAGATCACTGGATCGTTGCTCTCAACTGAGCTAATCAATAGGCCCTTGGCGTTGTAGGGGGTTGAGCAGTAGACAACCTTCAACCCCGGAGTGTGAGTAAATTGAGACTCAGGGGATTGGGAGTGATGGTGCCCCCCTCTAATCCCGCCGCCAGCAGGGGTCCGCAGTGTGACTGGTGACCAGAATTCTCCGCCTGACCTATGCCTGATCTTGGCCATCTCATTCACAATCTGATCGTATGCTGGGAAGATATAGTCAGCAAATTGAATCTCCACAATCGGTCTAAGCCCATTTAGCCCCATGCCAAACGCGGTAGCGGCGATTCCACCTTCTGACAGAGGCGTATCGAATACCCTATGGTCTCCATGCTTCTCTTGCAATCCGTCTGTGGTCCTGAAAACTCCTCCGAAGTAACCAACGTCCTCTCCGAAGATAATCACGTCAGGATCCCTATCTAGCATAATGTCAAGAGCGCTGTTCAGCGACTGGATCATATTCATGTTCGTCACGATTGACCACCCATCATCTCATCATGTTGTTCTTGTAAATGCCATGGAACTTCTTCGTAAACTTCTGTGAAGATAGTATCTGCTGATGGGTATGGCCCATTGGCCAGATCGCCGAACTTTACAGCCTCCTTGTATGCTTCCACAACCTCTGAATCTATCTTTTCCTCAAGTTCTAAATGACTCTCCTCACTCCACTCTCCGATATTGATAAGATGCTCCTTGAGCCTTACAACGGGATCGCCTCCCGGCCACTTCGTATGTTCATCTCCGGGCCTATATCTGCTGGGATCATCGCTACTGCTGTGGGCTCCCGTTCTGTAAGTGAGCACTTCGATATGAGTTGCACCTGCTCCGGAAGCAGCCCTTTCTCTAGCCCATTTGGTTACCGAATACAGTGCCAAGAAGTCATTCCCGTCCACTCTAATCGAGGGAAGCCCATAGGGGAGGCCTCTTGAAGCGAAATCGCCAATTCCAGTTGCGAAGTTAGCATGTGTGGAAATCGCCCATTGATTGTTCACGACATTCAGAATCACAGGGGCATTGAAAACACTAGCAAAATTCAGAGCATAGTGGTAGTCGCCCTCTGCACTGGCTCCGTCCCCTATCCACGTGATGGTCACCTCGTCAAGACCCTTGTAGCTGGATGCTAGTGCCACTCCAACTGCCTGACTGAACTGAGTCCCGACCGGACTCGAGACAGAAATGAATCTCCCTTCCCTGTAGGAGTAGTGTACTGGCATCTGCCTGCCCTTGATGTTGTCTTCCTCATTACCGATGCAATGACAAATCATGCTGACCATGTCCCTTCCTCGAACAAACTGAGCTCCTGGCTGTCTGTATGTGGGGAAAATCCAGTCTTGCTCCTGGAGGGCCATTGTCTGTGCGATAGCCACCGCTTCCTCACCTAGTGATCTCATGTAGAATGAAAGCAATCCTGTCCTCTGCATCTTCATCATTCGATCATCGAATATCCTAAGCCTAACCATATGCTCCAAACCGTTTCGCAACTCCTCCGCAGAAAGTCCTGGGTCCCATTCCCCCGAGGCTACACCATCGTCATCTAGAACCCTGACCAGTCCGTTGGCCAGCTCTGTGGTATCTTTGAATTCGCAAGTCTTCGGATCTGGCATAGAGAAGTCCCCTGGCTTCCATGGCCAACTATCGAAGCTAGCCTCCTCTCCCGGCCTGAATGGTGCATCCGGGACTCGTATACTTCCCTTGCTACCGTCTGACGACATCACCACAGCTCTGCAGAAAAAATATGACTAACCGCAGAGCCAGTTGAGTCTCTTGTGACAACAGGCTCACCACCCATTGCCTCCTCCCAAAGAAGGCCGGCTCGATAACTCGACCTAACTAGAGGACCACTAGCCACGGCTCTGAAGCCTAGCTCCCTAGCAGTCCCATCCCAGTCGGCGAACCTCTCGGGCTCAGGAAATCTGTCAATAGGGAGGTGCCTAATGCTTGGTTGCAAGTATTGTCCCAGAGTAATCATGTCCACTCCCGCTTCCCTCACCATCTCCATTGCCTCCGAAATCTCTTCATCAGTCTCACCTAATCCGACCATGAGGCTGGTCTTGGTCATTAGATCAGGGCGAATCTCCTTTGCATACCTGAGTATTGCGAGTGATTGCTCAAATGAAGCACGCGGGTCCCTAACAATGCTATCTAATCGAGGCACACACTCAACATTGTGAGCGAAAACCTTCAGGGGCAGCCCTTCTAGTAACATTTCGAGGGAATCTAGGTTCCCATCCAAGTCCGAGCACAGAAGCTCTAGACCAACACCCGGATTAGTCTCAGAAACTCTCTGAATGCAATCCTTGTAATGCGAAGCCCCCCCATCAGGTAGATCGTCCCTGTTTACAACCGTAATCACAGCATAACTAAGCCCCATTCTTTTCACTGCATCCGCCAATTCTCCGGGCTCCTCAGGGTCCAGGTCAGGTGGCGTTCTGACCGTACCCACTGCACAGAACCTGCAACCTCTGGTGCAAACTTCCCCAGCAATCATGAAAGTAGCAGTGCCCCTTCCCCAGCAATCGTGGATGTTCGGACATCTAGCCTCCTCGCATACGGTATTCAGGCCATGTTCTACGACATTTCCCTTGGTGCCATTGAATCTAGCCTGTGCAACTCCTGTTGGGAGGGAGGTCTTGAACCAATCCGGTAGCCTCTTGCGCATCGATTTCCGCTTCTCTAAGGGGCTCATTTCTACGGAGACTCCACAGCCTCCAGCCCCATCCTTTTCGAGGTCGATGATTGGCAACCGCCTCTCCATCAAAACAGGCGGATAGAAGAACGACATTAACCGTTCTCATCTACAAGTCCCACTTCATCTGAGAAATTGGTAAAATAGACATCCCTTGCGGGTGCTATGAGCGACACGGTCATAGTAACCGGGGGAGCAATTAGAATTGGACGAGAGATATGTTTGAAACTCTCCGAAGAGGGATACAAAATCGCCATCCACTACAGGAGTTCGGAAGATGATGCAAGAGACTTGCAAGAAGAGATCGAGTCTGCAGGCGGAAATGCATGTACTATCCAATGCGATTTGAACGATTCAGCCTCCGTAAAAGGACTAATCAAGAATGCTTCCGATTCGCTGGGGACTGTTGTTGGAGTTGTGAACAACGCATCTCTGTTCGTACTAGACCGAATCGAGGATGTTTCCGAGGAAACCTGGGTAGAGCACATGAAAGTCAACGCTTTGGCCCCATTACTACTAATTCAGGGCCTCTTTGAGTCATCTGTCGAAGGCTCATGGGTGGTCAACATTCTCGACTTTAAGGTGGAATCGCCCAACGCCGACTATCTCTCTTACACGGGTTCTAGATTTGCTATGCACGGCCTGACTTCTGCTCTTGCACTCGACCTAGCGCCCAAGGTAAGAATAAACTCGGTTGCTCCTGGACATGTTCTTACCAGTGACATCTTAGATGCAGAATCCCTGCAGAGAGTCCAATCAGAGTCTCCTCTTGGATTCGGGCCATCTGCTAGGGACGTCGCAGAATCCGTTGCATTCCTAGCAAAGTCACCAGCAATTACCGGCCAAACGATTTTTGTCGACTCAGGCGAGAGATTCAGACAGATGAAAAAGGATCCCGCACTTGACAAGGGTGAGTAAAATTGAGCAAAACAACTCCTCACCTAACTTCGATAATCTCACGAATCGACACAAGCGGGTGGACGACGATTCTATTGGAGGATGTAGTTATGCAACTGGATATCGGAGCCCATGATTTCGAGAAAGGAGTAAAGCAACCAATCAGGTTCGATATAGAAGTCATGCTAGAGGGGGCGGAATCGCCAACTAGGGATGAAATCGATGAAGTACTCGACTATGAGTATCTTCATAGTTCGATAGAATCTGCAATTTCAAAGAGGCATTCTCTTTTGGAAACCTTGGCTGCTTCGATACTGGAGGAGATTTTACTGCCCGAGAAAGCAGTAGCGGGAGTTGTCTGCCTGACCAAACTATCCCCCAAAGGATTCGAGGGCAAGTTCGGATGCTCTATGGCCAAAGTAAAACCCGGCCGAATGACTTGATGGTGCAGGGGATGGGATTCGAACCCATGAAGCACTAAGCACCGGAGCTTAAGTCCGGCCCCTTTGACCAACTCGGGTACCCCTGCAGTTCAACGAGCACCGACTTTGAATTTCAACCGAGCGGACGATTACCGTCCTATAACCGATGCATCTAGTACTCCAATATCCCGAACTCTTTAACATCTCGAATGCGGCGCGTAATCGTGCGAAATAGGAACTCAGCCCCCTGTCGGACTCATAGTGCCCTTGTTTCCCTGATTCTAGTCATATTGATGGTATTGCCCACGGGAATGAATCTGCAGGCAGATGAGCTACCGAATTTCCACAGGGCTGACTCATCTGAAAGCGATCCAGCAGCAAATCTGTACAAACTCTACTTCGTAGAGCCCGGACAGAACCAGACGGCAGGTATGGACGGACTTATCAGCACTCAACCCCCAGCATCAAATGCCGATCAGGTGACTGCCAGCGCACTCGATGACGACGTGCAGTTCATGTCAATATCGATGATGTCAACCCTGGAATTATTTGGAAGAAAATTCTTTGCAAATGAAACACACTACGTTCCCGTCGAACTGTTCCTCAAGTCAGAGGGCCCTCAGAATTCTAACGTGGATTGGACTGTATCAATCATGACAACAGAAAGGACTCTTGGCTCTACTACTTACTCCGGATCAGTCTGTACTGCTTCGTTTGGTAGCAGTTGCGACTTTGATCACGAAATTATCGATGTCGGCATCGGCTCATCGGAGTCCTTTGATGTGAGGAAAGGTGAGAGGCTGATAGTCAAAGTCAGGGCTAGCATGTCCGGATGCGACGGGGGGGATAGTCCATTCGGCGGTTCCGACTGCACTGCTGACGTTGCTTTCAACAGAATAGACAATGAGCCAAATAAATTCTCCAAGATGGAGGCCAACGGAAATGCTCTGATGAATAGCATCATTGTTGTCCAAAGGGAAGGAGCCAATATTGCCGAGGGCTCCGAATTAGATTGGTATCCCAACGATGTAATCGAAGACAGGAAGATGCAGTTCTCAATGGACGCAATCAGTGCTTTCGGAAGGAGCGATATATCACGGGTTGATATTCTGATGAGAGGCCCAAATGGTAATTACGAGGTAGATGAAAGAATTACTGGAGATATGGAAGAAATAGAAGACTCGAGTACGGGGATCTTCGGCAAGTATGTTCATACCTACAACAGCGGACTGAGCCCTGGTGAATACACAGTCATCCTAAAGGTAAGAGACGTTGGAGGGAACGAGATTGAGATAGAGCACGAGCCAATCGAAATGCACCAATTTGGTGTCTCATTGAAGCATAGATTCGATCGATCAGTGGAGTATTTCGCACCGGGGAAGGTAACGCCCGTTCCAATGGTCTTAGTGCACAGGGGAGACTCGACAAAATCGATGAACGTAGAGTTGGAAGTCCTAACAAATCTCGGGAGCTCATGGCTGGTAGAGTTCGATTCTCCAGCCGGTTACGAGATGAGTTCGGGCGGTTCTGTTCTCAATCCAACAGTCACACTCACAGCTCCAGATGACCTCACAGGAATGCCCAAGAAGATAGAAATTAGAGCCATAGCCGAAGCAGATGTTGATGGGGTTATCTCCGTTGTACATCAGGATACTCTGGTCCTAAACGTCGAGAAGATCGATGTCTACCAACCACCAGTAGTTTCTATTTGGTCAGAGGATCATAAGATTCCCATTGCTAACTCCTCAAGAGGAGACGCCCTAGACTCAACGATACCAAGATTCGCTGAGTATGGAGAGTTCAACCCATTCATACTCGAGATATTCAACTCTGGCTTCGATGCCGATACCTTCAGGATAGACATACTAAAGAGGTCAAAGTCGATATTCCAACTACACGACAATCAAACCGGTCAACGGATACTCCAAGACGAGGGAGATGGTACATTCCACACCTCCCTTCTTGAGAGGCACAATACCCAAGTTTTGATTCTAGGAATCAAGCCAAGCCTCGACAGAGAGGATGACGATATCGGAGAAATCGAGATCGAGGTAATCAGCGGTGGAAACGCATCTACGACCACTAAGGTCTCATTCACCATTCAGAGAACTTATGGGATAAGAGGTGAGATTTCTCAGGATTGCGATGGCACCCCCCTGGGTCACATGGAGGTCGCTCTGTGTGCTCCCGGACAGGATAGGCCCGTTCTGGAATTCAGAGCAAGGATCACAAATAGTGATACCGAACTAGGCCCGGCCTCATGGTGGTTGCTAAAGAATCCAGCAAGCCTGCAGGAGAATTTGGATAGAGATACGAAGTATGGAAATTGGGAGTTTAGAATAACTAACTCGGACGGCGAGGCAGTTCCCCGCGTTTCACTCGGTCCAGGAGACTTCACCGAAGTATTCCTCAGCGTCACAATGACCAATCAGGTAGATGCGGGCAATCACACAGTTTTCCTTAGAATCATAGAGGATGTGGACGAAGATAATCCTCGCTATTTCGATCTCCCTATGACATTCGAAGTCGATGCAGTAGATCCTATGCTGGAGATAGTCCAGGAATCCCCTAACAAGAAGTTCTCGCCTGGTAACGATTACTCGATTACAATGATTGTCAAAAACGAAGGGAACAGTCCCATGACAGTTTTGCTCGAGGCCGATGTCGATGCAAGCAGTTGGGAAGTCTCAATAGGTGGTCTATCCGGCTCTCCCCTGATAGAAATAGACCAATTTGATCAGGCTACTTTTACAGTAGAGATTTCTGTACCAAGCTCAGCAAATAACGGCCAGTCGGTTCCGATTTCAATTACTGCGACACCTCTAGATACAGAGCAGAGCTATGCCGACTCATTGAAGGCCCAGTTCACTCTGGTTGCGATTGTCGAAATCTCATCAATCTCCAAGATAGTGGTTAACGAGATTGTTCATCCCAGGCCAATTTCTATTGTACTCTTTGCAGTCAGCGTTTTACTCTTGTTTGCAGGAGTCCAGAGCCGACTCAACAGAAGGAGATGGGCAGCACAAATGAGGATGCTCGAATCCCTATCGGAATCAGAAGAAGATGTACCGTCTGAAGTACCTGACATACCAGCACCAGTAGTGGTGGAAGAATCACCGAGAGCAATGGACAGATACGAAGATGACGACGTTGAACTTATTTGAACACTTCAAATGTACGAACGACGCTCCATTCTGCTTAAGACCCTAAGTTATCGCCAAGAAACTGTGACACATAGCATGAGGTTCGTAATTACAAATTACGAGGGTAATCTCGAATCATCAAAGAAGAGATCAGCCACTCTTCTGACATTGCTATTCCTGATATCAAGTACGGCCTCAATCCATTTTTCTGCATTCGAGGCTTCAGCTACAAACAACGATCAGGATGCAGACGGTCTTCCCTACGGTATCGAGTTCATCATCAACACACAACCCCAGGATTGGGATTCAGACAATGACGGCCTCCCAGATGGGTGGGAGTGGCAGTACGGCCTGGATCCACTATCTTCATTGGGAGATAACGGATCTACTGGCGATCCAGATTCCGATGGTCTGACAAATCTCAACGAGTACCTCTTCGGAATACCCTCTGGCTGGGACGAACCCTCGACTACCAATGTCCTTGACAATGGTGTTTGGTGGAACGGGACCATCCCAGTTTCAAACTGGGACGAGGAGAGCGCAATGCAAGTTATTCAAGGCTCAGGATCCGATGGTGCTGATGAGGATCCGGTGGGAAACATCTGCGCGGACACCTTTGACAATGACCACGATGGGATGGTCGACTCAAATGACAATGACTTCGATGGTGATGCAGATTGCAGCTCTGATGATGACGATGGGGACGGAGAAATCGACGAGGACCCCAACGGCTGGGATACCGATGGAGATGGTATGCCGGATGGCTGGGAGGTAGCAAACGGTTTGGATCCTACTTCAAATTCCAATCAGGACGGAACATACGGGGATCCGGACTTCGATGGTTTAGCTAACATCTACGAATATGTCAATCCTGCTTGGGGGACTAGGAACGGCTCAACATTCCCTCCTACCCAGTATTTCAGACCAGGACCGATAAACATGACAATCACTGAGTCGCCATGTAACCCGATCCTCTCTCTGGGGCCAGGAGGATGTGCGATATTCACCGCAGAGGTTGATGGCATAACGCAGACAGACCCACAGAACAACGATACTGACGGCGACGGCCTCAATGACTCATTCGAGGGATTAGTGTTGCTTACTGATCCAACCTCTCCTGACACTGATGGTGATGGGATTTTGGATGGAATCGAGTATAACGGCTCTTACGGGGATCCCGCTCAAGGGTCAGATCCACGGGACAATAACACCGATGGTGACTATTTGGATGATGGGGACGAGGATCTTAACGGAAACGGGGTGATTGACGATGGAGAGACTGATCCTACCAGGATAAATGACGAAGGAGACTTCGATGGCGACGGTCTTCAGAATTGGGAAGAAAATAACTCATGCACCCTTTGGAACGTCGCTGATACGGATGGAGGGGGGATAAACGATGGAGACGAAGGCTTCCCCGGACAGACCGATCCCTGCACCTCAACATTTGATCTAGTCTTCACCGTAATAGCATGGGACGTAGAGGCGGACACACTTACTCTGAACTCTACAGAGGGAATCGACCCGGATCCCGTAGACTGGAGAGGGAGCCCTCCAATGGCTTACTATATTTCTCCCAATGGTACGCAAACACCGTTCAGCTACTCATTCATGGAGTCACTATTCATGAGGGGCGTAGATGTCGAACCCCCGGCGGGTTCCAATACCATACTAATCACAAACGGATCTTGGTGCTGGGATGCATCTCCAAACGCAACAAATGACCCGTGGTGTGATGATGACTACAAGGACACCGATGGTGACGGACTGGCCGACTGGGAGGAACTGACCGCAACTTGGGGGTACCTATCCGATCCCAATCTATTCGATACCGATGGAGACGGGGTGAACGACCTCTCGGAGATACTGAACGACACAGACCCAAGGGAGCCCTGTGACAATCTTCTCGATTCAGATGGAGACGGTCTCAATAACTACTTCGAGAACTCTACGGGCTGCTCGATGATTTTCGGTATTGGTGGCAATCTTACTAGCGATGTCTGGTTCACGCTTTGGAACGTAGCCGACTCCGACTCCGGAGGAGTTGATGACGGCCAAGAATACCTTGACGGTACAAACCCCCAGGATAATCCCGATGATGACATTAATCCCCTAGATACGGACGGGGATGGGATTCCCGATTCTATAGAGTTGGACCTCGGTACTGATTGGTTAGATCCAGACTCAGATGGAGGGGGGGTGCCTGACGGCGAAGAATGCCCAGAGGATTTCTGGGAGCTAGACTGCATCGGCTCTCCAAGCGACCCCTTCGACCCTTCTGACGATATCGAGGAGAACTCCCTTATGTTCACCGCGACGAACACCTCAGACGGTCTTGACCCGTCTGTAAGGCACTACTGGAGATGGCATACTTACGACTACTACACTGGAGTCTCGTGGGGGGTGAACAGCACTCTTGTCGGAAACACCCAGGTTTTGCCAGAATTTTCTGTTGAACAGGGAGTTGCGGACCAGTCCTTCTGGAATCACTCGGGACCTCTATCATGGGAGATTATCTTCGACGAAGCGGGATACATCGAGCCTGGCCGGGAACTAATACAACCGTTCAATGTAGTCAACTACACGACTTGGGTAGACTTCACCGCTGGACTTAATTTCTCTAACTACACTAGAGACGTGATCGTCGACAGCGCTGTAATTGAGGCGCTTTACGTGAACGCTCCAGAGGTGATTCTAACTACTGAGATTACAGATAACTCCACCGCATTCGATGATTCAGAATACGGTAAAGACCTCCCTCAGGACTTCTTGGATAACGGAGATTTTGTGATCAATCTGACTCAGGACATACTGGATCAGTCCGGCGCAATTTCAGCATGGGACAAAATCAAGGCAATTCAGGACTTCCTCGTCAATGGCAATGAGACCATATCCTTCCTTAGGAACCATTACGGCTCGGGAAGGCCCGATGGGATGGGCAGCGATAGTGACATTTCTCATTGGATTCTGAACTCTTCTCGAGAAGGAAACTGTGACGAATTCACCTCCGTCTTCGTTACGATGTTGAGAATAGCCGGGATGCCTGCCAGGAAGGTAACCGGGTTCGCAGGAGGGACCTGGGATGGCAAGGCCTTCAACGTGTATGGGAAGGACTTCACGAGATGGGCAGAAGTGCACCTTCAGACAAATCAGAACCAAGGAGAACTGGATATGGGTTGGATCCCGTTCGAGGCTTGTCCCCCGATGTCGGAAGTAACAGTCAATGTGGAATCTTGGGGGCCAACCTCAATAGAAAGGAACGTTTCTATTTCGGAAGAAATATGGGTACAAGGGACCTTATTATTCTCAGAAAATCAGACACTGGTAGAAAACGTCTCGTTGTCTCTTTACTTAGTGGAGCCAGAATCATCTGACAACGTCCCGGGCAGCTCAGCAATTCCTGAGCATATCGTTGCCAGCGTCTCGACAGACTCCAATGGATCATTCAACCTAACAGGGCTGCCCCAAGAAGTAATCCAGCCCGGATTCGGATCATTGGTCATTCTGACTTCCGAGAAGGGTTATGTCGGAGTTCAGGGAATAACTATGGCATGGTTGCTGAATGTCTCAGACAACGTCTCTCTCTCAATAACTAATCCTATCCCCGTGAATCAGCCTATGCTGGGGATAGGTGTGAACTCGTCAATCACTGGGCAACTATCGTGGGCTAGCTCCCCATTCCTTGATCCATCAATAAGGGACGATATGCAGGTCGTTCTGAACTACTCATCCCAAGTTGATGGTGAGGTATCAATCACATCAGGAGTCTCTAGCGGTGGTTACTATGAGTTCGTGGTCCCGATAGACGAGGCCGAGCCTCTTGGGCTGATGGATGCGGCCATTTCATTCGATGGTTGGCACTTTGATGACCTCAATAACGAAACACCGCCATCTTTCCATGCCAGACCCGGTAACTATTCCTTCAAACTCAATATCACTCTATCTCCTAACCTGACCGTTGACTTGGAGGCGCAGTCGACGAACAACTCAATTCTGGAGATAGGAAGCAACGTGTACCTGAATGGAACTGTCCTGAGTAGGGGCCCGTCTCCCTCGCCTCTGAACGGGACACTTATCTTGGAAATGAGGAGGGCCGACATTTCTGGGCCATTCGTGGAACTTTCCTCTTGGTACCTGAACAACTCTTCTTGGGGACCCAACCCCGGTGAGTTCTCCATTACTTGGCCTTTCTCTGCAGCCGAGGTCCCAATACCGGCAGGTCCCGTTGACGTCAGATTCCAGTTCGATTCCGATAATCTAAATGCGAACGATCAGGAACAGTTCTCCGATACGTTCGGAATTCGTAGCTTCGTGGTATTCGACTACGAACTCCCATTCGCGATCAGGGGTAGGGAGTACTCCGTGGACGTCTTGCTGGAAGATCATACAGGCTCATCTTTCGCATCTTTCGAAGGAGAATACACTCTGCTCTTCGACGGAGTACTCGAATGGAATCAGACAGACCCAGATGCAGGCAGGGTGACTCCAACGTTTACCCCGACGATCAGCATGGTTCCCGGTGATTATGAATGGAACCTCAGCTACTCAGGATCTACATGGCTTAGCGCAAACTCAACATCGGGAGCCCTAAGGGTTAGAGGATTAGCCAACGCCACTGCAAACCTATCCAGCGATTGGTCTGTCAGGGGGTCAACGAACTGGATTTCTGGAATCGCAAAGGACATGATTCTCCAGAATGCGGTAACCCAGAACAACTCCTCTGTGCTAGTACAGCTCCTTGTCCCTTCCGACCTCCCCACAACTCCGGGCGGTTTCCCTGCCGCACCCACCATCTATAACCTCGCCAACGGATGGGTGGACAACCTAACTGGCTCTTACAACCTATCATTCGAAATTCCACCAGGGATACCCTCCGGTGTCTACGAGATATCGGTCACTCTGGGATTCTCTTCGAATCCCCCTGATGGAGGGGCATACTACAATGCTGCAGATCCGACCATAATTCCTATTGGAGTCCAGACAGAGTTCGTCGTTCAATCGGATCCAACCTCTTTGATAGTTACAGCAGGAGAGCAGCTGGAACTACAAGCAACTGTTACTGACGTCGAGGATCCGAGTGTGAAGCTATCCGGAGTAGAACTTGACTTGTACTTCGACTGGGGGGGCCCTCTACAGACCATTCTCCAGTCTTCCACCACAAGCTCCGAAGGAATAGCATCCTTCGATGCTACGATACCATCTTCCACCCCTCCCGGATTCTATGACATTAGGATACATGCCCCAGATGATGTAACCGACACTCTTGAGGCCCCTGGAGCCGGAAGGTGGCTAGGCAACCAGAGCTTTGCAAATCTAACGGTCCAGGTGGGTAGCACTGTCGAAATCACGTTTATCCCAAGCCAGGTAACTGCCCTTCAGTCTTTCAACCTGGTCGGGACTGTAATGGACTCGGCGGATACAAACAGGACAGTAGACGGACCAGTTGGAATCAACGTCTTCTTCTTGGACGAGCCCGATGAGCTACTGATAGAGAACCGCACTACTAATGCATCGGGAGGGTTCAACGTCTCGGTACCCACAGATGCCCTTGGAAACGGAGTAACCAGAGGAGATAGAACCGTAGTAGTTAGCGTAGTCAACGGCTCGACACCATTCTACCTAACTGGAAACGGGGATGCGTCTATTCTCGTCATGGGGGTTCCCCAGTTCACTGATACGAACCCATTCATCAACACAATCATCGACAGGGGCGACTCAGCCACCATGACCACTAGGCTTGTGGAGTTCAGCAACAACGAGGCACCCCTCTCAGGATTAGAGGTCCAAGTGCTCTTTCATGACACTTGGCTCGTCCCTTCGGTCACCGCTGCCGACGGCAGCGCCTCCTTCGAATTCGAGATACCTCACGACCATCCGCTGGGCCTCGTTAACGTAACCTTCGTGTTCAATGGTTCTGGTGACCTCAACCCCGCCGTCCAGATTCTGAACACTATCACCGTAAGGTCCCCCGTCAGCATGTTGATCGACCCGATACAAGCCAACCCTCTGCCTGGAGAGCCCTTCAACGTCACAGGTTCGCTCACCTCCAGCAACGGGACAGGTTTGTCAGACACCAATGGAAACCCACTAAATCCCACTCTGATTTTCTCGATAGACGGTGAATCTTCGAACTTTACCGTCCCATCAGTTGTATTCAACTCCGACGGCACATGGTCAGCCCAGATACGCCTGGATCTGTCGTTCCCTCGAGGTCCTCATGGCATCGATATTTCATTCACGCCTCAAGTAACCTACTTCTCCGCAGCTTCTGCCTTCACCACTTTCAACAGCAGAGGCTACACCGTCCTAACAATTGAGAGTCCGGACGACCTCGATCCCGATAACAGGACAACCCGGGGTGACACCTTCGATATGTCCCTGTCAATCATCGACAATTCAGGATCCCCAGTCTCCTCCGCAACCGTTGTTGTCGAGGTAGACAACATCACCGTGTGGGGCGGGCTCACCGACTCTAACGGGACCGCTTCGCCATCAATCTTAGTCAAGCCAGACAGAGATCCTGGGCCGATGAGGGTCACTGCAACTTTCTCCGGAATCAGCGGTCCTACTGGCCTCCTAGGAGACGAGACCTGGACCAGGGTCGTCGTCCTCGCACCTACTCAACTAGTCCTGAAAGAGGCAACCTCCCCCTCAATCGCAGGGTCCTCAGTAACCTTCACCGGCTCCCTCCAAGACGAGAGGGGACAGATGCTGAAAGAGGACGGTAACCTCAGTGGGGGCCTAATTCATTTGTACATAGACGGGGTTGACGTAGGACCAGCATACACCGTATTCTCGAACTCTACCACGGGACAGTGGTCGATAACATACCAGATCCCCTCAGACATGGATTTCGGACAACACCAAGCAAGAGTCGAGTTCCTCGGAGGATTCTCATGGGTCGACCCAATGGGCCAGGGGGACTCGGTTAATCCCGAGTACTACCTAGGCTCAACAGACTCCCTGGCATTCAACGTTACACAGACTTCACAAGTAGTGATTTCAACTTCCCCTTCTGAGATAGACAGGACCGAGGTCGCCACTGTTGAGGGGATGCTCACTGACGGCGTTGGGAGGGCCATTCCCAACAGGGACCTTGTCCTTTCAGTGGACGGGCAGGAAATAACCTCGATTTCGGTGAACTCCAACGGATCATTCGTAGGTTTAGTGCCAATTCCACCAGATATGCCACTAGGCCCCATAATCATCGGGGTTGAGTTCCTTGGTGAGGACTTCATCCTCCCATCTAACTCCACCGTGGTATTCACCGTCTTCGCACCCGTCTCGGTCACCATTGATGATATCGGACCAATTGCTGTAGGGGATGAAATGACAGTATCCGGTACCGTCAAGGACAATCTCGAGAACGGTTGGCTGGACAGCCATACCATCGAGGTCTTCGTGGACGGGGCCCTCATTGGAATTACAAGCAGTCAGCAGGATGGCAACTGGAGCCTGCAATGGGTGGTTCCGGAATCTGTGGAAATAGGAAACCACTCCATTTCCGCTATCGCACCTGCTCAAGGATTCTACAGACAGGGCTCTTCAGAGTCTAACTTCACCGTATCTTATCATACCGAGATATCCCTGCAGGTTGAGGGTAGCTACGCAACACGCGGCGGATATTGGAACTTCAGCGGCAGACTATTCGAGTCCGACACAGGTTTCGAGCAAGGCCTGGAAGGAAGGGAAATCACTGTTCTGCTTGACGGCTCAGATGTAGAAACCATAACAACAGAAGAGGGAGGACTGTTCTCTCTGAGTCACAGGGTGCAGTACTCCCTAGACAGGGGTTCTCACAACTTCACATTCCTATTCCAGGGGGAGTTCCTTTACCTTCCTGCTGAATCACAAATGGAGGTATTCGCCCTATCTGACGTCGTTATAGAGATGCAGCCGATTACAAACACAATAGTGAGGGGAGACTCTTCCCCTTCACGATCGATAATGCTCCAGGGCCTGATAAGGGAGGTCGGCGGAGACTCGGAAATTTTTGATAATCTCTCCATGTCTCTTGCCTGGGGGGAAACCGAACTCCCCATCGCTTCTGGACCTTGGGGCAATCCCGACACTATGAACTTCCAGATTAGAGCAAAGGCACAGGAGTTCATGACACCGGGAGACAATATGGTTACGATTATCGTGGAGTCGAATCAAGCAAGCTTCCTGAATGGGGGGTCCAAGGAGATAGAGATCCTTGTCATGGTCGAGGTCGACTTCGAGTACTCGGAAATAGAACTATCCGATGGGCAGAGAATAATCAGGGGCTCAGTGAACGCCACGGCAAGGGACACTGGAGCTCCATTGGAAGGCCTCTCTCTGAGTGCTAGCCTCGCCAACGGCAGCGTCACCCACTTCTCCGTATCCAAACTGACGGGGGCGGATGGGGTCTTCGAATACGAGTTCAAGTCAATGGCACCCCTGCCTCCACTGTCCTCGCAATCCCCCCCTCCCGAGGGATGGGGGGTGCTCGCCGTCCTGCTGATGTCCGAGTCGGACTTCATCGAACCTGGTAGCTTGGCTCTGCTCCCGTCTTCAGGAATCCAAATCGCCTATGAGAAGCCAGAGGAGGCATCCTTCCTTGATAGGGCAGCAGTAGCCATTGTAGCCATTGTCGTGGGGGCTATTCTAGTAGCGATGGGTGCCATGGCCATCAACACTAGGAGGAAGTCCACCATCAAGGAGCTGGCCAACATTTTCGGACAGACGGTTGAGATGCTAGCGTCCGGTGACGAGTACAGGAGAGCAATCTTCCTATGCTATGAGAACCTATGCTCAGTCCTCACACGACGCGGGTTCCTGCGTCGTAACTTCGAGACCGTCAGGGAGTTCGAGATGGCTATCCGAGGCGCATTGCCCATCAGCGAGGCGTCATTGGTTTCGCTAGACAGGATTTTCGAGGAAGCACGTTACTCCAGCCACGTCCTAGGAGATGCCCACAGGGACAACGCCCAACTGGCCCTATCCTCAGTAGTTGATGAGATTGAGGAGATTCAGGACATCCCGAAGAGAGGTCCGCTCGAGTTCGAGATGGAAGAGTGACTCATTCCAACCTGATTGAGACGATATCCCCTTCCCACTTGGCTCCCTCGACCCTCATTCCTTCCGGTAGGCGGAATGATCTGATCATGCCTCCGAAACTCTCAGATGACATTATTCTGACTAATTGAGCGCCTCCGTCTTCTCTAGTGCCGATGGAGAATCCATCCCTTTGAACAGAGGGGAGGGGGATCCGGATGTCATTACCAGACCATTCGCCACCTATCTCCGATACGAATTCCCCTAGTGATGAGATCTCGTCGTTCAATGCCCTAGACTCTATCTCTGAAACTACAGATGAGTGCATCTCTTGGACATCAGATAGATGGGGCAGGCCCCTCATGAACTCCCGGTGCATGGACTCAGCATCGGTGTCAAGACCGACCTTGAGATCCGCCAATCCACCGACCTCCTCTCTGATATCTTTGTCTGACTCGACATCTATGCTCGTCCACTCCATGCAATGCCCAGATATCCGCCTCGAATGAACCCATTGATGTTCACATCTGGAAGAATGAGTTTACCCTCTCAGCTGTCCTGAGGGGATTTGAAGTCTGAATCTTCTGCATTTCTGGCATGCACCTGCTGACCCTGTTTTCTAGAAGCCTCTTTTCCAGGAGGACTATTATTGCCCTATCCTCCTTCTTGCGAATGGGTCTTCCAAGTGCTTGCAGTATGCTATTCACTGCAGGTTGGAGGCTGGCGTATTTCCATGCCCTATTCCTGTCAAATTTCTTAGTGTAGTATTCCAATAGAGCATCCTGTCTAGCACTTGGAGGCGGAAGCGGCAGTCCTACACAGACCAATGCACTCAGGACATTGTCAGAGTAATCAATCCCTTCAGACAACTTTCCGCTTAGAACCCCGAAGAGAGCAGCACCTCCCATGTCTTTGTACTGGTACAGCCTAGAGATTAAACCCTCAACTCCTCTTTTACTCATCCTCTGCTCTTCTTTAATTAGCCGACCGGATTTTGTGTTCCAGTTATTTTCGAAGTAATCATAGATTGTATCTAGCATAGAATAACTCGGTGCAAAGATTGCTACATTCCCCTCTGTATTTTCTATAACTGATTTGATGTGCTCAAGTATTGAGCTCATACTCCTTTCTCGTTCAGAATATTTCGTAGTTACATCGCTGGCGATCATAACAGGTCTATTGCCCAAAGGGAAACCCGAAGAATACTTTTTGCATATGGATCGATTTTCCGGAATTCTCAGAATATCGACGTACATTTCCGGAGGAAACAGAGTTCCAGACATTAGTATTGAACCCGGACTTTGCTCAAAGATCGGCCCAGATACAACACCAGGATCGAGTAAGTGCGTTGTTACTCTTGGTTCTCCGATGATTTCGTCGAATACCAAAGCTAATGCCGAGTCATTTCTATATCTGACACATATCTCTAGGATTTCTGCCAGTTTTGTGCAGTCATTTGCTTCCTCCTCGTCCAAATCCTCATCTTCTTCTACCACTACTGATAATAATCGTGAAATCATCATACGAACTCTTGAAATTGGGTCTTCAGAATCTTCCTCTATTATTCCCTGAATAGCGGACGAAACAACATTCAGGAAATCTTGAGTATCTATCCTAGTG
>LURR01000028.1 GCA_001628485.1 Marine group II euryarchaeote REDSEA-S11_B3N4 | reverse complement strand
CTACTCTTCTGTGTATGCTTGCTGCCTTGGTCCCTAGACGCCAAGGAGAATCCCGGTCGTAGACCCTCGCTCAATCAGTGGGTTGAATAACCACCGCCGGGCATTCACAATGCTCGGGGATGATGATTTGCCACCAACGGAACACTCTGTGACTATCGAGGAGGTCCCAGCTGGGAGGATACCGGACTGGTTGAAACAACACATCCGACTACAGTCCCTAGGAAAAACCATCAATGATTCAAACCGCCGTGGGAGAATTCTCATCCTCTACCCAACAGAGAAATCCAAGAGACAAGCACTGTCATCAATAGACCTCAGAGGAGCCATAGATCGTACCCTCCACCACACCATGGATTCACTGATTTCTTCACTGGTCGCAGACCTGAGGCTACCTCGAGTAATCTCCAATCAAGGCCCACTCAGTGCCATCATTCACGCCGAGTGTCAGAAGGAGTCCTCGAGGCTGGGATTCCCGATGATCAACCCGCTACCAGAGATGAAGTGGGGCAAGGGCAAGACAGAGGCACTAGCAAACCTCCATCACCACCTTTCCAGGGAGTTGGTCGCTGAGAGGTGGGAAGGACCCGGAATACCCACATTCAGGAGGGTAATCACCAGACTCGAGGAGAAACTTCGATTCACACACCCGGACATGGCATGCGAACGGATCATCGATGCTCTGGAAGATGGGATCACACCATTCACTATTTCGGACATAGATGGGATAATCATGCTCGACCACTCACCAGTGATGAGCAAATCTCACACTCAGATTCTCCTGTCCCTTTCGAAGATTAGACCGATACACCAACTAACATTCCCGGGAAATTTCCGCCTTGGTCACCATGGACACATGCTAGTAGACCAACACCCGATTGCAGATCCAAGTGAACTTCCCGACTGGATCCCATCCCAAAGAGACCCTCTACTAGAACAAACCAATAATGTGAAGCGGATACTCCTTAACAGAGAGTCCCACTCCTTCGAAGTAGCCATTCGAATCGTTGCTGAACGGCTAAGCCGCGATGACTCTGAGATAATTATCGTAGACCCGGCCCTGGAGAAAAACAGGCACAAATGGGAGCAACTGCTTGGGGAAATAGGCGTCTGTATGGAAAGGAGGAGGGCACCTCCTTCATCCCACCCCATCGGTCACTGGATACTATTCCTAGCAAGATTAGGACACGGGGCCGACGCCTTCTCGCTCGAGAGCCTCAGAGCCCTATCTCTCCAAACCTCGATAGTTCCATTCGAGGAAATAGAAGAACATCCATCACATCCGGAAATCTCCCCTCTAGCCGACTCTGAATTACTAACTAGGCTAGCTAGGAACGAGCATGTCCTTGGCGGACCGGGCGCACTGTCAAAGTGGCTTGAGACACTTTCCAGACAACCAACTGATGAGAGAGACGGCCCAATAAAGGAATCAACACAATGGTGGCTAATGTGCCTGGCAGCATCTATTCGACCGTTACTCCGCGGGCATGACAGAAAACTGATTGACAACCTAAACGACGCCCTAGGATGCCATTCTGGTCAGCGACTTCCTATGCCGAATTCCCCGAGAGATGGCGACGAATGGCTGCATAACACGCTCTCCCTAGTCGACATGCCATCTCAAATGGCCCGCTTCCCAGGTAGAGGACTCTCCCCGGCAGCAGCAGTACGTGCCCTCGTCGAAGAGCGAGCAACCCTGAGGGAGATGCAGAGAAGAACAGGACACCCTACGCACACCCTAGGATCCGACTGGGTCGACGAGCTCTGCTCAATTGCCGATCAGACCAAGGCAATGACAGGGGGTTCCAACTTCACTAGCAGCGTTTCTGTGTTGACTCCAGAGGAGGCTCTGGGATGCTCTGCCGACCTGGTGGTTCTGTCAAACCTGTCCAGTTCATCATGGGAATTGAGAGTGCCAAAGGTACCATTCGTTGGTGAGGACGAACGACACTCGCTAGGAATCCTCAGACCAGACGCACCAATCAGAGACGCCAGACACAATTTGCTGCACCTACTGAATTGCTCTCAAGACGTGTTCGTCCTTGACCCGAGCATGGACGAAACGTCACCACCAGCCGCGCCAATAAGAGAGTGGGCCATAGACTTCGAGTTGTCCGGCATTGAATCCGCAACCCACGAAATGACCGATAGGTCCCCATCTCCCAGGGCCTCTAGACAGATTGATGGTCTCAGAATAAGACAGGGCAAGCCTCCTTGCAACCCGCCAATCAACCCCAGCGCTGTCTCAATCCCTCTAGACACAGCTGTTCAGAGGGACCGAGAGAGAAGGCAGCCCACCATAGCCTCCATGGACGGATATCTGCCTAAGGAAAACCACTCGCACATACTCTCCATTGAGAACCTGAAGTTTCACGGCAAACCACCAGAAGGAATAGAATCACCCAGAACCAATGGTAGATGGCCAGTGGTGGGTGCCTCCGTAAACGGGAAGATTACTCCCTCGATAGATCCCCGACCCCTCTCTCCAATGGCTACTGGTAGCCAAGTTAGCGACTCCAGACACGGTCACTCTGGCGAGGCCCCTCAGGAGATACAGGCGTGGTCCCCGACTAGACTCCAGGACTGGTTAAGGTGTCCGAGAAGAGGATGGCTCTCCAGGGAACTCGGTGCAGAAAGAGAGGAGTTGCAGGGAGAGGACATAGACAATAGGACGTACGGGGAACTTCTTCACAATGTCCATCATGATATAATCGCCAAAACTCTAGGCTTCGAGACCAGCGTAGAGAGGGAGCATGACGGCGGTCTTGGCCATGTTAGCGTACAGAGATCTGGACTGGACCAAGATGAGATCATGCGGATAGCACTCGAGTCATTGGACTCCAGAGCTCCCTGGCTGGAGAGGACCGATGCCGTATCGACCCAACGACTCAGATCTCTTACCGGGATGGATAGGGAAGAATGGGGCAGTTGGCTGGCAGATCCGAAACCAATCCCCCCTCGAGGCAGGATAGGAAGCATAGTAACAGCGGAGCTCGATATCGGCGACTCTGCACCCTTGTCGATCGAGTGGAAGATTGGAAACACCTCAGACCACGTTCAACTTCACCCCACTCCTGAGATATCCGTAAGAGGGGGGATAGATCCAATCAGAGTCAGAGGATGGATAGATCGAGTCGACTTACTACCAATAGAACTGGCTTCAGAAACCTGGATCGACGACGAGGGGAGCGATTCCGTGGCACCGATTCGGGTCACTGGATCGGGATGGAGGCCGAGAAGACTGATTGCAATTAGGGATCTCAAGACCTCCGAGGAATCTTCCCTGAGGAATAGACATTACTCGGGTCTTCTCGAAGAACTCCAACTTGCGATTTATGCTAGGGCGTGGGAGGAAGCCCATCCCGGTGACTTGGTCATTGCAGCCGGAATTTCCGTCATTGGGCACAAATCAGAACACTTCCTAGAATTATCCTCACTATTCGACTCTCCTTGCTCGGGAATAAATATCGGTACACAAACCACAATCACTTCCGGATTACATAGATTCATGGATGAGGACGAGAAAGCCGACTCAGATCATTTCAGGGCTTGGTTGGCCCAACGGCTCTCCGTAGCTATGGGAGTAGCTAGCGATGCCAGATCGGGAAAGGTACACCCCACTCCTTCCCCAAAGGTCTGTGCATATTGTCCCGTGAGAGAAATCTGCGATGTTAGGATGGAGGGGTCCTTCTGATTCGACTGAACACGGCTCAGCGACTGGCCCTGAACCTGGACTCGCATATCGTAATCGACGCAGGAGCCGGAACCGGTAAGACAAGTACCATCGTTGACAGGGTCATTGAGCACTATCTGGCCAACGACCAGAGAGCAACCCGAATCCTCCCAAAGCCAGCCAGGGCACCAAGCATAGGAGGGGGGATGGTAACCGCGCCTGCTTCTGAGCGGACCAACCTGCAGGATTGGGATGGTCTACTGCCAAGCGAGGTAGTACTACTCACATTCACCAACAGGGCAGCCGATGAGATGAAGGACAGACTACGAAGAACCATCTCGAGAATCAGGCCAGGACCTCTGGGGGAAGACAGTAAACATCGCTACGATCCAAGGGTCAAGAGCCAAGGTTTCATCGAACAACTCCTAACTCTCCTCGAGGATGCCCCCATCGGCACCATTGACTCGTTCCTGTCTCAGCTAGTTTCTCCGTATAGAGGGAAACTTGGGGATGCCCTCAGTAGGGAGAATGTTTCTGACGCTGCGAGGGCAATCCTAGTGGAGACGTCCCTAAGAACGATATGGAGGCTTGCAAGCGACAGATCCAGAATCGGGGATGCGGTCGATGCGGGGATTCCCGCACATATCGCTACCGAGGTACTTTCCGCGAGAGACAGGGTTGCCCAGCACTACTCTGGACGGACATCTGCTTCCCGGGTGCTCCGAGCACTGGTGGGGAAATCGGTGTTCGTTGAAGAGTCATCTCGCAAAGTAATGGACGAAGAAGGCAACGTGGACAGGGACAAGCTACTCGCGATGATCATGTCATCCATAGAAGAGGCGGACATCGACGAACAAGCCGAGAGAGTCCAAAAAATCATCCGGGTAGTTTTCGAGACAATCAAGGAATGCATCCAGACTCCCTCTGCATCCGGATGGGCAGCCGAGACTAGGATGGCTTGCCTGGAAGAGCTCGATAGAACTGGACCACCTACCGATTCTTGGGGGAAACTCTGCTGGATGGGGCACGTACTGACGTGTACCGTAAGCCCGACCACGCTGATGGCAAAGGAAATGAGGCACTTCCCTAGATTGAAGCTGCCATCAGATGAGTGGGAAGCAGGGATTAGGAGTTTCGCTGACATCAAAGATGCGAACCTGAAGGCACTTTACAAAACCACGTTGAAGGAGAAAACAGCAGAACTATCTGGTATCTGGTCGGATGAATTGGGCAGTATGGTCCTCCACTTCGTGAGGATGGCAATCCTACTAGGCGAGTCCGAGCCGCCGCAGGTCCCCGATGATTGGTCGAAGCCGATTATCGCCCTGGAAATGAATATCCCCGAGAGACTCGAGAATCCCAATAAGCACCATCATTTCAGTCTAGAGGCCGAGATCCAGAATCTCAGAGACCTCCACCTCCTGCACCTGGGATTCCAGGGCGTCATAAAGAATCTAAAGCAACGTGACGAGGTTCACGACTTCGACGACATCCAGAGGCTAGCAGGAGACCTACTGCTCGCAAACTGCCCCGAGGTATGCAGGACCTTCTACCACCCCAGTGTACAACAGGCTCTGGACTCCATAGACCAGAACAGCCCATGGAGGGACGATCATATCCACAGGGCATTAGATGTAATCTCCAATCTGGAGAAAAACCGTAACCTGGCCGGCGAGGCGGCCTCGAGACTGGAAGCTATGCGAGCCGATATCGAGAGTCGGCACCTCCTCCTAGGCCAAATCCGAAGGAGGTTCAGGGCATTCATCATCGATGAGGCCCAAGACAACTCGCCTCTACAATGGAGGCTCCTTTCGCGTCTCTGGGGCCCTAGGGAGGTAAGGGAAGAAGACGGCCCGAGAGCGGATACCCCCTGGGAACCAACGGTATGCTATGTCGGAGACGTCAAGCAGAGCATCTATGCCTTCAGACAGGCGGAGGTCACAGGATTCCTAGACTACGCAAAGTCCCTGAGGGCAGTGAACGTTCACGAGTTCTCCAGTGTGCCGGAACTCACCAGAAAACCATCACTAAGGAGGGAGACACACAGCAGGGATCCGAGGAATGACCACCTTTCGTCAATAGCTAGGGCTACTGAGTATTTGGAGAGGGGCGGCAGGGACTTGGCCCCCTGGATTCCTTTCGACGCAACCGACTGGGACCTTCCCGCCCCATCTTCAGAGGAGGTAAGGGCCCGACAAGAGGGAATGGTGTCTCTGAAGGTGAACTATCGTTCTGCTGGAGGGCTGTTGGAAGTGATGAACGAGTGGTGGGAAGACCTATTCTCCGACAGGCATAGGATACTCTCGAAGGCAGACTTCTACGCATCCTCCCAGACGCTGCACTCGTTCCCCGATAAGAAGGACGCCCCAGCATCAATCGAGTGGATATGCCCGCCTGACTCTGATGACTTATCTGACCCCCCAACCAATCTAGAGACGCACTTGGACCCCTTCGGTCCAGGTAGCCCGGACAGGCTAGAGAGGCAGGCACTGCTAATCGCATTGAGGGTAAGAAGCCTGATTGAGGGAACACCGGTCAGGGTAAAGTCCTCATGTGGTAAGTGGAAAGAAGTGGATTCCGGAGAACCAGTCCAGCCCAGCGACATCACAATACTTCTTCCTAACAGGGTGAACCTCAGAGACGTTATCGTCAGGAACCTGCAAGATGTAGGGGTGCCATCGCAGGTAGATCGAGAGGGAAGTCTTCTGGAACGTCCTGCGGCATCCGCTCTCGAGGGACTGGTCCAATTGGCTGCGAGACCGAATTCCCGCCATAATGCAGCCTGGGTCGCCCGTTCTCCTCTGATTGGAATGAGCGATGGACAACTTCAGAGGTACCTGTCATCCGCAGAGAAGGGTGCGGACCTTCTCTCAGTCATGTTATCCCACTGTAGTGACGAGAGGCAGAGGGCATTGGTATCTCGGTGGTGCGAGCTCTCATCTTCCTCCAGGTTGGCGGAACTTCTCGAGGATACAATAGACCGCTCTGACTTGCTGGTGGCATATCCAGATGACGTTTCGCGCCAGGATGCCGAGCAATTTGTCGAACTGTTCAGGGAGCTATCGGCGCAGGTCGGCGGTGATCCGATAGTGCTCGCCGACCGACTAAGGGACCTGAGGGAAAGGAGCTCCCAGTCTCTCGAGGCATCCACGATCCCGCAAAGCGATGCTGTACGGGTCATGACGATTCACAGCTCTAAGGGACTAGAGGCGAAGGTGGTCGTCCTGGCAGACCTTTTTTCCTCCAGACAGACCAACATGAGGAATGAACAGAACAGCAGGCTGATAGTCGGACCAGAGATATTTGCAGGTCACCCAAAGCCATGGCCCTCGGGAAAGACGCCTATTTCCGCACTCTGGGATCACGCGACCCTCCTCCACAGAGCCAGGAAGAACGCCGAGGCAAGGAGGCTCCTATACGTCGCAGCCACAAGAGCGGAGGAGAGGCTGATCATTGCTGGATCCCCCAAGGGCACTGAATGGGTAGAAGAAGAGGGAATCTTACTTCCATGGACGTATGATAAGAAAGCTCCTCAACTAGGACAGATGTGGCTGGAATCCTTGAGGATGGGCTCATGGAGAAGGAATGAGTACAACTCTCCATGGTTGAGCCCCACAGACGCTCACTCAGAACCAATGTTAGTCAACGGGGGTGACAGAAAGATATGTCCAGCCTCGATAATGGAAGACGCATACTTGGGCTGTAGGAACAAGACTGGCATCATAATGCTACACCATCCAGAGTGCTTCACCGGACTCGGAAGCGATGGAAACGTCTTCACCACCCCGATTCAACAGGTCGAGATTATTGACACAGCATCCCGTATCATCATAGAAAAAGACCACAGGCCAGTTATCCCAGAACCGATTAGCTACTCGACGATAGTCAGGGCGAATCCCAGCAAGCTACCATCATACTTCGATTGCCCAAGGTGCCATTGGATGGAGGTGAGAGCCGGATTAGAGTCAAGCACTACCATGACAAACGACGATTCCCAGAATCGGCACGAACACTCGCTGTCTGTTGACCCAGCAACATTCGGAAACGTTTTCCACAGGATAATCGAGATTGGAATCGGGAACCCAGGACCCGGACAGAACGGACCGAGCACCCCTCTGCCCAAGTCCTGGACTACTCCCATAGAGGACAGAATAAACAACATAGAGACACATCAGACCGCCTTCAGAGAACTACTCCCTCCAGGAGCCGACCTCGAGAAGGTTTCAGAGGTCACTTCAACCATGTCGCACAGAGTTTCCGACGGGAAACTGGGTGCCATGGTCAGGGGCCTGGAGGTTGATGGTAGGAAGGTAGAGGGCTTGAGGACCGAGATGCCATTCCACATATCCATCCCCGTCGAATTCGAACCTGTGACAAGAGGGAAGTGGACACCAGACGGAGAAGAAGTGCTAATCTCACTCGATTCCACCAGAGTCGAGCTAAGCGGGATCATAGACTTGGTTCTATGTGCTACGAGCGATGACGGAGCTCCAGCGATTCGAGCCATCGACCTGAAAACTACGGATGCAAGCTCCCTACTCGGAGACTGGGAAAGTGGCCTTCTGGACTCTCTCGGTGACGATTCAATAGGGCCCTCTTGTCAGGCCGAGGAATCCCTGCTACACAAGCACAGGCTGCAGATGGCTCTCTACCATCTAGCATTGGAAGAGTCGGAGTCGGACAAGGAGCGTGAGGGACTGATTAGGCGGAAGGTCCTCCCCCCAGCGATACTAGTCGGGGTTTCTGGAAGGCTAGTGGAGTATCCTCCCGAGACCCTCGATAAGGCCAAGAAAGACTTGGAGAAGACGCTCGCTCTGACGGCTAGGATGTCATTAGCCTCAGAGTTCCCTTTATCCGACGTAGAGAAGGACTACGAGGATCGGATTTCGAAGTGCAGGACCTGCTCGATTTCAGAGGAAATCGAGTCGAAGAGTCCATGAGTGAACACCCGGGGATGAGGCCATGACGCTTGATCTAGGACGACTGATGGATAGGAGTGAAGAGATATGGGAGTCCTCCATTTTGCCTAGTCTGTCCGATTTCATCGAAATAAAGGCCCTATCTCCACTATTCGAGCCCAACTGGGCCGAGATGGGCGAGCTGGATGCCACAATCGAACTATTTTGCGAGTGGCTGGACGATCAGGGAATAGAGGGAATGTCGTACGAGAAGCATAGGATAGGAGAACTATCACCTGTACTAATCGTCACAATAGAGGGGACCGGCCCGGGCGAGGTGATATTCTACTCCCACCTGGACAAGCAGCCGTCAAAGCCAGAACTGTGGTCAGAGGGTCTACACCCACTGAAAGCAGTGAGGAGGGATCCATGGCTCTATGGCAGAGGCTCCGTTGACGATGGGTATGGAGGATACCTTTGCGCCACATCTGTAAGGCTCCTGCAAGAGGCGGGCGCCCCCCATCCCCGTTGTACCATGATTATCGAGACATGCGAGGAATCCGGGTCATTCGACCTCCCACCGTACCTGGAGGCACATTCCGAGAGACTTGGAAATCCGGACATGGTGGTCGTTTTGGACAGCGGTGGTCCCGATTATGACCATATTTGGATGACAGAGGCCCTTCGTGGGCTCGTCTCCGGGACTCTCTCGGTTAAGGTATCTCACGAGGGAATTCACTCAGGGAACTCGGGGGGCTCAATACCATCTTCTTTCAGGATCCAACGGATTCTACTGGACAGAGTGGAGGACTCATCCTCCGGAAAGGTCACAATCCCGGAGATGCACGTGGAAATCCCCGAAGAAGTCAGGGAGAACGCAATCTCCCTCAGGGATATAGTAGGAGACAGCATATGGGAGCAGTTCCCAACGGTGGACACCCTCAGACAGGCCTCCGAAACTACGGAGGACATGATAGTGGCCATGAACTGGGAGCCTACACTGTCCATCATCGGAGCAGACGGGATTCCTTCGGTGCAGGACGCGGGAAACGTCCTCCGAACGAACACAGACCTGAAACTGAGCTTCAGGATACCCCCTGGGGTCGATTCGGAGTATGCTACAGCTCGTGCAAAGGAAATCCTGGAGAAGGACCCTCCATATGGGGCAGAGGTCACATTCACTCCTGACTCATGTTCCGATGGTTTCCATGCACCGCCACTAGATGGACCGATCTCAGAAGCCATTAACGAGGCATCGATGGAGTTGACAGGGCTGCCCCCACTGGCAACATGGACAGGGGGCACGATTCCCTTCATGGCGATGATGCAGGGCAAATACCCAGAAGCAATGTTTCTGTGCACCGGTACTTCGGGACCAGGTAATAACGCCCATGGTCCAGACGAGAAACTGCACATCCCCTCATCCAAGAGGCTGACAGTCGCTCTTTCGGCGACAATAGCAGCAATTTCCGAAAACCTCTGATTTGCCCAGACTCACCAATCCTGTTGCCGCCGAGGTTATATCGGGGGCACCTTCGGACTAAGGAGGATGATGGACCAAGACGACTCTGCAGGAGCCGACCCCCAACAGACAATCCGAGACCTCGAACAGCAGGCTGCGAAGGACAAGGAGGCATTGGACAAACTCCTCGTTGCTTATCAGGCCCAGGAGGCTGACATTGCAGAGATGAAGGCCCAAGTTGAGACGCTGAACCGTGAACTAATCGACAAGGAGACCGAGAAGGAGGGAATCAACAACCTCCTCAACAACCTCCGAAGGCAGAAGGACGAGATGGAAGTGGAACTCGCGAAGGCCAACACAAAGATCCCATTCTTGGAGAGCAAACTCGACAAGACCGAGGAGATGCTGGAGAGGGAGAAGGCAAGACTCGGTCAGGTACTAACCGTCGCAGAGGAGATTGACGAGTCCAACCAAGCCGCCCAGTCGGAGCTAGCAGCCAGGGACGACTGGTACGTACAGCACATGCAACTGTTCGAGGACCTCAGTGATGCGATTCAGACACGTCACGACATGATTGACAGGGCCATTTCGACCGCCAAGGAGATCCAGTCTAAGCAGGAATCATTCCAAGAGCAGAAGCAGGCAGTAATAGAGGAAATCAAGGAGATGTCCACCGAAGAAGGGCCAACAGAGGAAGACGACCCCGAAACAGAAAACGAGTAGCGATTCATTCCCCTGTCTTCTTTATGAATCTCGCAGGAATCCCTCCCCAGACTTCTCCTGCTGGTATCTCGGTCCACTTTGGAACGACAGCCCTGGAAGCAACAACAGCGCCATTCCCTATCGTACACCCAGGCTGCACAATGCTGCCTCCGCCAATTAGGGCGCCATCCCCTATTCTCACTGGTGCGAGTACTATCTCCCCGCTCTCAACTAGGTGAGCGTTAATCGTAGCATTCCCACCCACGACTACGTTATCTCCGATAGTAACCATGGATGCGTCATTAATCATCATTGAATTTAGTTGGGCGCCTCTCCCAATCTTAGCACCCATCATCCTGTAATACAAATTTGCTAGGAAGGAGGGTACTACGAGGCCTAGGAAAATCTGAGCGACCCTGTGAGACACCAATGAGAATGCCCATTGAATTGTAATGAAAGACCTCAGAGAATACCTCCCCTCTTCCTTCCTGATTCTGAACAGGCCCCCCATTAGTCCGCATATGACTAATAGCACGACTCCCCAAATGATGTAACCCAGGCCCAAACCGACACAGATTCCAACTGCCTCAACCAGTCCTCCTTTCCCTTCTGTCATCGACGTCAACTCGATGAATAGTAGATACGAGGGAACCATTGCCAAACCGATGATAACCCCAAAGAGCGCCATCACAAGAACTGAGAGCACATTCTGAACCAGTTCGAAATTCTTCATCCTACTCCTCCTCGGAGTACAGTCCGGCATCAAGATCTGCCTGTCTAGCAACCCTCTTTCCTTCCTCAACGTCAATTAACGGGAAAAGAAGCAATCCCAAGACGAGTATCAATAGCAGCACCATAATCCCAAATCTCGTGTCGAAAGCAGCAGAGAAAAAGGCGAAAATGAACGGACCAATCACTGCAGCAGCCTTGCCCATGAAGCCGAAGAAGCCGAAGAACTCAGTAGTTCTCGACTTTGGAACAAGATATGCGAACAGACTCCTGGCCTGTGCCCCAGCAGAGCCCTGGACGAATCCAACCATGGTGCCTAGAAGTATCCATTGTAACGTTACTCCGAAGTTTAGAGGGCCCCAGACGTTGTCTCTCAGGAAATTAGGCCACCAGTCAATAGGCCCTCCTTCGATAATTGTGATGTGATTGTTCCCCACCGAGTGATCACCATCCAGGATTCCACCCTTGAATGAGAATGACCACCTGTGATCTAGCATTCCGTGCATTTCAGACTCAAGAAGCGTTGCCTCATCGACCGATATCCTCGTTCTCTCTACGTCAGAATCAGACCAAACGTCACCATCCAAGGCTCCTTCAATCATGTAATGCAGGAAGGCGTTCCTGAACTCCTCATCGCCCGGTCCGGACTTGCTAACCCAACCCTTCACTCCTCTATCATGAAGGGTGGAGAGGACGTATTCATCAGATTCAGAATCGTAATCGTACCTGAAGTCGAACCTATCGTGGTCATCTTCCAGGTCAAGCGGTGCGAACCCAGTCGCAAGGATTAGAACAACCATGTAGACGCCGATAGATCCCCCGAGAACTGATTTTGCGCCGTATCTTGCAGCCAACATCCCTCCTACTACTGACATTGGGATGGCAATTATGTTGGCCAGAAGAATAAGAACGAAATTCATCAATACCGGCAGTCGCAGATCGTTTTCAGCAAATGAAGTCGCAACCCCTCCAACAGTGTGGAGAACGTCATAGAACAGAAGGTAAGATACCAGGTAAATTACTAAAATTCTGTATTTCTTTACCTCTCTGAAAGTACTCCTGACCTCGTTAAGCCCATCACCAACAGCCTCCATGATAGAACCATACGACCTCTCATTGGCGATTTCCGGCTCCGGAGTGTTCCTAAAGAATGGTAGACCAAAACCAAGCCACCAGAGAGAAGTGGTCACGAATGCGAAGGTCAGTGTCCATGGTCCGTAAGCATCCGTCAGTCCGAACGCACCCGTCACCAAGACGACTAGGTGCAATATCAGAATTAGAGAACCACCAGCAAAGCCGTATGCATATCCCCAGCTCGATACCTTCTCCATCTGGTTTTGCTCAGCGAGATATGGCATGAATGCGTAGTATATCGTGTTACCACCAGCCATCCCTATCTGCCCCATTAGGAAGCAGAAAGCCAGAAGTCTGTATGCAGAATTAGCATCCAGATGGGGGGCAACTCCCATGAATGCAGTGAACACGACTCCTAATAACGTGTAGATCCACACTATCTTCTTCTTGATTCTGATCCTATCTGCAATGGCTCCGAGAATGGGACTGGAGATAGCGACAAAAACCATGGACAAACCAAGTATTGCTGCATAGAAAGACGTCCCAGTGACGTTGAATCCTGCGATTTCGGACGAGCCCCCCGTTGCTAGATTGAAGTACCTCGTAATTAGTTGACCGCCAAGTACAGTCCCAACTGTCAGAGCGAATGCTTGGTTAGCCCAATCGTACCAGTACCAACTCGTCAGAGCCCTGTTGTCATCTTCACTCATCCCGTCAATTTTACCTCCTAATGAAAACGCCATCTAAATTCCATCATTGTCCACAGCAACAAGACGTTTAGTGTATTCTGCCACATCTAGTGTTAAACACTTCTGAAACACGTCAATATCAAGAGCAGGACATGGAACGGGCATCATGGCCAGTGCATGCGGAGTGCTAGGAGATGGCTCCAAGCCCGTCAAGGTCCATCATCTAATCAAGGCTCCAGAGAATACCCCGGAGTCAGTTTCATTCCGTGAGTCTTGGGATGCAAGTAAGCCGGTCACCGTCTACAAGACTCCCGAGAATCTACCCGATGGCACGCCGTGTACAGCTGCTACAGTGATACTAAGATCAAAGGGTTGTGCTTGGTGGTGGAAGTCAGGTTGCACATTCTGTGGCTACTTCAATGACGTCAGAGACGATGTGTCCGCAGAAGATATGTTTTCTCAGTGGGAGTTTGCTAAGAAAAATACGAATCAATTTGAAGACTGCGGAATGGTCAAGGTCTACACCTCGGGGACCTTCTTCGAAGATCGAGAGAACCCTCCCGAGTGGCAGGATCTTGTTCTGCGAGAAACTGCCCAGATGGGGCTACATCTAGTAGTCGAAGCACAGGCTCAGATGTGTACTCCCGAGAAGATATCATGGGTCGCAGAGAGACATCCTGGTTGTACTGTGGCAATTGGACTAGAAGCCTATGACGACAGAGTCCTTCGTTTCCACGTCAACAAGGGTTTCACTACGAAGCAATGGCATTCAGCGGTGCAAATGCTTCGGGACAACAACTTGCGCGTGAAGACATACCTTCTGTTCAAGCCACCCTTCATGTCCGAGGGCGACGCACTAGTGCATACGACCTCCTGGCTCACCAAAGTTGCTCCATATTCTGACGAAGTGTCAGTCAACCCAATGAACATCCAGAAGAATACGATTGTCGATAGGCTGTTCAGGAACAAGGAGTACAGGCCCCCCTGGCTATGGTCGTTGGTTGAGATGATCTTGAGGTCGCACGAGCACCTTGGAGACGACTCTTGCAGGATCATCGTCCACCCCACGGCAGGTGGAAAGATTCGTGGCGCTCACAATTGCGGGGAATGTGACAGCGAGGTCGTAGCAGCCATAGAGAGATACTCAGTATCCGGAGATACTGAAGAATTCAGCCACCTTGAATGCTCATGTAAGTCACATTGGAGAGCAGAAATAGAGAATGATAACAGCTTCCCCATGCCTCTGGGTTTCGGGACGTTCCGTAGGGGAAACCCGACAGACATTGTTCGTGCCCCTTAACGCGGTTGACTAACTGTGTACGCCCAACGCTTAAGGGCAAATCTCCGGTGGTAGAGTCGGAATCGTGAGATTCCGGGGTGATTGATTGTCCGATGAGGAATCAACTTTGATTGGCGAGTTCCTGCAAGGCGAGGGAGAACCATCATCATCATGGGTAATGCTGGTGATGGGCTTTGTCTCCACGATAGTGTTCCTGGTCCTGTATGGGATCCTCTTCCCTTCCAGTGACCTTCCAGTAATTTCTAGCGTTCTTCCCGTCTTCGATGGCGTTTTCGACTCAGGAATATGGTTCTTCATCCTAGGGGCCATGATTGGGATTTTTGCGATATTGGGGACAATGCTAACCGAGGCAACCAGTGAGTGAGGCAATCATATGGGGCTAATCACTGCAATGGTAACCTTCTGGCTGATTACCCTAGTTGTTTTCATCCTGGTTAACAGGGGAATATGGGTATTCACAGATGTCTCGAAGAGTATGAGTTTGTTCATGCTCGAGAAGGCACTTGGCCCGCCCATAGACTTCGTAGACGGAAAAAAGGGCTCAGCATCCACCACTTGGATATTGCAAGGAACCCTCTGGATAATCCCCGCCTCATTGGTTACATTCTGCGGTCTCTGGCTTTCACACGATCCCCAAGCTCTTCACAGCCTAACAGCATGGGGGCTGAATCCAGTATCTACATCCTTGACGACATCGGGAATACTCATTGCAGTATACGGGTCGATGGGGATGCTCCTAATCGGCTCCTCGATGCATATAGTACCAGAATTAGGCGCAACGTCTCTGGCTACGGAGAAGAATGCAACCCTCATGTCGTTTGTTTGGACGCTGGCAGTGATTGTGATGTTCGTCGGCGCAAACAAGCCTGAAATCGCCGGCATCTCTGTGATGCCGATAGCCACCATACTCACCAATCTAGTACTTCTTGCTGTAATTGTCAACATGCTACTTACCGCCGCGTCTCGGACTAGGAAGATGCCCCTGCCTGCCTGGATGATGATTATTGGAATGATTTCAGCACCAATCTCCATTCTATCCCTAGCGCTCACTGGTTCTCTTGACTCAGGTTCAGGTCAGTGGCTGGCCACTAGGTTCAGCGGGACTACATTCTTCCTGATGGTATCTGGAGCGATTCTCTATGGCTCTTCAAGAGGTAGTGGAAACCCACTTTGGTCAAGATCTCTGGCAGCGGTTACTATGGCCGGTGCTATCATCTCGATCAACCCAGCTGGCCTTATCGAAGGCGACATTGCTTCCGACTTCCTTGGAATTGAGACTGCAACCTTCGAACCAACCAGAAACGATATCGTAGCAGGATCTTTCCTTCTGGCTCTTTCACTCATACCGATTATCGCCCTATCTGCAAACGTTCTAGCGACAATGAGGGGGGATGATGTGTTTATGGAGAACCCTGACTCTCCTGGAATGCCAGAAATCAATCTAGCTGCGTTCATGGCCGTGCCCGTTGCTATCGGGGGGCTATTTGTCCACACTGACTACATCACAGGAACCAATGAACTAACGGGAATCCATACATCTCTGGTTCTTCTGGGTCTTTGGGTTGTCTTCATCCCTGCCTCACTGGGCGCTGCTCTATCCATTTTCCCTGAGGTTTCAGGGAGGAACATGCTTTCCATTAACCGTTCTAGATGGGCATTCTGGTTGATGGCCGGGGGAGCTTTCTCGGGTCTAGTCTTCACAATGATGGCCGATTTCTCCGACATGGCACTTATTGAAGCAGCAGTCGAGGAAGAAAACTCGACTGCGAATAGGGTTCGCGTTCTTGGATCCGTCCTTTTCTACGGCACGGTCATCGGTTCAGTTTACCACTCATTGAACATGATTAGCGGGACATTCAGAGGGGCCTTGGCTAGTGAGGAACAAAACATCTCGTCAACGTCAATTTCTAGCCCTTACATGCTAACAAAGGAGACCACGGTCAGGAAGATTCTAGCCCAGAGGGAGGGGAAACTAGACACAGTAGTGGTACCGGAATCCAGCACTGAGCTCCCAGGTAGCGCTACAGAGATTTGATTTGACCACATAGTCCATGGGTCAATAGCCACTGCCTCCTTCGGGATATCATGAGAATAGGGTTGGTAGGGAAGCCCAATGTGGGGAAATCGACAGCCTTCTCAGCATTGACCGAGATGCCTGTTGATATCGCAAACTACCCGTTTACGACAATAGAACCCAATGTGGGGGTCACTTGGATACCGCTTCCAAGCCCCTGTGCGTGTTCAGACCTACGTGAAAGAAGGGAATCCTCGGGCCGTCTGGATACCTATGGGCCAGATGATGATAGAGAGGGCAGCATCTGCTCGCCTAACACCGGCTCATGTTCCGGATTCAAGAGACTGGTTCCAGTGACCCTTGTCGATGTGGCCGGTTTGGTTCCTGGAGCTCACGAGGGAAGGGGCAGGGGGAACCAATTCCTCTCAGATCTCTCCAGGTGTGATGCCCTAATCCAGGTCGTCGACGTATCCGGAACAACTGACTTAGAGGGAAATCCGGTAGGTTCGGGGGGCTCGGAGCCGATTGAAGAGCATCGCTTCCTCCTGTCTGAGCTGGACTCGTGGATCATGGGCATAATAGGGAATGGATGGGAAAGAGTCTCGAGAAGGGCCCAAGCAGAAGGAAAGAAAGCCGTACAAGAACACCTAATGGACAGATTGACTGGAATCGGGGCCAAGGATGTGCATATTTCTGTGGGCCTCTCATCCGTTCAGAGGGAATACCCGGATTCACAAGACATCTCATCATGGGGGGATGACCAACTGAGGGCAATCGCTTCATCAATCCGGAAGAGCATGTTCCCGATATCTATTGCAGCAAACAAGGCAGACAATCAGATCCACAGCTGTACAGAGTTAGAGTCGGAAATCGAATCCTCTGGAGGGAGGGTTATTTTCACCAGTGCCGAGGCCGAGCTGGCTCTTCGAAGAGCTTCTTCTTCTGGAATGATAATCTACCAACCGGGAGACTCTGACTTCAGCCTAACAGAAGCGGGTGAGGACATGCTCTCAGAAAGGCAGAGAGAAGCACTGGGGTCAATCTCTGATTCTATTTCTTCTTGGAGAGGTGGCGGTCTAGTTGGCCTTCTTTCTGACATGGTCTTCAGACAACTGTCAAGAGTTGTCTGCTACCCTGTTCAGGATGAGACTCATTGGGTGGATGGAGACGGAAAATCCCTGCCTGACGCTATCCTAGTTCCTGCTGGAACCACCGCTAAGGGACTCGCGTACCAAGTTCATTCTGATCTAGGGGAAGGATTCGTCAGGGCCATAGATGCAAGAACTGGAAGAGTGATTGGGGCCGATCACGAACTTTCTGACGGGGACGTGGTCTCCATCTTAGCAAAGACCTAGTCTTGAGTTGAGACTTCGGATAGCTCAATTGTCAATTCGTAGCTCACAGCCGTCCAACTGATATCGAAGTCCTCATCGTCGTCAATCGCTTCCCCTGCTATCGGGACTGGGACTGCTTCGATATCAGCAGTGATAGTTGCTATCCATGCGCCTCTGCCCCTGCCTCCATCATTCCATAATTCTCTGATTTCTTTCTCGGTCATATTCTGCTCCGAGTAACTCTCGCCAGTATAGCCCTCTGTGACGTCCCACCTCATCGTGAATCCACCATTTCCTCCTCCAGAGCAGGCTCCATCTGCAGTCTGGTCATCAACTCCCTCAATCTCACTTAGATCGCTCTCTCCATCAACGGTGTCCGTGAATCCCGGCCCGGCTTCGTCGTTATCGAAGCATGATATCTCTAGTTGCACGTATCCTATGCTTAGTTCCGTCTCAATCATCAAGTCGAAGAATGAGTCGTGACTCTGTCCATCGCCTAAGGTGACTGACTCTGTCAGCGTTGTCGAGACTTCCTCGAAACTAACCTGCAGAGAACCCGAAAGACCTGAAGATCCGCCACCTCCAAGGTCATCGTCTATCAGAGAAGGAAGAGCCTCGAAGTATATGGGAAATGCAACGAGAAAAACCACGGTCCCAGCCAGGGTCTTTACCTTCTGAGGGGTATCTACCAGGTCTTGAAAGTCCATGCCGCTTCGCTTGTCGCTCTCTGGCCTCCCTATCAATTTCTCTCCCAATGTGAATCATTGTAGTGTCAATCATCAGTCCTGAATTCCCTTCCAGTCCCCTATATCCACGCCCTCTTTGGAAAAGATCTTCCTGGACTTTCTGAATTCCGGAAGGAGATAACCTATTATCGATCTCTCCATGAAAGTCCACCTCCATGGGCACCTTGGCAGTTTTGTAGTCCATTGATTCAGGAATTCTTTCCAACCCTCATCAAATTCCTCTGGAATTCTGAAGGTCACGAACGACAGCCTTCCAGATGACCCGGGGACGTAGCTCCAAGATCTGATCTCCAGTCCCTTGGCCTCCCCATCTGTAACCCTCAGGCCTAGAACCCTAGCTCTCTTTGCTATTGGAACAATAATCGCCCAACGGTGAACCAAAGTTGAGTCTTGAAACCGACTCATTTCCCATCCGCGACTCTCGCCAATTATCCTCATGGCCCTGATGGCTTCGGTAGGCACTATGCTGACGGGAATTTCCAGCATCCGCTCCATTGACATTGGGACACCCTCGAGGCCCTCGCCCATAGCGGCTTCGCGTTAATTCGTTCCAATCGTTGTTTCAGCCGAACAGGGAGCCAAGACCTTCGAAGCCGCCCGCCTCTTCCTCTGGCTCCTCAGCCGCCTCTTCCTCAGCGGGAGCAGCCTCAGCGGCAGCTCCACCGGAAGAAGCAGCAGGAGCAGCCGAAGCCACTGGGGCGGCGACCGCGGTCGCCATGGCCTCATCGATGTCAACAGAGCCTAGAGAGGCTACTAGGGCCTTCACTCGAGCCCCATCAGCCTCGACTCCTGCAGCCTTCAGCACTGAGCCGACGGCCTTGTCATCGATGTCCTTTCCTGCAGAATGCAACAACATTGCAGCATACACATATTCCATTTCATTCACCTTTTCATTCATCCGAAGAGATCGCCGAGTCCACCGAACCCAGCATCCTCTTCCTCCTCTTCCTCTTCGACTTCGGCCTCTTCGACCTCTTCCGAACTTGCTGCCTCGGAGGGGGCAGCTTCAGCACTCTGAGACGCTGCTCCTAGAGCAGCTTGCAACTCTTCATCAAGAGCTGAGGAATCTAATTGTCCTGCTAGGGACAGAGCACGAGCACGCGCTTGGGATAGTATGGAAGCAGCAGTAGCATCGTTCAACACCCCTGCCTCCATAGCAACAGATAGTGCCTCTGAAGAGGCCTTTGAGATGAGGGTTGGAGTTGTAATGGAGGAGAACCACCTGATGTTGCATGCCAGATTGAAAGCACCAGAAGTCCCTACCACTATGTCGTTACGGAGTCCGTCCGTGTCTAGGTCCAAGTCAGATGACTGGAAAATATGCCCTTCTTCAATTGCGCCGGTTAGTATAAGCCCAATCTCAATGGGATTGACTCCCAGCTTGGCAAGCATTATGCCCAAGTCTGCCGATATCTCATCTCCCTTGGAGAAAGTCGTCTCTCTCTGGATGGCAACCTTGCCCTTGTCGATCTTGGCTGGTATGCCCACAGCATTGAACTCTCCCACGATTGGGCCTGGACCGAACTCTGTCGGGCCTGCAGGAATCGTCACGTCATCCGGAAAAGCCTCTCCAGCCTTCGCAGCCCTGCCTTGACGGGTCTTCTCCAGTTCGGCGAAAATCTCGAAGGCATTCATTGAGTTACTATGGACCACGCAAGGAATGTGAGCTCCCTCCAGAAGGGCGTCTATTTCCTCCTGAGGCCTTCCAGCGTTTGACCATGCTATCCTCATTAGCGATTTCTTGGCCATTGTGATGCTCATTCTATCTCGAAGGGTGTTCCGCATATCGATCATATTGCTCGCAGGCACACCGGACACATCGACAACGGCTACCACTCCGTCACTGCTGAAGATTTCAGTTAGTTGTGAAACTCGATCTTTCTTCCATCCCGCTACCTTAGGAATCAAATTATCACCTCCACCCTAATTGATGGCCCCATAGAAGTCTTAACGAAACACGAACGGATATTCCCTGCACCCCTCTCAAGCTTGCCCGTCACTCTTTCCCAGACGGCCACTGCGTTGGAGGTCAAGTCATCAATACCCTGTTCTCTGGATCCTACTGCGGTGTGGAATGTCACCCTGTCCCTTGAACGAACTATCGCTGTATCCTTCAGTCCCGCTGCAAGAGCGGACGGATCCAGGGTAGGGGGAACCGGTCTTGGCATCTTTCCTCTAGGCCCCAGAACTCCTCCGAGGAATCTCCCCACAGTACCCATATGCGGAATTTCCGATAGGAAGAAGTCATACTGCTTTGCTATCTTTCTGGCCTTCTGACGATTTCCACCTAATTCCTCGATGGTGGTGGGGTCGATTACTTCCAGACCCCCAGCCTTCGCCTTTGCTGCCATCTCGCCACCGGCGAACATCGCGATTTTCACTGGCTTTCCCCTTCCGGATGGAAGCCTGACCTCTTCCTGGATTCTATTTGTTGGGATTTTCAGATCAACGTCCTTGATAGTGAAAGAAATCTCGATAGATTCCACGAAGCCCCTCTCTGGTGCTTCGTCGATTGCTCTCTGAATCGCTGTTTGCAGATTTTCCTTCATTTTTCTCACCTCTGCGGTCCACGAGGCTTTTCACCTCTCCCGCAACTCGTGTGAATCTAGCTGAAATGCTCGCTAAACTCCCCCTCGCTCATTGCGTTTAGTGCCACTTTCGGCTCCATTCCTTCGACTTTGACTCTCATAGCGACGCACGTTCCCATTACTTCTCGGCAGCGTGCGTAAAGCGACTTCCCTGTCAATCGATCCTTCTGATCCTCGGCTATGCCCTTAATTTGGTCCATAGTCAGATTCTCAGTTGACTCCTCCCATGACCCATTGCACTTCTTCTTCCCGAGAGCCTGAACCACTTTGTGAGGGGTCTCGTTGCGTGCTGACATGAAAATGACCTCCTTTCGCGGGACTCGCCGACCTGCTCTCCCTATTTGATAATGATGTACTCCCAGAAAATCGTTATTTCAGGTCACTCCACTCTCTGAGTAACTCTGACTTGGTCTGCCCGAACAGTGAGTGCCACGGGTACAGCTGCCTCGAATAACTCAACTGTCACCTCTTCCTTGGTCTCTGCAACTCTGGTGACTCTTGCAGCCTGGCCCCTGAATGCTCCACCAGATATCTCGACAATACAGCCTTCTTCTATTCCAGAAGTCGCAGCCTTGGGCTCCAGGTAAGGAAGAACATCCTCAAGAGGCGCCTCTCCATCCAGAACCTTGCTGCAATTCTTCAGAGGAGTGACTCCAACGCCAACTCTTCCGATCAGTTTCTGCACATGGTGCATAGCTGTGGCTTCAACGAAGATGAAACCCTTCATGTAATGAGGACTGAGAACTCCGAAGATTTTGTCCTGGATATCCTTGAGTGAACCAGTTCCAGACAATCTGGCACGTATCTCCCCTGCTACATTCTGCTCTTGACCGATCGAGGTTTTCAGGATATACAGGTAAGAGGCGACGTCGCCATACATCTCTCTCAGCTGCGGAGTCGCGTAGTCCTTGGTCTGAATTGCACCGGGATCTATCCACTCGCTATTCTTGTACAAGGCTCCAGGACTGACCTCAACCTCTTCTGTGATGAATAGGATAGGAGTAACGTCATTTAATCGATTTCCGTAGGCAAGTCCGCGTGCCATATCTGAGCGGACCAATTGCAGACTCTCCGAAGCGATCCCGGTGCACTCAGTAATCCTTGCAACTACTGAATCATGGTCGTTGGGATCTCCTATGCCGTGAATTCCATCCCATGCACCGGGAAAGTCAGAAACCTCATCGGAGCGCTGCATCAGAAGCACCTTCTCTCCGCTTCGAAGATATACAGTATACGCCTCTGACATTTTACCGCCTCACCCTATCAGCCATTGGAAGAACGGCGGGAAAACATTGACCATCAGAGCTAGGATTACGAAGCCTATTGCCCCCAACACAAACATGCCAATTCCACAAACGATAACAGTTTGCCTGAACTCTTGTTTAGAAGGCTTCTTGGCCATCTTCAGGATTCTAGCGTAGGAACCGGTCTGTAGTCCCTTGACGCGCCCCTCGATCTCGTCCTGCCAGGACTGAGCCATCTCTTCGATAGGGCCCACCTTAGAGTTCTCAACCGCCATGCTAACACCTAGAAGCATCCCGCCGACCTACAGATTCCATTTAAGGACAACGGGAAGGAATCAAGCTTCATCTATTCGAATTCTGATAGGGCTAACTCACGAACTCTACCGTTCTATTTCTCAGGTTCCTCATCTGAGTGTGTAGGGAAGCACCGTGAATCTGTTCGCTCTTCACTCCGGTCAGGACGAGAAGAACTCTGATATCGCTACCCATTGATTCGTCTGTAGTTACCCCCCAAATCATTCTCGCATACGGATTGATGCTCTCTCTGATTATCTTGGCACACTGCTCCGCTTCTCCGAGCGTCAGACCCGGTCCACCTACCACATTGACCAGAGCCCCTCTGGCATCTGAAATATCAATATCAAGAAGAGGAGATTGTAGTGCCTCCATGGTTGCTTTCTCGGCTCCTTCTTCTACTGAGGCCTCTCCGAGCCCGATCATCGCCACTCCTCCACCATTCTCCATTACTGAGCGGAGATCCTGGAAGTCTAGGTTGACAACTCCTTCTTTGGCGATCATTTCAGAGACTCCGGATATGCTCCTCATCAGGAGCTCATCTGCAACCCTGAATGCTGCATCCAGAGGGAGATCCCTCACTCCCTCGACTTCGAGCAGTCTTTCGTTTGGAAGAACTATTACAGTATCGCATACTTCCCTTAGCCTCTCTAGACCCCATTCCGCATTCTGTCTACGTACGGCGCCTTCTGATACGAAGGGATAGCTAACTACTGCAATAGTCAGAGCTTCGGATGCTTTTGCGAGCCTGGCGACGACATGGGCACTGCCTGTCCCAGTGCCGCCACCTAGGCCCGCGGTGATGAATGCCAAATCGCACTCCTCAACCTCTGTTTTCAGCACACGCTCTGACTCGTACGCTGCCTGCTCTCCCTTTTCTGGATCGCCCCCCGCCCCCCTGCCTCGGGCGGACCGACCAATCAGTACCTTGTTCTCGACATTCACTCTCAACAGATGTTGAGCATCGGTGTTTACTGCCATCCCCTTGACATATTCATCATCGAAAAGGCCCTCTTGCTCTAATCGGGCAACCGTGTTTGATCCACACCCTCCGCAACCAAAGACCCTAATCTTCGGTTGTAGCGATTTCAGAAGTTTCTCGAGGTCTGGGACTTCCTCGACTTCGGGCACTGTCGGTGACTGTGCCTCGTCATCTTGGAGCTCCAGAACTCTCTCAATTAGGTGCTTCACGGAAGTCAGGGGAGTTGAATAGAGGATAACCATTGCCCCATTGTATATGGATTAGACAAGCGTTTTTGCGCCCCAGTCTTGATGCCACTTAGGCCAGTAGCCCGTTTCTCGTTTTGATGAATCTGACAAGGAATGTGTATACACCTCCCCAAGCTGAAATGCCCAAAGCGAAAGTCATGCCGTTCAACTCACTGTTCCCCAGTAGCGCCCATTCTCCTAACCAGTGGAGATCGGACATTTCTATTCCTGCTACCCCCCAGTGGGCCTGCCACGCGGCCAGAACCAGTGCAACTAGAGTTAGCACCATCCTGTCGGCTCTCGAGAATCCCCCATAAATTCTGTCTAGACCGACCGATTGAGCCTGAGTGCCCATGTAAGAACCGAATAGGGTGAGTAGGCCAGCCAGATATCCAGAGCTGACATTGTCCACGAATGCTGCATTCATCCCGATTGCAACTAGAATTCCAACATCGACTACCCTGTCAATAGTGTGGTCGAGAAAGTCTCCATATGGCCCATCCGTGCCTTGATGCCTTGCCAGGGCTCCATCTAATCCGTCTAAAACTCCGGCGACTAGAATTACGACCACACCTCCAACAATCAGGATTGCTCCATTGGTGTCATTACCTGCGGTCATAAGCAGATAGAATGCCAAAATAGACAGGATTAGGCTGGTCCAAGTAAGTAAACTAGGATCGACGCCCTCCATCCTGTGAACTAGTGGATTGATAGCTTTCGTCCACCTATCCCTCATCTTCTCGAACATCCTAAACCTCTCCTCTCTCTATCCAGTCGATTAGTCTGAGTGGCCTTCTCGGCTTGAAGTCATCTGCTACCCAACCCATAATTCCCTGAAACACCGTTTCCACTCCATCCGACGAAGTGTCAAACTCTATTGCCGGAACAGTATCATCCATCTCGGCCCAAGCCGATCCAAGTATCTCCCAGTCAACATTGCCTGAGATTTTTTGTTCCGAATATGATCTTCCACTCAATCTTTTCCTGAGAACAGATGGACTGCATCGAAGAACAACTACACAGTCAACCGGTAGTAAGTGAGAGAGATGACTGTCAATAACGATTGATTTAATCGGATCATTTTTCCATTCAGAATGAATCTGGGTATTCAACTCGTCAATATCGATAGGCCTTGCGCCATCCTCTGAGTCAACATCGTCAATACAACCATACCTCTCTGCAATGTCCTGCACCGTTTCGACCTGATATCCAACATCAGCTAGTAGTGAGGATATAGTGGTCTTTCCAACACCCGGAGTCCCCGTAAGTGCCAACCTAAAGCACCTATCCATGTACCCATCGAGTAGTCCGAACGACAAGAATACTCCGTGCCGAATCGCAACATTGACCTAGAAAACCACCATCCCTGCCAATATGGCAGAGTCAGTCAGCTGGTTGAAGGCAATGGACCCAAGGGAAACAAAGCTGAACATACTACTATTCGCACTACCGATAACTCTCTACTTCAACTACGTGAATCAGAACCACTCCATGGCATTCTTCTCTTCTCTGATAGCAATTATGCCTCTGGCATTCCTCATGGGTAGAGCAACAGAGGAAATAGCATTGAGGACAACTGAATCTCTTGGTGGATTGCTGAATGCTACATTCGGAAACGCTGCAGAACTCATTATCGCGGTCCTCCTTATCCTGGAGGCATCCAGAGTTGCTGACCCGGAAACACAGTCCTTCTTCATCCAACTTGTCCAAGCCAGCCTGATTGGGAGTATCCTCGGAAACCTCCTGCTGGTAATGGGACTCGCATTCGTATGGGGTGGAATCCATCACTCAGAGCAGAAATATTCCGAGACACAAGTTAGCTCCAACGGCTCCCTCCTCCTCCTCTCAATGATTGTCCTGGTCATTCCGACGGTATTCCACTCTTCGGTCGGGGCTGAGGGGGGGGACTCCAGGCTTCTGGATCTAAGCCATATCGCTGCTGCGATCCTGCTCTTGGTCTATGGCCTGTTCCTGCTCTTCCAATTCCGTACCCATGTGCACCTTTTCGCTACGGACGGGTCTCACCACGAAGAACCGGAAATGACACAACGAGACTCAATCATCCTGCTGGTTGTTGCTACCGTCCTGGTATCGTGGATGGCCGAGATACTTGTTCACTCCGTCGAGTATGCTGCAGAAGACTTCGGGCTTCCCCACCTTTTCATCGGCGTCATACTTCTCCCGCTGTTCGGAAACGCTGCAGAGCACTTTACCGCAGTCACAGTCGCTGGTAAGGACAAGATGGACCTTTCCTTCGCGATTTCTATGGGATCCTCAACCCAGATTGCAGTTTTCATCGCTCCCCTGATGGTAATCATCGCATGGGCACTCGGTGTTCCACTGACGTTCGAGTTTGGCACCCTCGAGACAGTTTCGGCCTTCCTAGCGGTGCTAATCGTCAACTCGATTGCAGCAGATGGGAAATCTAACTGGTTGGAAGGAGCCATGCTCCTATCATCCTACGGAGTACTTGCTGCAGCGTTCCTATTCCATCCTTGAGTCAAACGTCTTGGTAGTACTCGGTCACGGATTCTTCCAATTCCTCGGCAACCAAATCCTCGTCCAGAGTCAAAGTCCTTCCATCCCTCCTGACCGCTTCTCCCTCTACGAATACGTCCAGGACCCTAGCCCCAGAGTAGATCAGATTGGATAGCAACCTCCTCCCGTCCCTGCCAAATGGCCTCATCCTGATGTCTGAAAGGTCCCATGTAACCCAGTCCTGTGACTCCTTTGTCGCCAGATCCCAGGTCTGTTCAGGTCCGAGAATCCTAGCATCCCAGTGATCGTGCCTCTGTACGAGGCTAGCAGCCTTGGCCTCGGCTCTCAGATCCAGTGAATTATTGCTTGCTGAACCATCGGTTCCAAGCCTAACGTCTACTCCCGCCTCCTTCATCGCGGGATACGACATGGTACCTCCGCATGCCAACTTCTGATTCGAGGTCGGACAGTGTACAGCGTGAGC
>LURR01000027.1 GCA_001628485.1 Marine group II euryarchaeote REDSEA-S11_B3N4 | reverse complement strand
CTCTATTTCCCTAATCCTTCTAGCCTAATTCAGGGCGATATCTTGAGATCTGGTATAGAGGCAATTGCTATCAAGAACCTGCAAGATATTCTCAGAGAGAGGGGATATACTGCTGAAACTCTCTTCTCGAAGTTCGACACAGATGGAAATGGTGCCCTCTCAAAGATGGAGTTCGAGGCTGCCTTGCGTTCAATAACAGGGCAAGTCGCTCCGCAAGCGATTTTGAATGCCGTATTCGGGGCTCTCGATAGGGACTCGTCCGGCTCTCTGGAGTTGGCAGAACTACTTTCCATTGTAGATTCGGGCGTCACTCATAGTTTCTCCACGGGACAATCCATAGTTGTTGGAGAACACCCCCAGGATCGTTTCAATGGAACATACTCGCAGCAAGAGGGTACTATGAATGGAAAACCGTTCTTCAAGAACCAATCAGGATGCCTGCTCTACGCTTTCTCATCTGGCTCTAGTGCCTCATCATGGAACCTCGATGATAGAGATCAGAATGGTAGCAACGACTGGTATAGGGGGGGCTGGACTAGAGCACCGCCCGATGGTTCGGTACCTCTAGGAGTCAGGAGATGGGTGGGCGTCGGGAAATTGTCCCTCTCTCCGGTCGATCAAGGTGCCAATGTTGATACAGGCTCTGTTGCGAACGAAACATCCGATCCAGTCGATGCCGAATTCCCGGAAAACAATCAACAATTGGCAGATCTGCTGTCTGAGTTCGACTCTGCACTGAACTATTTCGAGGGCAAAGTGACGAGCGGGGAGTTATCTGTAGATCAAGCCATGGAGATGGCTAATACGGCCTTCGAGAGGAAGAGCTCAGAACTTCCTCCCGTACTACGATTCTCTGCTCAGAAGGTGTGGGAAAAGAAGGCGTCAGCTCTGGAAAACGTCCTAAGATCCAACGCCCCGAGCCCTTCTTCCATCGCAGCAGGAGCAGCAGCCATAGGGACAGCGGGGGCAATAGCAGCTAGTGCTGCTCAAAATGTCCCTGCTCCGCTACCGCCACCTCCCATGCCAGCCGCACCAGAGCCGGAGCCGCCAGCCGCACCAGAGCCGGAGCCACAATCGGGCAACTACTCCGATCCATCTGAGATCGAATCTGCCATATCGGCATTCCAGGATGCCAGGACGATTTCGGAACGAAATTCCGTCAAGGACTCATTATCGGGAGCATCTAGTCCTGTGCAATTCCGGGTGAACGCCGTGGAGCGTACTTTCGGAATCGGACTCTCCGAGGCTGTGCGTGGCGGAAACACGATTATCGCTGAGGTTGAGGGGGCCGGAGAGGTGGAAATCAGATTGCCGCGTTCTGCAGACATGAGCCACATCAAGCCAGGATACGAGGGCGAACTCCCATGCACTATCGCAGACTGGAACGCAGTCAGGCGCAGATTGATCATAGAGTCCGTTTAACCGGCGGCCTCGAAGGCTTCCCCAATCATCTCCTCCAGGCTTATCGAGGGTCTGAATCCGCACCTGTCTTCCAGGAACCAAGCGTCAACTACTCCCCATACCTCCTCCCTGTCGCTCTGGTTAAGCTCAATCTCGCAACCAGTCCTCTCACTGTACAATCCTGCTAGTTCTGACATCTGAATTGCCTTCCCAGATCCAACGGCGAAACTCTCCCTAGTTGCTGGCGGTTCCCTTAGTACGGCATCGACTACTCTCACAAGGTCCTGGACGTGGACCATGTCCTTCACTTGAGTCCCATCGCCCGGTACGTTGATCCATCCCATCTGGCTCTCGAACGCCCATTTGTGGAGTATCCCGTTCCCGGGCGGTCCTGATAGCGGTACTCCTTGTACATTCGAGGCCCTGATTACGCTCACTGGCCTCTCTGCCTCTGCCCTCTCCAATGCATTCTCCTCGATCCACAACTGTCCCTCTGCGGCTACATCCCTAGGGGCCAAGGTGGAGTCGTAGCCATAGTACTCTTCTCCCGGCTCCCATTGCGGGTGCACTCTCAGGGTTCCAAGAATTATCATGTGTAGTGAGCCGTGCCTATCTACGGCATCGAGTATAGGGCGGGCCTTCTCCCTCATTATGATGTAAGACTCCCTGTCATCTCTTGCTACGGAGGAGTCAACCGGTCTCGAGTTGATGTGAATCAGTGTATTGCACGGAGTCAGCAAAGCATCAAGGGATGCTGGGTCGTCCAACTTATCGTCTGGGATTTCCACCAGTGAGTCTCCTAGCATTTCCATTATGTATGGGGCGACGAAACTATCCGCAGACGATAATGCGACCTTCACGTACCCTCGTATCTCCTGACAGGTAATAATACTGTGTGATTGAGGGAGCCCCTTCTAGAGAAACTATTGAATTCCTCCTGACATGCAGTAGCTTCACAGGTGAGCCGATGGTAGACCAAATACCCAACCTTGGAAGAGAGTCGGAAATGCTCTCTGAGATTGGACTGTCATCTATGTCGGATCTATTTTCCAATATCCCGGAAGGAGTCAGGAGGGAAAACCCCCTCCCACTTCCGCCACCACAATCGGAGGAGCAGATACTGGAAGATGCACGCCGGCTCCTCGGATCAAACGTAGATCTTGATTCACGACCGTCGTTCCTATCTGCTGGATTGGCAAGGAACTTCGTCCCAAGCATGGTTCCCATGCTTGCAACTAGGGGGGAGTTCCTAACTTCCTACACTCCCTACCAACCCGAGGTAAGCCAAGGCATGCTGCAAGCTATGTGGGAGTTCCAGACCATGGTCTCGGAATTAGTCGGTCTGCCCATATCCAATGTGTCGATGTACGATGCCAGCACTGCTGCTGCAGAGGCCATAACATGCGCAGTTCGAGTCAAGTCCAAGAAGGCGACAGATCCCAATTCCGTATTCGTCTCAGAACTTGTCCCGCCCCATAGGCTCTCCGTAATTCGTAATTACACACAGGGAGTGGGGATAGAACTCCGCATTCTCCCTCACAATGATGATGGCTCACTGGATATGGAACTGGCCTCTTCGGCAGCTGGATCATCCGCGGTGTATGTGGAGCAACCGAACGCATTGGGAATCTTGGACGAGGGGCTCATGGGCCTAAAAGAGGTAATTGGCGACTCAACGGCCCTGATCGTCGGAGTCGATGCAGTTTCATTGGGACTGGTAGAACCTCCCGGCCACTGGGGAGCGGATATCGTTGTCGGAGAAGGACAGCCGTTCGGAATAGGGCCAACTGGCGGGGGGCCAATTTACGGGATATTCGCCTGCACAAAGGAATTCCTTAGGCTAATGCCCGGTCGGATAGTGGGTCAAAGCATCGATACTGAGGGCAAGACTGCATACACGCTGACCCTGTCCACAAGGGAGCAGCACATCCGTAGACACAGGGCTACTTCTAACATCTGCTCCAATGAGACTCTGATTGCATTGATGGGTGCCATGCACATGTCATTATTGGGGCCAGAGGGGCTAGAGAAACTCGCAACCCGGATTTCCTCATCCACATATGCGGTAATGGAAGCAGTGACCAAAATTCCCGGGGTAGAGCTAGTTAATCCCGGGGGGGCCTTCTTCAGGGAGTTTGCAATCAGACTTCCGGGCCCCGCCAAGGACGCACTCTCCAGCATGGACGCATCAGGGGTTCTCGGAGGGTTCGATCTGGGCAATTGGTGGGAAGAAATGTCAGATTGCCTGCTGATTGGGTGTGACGAGGGGATCACTGAGTCAGACATCTCTAGTCTAGTCGATGCACTGGGGGCTTGGTCAGGGGGGGTTGAATGAGCACGGTCTTCGATTTCAATGGGGCATCTGGTTCCGGTTGGTCGCAACCAGACTCAAACTTCCAAAACCCAGATGCCGTCCCAGAGAGCCTCAGAAGGAAAAGACTCCCAGGATGGCCGAGAGCCAGCGAACCGGAACTGGTTAGGCACTACACCCTCCTCTCGCAGAAGACGTTCGGGATAGATACCGGTTTCTACCCGCTTGGTTCCTGCACGATGAAGCACAACCCAAGAGTCAACGAGAGGATAGTCCAGCTACCTGGGATAGACAGAATCCACCCCCTGCAGGACTCGTCGCAGGTCCAAGGCCTGTTGGCAATCTACTACGAGATGCAGGAGATGCTGGCAATCTGCTCCGGAATGGACGCAGTCACGCTTCAACCGGTCGCTGGAGCCCAAGGAGAGTTCACAGCAATTAGGTGCATCCAGGAGTACCACAGGTCTAGAGGCGATGACCACAGGGACAAGGTAATCGTACCAGACTCTGCACATGGTACCAATCCCGCATCAGCCTCGATGTGCGGTTATCAGATCATTGAGATACCCAGCGCATCAGACGGGAGGTTGGACATCGATGCCCTGAGGGCGGCAGTCGGCGATGACACAGCAGCAATGATGATCACAAACCCATCAACCATGGGTCTGTTCGAGACGAACATAGCCGAGGCATCAAAGATCGTCCATGAAGCAGGAGGTCAGATGTACTACGATGGTGCGAACTTCAATGCAATAATCGGAAAGACGGACCCCGGTAGGATGGGATTCGATGCAGTCCACTACAACCTCCACAAGACCTTCAGCCAACCCCACGGTGGAGGGGGCCCAGGAAGCGGGCCAATCGGGGTGAAGGATCATCTTTCGGAGTTCTTGCCCACGCCAATCGCATCCCGTAGGGAGTCCCAGGAAGGAGAACCAAACGGCGTTGGCGATGGATTCTACTACTTCTGGCAGGATGTAGGTGACAACAGCATAGGAAAGGTGCAGCAGTGGAACGGAAACGCAGGAGCAGTTGTCAGGGCATGGGCATTCTACAGGAGGTACGGACGCGATCTAGAGAGGATGAGCGAGCACGCCGTCCTTAGCTCCAACTACCTGAGACACAAGATCATGAATCCCGAACCAGATGTCGCTGCCAAAATCAATTGCATGCCTAGCGAGGGCTCAGAGGCTAGTCTGGTCATGCACGAATTCACCCTTTCCATGAGCCCTGTCAAGGAAGTGAACGGAGTGACTGGAAAGGACGTTGCAAAGCGTCTTCTGGATTATGGCTACATGTCCCCCACCCTCTACTTCCCCCAGATAGTTCCGGAGTGCCTGATGATAGAACCAACAGAGACGGAATCCAAGGAAGTACTGGACAAATTTGCGGCGGACTTCCACGCAGTGCTGTCAGAAGATCCCGAAATTCTGACCACAGCACCCCATACGACCCCCGTCAAGAGGGTGGACGAGGTTTGGGCCGCTAGGAACCTCATACTCAGGCACCCGGGAATTGAAGAGGACTAGCGAATTATACGGCATATCCCCTCCCAGCGTCATGGAGGCGAGCCTTGACCGCGATTGGCTCCTCGGGGAACCCGGGTGGTGGGGGATAGTAGATGGGCCGGTTCCCGATTTCATGCCAGGGGAGCTCTCCCCCCCAATGGGATGGGTGAGCACGACCCCCAGTGTAGGGAATTTCGGCTGGTGTAGGCAAAGGCTGCGACCTCTGGCATGGCCCCTATTGCGTCCTCTGGCATGGGCGCCACTTTTCCTACTGCTTTCGGCGATCCCATTGGCCATCCCGGGGCAGACCCCCGATGATCAAGTCGTCTCGGCATCCTTCTTCCTGTTGGCATGGGGATTGGTGATGCTGCCTCTCCTGTTCTCAAGGAACTCACAGCCGATGTCGGGGAGGTCCGTTCTCTCTCTGCCTGTAGACTGGGCATCACTGACCATCGCCTCCGCCCTGTTTTCCCTCCATCTCGTTATCGATCCAAGGTTGGGTTGGCTTTCCTACGGGCTCTTCTGGTTGGCATACTTTCGTACAATCCAACTGGTGCAGGCTTCGATGATGGCCCCTCCATCCCGCTTCCTACTTCCAATACGCCCCGGAGACTGGGAGGGGGGGCTCGATTATCCATGGATAGTGTCATCAGATAGATGGTCCAGGAACCGAATAGCAAGCGCTAGCTTCCAGAATGGCGATCTTGTTCTTTGCGGTTCCTCCAGATCCGGACAAGACTTCCTCTCACTAGCCTTCGTTCACAAGTCAGGATTCGTTCTCGATCCATTCCATGAGCGACTGTCCAAGGAACCCGGTCTCGTAGATCTGCTTTCCAAACCCCTGCCGGTGGTTGGTAGGGAGTGGCCAGCCAGATTCCTACAATTCTCCGAGGAGGAGTAGGGGCGAATGAACGGCAGGCATTTGAACCGTCCACGGGCCGAAGTGGCATGGACGTATGCGTGATACTTGGTTCCAAGTCAGATTTGCCAATTGCCGACAAGTGCAGAGGGATACTAGAGAAGTTCGAGGTCTCCTTCGAAATTAGGGTCGCTTCTGCACACAGGGCCCCCAAATACCTAGAGGGCATAGTGGACAAGGCTGAGTCAGAGGGATGCAAGGTTTTCATCGGCATGGCAGGGGTAGCCGCCGCTCTGCCCGGTGTAATCGCATCAATGACCAGCAGACCTGTGATAGGTGTACCAGTCGGGGGGAAGGTGCCATTGGACTCCCTTCTGTCCATAGTGCAGATGCCCCCTGGGATGCCCGTAGCAACGGTGGGCGTAGATCGCGGGGACAACGCGGGAGCCCTCGCAATCCAGATTCTGGCTTGCTCCGACTCAAAGCTGGCGGAGGCTTACTCCAATTTCCGAACTGAGATGACCGAGAAGGTGATTTCCGATGACAATTCCATCCAGGGGTGAAACCAGATGCAGACACAGATGCTGGTCGATGAGGCCATCGGGGAGCTGAAATCCCGTATAGACGACACTGCCATCATTGCCTGCTCCGGTGGGATAGACAGCACAGTGGCAGCCGTGCTCGCCCACAAGGCGGTAGGCAGCCTCCTCCACTGCGTCTACGTCGATACCGGCCTGATGAGGAAGGGCGAAACGTCGGAGGTGTCCGAGATGTTCTCAGAAATGGGCATAAAACTCCAGGTCGTAGACGCGTCAGCCAGATTCTTCGAGAGCCTCTCCGGAGTAACAGATCCTGAGGAGAAGCGCAAGATAATCGGAGAGCAGTTCATCAGGGTGTTCGAGGAGGAGAAGGGGACCTGCGCTGCCAAGTTCCTAGTTCAGGGGACCATCGCCCCCGACTGGATTGAGTCAGGCGGAGGGGATAGGGACGTAATCAAGTCGCACCACAACGTAGGGGGGCTCCCTGAGGACGTCGACATGACAATCGTAGAGCCACTAAGGGAGTTCTACAAGGACGAGGTCAGGGAGATTGCTAGGTCCCTCGGTATAAAATCCAGCGAGAGGCAACCATTCCCAGGTCCGGGTCTAGCCGTCAGGGTACTTGGAGAAGTCACCCCGGAACGTGTAGATTCATGCAGGGAAGCGTGCCACATAGTGGAGAGTCGCATCAGAGAGTCAGCGGCCAGGGGGGAATGCGATTTGCCATGGCAATACTTCGCGACACTGCTGCCGGTCAAGAGCGTCGGAGTCCATGGGGACGTAAGGGTCCACGGGGAGACTGTCGTCGTCAGGGCAGTGGCAAGCCTAGATGGGATGAGCGCCCGCTACTCCCCGCTCCCGCACGTCCTTCTAGCCGAGATTAGCACTGAGATTACAAATTCACTGAAGGGCCATGTAAACCGTGTTGTGTACGACATCACTCACAAACCGCCGGGCACGATAGAGTGGGAGTAATCCGATTCTTTGATGAATGAGGTGCCCTGCCCCGGGTCAGGCCGACATAGCTTAGTTGGTGGAGCGGTGGACTGTTAATCCACAGGTCGCAGGTTCGAGTCCTGCTGTCGGCGCCATCTATCATTCCCAACACTCATTTGCCCCCTCCCTCCCATGAGGCACATGAGCAACAGGAAGACGGCCGACAATGTGGTTGAAGCAATAAACGCCTCAGGTAGGCACTACCGAGATAGCCTACCTATGATTGCAAGCGAGAACATCCTGAGTCCGATGGTACGAAGAGCATGCGACTCGGACCTTCATGGAAGGTATGCCGAGGGACTTCCAAGAAAGAGGTACTACCAGGGATGCGAAGACTTTGACACAATAGAGGAGATCGGAATTGACAGCGCCAAGCGTGTATTCAACTGCAGGTTCGCGAACATCCAATCAACATCTGGTACCAACTCCAACATCGGCTCGCTCAAGGCCCTTGCTAAGCCAGGGGACAAGATCACCGCCGTCTCAACAGCGGACGGCGGCCATATCTCCCATGCTAGGATGGGTGCAGTAGGCCTCCGAGGGCTGGACCTGATAACATACCCCTGGGACGAGGAAAGAATGGAGCCAGACATCGATGCAGCTGCATCAATGATCCGCAAGGAAGAGCCTACAGTAGCCCTATTCGGACAATCCGTCTTCCTATTCCCAACCCCGTTGGAGGAGCTGGCAGAAGCCGCTCATGAGGTCGGTGCGACAGTGATGTACGACGCTGCACACGTGATGGGCCTTGTGGCTGGCGGACAGTTCCAAGACCCCCTCAGGGAAGGGGCAGACGTGATGACGGGGAGCAGTCACAAGACGTTCCCCGGACCGCAGGGAGGTTTCGTCATCTCGGACTCAGAGGACGAGAAGCTCCACCGCCGACTCAATAGCGGCATCTTCCCAGGGGTCTGCTCGTCTTACCACCTGCACCACGTTGCCGGCAAGGCAATCGCACTATCGGAGTTCGAGGAGTTCGGAGACTCGTATGCCGCAGATATCGTCTCAAATGCACAGGCACTGGGGGAGGCACTATCGTCGGAAGGGTTCGAAGTGATAGCAGAGGATAGGGGATTCACTGCTAGCCACCAAGTGGTAACAAGACACGGAGAGATAGACTCGGGGGCTGGCAGAGATGCTGCAGCAACCTTGGAAGAAGCCGGAATAATCACGAACATGAACATGTTACCGGGCGACACAAAGGCACTTACCCCTAGCGGACTCAGGCTCGGGACTCCAGAGCTAACCCGAGTGGGGATGAAATCCGGAGAAATGGCGGATGTCGCACGCTTCTTCGCTAGGGCTCTCATTGAGGGGGAGGACCCGTCTTCAGTGAAGGCAGACGTCAGGGAGTTCAAGTCTCAGTTCCAGACCGTGCATTACTGCTTCGAACCAGGCCCGGCATACCCCGGCCTGTGACCAATCCACAACGTATTCAGTCGACACCCCCTGTCCAATGCGTGCGAAGCGCCCGAACCCTGTCTGCAAGTCTCGTCCTAATACTTCTGTTGCCAGGATGTACAACCCTGTTGGGTGAAGATCAGGAAAACGAAGAGACCGACTGCGAGATGGAACCGACCACGGAGGGATGCTTCGAACCTGTAGTCACAGAGGACGACTGCACGCCGACCCAAGTATTCACCGGGGAATCATGCAGGATCATGCTCAGGCCAGAGAAACTAGATTTCGGAACATCCGAGGCAACTCTGCAGATTGGAACCGAGATGCAGCAACTGACTCCCAGCTTCTTGGGAGACGCACCCACGGAATGGGCAGTAAATCCTCAGCTACCAGATGGGATAGAAATAGATCTAGAATCAGGTGTAATCTCGGGAACTCCCAACTACGAGGAATCATCGAGGCACTACACGATTATCGCATCTAATGCGGCGGGAATTGCCTCTTTCAGAATCCAGATCTCTGTTCTCCCCATTCCAGTCATTTCAGTACAACTCCAGTCGCCAGAAATGAATTGCACAATGGGTGAATCCTGCCACATGGAGACTCCGTCTTTTTCAGGAGGAGAGCCAGACCAATGGGTATGCGAACCACCCCTGCCATCAGGACTTACACTCGGACAAGACGGCTCCATATCGGGAGTCCCTGACCAGGTTGGGAGTACAAAACACATCATCACGGGTTCAAACAATGGAGGTTCAGCATACGCTTCTCTGAACATAACCACGATCCACGCTTCTCCCGACTCCATTGACTATGGAGGCGAATCATTCACCTTCTCAATAGGGCAACCCGTCTCCCTGAGACCTAGCTCCTCAGGAGGGAAAATTACCGCATGGTCAGTTAATCCAGATCTACTGTCAGGACTATCAATCAGCCAATCGGGAGTGATTTCTGGCATTCCCGGCGTCTTGCAAACGACAACAGAATACACAATAACTGCCGAGAACTCAGGAGGCTTCGTAAGCGCGTCAATCCTAATCGAAGTAATCGACCTGCCCATCTGGGATCTCGAATACTCTCAACAATCATTCGACCTCTCTGTCGGAGACACAATCTCCACAACCTCTCCTTCATGGGGGGGTGGCAGTCCAACCTCCTGGCATGTCAGCCCCTCTCTCCCTAATGGCTTCCAGATGGA
>LURR01000026.1 GCA_001628485.1 Marine group II euryarchaeote REDSEA-S11_B3N4 | reverse complement strand
CCCCTGAGCTGGTCCCCAACTGTTTCGTTCTGTAGGAGCGATGAAATGGCCACGGCCAAGTCACCCTCGACGAAGCTTTCGCTTGGTGCTAGGTCCTCGCCGAAGACCTCCAGGTTGTTATCCGCCCCGAATGAAGGGTCCTGCTCTATCGCATCTGCCAGTATCCTGTATATGCTGTCGTAGGAGGCCCATTCGTTGCTAGTGCCCGGGGCCTCGGTGACCACCGTCCCCTCCATCCTTGCCAAGGAGTCCTCCAGATCCCCAAGAGCCTCTATCAGACCCTCCTCGCTATCGAATGAGGACTCCCCTTCGCTCGGTTCCACTAGGATGTAGACCGACTTCAGGGCGTTCACCTCGTAGGATTCGTAGAGGTCTTCCCTGACCTCCATGATCTCCATCTCGTCCTCGGATAGGAAGTCAGTCAACTCAAAGCTGGTATCAAGCCCCTGCATCGCGACGACTACTGACCCTGCTGTGATTATCGCCACAGATAGTAGGACCATAGGGGCCTTCCCCCTTTGGAATTCTGCTGCTCTCTCTGCAAGGTTGCCCAGCTCAAGCCCCCTGCTTCGAGAGACCCCCATGGTCCTCTCTACGAAAACGTGCATGGCCCCTACGGTCACAGTACTGGCCAGAAATGCAGATACCACCCCGAGAGCAAGGGTGGCTCCGAATGTCCTGAGGGGTGGCAAGGGGGAAAGAGAATTTGCCAGAAATGCGAAGACCGTGGTAGTTACAGCCAGTGATAGTGCAACTCTGAGCTCCATTAGGGCCTTGGCCCACGCCTCTGCGGAGCTGTTGGAACCTCCCTTGGCCCTCTCGTAAGCCCTCTGTAGGTGTATCGAGTAGTCTATGCCTAGGCCGAGAACAACGGGGGCCACCGCTATCTCCAAGATCGAGAATTTCATCCCCATCAGGGATATGGCTCCGTAAGTCCAAACCAGGGAGGCCAGCAATGCGGTCAGCGGCGCCACAACCATAGTCGTGGATCTGAAGGTAAGTGCAAGGAGGACTACAACTACGATTACTGCGAGAAGAATCAGCCAGACGAGGTTGTCTAGGGTGGACTCGTTGATGTCGTTGCTGATTAGATCGTCAGAGATAACTCCGTACTCGAGAATGGACTGCTCGCTCAACATGCTCCTGATGCCGTTTGCATACTTCTGCCTGTCATCGCTGCTTACATCCCCCCTGATTTCGATGAGCCAAAGCGTACTGCTTGCGCTGGGTGTCGGGTTCCCAGCACCGCCTTCTAGCCAGTCACAAACCGGAGAGTAGTCCAAGTCTTCGTGTAGCAACGCGGATGAGGCGAACGCGGCATTGGCAATCGACCGCTCATCGCCACCTATCGCGTCCCCGCACTCCTCGTCCTCCAATACGGTTTCCAGCATTCCTTTCCAGTCATTGAAGTCCGTCAGATGCCCTGTGTAGTTCCTTTCCTCGAGGAACCTCTGAAGAATCTCGGCCGCATTGATTTGTGACGCGATGAAGTGCCCATTCTCCTCAGAGTATGATTGGATTCTCTCATAGTCCTCTGATAGTCTGTGTAGTGCCTTCATCTCCAGTACATTCGCCAGCTGATCCTCACTGGCTGACGGCTTCACGTTGATGTATACCAGATGAGGGGACGAACCTATCGACTCCTCGATCCTCTCCTGAGCCTCGTCGGCTTCGGTCTCGGGAGCGAAAGAAGACAGGTCAGTCGTGAATGCAAGGCTTCCCGCAAGGAAATATGCCAGAGATCCAGTTAGGAAAAGACTCACAATCAGGATTGGCAGAGACATCCTGTCAAAGGTCTCAGCCAGTCGTCTTGTCATGGCATCCATCCCTGACATCGACGCGCCCAAAACCTCCCGATGTAAAACTTAGGGGAGGTTTAGTACTCGATTGGCTCTGCTTTGTCATGCAAGCCCTCAAAAGGGCCACTCTTGTCGAACGCCCGTCCCATGCCAGTAAAAGTATTGAAGAACGAGGGCAGAGAACTGCGAATTAGGGTCTTGGACGGAAATCACACTGCACTGCAGATGTTCAGGTCCCGTCTGAACGATAGGGACGACGTGGAGTATGCTAACTACTTCCAGAACCACCCAGATCTGGATGATCCAGAGCTGTATGTGAGGTCCGTCAAGGGCAAGAAGGCGGACAAAATTCTCAAAGACATATGCTCAGAGATCGCTAAGGAACTCTCCAGCATCAAGCTTTGAGGGGGTGATTCCCTGAAAGGGAGCGAAATCGAAGAATATCTGGGACTTTCTACCTGGGCAGTGCCATCCGAGGGCATCGGCGGGCTGCTGAAAGCCCGCGTAGAGGACTTCAGGGTCGAGGAATCATCCAAGGTTCCCGCTTTTGACGAAAAGGGGAGGTTCACTGTCGCAAGGGTGACTATGACGAACTGGGAGACTAATCGGTACATCAGACGCCTTGCGAGGTCTTGCGGCATAAACAAGAACAGAATATTCAGCTCCGGACTGAAGGATAAGAGGGCAATAACAACTCAGGTTTTGGTGATAGACGCACCAAGGAAGAAGGTCGAGTCAGTTCAGATACCAGATAGCACCATCGAGGTATTGGGGAGGACCCATCAGAAGGCAACCATGGGCGACCATGATGGGAATCGGTTCACAATTACCGTGCGCGGTTGCTGCGATGAATCGGGAAACCCTATTGATGCCAAGGAGGCAATGCGCAGGGTCCACGAGATTAGAGGGGGCCTTTCCGAGGTCATAGGTTCAGATGCTTTCCCGAATTGGATAGGTCCTCAGCGCTTCGGTTCGGCCAGACCGGTTACGCCTGAGGTAGGAAAGGCAGTGATCGAGGGGGACTTCGAAAGTGCGGTAGATATCTACGTCGGCATGGAGGGTGCCCGAGAGGGCCAAGAGTCTGAGGACTTCAGATCTTCTTGGAGGGATGAAAAGGACCCGGGAAAATCCCTCCAAATAGCCCCGGAAAGGCTTGGATACGAGAAATCGATGCTGGAGCACCTTCTCAAGAAACCGGATGACTTCGTCGGCGCATTCAAGACCCTTCCCAATTCCTTGCAACTCTTGATGGTACATTCAGCGCAGTCTCTCGCATTCAATCACTCCTTGTCTTGCAGGATGGAATCAGGAATGCCAATCATAGAACCTGTAGAGGGGGATTTGGTAGCACCGATTCTGTCTAACGGAAGGATTGACGTTGGCAAGATGGCCCGAGTTAGCAGTACGAACCTTGTGAGGTGCCAACGAAACTGTGAGCTTGGGAGGCTTGCAGTCACTGGAATCCTGCCTGGAAGTGATTCCAATCACGCCAGCCGCGAGCCCGGTGATTTCGAAGTCCAAGGCATCGATGCTGCAGGCCTCTCTGATGTGGACTGGGTCGTGAAGGAGATCCCAAGGCTAACCACTTCAGGTACTAGGAGGGCACTTTCCGTCCCCTTTAGGGACTTGACCGTCGAGCAGGCACCCGAAACAAACGACCTTTTCAATCGCTGGGAAGACGGTCCACTCGAGGGCGACCGCTGGCATCCTGACCCATTTCCAAGGCCTCGATTTGTCCTACTAAATCGTCGACCTGCTTGACCTTATCTTCGAATCCGTCAACGATCCCCTCTCCTTCTCCCAGAACCGCCTGAACCTCTATGTACATCATTCCGAATGCCAGTGGCTTAATCTCCACCTCTTGTACTTCTTCGAAGTCCGAGATAACGCTCGCTATCCCCTCGTAGTCCGGACTGCCATCTTCAGGTTGGTCCAAAGTAACCTTGTACTTCACAACTACATGACCCACACAAATCACCTCAAGGCCCTACAAAATCGCACTCAGGGCACTTGTACTTCACGGACTGAACCCTGCATTTCTGACTCCTCCCAAGAGGGGCCGAGCATACTGGGCACGGGAACGACGTGCTCTCGCTGCCCACTAAGGGCGTCCCGGAGGACGCGCACACAGTTGCCCTTCCACTAGTCCCGGCCATTGACTTGCTGGCGTACTAGGGTCCCTTTTTAGCGTTGATTGTGGTAATCCAGTGACATCGGGGGTAGAATCTATCATAAATTGCTGAAAATTGAAAAGATTGGACTAGTCGAGTTAAACATGGTCGAGGAAGAAATGAGTCTGACTGGGGAGCAATCAGACCTATCTGATTACGTGAATGACGAAGGGGGAATTTGGAGCCTGAGGCAGGTAGAGAAAATCAGAGGTTGGAACAATATCGAGTATGGAGCCGGACTCTCGGGAAAAAACACCCCTTCCACTGGGTTATCTATGAACAGGGCATACATCCCACCTGGAGGGATAGCGAAGGCACATATTCATGTTGACTTTGACGTAATGATCTACCTCCTGAAGGGAAGTGTCAGGCACGAGTATGGGGAGGGATGTCGCCAGTCTGTGGTACACAGTGCCGGGGACATGTTCTACATCGAACCGGGACTTCCTCACGAGGTGTTCAATTGCTCAGAAGACGAATGGGTGCATGCGATCGTTTCTAGGTCAGATGCTTCTGAGTGGCAGAACATCAAGCCATATGACAGAGACTCAGAATAACTACTCCTTCTTGGGCAGTTTCCTGAACCCAACTATCGGGTCAATTTCTCGGTCTATGTCTCCTTCCACAACTATTCCTATCGAGGCCAGATGATCTTCTACGTGCTGCATTGCAGACCCTTCTTTCTTTGGCTCTGGAAGCTTCCTCTGACAGATGAGATATGTTTCGGAAGAAGCACTCCTGCTGGCAGTGGGGGAAAACCTCCCAACGGACGAGAATCTCAGCTTAGCAGCCTCAACGAGGCCCTCGATACCCGCTCCTTGGAAGACCTTCGTAACGAAGCCACCCCCCGGGGCCAGGAGAACGGACGCAACATCCAGTGCCATCGTTGAGAGCTCCAGGGATATGGCCTGATCAGTGTCATACCTGCCAGTAAGCCTGGGGGAAATGTCACTTATCACGCAGTTGAGTTGCCCTCCCGCGATCTCCCTAGTGATTTCCTCAATCGTTGAGTCATGAGTTATATCCCCGACCAATACTGTAGCTCCCTCGACTGGAGATGTGACCAGTAGGTCAACCCCGATTACCTTGCCACTCTCACCGACCTCCTCAACTGCGACTTGAGTCCAACCTCCGGGGTGACAACCTATGTCCAATACGCAGTCTCCCTTGCGAATGATTCCGAACTTCTCCTGGATCTGCTTTAGCTTGTAAGCTGAGCGTGCCCGATACCCCTTCGACTTCGCATCCCTCCTCCAAGGGTCGCGTTTGTTCTCCTGGTACCAGCGTTTGCTCATGCTATCACTCAAGGACTGGTGGTTAAGAATCCGAACCATGGATTCTTTCTATCGGCGGCCGTTGTCTATGCCGAACTCAAAGGCCGATTTCCAAAATGAGGTCCCTTGCAGTTTCTCTGATAGCATCCTCGGACATCGCTGTTGGCTCGAAGCCGCTGTCAAGCAGCCGAGTCACATCCAGGTAGGTCTTGGGGACGTCTCCGGCCCAACCCCTCTTCCCTCCGGTGTAGGCTATCTCGACCCCTTCTAGGCCGCTCTCTTCGATAACGATCTGCGCAATTTTCGAGACGGAGCAGGTATCTCCCGTTCCTAGGTTATACAGTACCGAGCCCTCTTCATCCATCGAGATAATGTGCAGCATAGATCGAACGCAGTCGTGAGCAGACATGTATGACTTCTCCTGGTTCCCATCTCCTAGAACCTCGAGTCTACTATGGTCCGACTTGAGTTTGTGGATGAAGTCGAATATCACGCCGTGGGTCCCTCTCGGGCCCACGATATTTGCGAATCTGTGAATGAAGCCCTTAGCCCCGAATGTTCCTGCCCAAGCTGTGATTAGGGACTCACTGGCTAGTTTCGAGGCCCCATACAAGGAAATGGGCATCACTGGGCCGTAGCTCTCCGGCGTAGGCATGATGCTGGCCTCTCCATAAACCGCAGAGGACGACGCAAAGGAAATCCTGCCCACTCCGTTCAAACGCATCGCCTCTAGAACGTTGTAAGTGGCAAGCGTTCCTTGCTTCAGGTCTGTATCGGTAACTTCTGTCCCCAGCCTGATATCCGGATTTGCAGCCATATGGTGGACAGTATCGATGCCCTCCATCGCCGACATTATCGCTTCTCTATCTAGCAGATCTTCATTGAAAATCTCCACAGAACCGCCATCCAGGTGATGCGATAGGAACTCTTCTCTACCGCTGCTGAAGTTGTCTATCACTCTCACCTTCCTGCCCTGGTCTACCAAAGCATCGACCAAGTGCGAACCGATGAAGCCGGCGCCTCCGGTGACAAGCTCCATAATATCGGCCCATGCATCGTACTATTGAGTACATCGGAAACCGAATTTTCCTTTTCGTCCATTAATCGGCACATCCGGATAACGCGTATCCGAACGCTTCATTTGGCTTGAGTCGGGGAAGAGGTCCGTGACTTCTGCGGACGGAAGACCTCAACGAGATGAAGAACTTGTCTTCTGGTCTTGGTTCTTCGAGAGAATCAGTCCCTTCACCGATGGGCTATCGAGTCTAAGGAATGCCGTTGGAGATAGTCCCATTGGGGGTCTTATCGATACTGCGGGCCAGTTGATTAACGATATTTCGGATACCGCTCACATAGCGGCCCAGAGGGTAGTGGAGTTGACTTACAGTGCAATTCTCAGAAGTCCAGCATACCTGATAGTGACCCTTTTGTTGGCTTCTGCACTGATTGGTTGGAGAGCAGAGGACTTCGAGCACCAGATTAACGGGGATGTCGAGATATATCTCCCCGACGGGGCTAACTCAACTCTGTTGCTTAACGAGGTAAGGGAACAATGGGCCACGGACATAGTGATTCTTTACATTCAGACGAATAACGCAGCCATTGGTGCCAAGCATGGTGATGAAAACATCACAGATGCCGATATTTTGAACCAGATCTCATGGATAGAGGGTGACGATAACAACGCCCAAGCCGGGGGGTATGGGAGGGGTCTGGACTACAACAAAGAGGATCGTGGATCATATTACTGCTCCAGCCCTATGAGCGGTTGTGATGGGGTTGTATGGATTTTATCTCCGGCCCAAATCGTGAAAGAGGCAAATTCCACCGATTATCGCTTCTCGTGCGCCGTGGAGAAGTACGGGCTACCAGGTTCAGATGGGGACTGTGATCTGGCTAGTCTGAATCCCAATGAGGGATACTCAATACCCCAAGGGGACGGAGCCCAGGATAGAATCGATGGCTATGTCGAGAACTCCGGGGATCTCTTCTCAAACTTTGTCAGAGACACCAACAACGACGGGATATGGGATACTGGGGTGGTGATAATGGGCATTTCATTCGATATGACCAACACCGACATCACCCCAAGGGCCGACCTCAAAACAGGCGAGGACATCAGGGACCACAAGGCATTCATCGCGTATGTCAAAGCACTTCTTTCCTCAGATCCAGCCAGAATCCACTGCGCTCTTTGCTTCGAAGTCTATGATGAAGTTTGGACAATGGACAAGGAGAGGTCGGACAAGATTCCTGAAAGGAGAGCAGTCACCGTTACCGGGCTCACGCCTGTCTTGCATGACGTTTCGGACGAGATATACAAGGCACTCAGGTACACCATGCTCCCAGTAAGCCTGGTGCTCGTGGGTCTCACGATGTTCATACTCCACAGGAGCTGGAAGGTAATCGTAATCTGCGGGACCCCAATAGCGATGAGCCTGGCCGTTACCTTCGGTTCCACCGTCATCTTCGACATCATGCTCACGCCAATGATCATCTCAGCAGGACCCATATTGGTAGGTCTCGGAGTGGACTATTCGCTGCACCTGACCAATAGAATCGAGGAGAATAGGAAGGATATTCTGAACGAGATGGAGGAGGAGGCATGGGCATCAAAGAGAGACGGGATCGAGGTCCCGGAGCCGGATCCTTTCGACCCTCAGATTAGTCTGACTGCCAACGTCAGAGCAGCCATGACAACTGGAAACGCGATTTTTCTTTCTGCTTTGACTACCATAGTCGGTTTCAGCGTCCTTACCTGGCATAGCCTAGTCCCCATCGAACCAATGAGGACAGTTGGTAAGACCCTGCTGATCGGCATCTCGACCACCTTCATCATCTCGATGCTAATGGTCCCTGCATGGATAGAACTCCTACGCTACAGGAAAGGGGACTCAGATGGCCTCCTTTCGAGCGGAGTGGTGGAGTCTGCTAGGAGGAAGAGGATCGCTGCAAGTAGAGAATCAAAGGAAAGAGAAACGCCTTGGATGAAGAGGGATGAAACCGCGATAGACACCTCGGACGTTTTCGGCACAATCCTTGGTATTAACAGCGTATTCTTCTATCTAGCCTCCACATTAATCTTCACCGGTACTCTATTCCTAATCACCGATATAACAAGATTGGACCTATCCCCATCGAACCTCTTGATCCTGGGTTTTACCCTTTCCACAACCCTGACTTTCTCACTACTAGATGAGTTCTGGGAGTCTGTTGGGAGGGTCCCACTCAAGGCCACTGTTTTGGTGATCCTCATTTCCACGGCGGCTACAGTTTGGGGGGGTATGATGTTCAAGGAGCAGTTGGGGAAGGACATCACAGGATCTTCTGATGAGGTCCCTCCTAACCTTGAGTCTTATGAGGCACTAAGGGAGTACAGCATCGTTTTCGAGGGCGGTCAGACTAACATGTTCATCGTTGACGCCACTGAATACGTAACAGAGAACGACACGGCCCCAATCAGAGATCTGCCTATCCTAGATTCGATTGAGAGGATGCAGACAATCAGGATCGATAACGTGGAGAATACAACAACTATCAGCCTCGTGAACATACTCAAGGCAATACATGTGGACGTACAGGTCGGAAACCTCGAACTATATGATCAGAGCCTCTGGGGCCTAATCCATGACGAGTGTTGGGACGAGTCCACCAACCCACTCCGTCCAGATTGCTGGCCCTACACCGTGAGCAGCAGAGAGGACATGGTGAACATCGCATTCGACACCTTGAGTCCGGAAATTAGATCGATGCTGATGAACTCGGACGACGGCGATGGTGAGACCAAGACCCTAGTCTACGTTAACCAGCCATACATCAATCTCGCAGTAGCAGGAGGCCTAAGGGACACTATCGACGGCCATCTAGACGAGGGCGGATGCTCCGATGCACTGAGGTGTAACGCTCTTGGCATACAGGGTGTCTACAACTCTCTACTAACGGGCGGTCTCCCGGTTTCCCTGGACATTAACGATGGGATTCACGAGGCCCAGTCAAAGACAACTATCGCCACGATGCTGATACTCCTACTCGTAATGGCCATACTATTCAGATCCGCAAGACTGGCATTTTTCACCATGACTGCAGTCGGAGTTGTTGTTCTCTGGCAACCCCTGCTGATGTGGTTCTACAAGGTCAACGTCAACGTATTCACGGCAATGATAGGTACGCTTGTGTTCGGCATAGGCGTCGATGACTCAATCCACATAATCGATCGGATAAAGGACGAACAAGAGACTCCATCGGGAATTCAGAAGTCAGTTTCCAGAACGGGTAGAACAATTTTCGAGACCACCGCGACGACTTGCACAGGGCTGGCCGCTGGTCTTTTCGTAGCAATTCCGGGTCTGCAGAACTTCTTCTTACTGATGATGCTGCTTCTGGTCTTGGCACTTCTGACTAGCTCTATCCTCCTCCCGAGTCTTATCGTTGCCTATCACGAGATTTCCCATGCCCTTCGAGGCAAGTCCTTCGGGACGTGGCAGGACTATGATGAGAGCGGCTCTGTCGCGGATTCGGAGCCGATAGACGCAGTCGTCTTCAGATAGTTGGCGAGGGTGCAGGGAGTAAGCCCCTTTCTGTTCACCTTTCGGCTGGTCGCATTCAACTATGCATCCTACCCGGTCCTGTCGATGCCATTCGGACCTGCTTGGACTTGCTCCGGCGTGGTTGCCCGTTCCAGCCACACTCAGGAAACCTCCCCCTCGCGGGATCACCGTACTCCTGGCATGGTTCGTTTCTGCTGCAGAGCCGGCCCTCCCGGACCCTCGTCTTGTGACGAGACGCCTGCATCGCGGAGAGGGGACTTTCCTCAGTGTCTAACACTGTCAGCGACCCTCCTGCTCCCTCGGCTGTCCGGATGCACCATACCCGAAGAACCCACCGCATGACAAGGGCAAGCATCATGCACGTCCTACTGGACGCGGTTTCATGTCCGATGTAGAGCAATTGAAGGAGCAAGCAGGCATCGCAGCATGCCGCTTCGTCAAAGATGGCATGGTACTAGGACTAGGTACCGGTTCTACCGTAAGGTATTCTATCATAGAGATAGCAAGGCTGGTCACCGAGGAAGGGATGAACCTAATCGGTGTCCCTACTAGTGAAGACACGAGGAGGCTTTCGGAAGAGTTGGGTATTCCTTTGATGAAGATCGAGGACTCGGGAATACTAGATCTAACAATAGACGGAGCCGATGAGTTCGACCATAACTTCGATCTGATAAAGGGAGGGGGAGGGGCTCTGACCAGGGAGAAGGTAGTCGCTCTGAAATCCAAATCGATGGTTGTTGTGGCAGACCATACCAAGAAAGTGGAAGTACTGGGCGCTTTCGACCTACCAGTCGAGGTCGACTCAGACCTCTGGGAAGGAGTCAGAGAGGGCATTTCTCGAATTTGTCCAGGACAAGTTTGCCTGAGGGCAAACGGTTCGGAACCGTTCGAGACAGATAACCACGGCTTCATTCTGGATTGCTCCTTCGGCCCTACAATCTCTGATCCAACATCCCTGGAGAGAGCCATTTGCGATATCCCCGGAGTGGTCGAGGTAGGGCTCTTCGTAGGCATATGCGATGCAGTCATCGTCGCTTCGAATGAAGGAATCGAAGAGCTGATCAAGTCCGATGGAAGGATTTAGCATCCGTCGTCGTTAAAGAGGGCCTGCCAATCCCGAGCCGGGTCTGTAGCTTAGTCAGGTAGAGCACCCGGCTCTTAACCGGGCGGTCGCGGGTTCGAACCCCGTCAGACCCGCCAATGTATATGCCGAGCAATCGAGGATTCATAACCGATGGTCTGAGACGGTCCATTGGCGACACTATGGGGAAGGAGTACTGGATTGGAGATGTTACGGCTGGCTCCCATGATGCCAAAGAGGTGGTTCTCAAGGGATGGGTCCACAGGGCCCGGGGCTCCAACAAGATATGGTTCATAGTTGTGAGAGACTCTACAGGCCACGTCCAATGCGTGGCTAAGAGGGACGTAGTAGGCGAAGAGTGCTTCGAATCACTAAGGAACGCTCTAATCGAATCTAGTGTCGAGATAACGGGTGTGGTAGAGCCAACAGATCGAGAGCACGGCCATGAGGTCCAGGTCTCTTCAGCCACCGTGGTCGGTCCCGTGAACCCCGATCGCCCCTTCCCCATCACCGAATCAGCGATGGAGGACTCCGACGGTGGTGAGACCGAGTTCCTACTGGACAACAGGCACCTCTACCTTCGAACGAGCCGAATGACGACCATGCTGAAGATCAGAAGCACCGTATTCGGGGCAATCCACTCATACTTCCGTGACAGAGACTTCACTGAGTACCAGGCTCCGAACTTCGTTGCAGGCGCGGTGGAAGGTGGAAGCACACTGTTCGAAGTCCCATACTTCGGCAAGAAGGCATACCTCACCCAGTCTTGGCAACTCTATGCAGAGGCAGCGATGCCAGCCCTGGAGCGTCTTTACACAATGGCACCCTCATTCCGAGCAGAGAAGAGCAGGACAAGGAGGCACCTAACGGAGTTCTGGCATGCTGAGATGGAGGTAGCATGGGCTTCCAATGACGAGGTTATGGAGCACGGGGAAGGAGTGGTTCGACACGTCGCGAGCACCCTTCTAGAAGAGATGTCAGAGGAGCTCGAGGAAATGGGTCGGGATTTGTCCATGGTAGCTAGATTCGCGGAAAGCGAGTACCCCCGGATGCGCTACGACGAGGCAATTGAGATACTTCAGTCAAAGGGAGTAGAGGTCGAGTGGGGTCAGGACTTGGACTACTCCAAAGAGAAGATACTAACCTCTGACTTCGAGGTCCCCCACTTCCTCACTCACTACCCGAGGGTGGCCAAGCCATTCTATCACCGTCCCGATCCTGAGGATCCGAAATACGTCCTATGTCACGACCTTCTGGCCCCCGAGGGCTATGGCGAGATAATCGGAGGAGGGGAGAGGACATGGTCCGAGGAGGAAATACTCGAGAGAATCGACGAGGAGGGCACTCCTCGTGATCCATACGAATTCTACATCGATATCAGGAGATACGGTGGAGTACCCCACGGAGGCTTCGGTTTAGGGGTTGACAGGCTATGCACATGGCTTTCTGGCGCTGAGCACATCAGAGAGGCAATCCCGTTCCCAAGGGATAGCAGAAGGGTCACCCCATAGGAAGCGGTAGTATGGACCCAGAGCAGACGCGCCCCCTCACTAGGCTGGTAGCGCTCTCAGCGATAACAGCCAGCCTCTGCTGCCTACCCTCAGTCGTTTGGGTTATGCTCGCTGGTTCCTCAGCCATAGTCGCAGCGGATCAACTCTCAAACGACCTCTACTACTCGTGGGTCCGATTTGCTCTGTACCTGGTATCACTCTCCATGCTCTCCTACGGCCTAGTGGTTTATTTCCGCAATAGAGGAGTTTGCACCCTGGACGACGTAAAGAGGGAGAAGAGGAGGGTGGTCAACACAACCCTGGCAGTTTTTACAGCGGCAATTCTGACCTACCTGATTTGGAACTTCGTCATTCTGGAGATTGTGGGGATAGCCATCGGGCTTCCTTGGGAGGACTCTGCCTTCTGGAACTAGAGCCCCGACCAACGAATGCCTCTTACGACGACCGCCCCTAGCACCGTCATGCCTGAGAGTTGGCGAGACATGGATATTGCAAATCCCACTGAGGAGCATTCGATGCTCAGGGAGATGGTTCGAAACTTTGTCAGAGATAGAGTGGAGCCCCAGGCCCTAGAGAATGACAGAGAGGAGAGATTCAACATAGGGCTCTTCAGAGAGATGGGGTCGATGGGGCTACTCGGGCTAACTGTCCCTCCCGAGTACGGTGGCGCAGGGATGGATGCAACATCTGTGGCGATAGTTAACGAAGAATTGTCCTACTCAGACCCCGGACTCTGCCTGGCGTTCCTAGCCCATGACCAACTCTTCGTAAACAACTTGGTCCACAGCGGAACCGATTCTCAGAAGGACCGTATCCTCCCCAAGGTCTGCAGCGGCGAGTGGGTTGGCTGTCTGGGTATGAGCGAACCAGACCATGGTACAGATG
>LURR01000025.1 GCA_001628485.1 Marine group II euryarchaeote REDSEA-S11_B3N4 | reverse complement strand
AGTCAGGGCACTTATCTCATATCCAGAAGAATCGAAAATTCTCAGATCTGAGCCCCATTCGGTTCCGTCCCAGGATATAGCGATTTGACTCTCCTCAGCGTTTCCAACATTCTCTATCAGTAACCACGCCCTGGCATCTTCTGATACAAGCCCAAAACCAGTACTCTGTGCAGTCCCATCAGGACCTCTTATCGATAGGCCTCTGGTTCTGTTAGCCTCTATTGGGATATTTGCATAAATCTCCTCTTCGCCTCCATCACGCGTAAGGGTTAGTGCTAGGAAACCTGCATCTGAACCCAGTGCTTCCGAGGGGGCGATAATTCTAAGCGAGGGAGTCCAAACCTGTCCAACACCAATTTCGATTGAACTAATGCCGCCGGGAGTTTCATCTTCCCAAGTCCATCCATCAGGTAGAGAGGCACTGTCAACATTAAGCGTCCAGGTTCCTGCCAACCTACCCGTCGATCTGACTCCGAATCGAGCGTCTCCATCCCCTCCCGGATCGACTCTGATCGGTTCCGTGGGAATCTCGAAAGTCGCGTTGTACGTTGGGATTATTGAAAGAGTCCTAATCTGTTTGTCGTTGTCGAACCTTGTTTGACTCAAGTTACGATACGGGTCAACAATCAATTCGAAGGTATGCTCGCCAAGATCGCCGCTCCACTCAACGTTGAAGGAGGCGAATGAACCAGAACCCGTTGGATCTACTGGATTTAGAACCTCAATTCCCTCCCCCCCAATCTTTTCTCCGTTGGCAAATATTGCTACATCCACCACCTCTTCAGTATCTGCAGTTCCGGCATTTTCGATGTAAACAGTGACAGTTACCTCTTCACCAGGATCGGGAGCACTGGGATTGAACTCTATCCCCCTCCCATCGGTTATTGGCCTGACGTCGGGCATTGCCATAGATACTACCATGCTGCCCAACACAATGTCCGCTGTGGCATCGCCATCTACATCGGCGATGGCAGGAGAGGACCAAGTCCTGTGCGACAACTCGACATCATTTGACCACTCTGAATTAATCCCCGCTGGAGAACCACTTGATCCATCGAATGCCCAAAGCGATCTGCCATAAGAGACTAGGAGCTCTGGCTCGTCTTCTGAATCTATATTCATCCATATAGGGGCCGCAACTGCAATCTCATCATTGGGATTGCCGCTGCTTTGCTCCAGGTCCTGAGCCCACTCCTGGTTTGGTACAGTCCCTCCTACGTCGTGACACCCTGCTGCACCTTGCCTATCTGTTGTAGTCTGCCACCATGTGTTCCAACACACTCTGTCATGCATCCCATCTCCATCCGTGTCAATAGCCGTAGGGGGGGCATCGGCAAATCCATTTGTTGCCTCGAATTCCCACAATTGCGAACCATCTGAAATTTCTATTCCTCTGAATTCAGCCCCATCCACAGCACTTGAACCATCTGCATCACTGGGTATTGTGACTATAATCTCGGGATCGGAATCAGAATCAAGATTGGCTATAATGGGCCCTGGCAATCTAACATGAGGCGAATTGGTATCCCCATCCAGATTGTTCAATGACAAACCTCCTTGCCAAATCGAACTACCGGTTTCAGAGTCAATCTTCCAAACCCACATCCCTCCATTATTTGCCTCGATGGTAGTCAGGAGGACATATCCTGTGTCATCATCAACTTGTGCAAATGCAGGGTCAGAGGGATGGCTTCCTTTACTCAGAGAAACTTGCCACAGCGTGTTTGGTGATCCGCTGGTTTGCAACGGTAGAGCGAGTACTACCGGCTCCTCGGAAATCTCGTCCAGAGCAGCGATTACCAATTCCGCATCGCCATCAAGGTCCAGATCAGCAAGAAGGGGCTGGGTCGTTGGCTTGTGGCCTCCTAAAATTCCACTCGTGTACGGCCCTTCTTCACTGCTAATCATCAAAGACTCGTCACTCCAAGTCCAAAGCAGGTCTTCTGAGTGGCCGGAGTGAGTCCATCCAGTTACCGAGCAGAACATTCTAGGGGACCAAACATCCACATGCAACGATCCCCCTGCGTCATACGCTACTACTATCTCGGGATTCCCGTCCTCATCGATGTCTACCACGACTGGGGAGGCCTTGACTTTCTCAGTTACTCCAAGATCGACCTGCCAAGCTAATTCGGCGTCCTCTCCTTCTATCAGCCTCAGCATGCTGTGTTCGGATCCAGCAACGTCTTCGCTTTGAACCAAAATGGTGAACAGCGATCTACCTCCGCATCTCTCCTCCGCACCGGGGCCAATCTCTATTGAACCGCTCATTTCTGCAATTGGAGTGGCCAGTGAGTCTGTACCAATTGAGTATGAACCAAATTCCCAGTTAATCGCCGGCTTAACCACTGACATAAGTGAACTGTAGTTAGTTGGATCACCATATCCGGCACCGCCATCTGGTGAATGATTCGGGACATCCGCTATCCTAGTTGCTGTTCTACCCGACTGAGGCCAGGGCTGACCTCCATCTATCCAAGTCGAATCCAACTCTTCCTGCGTGTTCATCTTGACATCAATACCATCTTTCAAGGAATATCTCTCTATACTCCTGTCAACAGACACCAGCGGAACGGATAGCATCATCGCAATTACAAAAACCGATATAATTCCTCGCCGGGAAGTCCTCTTCAAGCTAGCCGCTGTCATCAGAATCAGATATGCGTTTCCGAATCCACTTGAACATTCGCACCAAACGCACATTCAGACCTACGGTCTGACGATTAATCGAAGTAGCCGAACTCCCGACTCAATCCGTTGTGCTTATACAGGAGGGGTCGGTCGCCGGGTCGCACGGACCTCTCCTCCAGAGGCATGGCCGATGAGGGACGGGAGGCGACTCCCCCCTCCGTCCGGCTTCGGGAAGGTCCGCGTTGGTGGAAAAGAAATGTATACCCTTGAGACAAGAGAGTCAACTATCAGAATCCCCGCTGAATATATCAGGAGGGGCCGGAGACTTGAGGACCACATAGACGAGTTGGCTCATGACGCATTTGAGTGTAGATTTGATGAGGATGAGAATTTCACCCTACTGACGTTCGATCACGAAGCAGTCGGCAGGGGGAAGATAATTCACGGGGACGGTGCGATTTACCAGAACGTCCGTTTCAAGGCTCTAGTTTTCACAATGGACAACAATGAGGTCATCGACGGGGCTGTTTCCGAGGTGTCAGAGTACGGCGCCTTCGTGAGGATTGGCCCGATGGAGGCGCTCCTTCACAAGTCACAGATTCTTGATGAACCCGTACAGGTTAATTTAGGCGGCGATGCGGCTAGAATTGAGGGTCAACAGAGTGGTCGGTCTCTGGTCATGGGATCATCGGTTCGGGCTAGAATTGTTTCTAAGTCAATTAATCACAACGATCCCCGTTCAAGCAAGATTGGATTGAATTGCAAAATGGACGGCCTGGGGGGATTCGATTGGCCCAAGGGAGATGAATAAGATGGCGAAGCAACCATTTGCATGTGGGGAGTGCAATATGATTCTACCAGATCCTGAGAAGAAGTCAGATCCACCACAATGCAACCATTGCCCTAGCGCGCCAGTTACAACAGACTGGCAAGGTTTTGTCGTGATTATGCATCCAGACAGGTCCGAGGTTGCAAAGAGATTGCAAATAGAGAGGCCTGGAAGCTACGCACTCAAGGTAAATATCAGGTAGGTGGAATTATGGAGATAATCAACAGGAAGGAGAACCCAGCGCTCGATCGGGTCGAACTACAATTTCAGTGGGACCATTCCAACGAAGCCACTCCATCTCTCTCTCAAATGGTAGAAGAGGCTGCTAAGGCTGAGCCTGGAGCAGATAGAGACATGGTTGTCGTAAAGAACGTGAATACGAGATTTGGAATGTCCAGAACTACAGGGACAGCATTGATTTACGGTTCGGCGGAATCAAAATCAATTGAGCCAGAGTACATAATAGAGAGGCACAGTTCAAGGGCAGACTCCGCGACTGAGGAAAACGCTGCTTCTGAGGAAGAGGGCTCCATACCAGAAGAGCCCGAGGGGCAACCAGAAGATTCCGAGGAAGGTGATGCTTGATGGCTGGATCAGGAGAGAAGTGGAAGAAATCCAAGCCATCAAAATACGAAATCGTAGACGACCTGGATGCGGTGCTGGGGTTTTTCTCGGTGAGCATAGCGACAGGAAAGTATGCGGCAAGTGCGGCTACACAATCAAGTCTGACGAGTAGCCCCCCAATCGCTCCATGAGCCATCATTCGTCAGAACACTCCCGTTTATGATGGAAACGCCGACGCTTTCCCGTTCGAAAATATCCACTACTTGCCCCGTAAGACTTCCATCATGCCGCCATCCAGTCCATCTCCATGAGCCATCAATGAACTGGGCGTCCAAAACAGGAGAACCTGTCTTGTAGGGGCTGTAATCGCCCTCAATTTTGTCCATCACGGCTACGGATCCCTCATGCAACATAACAAACCAACCCCCTTCTTCGGAGTAAGAAACTCCTGATATCTTATCTCCAAATTGAATCGTCCTTGAGAAAATTTCCAGTCCATTGGAGGGGTCAATAACCGAGACTCCCCCTGCTCTGGACCAAATGGATAATCCTCCAGGAAATTCCACAATCCCTACAATCTGATCGAATGCGAACAAGCTCGAGATATCAGGCCATCTTGGTAACATCCCCCTCCAAATCTCATTAGCATCCGAGTCTATCATATACACTCCAGTTACTGTCGTGAAAACTATGTTTTCTCCTGAAACTCCTATTTTCATGGGCTCTGAGTCTAGGGTCCTGTGCCAAATCGACATTGCTGGCTTCAAGAAACCACCATTTGTTGAGCGGGTGGAGATTCTCAATTGCTCCCTGTTGGGGCCGTCCACCCAGTCTTCGTTTAGTGGGATTGCTGCCATCCTTGCCTGCCTCAGCTCTCGATCCATCCACATTCCGCACCATCTGTCCCCTACTATTGTAGAGTCGACAATGGGGGATGGAAATGGTGATACTACGGGACCAATTAGCATGCCCTCTCTATCGATTTTAACCACTTCACCTTGTGTGCCAGTAAGGACTTGAAAATCATCTCCTCTTGCAACTCCAGATGGTGAAAATCCTATTTCTCCCGTTTCCATTGGCCTAGTTATCCAATCGATGAATCTCCAGGCTTGCCTACTTTTCTCATCGACCATTGGTACCCCGGGGCGTACTATGGGACAAGTAACTATTGAATTTGAACCCGAGAGTTTTGAACCACCCCCCCTGTCCCGCTTTCGTGGGAACCCTACTCTTATCCTCAACAAAGGATACTGCTTCGATGAACATTTTATCCGAGGTGCTCAAGATTGAGGGATGGGGCGAGGAACAGGATTTTCCGCATGGTTTGGTAACTATTCATGAAGAATTCGAAGTGCAGATTCTCCTTATTGACAATCTGCATATTCTGGCGGATGGAATAGACAAAGAACACAGGGAAAGAACAGGCTTCCCCGTCGACGAGGTCCTTGTTCTCTCCAAGCACGCCTCCGCATCCGAAGTCCCTGCACTCACTCTACACGCAATTGGAGTTCCGGGGGAGACTCCGCACGGTGAGAGGGCCCGTTCTGGAGGGGTCAAGGGTAAAGCGGTCCCCCCATCAACAAGATTCGGGGATATGTTTAGGACAATGAGGAAGATCGCCATAGAAGCAAGTCTTGACGAAGAATATGACATTACGTTAGAGGCAACACACCACGGTCCGCTGTTGGATAGTCCGACCTTGTATCTCGAAATCGGATCAGACGAGGAAAGATGGGCCGACTCAAGAGCTGCACGTGTTTGGGCACAGACGATTTCAATCTGCTTGGGAATGTCCGAGGATGCCCAACAAAGAGAATGGCCGGGAAGGGGAGATGTCATGATAGGGCTAGGGGGTGGGCATTATGCGCCTAGGCACAAAGCAATCATTTCCGAGACAGAAGTTTGGGTAGGGCATATCTTGGCAAACTATGCCATAGTCTTCGATGGCCATGGGGAATCTCCCCCCTCAGGCCCTTGGGAGCATTCTGTTCGTACTGCTGTAGATTCTACCAGAGCGGCATTCCCCGGAGGGCATGTCTTCGCTCATCTAGACAGGAAATCCTTCAAGGGGTGGCAAAGACAGGCATTATCCTCCCTCCTTTCGGAACTAGACGTCCCGGTGAGAAGGGGAAAGGAAATTCTCCTCCCGTAATTGTCAAGTTACTGGTCTAGTTGTGGTAGTCATGGGAATCTTCGGAAGGACTATTGTGGCACTCTTGCCTTTCGCACCTCGCTTTGTCGTCCGATGGGTGGCAAAGAGGTACATGGCAGGAGAGAACCTGGAGCAGGCTCTCGAATTGATGACAAAATTGTCATCCGAAGAAGCATGCTTCACAGTAGATGTTCTAGGCGAGGAGATTAACTCCATCGAGGAGTCATCATGGTTCATTGATGAGTATGAGAGAGTACTGGACTCAATCGTAGGAAGTGGAATAGATGCCAATATCTCCATCAAGCCAACAGCATTGGGTCTACTGATAGATCAAAAATCAGCTTACAAAAATATCGAGCGAATAGTACGCAAGGCATCCGAGAATGGAATTTTTGTAAGATTGGATATGGAGGACAGTAGAGCCACTCAAGCTACAATTGATGCTACTCTCGATATGCAAGCCCGTGGCCTAGAGAATATCGGCTTAGTTCTCCAAGGAAGGATGTTCAGAACCCCATCCGATATTTCCCAAATGTGTGAAACTCTGGGTCCGAAGGCAGATTTCAGAATTTGTAAGGGGATCTACTTGGAACCTCGTGAAATTGCCCATACTTCCTATCAAGGCATCGTTGAAGGAACGAATAAAGCGCTAGATATGATGCTAGAATCCGGAGCCTACACTGCAATCGCATCTCATGATTTGCCAGTAATTGATCATGCTCTAAAGTCCTTGGAGTCGAGAGGTTTAGGCCCTGGTAAGGATGACCCTCGTCATGATAATCCCGTGTCAAGGGCCAAAGGTAAAGGGCCCGGATATGAGTTTCAATTTCTTTTGGGAGTAAGAGGCAACGTTCGTAGATCTCTGGCAGAAAAGGGACATAGGACGAGGATTTACCTTCCATATGGGAGAAAGTGGTACGAGTATGGGATGAGGAGACTCAGAGAGAATCCAGACGTAGCTGTACACGTTACCAAGTCTCTGTTTTTTCCTTGGACAAATAGAAGGTAATAACAGCGTTCTTACCCTAAATAGACCTCCCTAGTTTCGTGAGCGGGGAGATACTGAATATCGCCGGCTATCGTTTCATCGACCTACCAGATAGAGATGAGCTCCGAGAATCATTCCTAGAGTTTTGTACTAATTTGGAGCTAAGGGGGACCGTACTCCTGAGTCCGAACGGGATAAATTTCTTCCTCGCTGGTCCCGAGAATAGAGTCAGCGATTTCATCGATTTCCTCGAGTCAGACGTTCGTTTCACTGGCATTCCAATAAAGTCCAGTTACACAGATTACCAGCCTTTCAGGAGAATGCTGGTGAAGAGAAAGAATGAGATAATTTCTCTTGGTTTGGAAGAAATCAAACCTTCTATATTCACAGGACCTCACATCAAACCAAGCGACTTCAAACAACTATTAGATGAAAGGCAAGATATCTTGGTACTAGATACAAGGAACGATTACGAGGTCAGAATCGGCTCATTCGAAGGAGCGATAGACCTCGAGATCTCTTCATTTAGGGAGTTTCCAGCAGCTATCAACTCACTTCCCGATGAGTACAAATCCAAGCAGGTGGTTATGTATTGCACTGGAGGGATAAGATGTGAGAAAGCCTCTGCAGTAATGCTGAATGCAGGTTTTTCTGATGTAAAGCAACTTGAAGGCGGGGTACTTGGATACTTCGAAGAGTGCGGTGGCTCACATTGGAACGGGGACTGCTTCGTCTTCGATCAGCGTGTAGCAATTGATCACAAACTTTCAGAGACTACTATCGAGATGTGCTTCAAATGTAGGGAACCACTATCCGTGGAAGAGCAGAAATCGGACAAATATCTCGTTGGCGAGTATTGTCCCTATTGCTTCCCAGGACAATCCTGAATGTATGACAAATCCTTGCACGCTTAACCGTCTGATTGAAGTCTTGATGCTCCACCATGGGGACATGAGGGCCGCGGCGATTACAGTTCTGACTATCTTGGCCTTCGCCCCTCTTTCTTCATCTAGTATAGGGATAGGGGACTATCAAGAGTCACCATGGTGGGAGTCAACTTCTATGGATAGGGATGGCGACAAGATACATGATGCCATTTGGTTGGCAATTGACAGCGAATTGTATGATTGGGTGGACGCAGAAAATACCATCGGCGTGATTGTAGACTTTGATCATACTCCGACATCTCAGGATCAAGAAATGTTGGAGAGGGAGGTAGATTTCCAGACTCAGTTCCGCTATCATCTGATAGATAGCATAGCAGGAAGGATAGGTGTGGAAGATTTAATCGAAGCCTCTCGTCTTCCCGGGGTAGTACTTATCGAGCTAGACGGGATTCTAACCACGCAGATGAGCGATGTGAATGATATACATGGAATTCCAATGATTTGGGAGGACACAGGTTACACTGGAGAGGGGAGTGTGGTTTCTATCATCGATACTGGAATAGACTCTGATCATGTAGGGCTCGACGATCTGGATGATGACAATTCCACCAACGACTCGAAGGTTATCGCATTCTATGATGCGGTAAACAACCCCGATAAGACGAACGGAACCGAAATTAAAGCATATGACGACCAAGGACATGGTACCCATTGTGCTGGAATTACCGCAGGAACCGGTGCACCAGATTTCGTTAACATCGGAGTGGCCCCACAGGCTCAACTGGTAGGGGTCAAGGTCTTGGATGAGGGCGGCTCCGGGTCCTTCGCCACCGTGATGGCAGGGATGGAATGGACGGTAGATAAGAGGCATGATTTCAACATAAGAGCAGCTAGTATGAGCCTTGGGGGATTTGGCCTGATAGAATGGACATCCAGCGAGGAAGAAAGCGTAAATAGAATGGCAAATGAGATGGTTAGATCAGGCGTAGCACTATTCATTGCAGCTGGAAACAGCGCGGTTAGCGCCCAGATCGGCACTCCAGGCTCTGCAGAGGACGTGAGGCAAATTCAGGAGATGGCTACGTAGCTTACTCAGGAACCAGCATGGCTACCCCCGGGGCAGCAGGACTAGCGGCACTAATGTATCAGGCCAACCCTGATCTTTCACCGTTTGATATCAGGAATATAATGCAGGAAACCTCGACCTACAGGCAATGCCACTACCTGCTTGCAAATGAGCCGTGCCCGGAGGACCTGATTCCTAAAAATAGGCAGAACAATGTCTATGGTCATGGGCATGTCGAGGGACTCCCAGCTCTTTTAGAGGCTGCAAGCTATGTATATGGGCTAAATACCGATATCAATCTGAGTGTCGACTCCGACCTTTCAGAAGAGAACAGGATAAACCTACATCCGGGAGAGTCATTCTCTGTGTCGGTACAAGGGTCTCCGATGGAGGTCCAATGGAGAACTTGGGATATGAGGGACAATTGGATGAGTCACCCAGATTTCCTCGAAGGCGAAACACACTTTGAGATCAGCCACACTATGTTGGTTGATCGGCTCCAATATCTTCCTGGTAATCAAATCGAAGGAAATCAGACTGTAATGATGCGGGCCATTCTTGATGATGAAGCATCTACAAACTTAGTTGCCCAGGTCTTCGTTCTTGGTTCTGAACCCGTATTCACTAGTGGACCCGGTGGTTCAGTTAATTCTGCTCTAGTGCCGGTTTTATCCATGATCGTAGTTGTACTAGTAGGGATGCTTACCGTTTCCTTGATTCGACTAAGATCCGCGAACTTAATTGAATTTGAAAATGAAGAAGAAAAATAATCTCCGTTAGAGGGACCGAATTTCACCTTCCCACATTATCTTGAGGATGTAGGTATATCCTGCGTATCTCATAGGCCATCCTACTTCCATTGAGGGTTCTTCCTTTTCCCGTGTGAATGGCCCTGACTCTCCACTTTGAATCCGCGAATTTAATAATCGAACCACATGAGAAAACTCGATCAGGTTCACATTCTATTTTCCCAGACTCACTAAATTCTCCATCGGTCATTGTCACTCCAACTATGGTTCTGTCAGATCTTGCAGCCCACATAGACGATATCTCTGTCGCTGGAAGATTTTCTTGTGGTCGAGATTGAGAATTATCAATTCTAGTTACCTTCCATGTGATATCATTGTGTTCGAACATGTCTCCGACAGAAATATCTTCATCCCTGTCAACCTCAATTTCTTCATTGAAACTCTCCCTTCCGTCAGATAATGTGGTGTTGATAGAAGTCGCCTTAGGCGGTCTGATAACTATCGTATGAACAGCTTGACACTCTTCACACTTCACCAATATATCTTCTCCCAAACCTATTTTTTTTCTTTTGATGATAGTATGGTCTACAACTTCCTGGCATTGGGGGCACTCTGCGAGCGAGGTGTCTGCGTCAGCCTCCATGATAGATGGTGAGGTTGCATAGTCTTCAAACCATCCTAGAGCATGATTGAAGTGTAGTGGTTGCCAGAGTAACACGTGGAGGTAGGCGAAAGAAGTCCAGGTTTGCCAATGAGGTCAGATTCTGATATCATGGCCATTCTTCTTTCAGAGGACCAAGAGAGGGATCAGTCTGAACCAGAGGTAGCATCAAGCATTGGAGAGCAAATGCTGCACATGGACATTCCACTGCTCCCTCGCTCAATAAGAGCCAGAATCAGAGACGTGTGCTCGAGAATAAGTCCGAAGAATGCCGTTATCATAGGAGGGGGCATAGGCCATCTATCTGCATGGCTCTTCGATCTATGGTCGCCCATCAATTCGGAGAATGAGAAAATACAAACAAATCGTCCAGAATCTCTTAGGATTATTGAGCCAGGAAAAAGGTTCTGCGTAATCATTGAACGACTAATAAGGAGGTATGAAGCAGGAGACTGGGCACAGGTAGTTTCCATGAATTGGCAAGAAGTGATCGCTGAGACAATTTCCTCCAGGGCTTCAAACGTCTCTATTGACGAATCAGCATTGAATTCTGATTTACCAATGCCTCTAGACTTGGTAGTCGTCGATTTACCAGAAGATGACCGTGCCGATGCAGCGAAATCTGTCTTTGAGTTGGTTTCTCCCGGAGGGCTAGTTCTTCTCCTAGAGCCAACCGTCCCCACAGGCGACGTGGGAGAAATTGTTTCCGGAGCTGAACTCACACCCGCTCAGATGAAGGTTCGTTCATTTAACAGGTGGATTGAGCTAGTGAGGGAGGTCAACGAAGAGCATTTGGTGGGTTTTACTGACTTGACGGGAGGCACTCTCGTCGCTTTACTCAAAAAATTCTAGCCTCAATCATCAAAATATGAGATTAGCAAATCAATCCTAAGGTGACCATACCCATAGTGATCATCATGACTCTCCTGGCCCTCCTTCTTTTGTGAAGACTGAGCAATAGCATCCTTCACTCCTTCTATTGCCTGCCTACCGGTAGAATTCTCTCTCTGGAGATCCGGATTATCTTGCAACAAAAGTGCGAGAGAACCACTTACCCAGGCAGTTGCTGCCGATGTTCCGCTGGACCAACCCCACCATTCAGAGTTGCTCACTCCCGAAGCCATGAGGACAGGTACTTCGTGTCCCGGACCTACAATCTCTGGCTTCTTATCCGGATCGCTTCTAGGTAGAATCGGGTTTGGCCACAGTCTGCCATCATTATCTCCTTCGGAGCTACCTGACCAGATACTTCCAGAACGCGTGATTCCACCAACGCAAATTACGTCCTCGACCGAACCAGGAGAGCCTACGTCCCCATCGTCATCCTCTCCATCATTACCGGCTGAAGAAACCACGAATACTCCACTATCAAGAGCATCGTCAACTGATTGTTCCAACTCATCTGTGGTGAAGAAGTCAGAACCGAAACTCTGGCTTCCTCCCAAGCTTAGAGAGATGATGTCCGCGCCTTGCTGTACGCACCAGTCAACAGAATCAGAGACGGTTCCATCGGTCCCCTGCCCCTCATCATCTATCGCCTTTGCAACTAGTAAATCAACTCCCTTTGCGACCCCATCCAAGCCTCCGTCGGAGGCAATTATGCCCGTCATTGCAGTGCCATGCCCCTCGTCATCATATGGCTCTTCAATTCCATTGATTGAGTCTCTCCATCCTCTCAACTCAACTCCTCGTAAATCGGGATGGTCTAAATCGACACCTGAATCCACCACACAAACAACCACTCCCTCTCCGTCTAGCTCAGTTAGTGAATCATTGTTCGCTCCGATTAGGTCCATGTATTCCATTTGCCAAGATAGCAATGCAGATGATGGCCTTTCAATTACGAAACCATCTTCTCCTTTCCAGAGGTAGATTATTGTGATTGAGGATGCAAAAATTACAATCAGCGACATACTAACCGCAATCACCGACGAAATTGCATCTTTTCCCGATGACTCAACTGACTCCTCGTCATCACCGGCACGCAACAAGGAAGAGGATTCCTTCACCAAGCCTCAACCCTTCCAAAATGACCCCCGACGGGTGTGTTCGATCCGCAATTAACGCATACTAGTCTAGTTGGTATCTTACTGTCACATTCTTTACAGTCCGAACCCACTATCCCCTTGCCTCTACATCCTTCCCCCGAGACCTCTCGTGCTCTAGATGACTGAATTCTGACTTCTGTTGCACCAAGCATGAACTCGGGAAACCAGACTATAGTCAACAAGAGAAATGTAGCAATTATTCCAGTCAAAACATGAATTAGGACAAGCGAGAAACTGAAATCTAGATCTCCTGGACTAGGTGCGATTGAGTGAGTGCTACTCCAGAAACTGATATTCAAGAAAATAATCCATATTGCGATAGCAATGCTCCACGCGAATAAGCTATGATCTTTCCATGCTCTATCAACCACCCTTGGATCCGGGTGTGCATGCTTTCTTTGGACATGAATGTCCCGAGTCTCTACAACAGCGCGCCTAACTACGAAAGTGGACAGGAAAAGCATTATCAGATTTGCAATTATTACCCAAGTCCAACTGCTTAACCCTGCTCCCGTGGGAAAATCCGGGTTCTCTGCATGTGCCCTGATGAAACCGAATAGTATGAAACCCATTCCAATCAAAAGATAAAGCATATTTTCCCTCATTATGGGGTAACTATTCCAGAGCATTACCACGAAACTGAACCAACAAATCAAGGAAAGTAGTGACACAATCAGAGCTAGATCTTTCATGTGCAAGAATCCACTTTCATCCCCCATGATCCCCCAACGATCGTAGTCTCCACCGCTCGAAATTTCTCCAATTCCGATGTCCCAGGTACCTAGGATAAAACCAGAGACGCAAAAAGCCATCATTACCAGTTCCTTGGCTCCCCAGTATTTCCTGATTAGATCGAAGCTGTAGCTAATCTCTGAAAACACATCATCTAGAATTTGCAAACGACTGTCGAAATTCGAGAAGATACTTCTCGATTGGTGATCGCTCAGCCTTTCCATGAGAGCAACCCCCTCGGCTTCTGAATTACCGTCACTCCGCATCTCCATGATATTCTTAGGCTAGTGGCATTGAATAAGAATTCCATCCTTCGGACATGGTGAATGGAGTTAATTACGCATATTTTGGCGCCGAGGGCGAGATTTGAACTCGCGAGGGAAAAATCCCACGGGCTTTCCAGGCCCGCGCAATACCGGGCTATGCGACCTCGGCTGGGCAGGCCCACAGGCCCTCAGGTTTTCACAATGACGTTTCAAAAAACCTCCACCCCCTAGTCGCCACGATTAAACCAACCACTTCGGTCGTTGTTGCACTGCCACTGTGGCTTAGAGGTATAGCGTCGCCTTGGTAAGGCGAAGGTCGGGGGTTCAATTCCCCCCAGTGGCTCCAGTCGAAATGCCACTACATGTCTATGGCGTAGATTGATTCATAACTAACATAAGCTACAGCCAAAGCATGCCCGGCGAACGCGCAAGACTAGCAATAGCAATGACACTACTAATGGTGCTATCCCCCGTCTCATATGCAGGGGTTTCCAATTGGTCCGGTCCATCGATGATTAACAGCGATGGAACCCCTACGGTAGTGGACGGATTCACCGTACCCACGAATGCTACTGTCATGGACGGATGGGTGCATGTGACCAACTCCCCACTGCCTTCGTCCTCAGATTCCGGTATCGTCTGGGACGAGGATAGTTTCGGCTCTGGAAACATGTTCGGTGTCGAGATGAATGATGATGGGGAATTGGTCCTAAAGGATGACGGGACCCGTTCAAATGTCAGCACATTCGATGTCGGGGAAATTGAAGTTATTCTGAATTCTGACTACACATACTCCCCTGGTTGGAGGCGGGTCTTCGTCAAATCCTCCTCCACAAACCTCTCAGGATGCTCTGGCTCTGCTGGAGAATACGTCCAACACGGTTTGGATAATAATTTCAACCAGGTCTTAGACTCCGATGAGTTGATTGATACTCTAGTATTTTGTGAGTCATTCGAAAATGACGATGTCATCACTTCACTTTCAATAGACGATCCCGGAACGGGGTACTCACCAGGCAACCTAACTGCTACTGGGGGAGGGGGGTCTGGATTCTCTGGAACATACACCGTAAGCTCAGGAATTG
>LURR01000024.1 GCA_001628485.1 Marine group II euryarchaeote REDSEA-S11_B3N4 | reverse complement strand
TGCCCAGATATCCGACCCGAATGAACCCATTGACGTTCACATCTGAAAGAACGACTTTACTCTCTCAGCCGTTCTGGTCGGGCTAGTTGTTTGCATCCTCTGCATTTCTGGGAAGCAATTACGTTCCCTTTGACCCAACAACCTCTTCTCAAGTAACACAATTATTGCTCGATCTTCCCTCTTCCTAATCGGCCTCCCTAGTGCTTGGAGTATACTATTCACAGCAGGCTGTAAACTGGCATATTTCCACGCTTTATTCCTATCAAATTTCTTAGTGTAGTATTCAATGAGAGCATCTTGTCTTGCGCTAGGAGGTGGCATAGGCAAGCCTACGCAGACTAGGGAATTTAGGATATTATCTGGATAGTCAACCCCTTCTGATAACTTTCCACTGAGAACACCAAAAAGTGCAGCCCCTCTCATATTTTTTTGTTCTCTCAACCTATCGATTATGCTCTGTAATGTTCCCTTCCTCATTCCTTGATCTTCTTTCAGAATCAACTTGCCCGTCCATGAATTATCGAAGTGATCATGAATTTCATTCAACATCGAATAGCTAGGTGCAAAGATCGCAACATTTCCCTTGGTGTTGATAATGACCGATCTAATATGTTCCAATATTCCCTCCATAGACTCTCTTCTCTCTGTGTATTTTGTGGTGACATCATTGGCTATCAAAACAGGTCTATTTCCAAGAGGGAAACCGGATGGGTACTCAACACAATTGGCCCTTTCTATTGGGATGCCGAGTATTTCGGAATACATTTCAGGCGGGAATAATGTTCCAGACATCAGAATTGAACCTAAACACTGGTTGAAAATCGGTCCACCAACTACGCTCGGATCTAGAAGATGACTTGTTATCCTAGGGTCTTGACTAATCTCCTTTTTATCGAAAACTAATGCCAATGCATTGTTATTTTCGTAATTGATGCATATCTCGAGGAACTCAGCTAGTCTTGTGCAGTCATTCTTCTCATCATCTTCAGAATCTTCCTCTTCATCGATTTCTACTGCCAATAAACGACTAACCATGGCTCTGATTCGATCTTTTTCTCCTAGATCTTCTTCAACGACTCCCTCGATTGCCTTTGAAATCACATCGAGGAATTCTTTGGTCTGAACCCTGATATCGTCACCTCTAGACTCGCTATTTTCAAACTCCTTTTCTTTGAACCAATTTGAGATTCCCTCATTCATCAAAATTGCATTAATCTGCTTCTCGAGATTTTTTGCTTCCCTTACCCTTTTCGACTCGGGAATATCCAACTCGGTTTCTGTTTTTTGAAGGGTTTCCCTGTATTCAACGACATTGTCAAGAGCCCACTTGAAGACTTGATCATCAATTGTCCTTTCGAGGCCACTCCTAATTCTATCTGGAAGGTTATGGGCTTCATCCACTATGATTATCGTATTTTCTAATTCCACTCCCATTACAGGAAGTGATGATTCTCGGACGCCTTCGACGAAAATGTGATTGTAATCGCATACGATTATGTCTGTCGATCTTGCTGCATCTCGTGATGTTGCCCAAGCGCAGATATCTTCATTCTCTACTTTCTTAAGTACCTGATCTACATGCATGGGTTTCGAATGAATGAACTCTTCCAAACCCGATCTAAGGAACCTCCTCTCCGCTTCAGTCACCCCTTGTTCACAATCACATCTTCCTTTGGAGTCTACATTCTTACACATGCTTCTTCTTCCAATGATATCAACCAATTTAATTTTAGAAAATCCTTGAGGAATCCGATTGTTAATTTCGCGAATAGTATCTACAACGATCCTGTGTTGTGACTGTCTGCCTGTAAGGAACAAAATCTTCGGAATCTCCTTACCGAAACTGTAGTGATTAGCTACAGTTAGTGAAGATGCTAGTGCCGCGGCAGTCTTCCCAATCCCCGTCGGAGCCGCAGCCAATAGGAATCCTCCCTCCTTTAATGTCTCAATTCCATCGTCAATCATTCTTCTTTGAGACTCTCTCGGAGTTTCATGTGCGAAGAACAACTGTCCATGCTCCAATTCTCCCTCCGACATGGAATCCTACTGGAGAATTGACCGTCCATAAGTTTGCATCCCCAATCGGCATTTCTTCTGGGCAGAGTGGGGTTGCCCCGCACGAGACGTGCGGGACGGTGTGTGTGTCGAGTTCTATCTCTGTTCTGCTTTCCTTTGCGTTCGAGGGGCATCTTTGGAGTCATATCCGACTGCGTTGCTTAGCCTCCTGGCCCTATCTCTGATCTTCCTCAGTCCGGTCTCGAACCTACCGGTTCCGTTTGATTTGTGGTTGGGGGAGCGGACGTGCCGCTCCCCCGATTTCTGTACGTGCATCCCAACATCGTCCATATCTCTCTCACTCCTAAATGTTTGACTCTTCATCATGTCTGGAGCGCAACTCATCCATGCGTCTCCTCAATAGGTCCACAACAGTGGCCCCCTCGATCATCTCCTTGCGGATCATTTCCCTCGCAGATTGCCTCAGGACAACATCTGCCGGCTCTCCGACTATCTTGCAGTAGTCCCTCAGCCTGACAGTAAGATCTGGCCCCAAGTCTACCTCTATCCTATCTCCCTTGCCCGGGAGCGGAGTGGAAAGCATCCTCCTGACGGCCTCTCGGATTACATCAGACCTGTTCCTCATGCCATCGAAACCAACCAGCCTGTCTAGTTCCAGGAGGTGATCCTCTGGAATCCTTAGCGATACCATTGGACTGTTGCCGGCCACCTACTTGCCCCTCCTGAAACTGAGAGAGGAGCGTGCAGCATATAATTGTATTGCAAATGAATTGCAAATGAAATACAAACTGCAATTAATGAAATAACCCGTTCCAATCAAGCAACGTGCGATTCAAGTCACATGACTGCACGGCATTCTCTGTGATACTGTGAAAGTCATCAACGATGCAATCCACGGCCAATTCAAATTGGATGGTGTGACAAAGGATCTTCTTTCAACCCCGGAGATGAATAAACTCAGTCACATCAAGCAGTTGGGACTCGCTCATTTGGTATTCCCGGGAGCGCATCACACTCGGTTTGAACACTCGTTGGGGGCCTCTCACATCGCTGGAAGGATGGCAGAATCTCTTTCAATGGACGATTTAGACAAGGATACCCTACAAGTTGCAGCCATGTTGCACGATGTCGGGCATGGCCCGTACTCGCACACTCTGGAGCATATCCTCTCGGATAGAGGGGGTCTTGATCACATGGAGGTCACCAAAGGCATAATCCTCGGCGAATATGATGTCATAGTCGAGGGTGAAGGAGAATCACTAGATGATAGGAAATCCATTCCTGAGATATTGGAGGATAGAGGTCTAGATCCAAAACTCGTCTCTTCGCTGATCACTGGTCCCGATGCGTCCGGGACCGAGAGGTCCTTGCTGAGCTGGTCAGAGGGGCAATCCGATTTCTCGGGAGAGGATAGGACCCTTGCTCTCCTCGTACATGGTCCTGTGGATTGCGATCAACTGGACTATCTTCTCAGAGATTCCCACTTCACTGGAGTCAAGCATGGAGTAGTGGACCACAATCGCCTCATAGAGTGCCTGAGAAGTCAGAGTGGCGACATCGTTGTAGAACAAGGGGGGCTATCTTCTTTGGAAGGGATGCTAGTTGCTAGGGGGCTGATGTACAGTGCTGTTTACTTCCACAGGGTCACCAGAGTTACAGAAGTGATGCTTTCAAGAGCGGTCGAGCGAGCGGGAGATAATCTTCCTGACTCCTTGGACCTCCAGAGGAGGGTGGATGCCGAGATATGGGCAGAATTGGACAAGGTTGGGGGATTTTCGAGAGATATGGTTACTAGACTCAAGTACAGGAACCTTCTGAAAGTCTGCCTAAGCAGGAGGAAAGAGGATATGGCCCAAGAGCAGGTAGAAAGGCTAGCAAAGGTGGCCAATAACCTGGCAGAAAGAAGGGAGTTGGAGGACGATATTGCATATCGGGCCGGTCTAGAGCCTGGATATGTGGCGATTGACGTTCCTAGCGTGAAACTCCTACTCTCCGAGCCACGGATGGCCCAAGTGGATGTAAAGATCCTAGGTGATGACGGAAAAACAAGGTGGCTCAAGGAGGTAACCCCAATGGCCGAGGCTCTCAGGAGGAGGCAGGTAAGTCAAGAAGCGGTATATGTTATGACAACCGCGGGAAATGAGCGTAGAGTCTCGGAAATCGCTCAAAAGATACTCTTCGAATAACCTCTCCATTTCTGGTTAGGTACTTGGAACATTGAAAAGGGGAACATCCGCAGGGGCGCCCGCCCGACCTCAGGGTCAACATAATCGTTGGTGACCAAATGGACAATGCGATAAAGACAGTTTACGAGACAGTGATAGCGAGAGACCCAAACCAGCCTGAGTTCCATCAGGCTGTGGAAGAAGTACTAGAAAGCCTTGGACCCGTGATATCTGAGAATCCAGAATACATGGAAGTAGTACAGAGTATGGTAGAGGCCGAGCGAGTAATTCAGTTCAGAGTACCATGGTATGACGATGAGGGGTCCCTACAGGTGAACCGGGGCTACCGGGTCCAGTTCAACAGTGCAATAGGGCCCTACAAAGGCGGGCTAAGGTTCCACCCAAGCGTCAATCTGTCCATATTGAAGTTCCTAGGATTTGAGCAGGTGTTCAAGAATAGCCTAACAGGGCTGCCAATGGGCGGTGGAAAAGGTGGTTCAGACTTCAATCCCAAAGGGAGATCGGACTCTGAGGTCAAGAGATTCTGCCAGTCTTACATGAGTGAACTTTGGAGGCATATTGGTGCTGATCTCGATGTGCCTGCGGGAGATATCGGAGTTGGAGGTAGAGAGATAGGGTACATGTTCGGGATGTTCCGGAAGTTAGCAAACGAGTTCACCGCCGGAGTCTTGACAGGGAAAGGACTCTCCTACGGTGGTTCGCTTATCAGGCCAGAAGCAACTGGCTACGGTTTGGTATATTTTGCAAGAGAAATGCTGTCCACGAAGGGTAAGTCATTCGAAGGTGCCAGAGTAGCAATTAGCGGATCCGGAAACGTAGCGCAGTTCGCCTGTGAGAAGGTCTTGGATCTCGGAGGCAAGCCCGTTACAATGTCAGATAGTGGCGGCTACATATACGATGAATCTGGAATAGATAGGGAGAAGCTTGCATGGATCATGGATCTCAAGAATAACAAGAGAGGCAGGATCAAGGAGTACGCTGATCATTTCGATGGAGTTGACTACACCCAATCAAAGCCCGAGCCAAATCATAACGAACTGTGGGCGACCGAGGTTGATGTTGCCCTCCCTTGCGCTACTCAGAATGAGGTTAACGAGGCAGAAGCTAGGATGCTGGTCGAGGGTGGAGTGATTGCTGTAGCGGAGGGTGCGAACATGCCATGTACTCCCGAAGCAATCGAGGTATTCCACGAAAACGGGATCCTATTCGGACCTGGTAAGGCCAGCAATGCTGGAGGGGTGGCGACCTCGGGTCTCGAGATGAGTCAGAACAGCCTTCGGATGAGTTGGACCAGGGAGGAAGTAGACCAGAAGCTAGAGAGCATAATGATCAACATTCACAAGAACGCCTTCGACACTGCGGAGAAGTATGGAATGCCTGGAAATTATGTTGCCGGGGCAAACATCGCCGGATTCCTGAAGGTGGCAGAGGCTACAATGGCTCAGGGAGTTCTCTGATAGTCTTCGTCCTCGAATTCCTCTTCGGTGTTTGTGTAGATCGATAGAAGGAAGTAACCCCCTATGCCTGCTGCCACGATCAGTGCGATTAGAGCTGGCATCATGGTCGAAGACCCCTCCTCCTCAGCTTCAGTCCACTCTATGCTACTGCTAGAAAACTGGCCTCCTCCGAAAGAGAACTCTTCCACTAGTTGAGTGGGAGTTAGAATCCTGCAACTAAGGGATTCAGTGCCTTCGACTGTTACTCTCCAGCTGAATGGAATACTAACTTGTTCTCCCGAGCCAATTAGGGCATTGGGGAAGGACGGAGAAATCTGTGCCGTAGATCCAGTGCTAACATCCTCGCAGTTTATTGCCAGAGATGCGGCAGCTGAGCCGGTGTTTTCTATCACCGCAACCATATTTGCGGAATTGCCGACAGAGATATTTTCAGTAGGATTTCCACCCTCATCAACCGCACCCAAAGAAACCCACCCAATACTTGGGGTTCCACTGTCTACAACAACTTGATTCTCCCATCCGAGAAGGAATTGCCCACCTCCGTAGTCCCCGATTCCTGACTCTACAGGATTCCATGCAGTTCTGTAGTCTGTGATTGTGACGATCGCTTGCTCGCTCCAAATCCTTTCAGACTCCCATGAATTATCATCCGACCATGAAATCTCTACGACCCTCTCCCTTCCTCCATCAATGAACGAAATCCCCATCTCGTTACTGAAGTTGGAATAGCTTGGGAACCTATGCATGCCTGTGATCTCGTAGGTAACATACATGGCATCAAATGAAAGACTCTGACCAGCCAATCTCCTTTCCCACTTGTCCGTTAATCCACCAGAGCCGATGACATCATCCCCCCACCCAATGGTTGAGAAACTTCTAGCTCTAACATCGTGGTCGTCGGTGCTGTTAGTGAACACACTGTTGCCTCCCAAGATGATTGCAGAATCGTCTTCCTCCAGAATTATCGGGCCAACCCTGTCAAGTTTGGTATCGTTTATGCTCAGTGTTCCCGAGGCACTAATCGTACCACCGAAGATGGATGAACCGATCGACTCCATGTGCCCATTAATTTCGATGGTAAAGCCAGTATCTCCATACACCATCATATTTCGATGCTGGAAATCTGCAGCACTGCGCCAAATTCTTTCCTGACCAACCCTCTCGATGCTAATCTCACTCAGAGAAACTGGGTGACAGAGGGGGCCGGTCAGACCCACCCAAACGTCAACAGGGCCACTACCTAGTGGTACGAAATCCTCCTCCCCACTAAGCTCCTTAGTCTCGTTTCCAAAATGTGCCTTGGCTCCGTCTAGAGAAAATCCCTGAATTGGTCTGATGTACATCCTTACATTTTGCTCCGATGAAGTTGTCGCTCTGACTGCGGACATGTTCGCTTCGTCGCAGTAACCGAATCCTGCTAGTCCATCAGGTGGGTTATCGGAGGTTATATGCGAGTCTATTAGTCTCAAAGAAGATGAAGAATCCACGAATATTTGCACGTTGTTACTAACAGTAAAGCGTGAGTCAACCAAGCTCAGAGAACCTCCATTCACCACCCTCACATTCTGCGAGAGGGCCATATCCTCCGACCAGGTCATATCCGATTCGATGATTATGTCGTCTCCTTCTGCTGACACACTCATCGAAAATACGGAAACTGAGAGTAACAGAATTGCAATCAAAAGTTTGGCTTCCATCTTTCTCATATCGGCCCGTTAATAGTTAGGAACATGAATATCACCCCTACTGGTTTGAATAATCCATTGTTTGAAAGTGGCGAAGTAAGTGCGAAGGTTCATTCTCCTGATTTTCCTGCCACTCCCATGTCCTCCGACTCATTGCCTTGGGATGACCCCTTCATCGCGCCCCTTCTCGTCCTCTGGCTTTACCTCCCTGGATATCTTTCTAACACCGCTGCAATGCTTGGTGGGAAGTGGATTCCAGATATGACTGGAATTCCAGTTTACACGATAGATGGGGGCAGGGTTCTTTCAGACGGAAATAGGATGCTAGGCGATGGGAAAACCTGGAACGGACTACTGGGGGGGACTATTGGCGGGGGTATCCTTGGAGTTCTAACTCACTCAATTGCCAGAGATAACCTTGTGGCCTCTGCTCCATTTCTGGACCCCGTTTCTTCTTACGGAACCAGTTCTGCAGAGATTTCAGACGCATGGTTCTACATGGGCGAAGGACCAATGACCGCCTTCGTAATGGGTTGTGTTTTAGGGCTAGGATGTATGATCGGCGACTCAGCGGGGTCATTCGTCAAGAGAAGAAGGGGCCACAAGAGAGAGGGGGACGTCAGTTCCGAAGCACCTCTACTAGACACCCTTCCATTCGCAGCATCTGCATTCATATTCGGACAATTATTCCTTTCTCCCTCTTTGATTGGAAGCTCCGAACTTCTGATGGGCATGGTGATACTACTGGTTTTCACCCCCATCATACACAGGTCTTTCAATATTTTAGGACACAGACTCGGCCTCAAGTCAGTACCTTACTAGCCAAAACTAGTAGTGCAATCCATTATCACTGGAATAGCCAGCGCATTGCATGGCTGGCATCGCAGTACTCGTAGTCGGTAGTGGGGGGAGAGAGCACGCGCTTGCTCTGGGACTCTCAAAAAGCGAATCCGTTTCCCAGGTTCACTGCACCCCAGGGAACGCCGGCACTTCCATGGTGGCAGTGAACCATCAAGTCCCCGACACCGATATCGAAGGGATAGTAGATCTCGCTAAACGACTCTCGGTCTCTCTGGTTGTTGTAGGTCCAGAAGCTCCACTTGTGCGTGGCCTTTCTGACAGGCTCAGAGCGAATTCGATTCCCAGTTTCGGACCACATTCGGAAGGCGCTCTTCTCGAAGGATCGAAAATCCATGCAAAGATGCTAATGCAATCACTGGGAGTCCCTACTGGGTCGTTTTACAGAGTAGAGAATCTGGATGAAATCGAGGGCTCATTAGATTCTTTCGAACCTCCTTGGGTAATCAAGAGAGATGTTCTAGCGGGGGGGAAGGGAGTCACCGTCACCACATCTAGAGAAGATGCCCGTGAGGCCCTAAAATATGGAATTAAAGAAGACGGCTTCGTGCTTATTGAGGAGCATCTCTCAGGTGAGGAGGCATCGATTCTAGTAATTATGGACGAGTCTGGAT
>LURR01000023.1 GCA_001628485.1 Marine group II euryarchaeote REDSEA-S11_B3N4 | reverse complement strand
AATTTTTCATATTTATATAATTTTAATTGTCTCCCTTGATATTCCTCAAAATATGATTCATCGACAATAATATCTTCTATCTTTAGAGGTTCGCCTAAAATTCTTCGACTATCCCTATTGTTTTTAAACAAAACAATAGGGTTAGCCAGTCTGCCCCCATCAATAAAAACCCTTTTCCTATCATCGAGAATTGCTTCGGCCATTATTGCAGCCGCGCTTCCCGGAGCGTAGAATGCACTGCCTTTCTCCAGTAACTTCACAATTTCTCCTCCACCGCTGGCTGTCCTTTTGCAGATTCCCTCTACTTCTTCATCACTCAGAAGTTGATTCACTGGAATTCCGTTCACCGTCGTGTATCTTGGAAGCGGGACCATGGTATCTCCATGACCGCCCAGAACCATTGCCTGCACATCCTCATTACTGCATCCGACAGCCTGTGCGATGAAGTGCGTCATCCTCGCACTGTCCAATATTCCTGCTTGGCCAACTACTTTACTATGTTCGAATCCAGTTACTTTCTGCATATGGTAAGTCATCAGGTCCAAGGGATTGGTCACCATCACGACAATCGAATTGGGAGCGTGTTGTCTTATGCCTTCGCCTACCTGTGAGACTATGTCTGCGTTCTTTCCAATCAGATCCTCCCTTGTCATCCCAGGTTGCCTAGGAAATCCAGAAGTAACTACAACAACATCAGAATCAGCAATATCTGCATAGTCCTTCGTTCCTGTTACACGGCCATCGTAGTTTAGTACCTGACCACCTTGGCTCATATCGAGTGCCTTGCCCTTGGCAAATCCTTCGTAGATATCCAGTAGGACTACATCACCAACCTTCCTTTCTGCAAGAACGAACGCACAAGTTGCTCCAACGTTTCCTGCTCCTATAACCGCTACCTTCTTTGCTCCATTTGCCATGTCTGCGGGCTAATGATTACAGTCTTAGCACTTTGGAGAAGAATAAGTCAAATCCGTGACCAACTATATTGACCAGAGGTGCTATCTTCAAATGTGTCTAGCATACAGAATTCCGTAGTTCCACTGGCTCTGGTTTCCTTCGTTCCTACAATTTCGGTATTATTCACGTTAGGCTATAACGACGATGATTTCGCCTCTCAGATATTTTTCTTCACTTGCAAGCTTTGGCTTCTTCTGGCTCCAGCGTATTGGTATCTTAGAGTTGAGAAAAACTCACCATCTTGGTCATTTCCTACCAGAGATGGGCTAGTTGTAGGGGGATTTTCAGGAATAATTATGTCCATAATCATCATTGTGATGTGGATACTATTTGGTGATACCTTAGATACAGACTCAATGATCTCTGAACTGGAAAGTACGGGTCTAACGGAATTCCGAATGTACCTTGCTGGAATGATTTACTGGATATTCCTTAACAGTCTACTCGAGGAGTATGTATTCAGGTGGTTTGTAACAATCAAGTCAATAGAACTCCTCGGAAGTGAGGCCAGAGCGATTATCCTATCAGCCATTCTTTTCACTCTTCATCATGCAATTGCACTGCACTATTTTGGGTTTGTTTGGTGGCAAACAGTAATGGCTTGCTTCGGACTTTTATCTGCAGCTGCATTTTGGTCCTGGCTTTATGTCCGATACAGATCTGTTTGGGTTTGTTGGTTCTCGCACGCTATATGCGATGTTGCAGTATTTGGACTAGGATATCTGATTATTTTTGGCTGACTAATATGAGAAAGTTTCTAGCCGACGGCTTCAATAACATCCCTCAATTGGATGAATTATTAAATCGGGCGATAAAATGAGACTTGGCGTGCTTAAGGAGCCTGTTGGTGAGAATCGTGTGTCCGTTATTCCTAACTCATTCAAGAAGCTGAATAAGCTGGGCTTTGAAATAGCTGTAGAATCAGGGGCTGGTGAAATATCGCACTACAGCGACAACGAATACCAAACCGCTGGATTCACAGTTTCCGACAAAGCCTCAGTCCTTGAGTCTGACATAGTAGTTTCAATATCGATGCCAGACCTTTCATATGCCAAAGAAGGTCAGATATTTGTGTGCGTTTCGGATCCTTTCCGAAATCCTAGCATGGTTAAACAGGCCATTGAAAAGAAAATCACCCTAATTAGCATGGACATGATTCCGCGAAGACTCTCTAGGGCCCAAGCAATGGATGTTAACTCGAGTCAAGACAATCTCGCCGGTTACAAGGCTGTTTTGCTAGGAGCAGCCCATGTTCCGAGGGGGATACCTATGATGACTACCAGTGCTGGTACGGTCAGGCCTTCCAAGTTCGTCATAATGGGTTCTGGAGTAGCCGGCCTACAGGCAATAGCCACTGCCAAGAGATTGGGAGCCATTGTCTATGCCTCAGATGTGAGAAAATCTGCTGCAGAACAGATTGAGTCTGTAGGGGGCCGTTTCATCGAAGTCGATGGAATGGACGATTTCGAAGATGAATCTGGTTATGCTAAGCCACTTACCCCGGAGTTTATACAGAAAGTGAATGATACCGTTTGCGAGGTGGCAAAAGATGCCGATGTGATCATTACGACGGCTAGGATTTTCGGTAGGCCCGCACCAATCACCGTTCCAGCATCTGCAATATCTACTTTCAAGCCAGGATCAGTTGTAGTAGACATGAATGCGGATGTCGGGGGCAACTGTGAACTGACTGAGCCAGGCGAGGTATTCACCACAGAAAACGGCGTAACTATTGTTGGAACGACGAATCTCCCCGGTGAACTGTCGACTACTGCGAGTATGCTATATTCCAACAATATGGTGACTTTCCTGTCCACACTTGTCAGTCAGGAGTCAATCTGCATTGACCTCGATGACTCTATTCTAGTCGGTGCACCAGAAGACGACGAGTTTTACGTTCCGGGAATGGGTGGAGTTCTATTGTGCCATCAAGGTGAGATTCACCACAAACAGAGCCGACTCTTGGAGGTGGTTAAGTAATGCTCACCACCGCAACTTTGGTGGCTAGCATTACCGTCTTCGTATTGGCGATTTTCCTAGGTTTCGAATTGATTAGCAAAGTCCCTCCTACTCTACATACGCCTCTGATGTCAGGTGCCAATGCCATTTCAGGCATCACCATCGTAGGTGCGTTGATACTTTCGAATGTCGAATTCAATAATGGAAATCCAGGCACTGCTTCTTGGTTGGCATTCATAGCTTTGGTTATGGCCACGATAAACGTAGTTGGGGGGTTCATGGTTACTAACAAGATGCTCGAGATGATTGCCGGAAAGAAAAGAGGTGGCAATTGATGGTCGACTCGGTTGTCTGGGACATAGGTTACCTTGTATCGGCGGCCTTGTTCATCTTCGGTATAAAGCGTCTTTCTAGTCCTAGAACTGCCCCCCAGGGCAATCGTCTTGGCGCTTATGGGATGTTTCTTGCGGTTCTAGTTACACTGGTAAAGATGTATTCAGAGGGGATTATCGGATTTGAGCTGATAGCCGCCGGGCTAGTTCTTGGTACCATCATCGGATACATCATGGCCACTACGGTTGAGATGACTGAGATGCCAGAACTGGTCGCCCTATTCAACGGGTTTGGCGGGGGGGCATCAGCACTTGTGGGTCTTTCAGAAGTACTCAAGCGGCTACAGGAGGGGAAAATCCCAGATGCAGGGATCGAGCTATACGCCACATGGATCGCAATAGGACTTTCCGGAATCGTCGGATGGGTTACGCTTACTGGAAGCCTCATGGCTATGGGGAAACTCAGGGGAGGGTTCTACATCCCTTTCACGAAGAAGGACGATCGAGGCCGGAGGAAATGGGTCAGTTTCCCTACATGGGGCCCTCCATGGCTCAATGCGGTCAAGGGCGCGATATTGATTAGTTGCATTGCTTTGATTGGACTAACAATCCAAGACCCTGAGAATTACGACTACATCTATTCACTAGTCGGCCTGTCTTGCCTACTAGGCGTGCTATTTGTTATACCAATTGGCGGTGCTGACATGCCAGTTGTTGTAAGTCTCCTGAATTCAATGTCGGGAATTGCCGCAGCTTTCACCGGTTTCGTGATAGGAAACAATGTGCTGATTATTGCTGGCTCTATGGTGGGAGCAGCCGGCCTAATACTGACTTTCATTATGTGCAAAGCGATGAACAGAACCCTCACTGCGGTCCTCTTCAAGTCATTCGGAGGGGGCGGGCGTGAGTCGGTTACCAGAACCAAAGTAGGCAGCGACCCGGAGGAGGTAGCAATGGTTTGCGATGGCATAAGCAAATGCGTCATTATTCCTGGCTATGGTATGGCGGTTAGCCAGGCACAGCACGCTGTCAAGGAGTTCGCTGACCTTCTAGAGTCCCATGGTGTGGAGGTGTCATACGGGATTCATCCTGTCGCAGGTAGGATGCCGGGACACATGAATGTACTATTAGCCGAGGCAAGCGTCCCATACGAACAACTCATAGAGATGGACGACATTAACTCGGAACTCCCGGAGACTGACGTTGCTCTCGTTATAGGCGCCAATGATACTGTTAATCCGGTGGCTCGTACAGGCGAGGGGCCACTAGGAGGAATGCCGATCATAGATGCTGACAAGGCAAGAGTTGTTGTAATCATCAAGAGGAGTCTTTCCGTCGGATATGCAGGGGTTGACAACGACCTATTCTATGATGACAAGACTATGATGCTATTCGGTGACGGCAAGAAGATGATGAATGAATTGAATTCCTCTATCAAGGAGTTATGAGGTCTATCTCCCCCAACCGTTATTTGACATCGACTGTGAGGGAGTATTGGTGATATCATGGGTCTGAGCGTCAGTCGCGCTTTCATATGCCTTATCTTAGTAGCTGCGGTGTCAATTCCTGCTCTCGGAATGAGCAATGGCCCCGGGGCCTACAATTCAAACGATGAGTTGACCGTAAAGTACGGTTGCTCCTGCCATAACAACGGCGCACCATCAGAGAGAGCAGTTGTAATGGTTACAGGTGTGCCCCTTATGTATGAGCCATCTGAGAGTTACCAACTCACTATCAGGGTAGCCGACTCTCTTACACTATCGGGTGGTGAAGGAAACACACAAGCTGGTTTCCTGCTTTCTTCTGACTCGATTGGCAACTTCACCTGGCAAGACGACCAAGAAATTCGTTACGCAGAGGGGCGACCCGATGATGTTTCACACTCTGACACTGATCTCGATGGATCATGGGTATTGACATGGACCGCTCCTGATGACGACATGGGGATAGTACAATTTTGGATAGCCGGAAACTCAGTAGATGGAGGGGGGATACCCGACGAGATGGATTACTGGAACGTCCTGTCTTTCTCGGTTAACCCACCTGGCACTATAACCACTGATGAGAGCGGATCAACCTTGGAAACTCGAACCATCTCTGTTGGCACCTATGACTCGCTATTCCTACTAGAAGTGTCCGACGAGCAACTTGAGAAGGAACGTCAGGACGCAATATCCCAAAGGGTGTTCTCACAAGGTAACCTGTTCTACTGGACTAGCCTGACTGCACTAATCGTCGGGGCAGTCGTCCAGAAGGAGATTCTCGAACGCAAATATGATGATGGACCAGAATTCCTAGCGAGTGAACTCGCTTATCCCCAAGGTTTCCGCAGGGCATTCGGCTGCCTGCTATCGTTCTACCTAGGCGTCAGATGGGCTAGTTCCGATAGCCCCATTGTTTTCCAAGGTGTAGACTTCACAGACTTCGCCACCGGTACAGCGTTCTTCGTCAGTGCATGGGCTGCTTATGGCGTATATAGGACGGTTCTTGCAGCCAGAACCTTGCCCGATGCGAAGGATGTATTGTGACCAGCGAATTAGCCAACGTCCTCCCTAACTGGGATATTCAAGAGCACCTCAGAGAGCTGAATACAATAGCTCGAAGAATCTCATTTACATTGATCATCATGTGTATATTCTGGTCATTCTCGATAGATAATATGATGACTCACTGGTTAAGTGTATTACCTTTGGAAACTGGTCCAAACAATGAGAACATGTCCATCTATGGGCCGTACGAATGGCTACAGTTGAGGTGGTCTGCTGTGATTCTCCTGGGACTGTTGTCACTGTTGCCATTGATCTCGATACAGGCTTATTCGTTCGCTAGGCCCGGCCTCTATCCTTCAGAGCGCAATTGGCTGATATCCGTACTTATCCTGACGACAACTATCATCCCAATGGTCATTTTTCTAATATGGTATCAGGGCCTACCCATCCTGTTTGAGTTATCTGAAGCATCTGGCAGGCCCGATGGCGTACTTGTTAGATACGACGCCTCCTCTATCTTCTCCATAGGTATAGCACTATCATGGGTACTTGTGGTCTGGTCGGTGACAACTATTTCCCTCTCTCTAACGAGAATATATGGCATGATAAACAACGGAGAGATCAGGTTCAGGAAGCGCTTACTAGCAATTTCAACAGGCGTGATTATTCTAACCTTACCCATTGAGTTTGATGGATTGAAGATTATAGTTGCAATACTCTCCGCGATGTTATCCGATTTCGTATCAAACTCCTTTCCAGTCAGAATCACCAGTTAAATGACAATCAAACTCGACTCAACGGGATAACATCTGGGGATTGACTTGAAAGCATTAGGTACCAGCCTAAAGGCGTGGGCAAAACAGCATCAAGTGGTATTTTCCGAATTCTTTCTGTTACCATGCTATTGATATCTTCTTCGTTCGTATACATAAATTCTGAATCGGTTAATGACGCCATATCATCAACAGTCGAATCGGGAAATGCTAATGAAACTCCATTAGTCGGACTCGCAGAAGAAGAATTCTGGCCGGTACTGAGAGTCAGTTTCCCCGCCAAGCCCTTTCCTAACTCACAACTTGGGGTTTTGTTTGAAGGAAATAATTCAGCACAACAATACATCGCCGAAATGAGCGGCGGTGATTCTCAATTGACCACGACTTTAGTGGGAGAGACATGGGCATCACCATACTCGGAGTCTCACTGGGGAAAAGATTCCGAAACTGAGAGAGACACTGGAGCAGACTCAGGAGGGGCTAGAGAATTAGCAAGAGAAGCGATAATCAGTACATTTCAGGACCAAGACATCTCACAGTGGGATCTTGATGGCGATTTCATTGTTGACAGGCTACTCATACTTCACTCTGGACAAGCTCAAGAAGAGGGAGGGCCATCAACGAGCATCTGGAGCCACTTCTCAGCATTTTACGAGCCTGTAGCGGTCGGCAAGTATACATTCGAACACTACACAATGGCTTCAGTACATGGGGGCCTCGGAGTATTAATCCATGAGATGCTGCATCAGATGGGTGCCGTAGATTTGTACGATGTCCATAGTGACGCACCTACGAGAAACTGGCATGGACTAGGTGACTGGGACGTAATGGCCAGTGGAAATTGGGTAGAGGACGGCTCTAAGCCAACGCTACCTTCATCTTCCACTCTCGAACTAATTGATGCCATAGATCCAATTGAGCCCAGTTTAATCTCTGATGGAAACTTCTCCCTAGAACCACTGTCCAATGGCGGTAATCCACTAAAGATTGAGATAGCCCCCCGAGAGTATATCTGGATCACACTCAGGTCAAATACTGGTTTCGACAAGGGTTTGCCTGGGCACGGAATACTAGTCGAACAGCAGGACCTTAATTTCGGAGACGTGTCTTCTAACCTAGTGAATACCGATCCGACAAAACCCTGGGTTAAGATTGTTGAAGCAGATGGAGATGACGCGCTATTGAGGGCTAGAGACTATGGTTCTGCGGGCGATGTTTTCGTTGTTGGCGATAGATTCGGCCATACTGGAAAGAAGATTTGGGACAACCACGGGAGGCTTGTCCAATGGACAGTCAGTGTCATAGATATTAGTGATATATCCGCAGTAATCGATTTCGATTTCGTTGGTGATGCGAACTCTACACTAACAATGCCCCGAAGTCCTATAGTGGTTCTGAATGATGAACCAATCATTGCAGATATGTTCTCCACCGACGAATGTTTGGTGGAAGTTGATATCTCATCAACAGGCGGAGTTGTTATCCCTCATCACAATAGCAACTCTACAAGGATACAATTAATCGAAATAACAAACTCTTCTTCTTCCAAGGGAACGATTGAAGGATCTATTGGTTGCCAGAGTCGTCCGAAGAACACAGTCTCCATTGATTGGATCGTAGTAAACCATAGGCTTTCTACAGATAATATCGTAGCAACCGTACCTTGGGACTCAGAATCTACTATTGCTCTATACCCCGAATCACTCGGTTCCGGTCCCAGGGTATACAGCAGCATCACGATCGAAGGTGCCGCTGGAAGAATTGCTGAACCACTAACCAAAGGAACGTTCTACCCCGGAGATGCAATCGACTTGCGAATTACCCCAGATGGACTTCTTGAGCCGAGGATGATTGCAAAGGGAGAACTTGTCATATTAGACTCGGATAACATAGAGCAAAGAGTCCCTTTCCAATTAACTGCGGAAGGAGATTTGCCTTTCGGACCATTAAACTGGCTGGCAATTCCCTCCAATGCAATTACAACCGTTCTTATCTTGATGGCGTTATCCCTAGCAACTGGTAACAGGCAGAACAGGCAAAGTTAGTGCCTGATGGGATTACTCCATCTTGAATCGGAGGGCGGCCTGGATATTTGCAGGTATCTCCACCCGTTTCCACGATCGTTTATTGGGTAAAGCCAATGCTTGTTTACGCCTGAGGCCAACCTCGATGAGAGACAGGCCTCAGCCCAGTTCTTCGGATTATCTGATGATGGGTCTACTACTAACCAAGGAGCGTGCCCTTCCCCTACATCTGAGGGGTAGCATCTCCACTTCGTCCCGTACTTGAAACCAGACCTGGTGTTCAGACCTCTTTTCCAAAGATCTAGAACTAAACTAGACGATACGGACATGTTCTTGGTTGCCTGATTCGTTACGGATTGGACAACCTCGTATTCGATTTTTTCGAGCTGTCTGCCGCCATGTACTGGCAATCCAATAGCATCGAATGCCCAATCTTCGTCCTGGATAATGAATACTCCATCCTCTCCTAAATCAATTGATTTAAGATCCGAGATCCTTCGAAACTCATTGAAATCTGGTGGCTGTAGGGCTCCAGTTGGATCAGACTCAGATATTTGATAGGTAACTACAGACTTTTCCTCATCTACGACAAGAACCTCTGAGATCCTATCCTTGGAATGTACCTCATTTGACCACTGAAGTATTGACTCCAACGAATGAGATTGATTGGATTTATCACTCAATAATTCACTCGAATTGAACCAAATAACTTCTGAGTCTGGCTCATCTCTAGCAGGGTGCTTATCTGACGCCCACCTTATGCCCCATGAATTACAATTATCTATGCCCAATTTAGAGAAGTTTTGGTGTAGTACAACTTTGTTACCCGGAACTCTTAATGCTTCTAAAATCGCATATTCTTGTATCAGTGCCGGGTCATTCAGTAGTCTCTCTTTCACCCATTCTAACATTGCATTATCATCTGGAATCAAAGGAAAGGAAACTCCTCTGTGATTCCTTGAGAATATGACTTCAATGTCAGAAAGCGCTAATCCACCACCATCGATAAGTGCTCCAATAGCGGATTTCTCCCATAATCTACTATAAGCTGGACCGTCGAAAATCCACCATTTCCCGGTCCACTCCATGTACGAACGAGGACGCTGTCAAATTAGACGCTATCCCCAAATATCATCCGTGTGACCTCCTTGGGAACAACGTGACCGATGACACTGACGAAAGAAGACAGGAAAGCCTCAAGACTCTGCGCAATCTTTTGAAAACAATAGATGGCCAAAAGGTGACACTTATTGGTGACACAATGCTCGATAGATATCACCATGGTTTTGCAAACAATCTGAACTCTACAGCCCCAGTTCCTGTACTGAAGATTACCCATTCGGAGGAGTCACCGGGTGCATCTGCACATATAGCCATAGGACTCTCTTCATTCGGAATGAAGGTCTCATTCCATACTGCGTTAGGGGACGATTCTGAGGGTGAGTCGATAATTGCTACACTCAAAGAATTCAATATTTCGACGGATAACGTAAGCATCGTTCCATCCAGGGAGACTCTTACTAAGATTCGATTCTTCGGTAGCAGAGAGAGCCTTCTGGATAGAGGGCAAATACTCCTTCAGGCAGATCGAGGCACCAACGAACCTGTAGATGATGCAATCTCTTCTGAGCTCGCTTCTTCTGCATTAGAAGGTTTAGAAGATAGTTGTGCTTTGGTTATTTCTGACTATGACAAGGGAGTCGTTACTATCGAAGAATCTCTTAAGCTAATTTCCAAGGCAAATAAGATTGGGATTCCAGTGATAGTAGATCCTAAATTAACAGGATTGGAAAAGAGCCGAGGCGCATCAGTAGTGATTTTTGAGAAGAGGGGCATGTCGCTTTTAGCACGCCGAATCGGATTAGGCCTAGAGGAAGCGGCCCAGAATATGTTGATTGAATATTCATGGGAAGGAATTCTTGTACTGGGGGGAATTGACGGCGTCCAGTTGTACCAGCGTGATTCTGATTCGATCCTCATACCATGCATGGCACCTGCTGCAGAACAGCAGATAGGAATGCATGATGCAGCCGCAACATCTCTTGCAGCAGCCCTAGGCTCAGGTCTTTCCCTCTATGATGCGGCATTGCTGGCATCTGCGGCATGCGAATGTGTCCTTTCAGCTACTACCGCAAAGGAGTACATTGATCGAGATACACTAGGACTATGGCTCGATGAACTTTCATGGCAGATGAGAATATCTGATAGATAGAAACATGATTACATGAGATTGAATAGTGTTGCTTAACGCGAGCAACATGAGAGTCATGTCAACTTCACTAAACCGAGGGTCTGCCATTTTAGTGATTTTATTACTTGCTTCGAATATACCAGTATTAAACTCACAGGCAGAAAATGACTTTCCTGCTACACTCAGCGTAGATTTGGAAGACGGCACTGTAATTGATGATGAGTTCATTTTCAAGGCTCTAGTGATGGATGATTTGGAACCACATTCCGCGAGTTGGGAGTTGTTAGACTCTACTTCAACCAGACACTACGTTTCGGTATCTGAATTCCATCAAGGCGTTACTTCTGGCCCAGTGACTGAATGGACATTCGATATCGTCATCTCCCCCGAAACAGTTGGACTATGCTCATGCATCCTAGTCGTGAGCATAACTGACTCGAACGGGGTCCATCTCGTAGAATCAGCAAGCATTTTCATTAAATCCCTATCTACTTCCGATGAGCTTCTACCCCCAACCCTGCATATACATGAAAGTGGGATGGATCATTGGCACAGCGAATCATATATGCTAGAAGCATTATCTTCGACTATAGATAGCACTGTACCATCATTCTCAATCATAATTCGGACTTCAAGTACAATTAAGTGCACATATGGTGGGTTTGAAGTAGAAAACTCGGTTTACGCGGTTAATTACAACTCGTCTCCACATCCGAGCCTATCCGAAATTGTGTGGGACGGCGATACTCTAACTTTCGAGATCGACCTGGTTGATTTTGATGATGGATGGCACGACATCATTATATTCGCCCAATCCGAAATTGAAGATTCAACATACTCACACGATTGTGTAAGTATTAGAATCGATAACACCCTTCCTAGTGTAATACTGGATATTCCCGAAGAACTGCCTGAAGGTACGAGCACAGTATACTTAGATGCCTCTTCGACCTTCGACGAATATTGGGGAATACAAGGACTAACATATACATGGTCAATAAACGAGCTTGGAGGCACAGGCGAAGAAATGAATCAGGTTTTCAGCGGTCTCGATTATCGGTCAATTGAACTCAATCTAGTTGATTCAGGAATTTACGTCATTTCACTATCTGTATCTGATAATGCAGGGAATATGGGAATCTCAACTTCTACGCTTGAAATTGTCAACATGGCTCCAACAGCACGCCTGACTATTGATGGTGAGGATTATTTCGATAATGATCAGGTTACTTTAGACCCTGACTCTTCGATTCTTGTCGATGCCTCGTCATCTACAGATACTTCTAACGATTTAGATGGACTCAGATATGTTTGGAGAGTTGACAATGTCCCGACCTATGAGGGGGCTTCTAGATCTATATCATGGCCCGATGGGGTGGATGCCGATAGATTCGTCTTATCGCTTGAAGTAATTGACGACGACTCTGAGTCATCTATGATATCAGTTATCGTAGTGGATAATACCGGGTCCGGTAGTCCCCCTCTCTCAATAATAATTCTGATTATTTCTGGGGCTTTCTTATCATATTCTATATTCAGGAGATCGAAATCAGATGATTCAGAAATTCCAAAATGGAACTAATCCTGAAAAGACCAAAAGGCAGTAATTATAGGGATTTGTATGAGTTTACCATTCGATAGGGAAGAGTACCTTAATCGCCAGAAAGCAATATTCTCTAAATTACCCAAGTCGAGCTTAGCAATCATACCAACAAATGATCGAAAAATACGATCCAATGATGTCGCATACCCATTTAGAGCCAATTCATACATGCTATATCTTTGTGGCTGGGAAGAAGATGAAGGCACATTACTAGCCACGAATTTATCTGGAAAATGGGTAACAACACTGTTCGTACCTGATAGGGATACAACTAAGGAAATATGGGAAGGGATACGAATAGGCGTTGATGGTGCGAAGTCATGGCCAGTTGACTATACCGATTCATTACAAAGTCTTGATTCCAGCATCAAAGAGTTGATTTCGGATGGAAGTAGAGTTTTCACAATTCCCGGCGCATCCTCTTCATTAGACATATTGTTAGATGAGAATAATGAGGCCGAGGACTTACGCCCCTATATCGATCCAAATAGAAGGGTCAAATCAGCAAATGAAATCCAATATATGAAAGAGGCCGCATCAATTGCATCATCCGCCCATGAGAAGGCAATGCGCAATACCCGACCCGGCATGGGGGAATGGGAGATTCAGTCCCTGGTCGAAGGTCACTTTATGTCCTCACGGAGTCAATGGAGCTTCCCATCAATAGTAGGCGGGGGAGATAACGCAACTGTACTTCATTACAAGAATAACAACCAGGTGATAAATTCCGGGGATCTTGTACTAGTCGATGCAGGATGTGAAGTCAGTGGATATGCGTCAGATATTACTAGAACATGGCCAGTGAATGGGAAGTTCTCTGAACCTCAGAGGGAGATTTACGAACTTGTTCTAAGAGCTGAACTAGCAGGAATACAGGCTTGTCAACCGGGAATGCCATGGGTTTCCATGCATGAGGCAGTATGTGAGACCATAGCCGAAGGTCTGATAGAACTTGGAGTACTACACTGCACTCTCGAAGAAGCACTGGGCAGAGTCGAAGGAAAACCCGGCGTTTTCGAGGGCCAAATACGAAATTTCTTCATGCACGGAACTGGTCACTTTCTAGGTTTGGACGTGCATGACGTTGGAGGGGGTCGCCAAGGCGACCCTAGCTCATCTTTCTTACTAGAGCCGGGGATGGTTTTGACAATTGAGCCGGGTCTGTACTTCGGATCCTGGAGAAATGACATTTCAATTCCAGAAAGATACGCAGGCATAGGAATTAGAATAGAAGATGACGTTTTGGTAACAGAACAAGGACCCGTAGTATTATCGGCATCGTGTCCGAAGACGCTAGACGAAATTGAGCAGGTAGTAGGGAAGGGAAAACATGACTGAATGGCAAACAATTCTAGAGATGCAGCTTGCTGACGACCCTCCCCCTCTAACCGTAGAAGACGCGGAGAAAATATACCTCCAAGCGCCCTTGAGCGAATTGATGTATGCTGCATCAGAGAGGAGGAAGTCACAAGTACCTGGAAATATCGTGACTTTTATGATTGATAGAAATATAAATTACACCAATATTTGCACAATCAACTGCAATTTCTGCTCCTTCTACCGTTCACCCGGTCATGATGAAGGATATACTCAGACATTTGACCAGATTAGCGCTAGAATTGATGAGTTAGAGGAACTAGGCGGTTCCAGAATCCTAATGCAAGGGGGCGTCAACCCCTCTCTAAACTTCGAATGGTATACTGAGTTACTATCAGAACTCTCCAGGAGGCATCCCTCGATAGCTCTGGACTGTTTCTCTCCCATTGAGATTGAAGGCATAGCTGAAATCTCCGGCCTATCCACCTTTGAGGTCCTATCGAGATTTCGCGAATCTGGTATGCACGGGCTTCCGGGAGGAGGCGCCGAAATGCTCGTTGATAGCGTTAGGAGTGGCATTTCACCCAAGAAGGGGTCCTCTGAGAATTGGATAAGGGTGATGGGGGAGGCCCAATCATTGGGCCTGACAACTTCTGCGACCAATGTCTTCGGCTTCGGCGAGAGTATCAAAGATAGAGTAGAGCACATGAAAAAAATCAGGTCATTGCAGGAGAACTCATTGTCAAATGGTTACCTAGGATTCACATCATTCATCTCATGGCCAGTCATGCTCGAAAACAATGCTTTCGGAAAAATTGGGACAAGGAGGGGTGCGACAAATCTAGGTGCAGGCTCAGTGGAATACCTCAGGCATGTTTCTGTATCTAGGCTATTCATGAGTAACATAGACCACATTCAAGCCTCTTGGCCTACTATGGGATTGAATGTGGCCCAAATCGCTTTGACGGCAGGTGCCGATGACATAGGATCAACCATGATGGAAGAGAATGTAGTCTCGGCTTCTGGAACCACCAAGACAATGGCTACTATTTCCGAATTGAAGGAATCTATACTAAGTTGTGGTTTTACTCCGGCTAGAAGGGACTCAGATTACAATATCCTGGAAATTCTAAAAGAGGACCAGGCTCAATTAAAGATCTGATAGCTCTGCTCTGCCACTAATCACCGGAGCCCTGAGAATTTGGGTCGGCTCTTTGGACTGTGGCATGATTACTGGTAAGACCCAGAAAATCCTCCTACCATTGGATTCAAGAAACTCCAAAATAACCTCCCAATGGATGGCGATAAGTGATGAATATACGGTACCTGGCCATTGATCTGATGGCATTTTCAGTGTAAATTCTGTTGAAGAATCTACGACCTGTGTCCATTCACCTTTTTCCATTATCCTAAGTGGCTCTAGAATCACTGATTTCTTAGATGATAGTTGCATTGGGATAGATTCTCCTACACCTGTTCCAGTCTCATCTCCAGAAACCTGCCTTTTCTCGGGTAGCTTAGTTGACATTCCAGGAGCAGGCTGTCCACCTTCTTGTCTATTCAGCGTCGATAGTACCGAACTCCTCTCGGGCATAGCTACACCGACTTGAACTCTAGAGCGAATTAACTGCAAATCTATGTCTTTTTTTCGTACTTCGATATCTATGCCCGCCCTTTCAGCAATTATGCTAACATCTGGGTCGTCATATGGGCTCTCTGAGATTTCCTTTTGCCTATTGAAATCTCTGAAGTTTGCGATCGTTCTGAATACAAGTGGTAAGATGAATAGTGGGAATGTGTAGAATAGCAACCTAGGATAGTCCAGAGGACCTATGGAAATTGAGCCTGCGATAGTTTCACCGATTATTCCTTGTTCAACTAGTCCAGGCTCTATTGCATGAACAAACAAAGAGAGTATTAGTAATGAAACTGTGGGGATAATTAGCTTTCTAGAAATATTGTGCAGCCTATCTGGTCTGATGAACCAACCTACCCGTGTATCAGTCAAGAAACGTGGGGGTGAATCTGTAATATCGCACTCTAGCTCTAACAACTCAGCTTCCCCTTCTTCCTGCTCTTTCCACTGAACGAACCAGTCATCCTCTGAACCAATTGTGAAGCTCGTCACACTCATTCCAGAGTTATCGATTGTGCCCCTTGAAATTGGTATGTTTGTAGGATTCATATGTTCAAGTTCGAACGGAGGGTACCTGATGCTCTGTACGTACCTATCCATGCTATCCCCACAACACGGCTTTGGCGGCCCTACCTGCAAGCCTTCGGAACTCCGGTACTTCCCTGAGCATCTTGATTCCAAGTGGTATCGGATTCTCAATGTCTCCGAATTCATTTATCAAATCAGTAACCTCGGGTCTAGCCCAAACATCGAATATCCTCTCAAGCTCATTATCGCTCATTTCAGTCAAAAATGCATCCCTCAGTGCTCTCTTCTTCCTCTGGTTTCTGGCCATCTCCTTCAGTAGTGCAGATATTGAATTCATGGTACTTCGGCTTAGCTCGTTATTCTCCATAGATTTGCTGAGTCTGGGCACTAGTAAGTCTACTTGATTGAATCCAGGGCCTATGCCGCCCCCGGTTGTAGGTTTGCACACCCCCGCAGAGTCCCCGAAAAGTGCCACCCTCTCGATCAGCGGCTTTCTAACAATGCCACTGGGAACCGGCCCGCAAAATCTGGCTACTTCAGAACACAGCCTGAACCTTGAGTTGATTTTCTGATCTTGCAACAACTTGTCTAGATACTGCTCGCTGGATAAGCCATTCATCAACTCCGCCTTTGTCCATGTACCTATTCTAGTAGTATCTCCAGTGGGTATCGCCCAACTGAAGAATCCAGGTGAAATATTCTTTCCAGTGTACATGTCTAGCATCCCTGAATCACCATTATATCCCGTTACTTCGATTTGGAAACCAATCATGGTTTCACGAGGATTCCCCATACGGAAATTTCTACGGACCCATGAGTGTGCACCATCGGCACCGCATAGTAGCTTGCAGTGAATGGTTTCGTCCCCATTAGGGCCATCTATCTTTACTTCTACGAATTCATCGAAAACAATTGCAGAATACGGCTTTGATGACAGGAGGAGTTCTGTTCCGGTTGCTATTGATTGCATAACAACGGCTTCATCGAAGAGTTTTCTACAGACGGAGAATGTTCGTGGGACGCTCGGATCACCTATCGTAACTCTTGTCCCTGTCGGACTATGGATGTTAGCGCCCCAGATTGAAGTTAGAATTGTATGCTCCAAACCTATCGTCTTCATTGATGCGGGATTCACCAAACCGGCACATTGGAACGGCCTTCCAATCTGGTCATGTTCCTCGATCATGAGTACGCTGTTTCCGTGTTCATTGAACCTTCGAGAAAGATACCCGCCAATAGGCCCTGCACCAACGACAACAACATCGAACTCACGAATCATAATATTCCCATACAATACTATTTTTTGCTTCTGCGCTTGGAATTTATTGTTTTCTTAAGATTTCCAATCAGAATGCTTGCATCAGATTTGGTGATAGTTTCTATTGATTCTGTTCTTACTGCCTCAAGAGCTTGCTCGATTGGCATCTCTAGTTTTTCGACCATAGAAATTATTGCAGCTACCTGTCTTTCTGTAGCAGGACTATTTCTGTCCATATCTAGGAGACTATCAATCAATTCACTGGCACTGCCATCTTTCCCACCGGTAAGTTCGGAAAGATCCGTTAATCCCATCTCGCCAAGAATAGCATCTAATTCTAGACCTAATCTGTCTGAGACTCTGATGATCAACGCTATCTGCTTTTCACTCGGTGCGATGTTTGTCTTACTTTCCTCGCTGATTTCATCAAGAATATTCTTCACATCGTCGCCAGATAGTTGAGTTAGTGACCTATTACCTAATATCCCGGAAGCTTCCTCCTCAGACATATTTGCCAGTATTCTCTGAAGATATTCTATCTGCTTCACTGTGGGCTTCTCTTTCCTCTTCTCCAATGCAAGTAAGTGAATATTACGAAAAAGTTGTTCAAACTCGGTCCACTTTGAGTGGGCTTCGGCTAAGCCATCTTCAATAGAATCCAAATCTGACTCCATAATCGCGGTAAAGTCTGCAGAGAATAACTCCACATCCGGTTGGTTGTAGTGCGGGGCAACTTCTAACCACAAGGTTCTGCCGTTTTTTGTCGGAATCAGTGAGCTTCCATCTTTTTCGATATAACGCTTCAACTCGAGGTTTTTGACCATTGAAACATATGTTGATGGCCGTCCAATGCCACTTTTCTTCATTTCTTGTATAATCGAGCTTTCGGTGAATCTCCTTGGTGGTTTAGTGAAATCCACAGTCATTTCGGCACTTGAATCTATATCCCAGGATTCTCCTGTAGAAAATCCGACTTCTGGAGGTTTTGTTTGGACTTCACCGATGGACCACGAGAATACATTTTCCCATCCGTCGTGCGTCCTCCATGAGGCGGTTCCAGTAATTGGTACCTCCACCCCATCACATGAAAATTTCAGAGCCCTCCTTTCTCTAATGGAATTGGACATTTGGCTGGCAGCAAACCTTGACCAAATTAGTTTATACAATTTTTTTTCATCTGTATCCTTACCTGCATTCTCAATCTTTGGATCACTGGGTCTAATTGCTTCGTGAGCGTCCTGAACATTGCTGCCCCCCTTCCCTGACTCTCCTACGCCTTGGCCCAGATATTTTTCTCCTAGTTTATTCGAGATGTGGTCTCTGATGCTCTCTCTGGCCTTTGAATTAGTTCTTGTTGAATCCGTGCGAATATAGGTTATGTGCCCTTCATTATACAGGGATGAAGCGACACCACTGGTCTTTGATATGGACCAACCTAGAGTTGAGTTAGCAGTCTGAAGCATAGTATCAGTCGTGAAAGGTGGTTTTGGTTTTCGATTAACCGTACCCTCTTTAGATTCTGTCAGAATCAATTTTTTTGAGGAATTTATCTGTTCAACAGTTTGTTCTGCGAGTCTAGTATTTGAGGTTCTATTTGGATGATGTTTTCCATCATCATCTAACCAAGCATCAGGATCATCAGATTCGTGGAATCTAACATTCATCTCGATCCCATTAGAAGGAACCGAAACCGAATGGTACTCTTTGGGCACATGGTTATCTCTCTCCAATTCCTTCTCTACAATAAAGCCAAGTGTTGGAGTCTGTACCCTCCCCATCGATTTCAATTTCCATGATTTGCAGAATTTTGAGCATCTCCAGCCCACCAATCTGTCTGTCAGCCTCCTAACTATGGCTGCATTGACAAGATGCATGTCTACATCTCGCGGTTCGGAAATTGCAGACATTACCGCGTCCTTCGTAATCTCGTTGAACGAGATTCTCTTGACCGAGTCGAAATCGGAAAGAATCTCCTTGAGTCTCCATGCAATAAATTCCCCCTCCCTATCAGGATCCGTAGCGATAAATATCTCGTTCACGGAAGATTTGGATGCTTTGTTCATTATCGCAGATAGTTTCCTCTCCGCCTTCTCATCTGTCCAACTCCAAGGGGGATTAGGCAACTCCCCCTCCTTGTATGCCCACATTGCTTTGTTGTTAACTGGTAAATCCTGAACATGACCATTGCAAGCATCTACAATCCACCCCTTTCCCAGATATTTTTTGATGGTCTTGGCCTTAGCGCCAGATTCAAGGATTACTAGTTTCATATGATGCCTCTGGAGTTGTTTGGCCGTAACATGCCATGTATAAACTAGGTGGAGTTGTGGATACTTCAACGCACGCACACGTTCAAGCGCGCGCGAAACCGAAGTTGTTTGACAAAGGCGATATTTACTAGATTTGAAACGTAACGATTGAAGAATGGGTGCGTATGGCCCAAGTGATGGGAATAGCGTGGAGTGTTTTGGGAAGTCCTGCACTGAGGCTCATTGATTCCGAGACTGCTCACTCTATTTCTATGAGAGTAATGAGAGGTTTTGGAGAAACTAGCGCGGGTCAGAACATGCTGAACGCCCTATATAAGCCCCCAGAAGTTCCAATTGAAGTCTTTGGGAAGATGTTCCACCACCCACTGGGATTAGCGGCTGGTTTCGATAAAGGTGCAGAGGCGCTCATGGCCTGGTCTGCTATGGGATTCTCATGGACAGAGTATGGCGGAGTTACAAGATATCCGCAGGATGGGAATCCAAAGCCTCGCATGTTCCGTGCCAATAGGCATAGAGCGCTGGTGAATAAGATGGGATTCAACAATCCCGGTGCATCTGAAATTAGGAAGAGGTTAATTTCACGAAAATCCGAAGAAAAATGGCCAAAGACACCAGTTGCTGCCAACATTGGTAGGTCTAAGAAGGTACCAAATGAACACGCAGCAGACGATTATGCATCTACACTTGATATTCTATGGGATCACGCGGACATGTTCGTACTCAATGTCTCTTCACCCAATACCCCAGGACTCAGAGATCTTCAAGCTCAAGAGCATCTATCTTCGATTCTAAGTTCATGTAACAAGGTACGGGAAATGAAGGCAGACCACAAGCCGATTTTGCTGAAGCTTTCTCCGGATAACGGTGATGAGGAGATACTGGAAACCGTTTCTCTTTGTTTAGCATCTGGTGTTGATGGCATAGTTGCGACTAATACGACCATAAAGAGGCCAGCACCACTATCCACTCAGTCTAGAAAGGCTTTCTCAAGTGAAGGTGGGCTGTCTGGACGCCCTCTAAATTCGCGCTCTCTTGAAGTGATAAATATGGCCTATGGAGAAACTCAGGGTAAAATTCCCATTGTTGGAGTTGGAGGTATCGAATCCAAGGAAACTGCATGGGAGGCAATAATTTCTGGATCATCGCTCATTCAACTTTATTCGGCACTGGTATTCAATGGTCCTACAGTGGTGTCAAGTATAGTCAGAGGAATAAAGAGTAGAGTGAGAGAATCCGGTTTTTCGTCTTTATCTGAAGCAGTTGGATACAAACACATTTAGAGATTCGCTCCCAGAAGGTGTCGTGCAACTCACTAGGCTTTCACGTCTTCTGATCGTTTTCGGAACATCCATAGCCATTTTTGGTCTAATGATGGTGACTGTGGACCCACAGGTACAATACAGTGTTGACGAGGTAATGAGTGAGCCTGAGAGATTCGAGCAGGATAATATCTTTGTTCGTGGAATAGTATTGCCCGGATCAATGGATTATGATGAGCTGGTGTTTACTTTGAAAGGAACCACAGAGGAATTGATAGTCGATTTCAACAAATCCCCCATTCCAGATGGCTTTGATGAGGGCAGGACTATTGCTGTCAGAGGGGTGCTAAATTCCGAACGTTCGCCTGATGGGCCACTAATCTGGATAATCGAGTCTTTTGAGATTCAAACAGGCTGCCCGTCAAAGTATGAAGCTTGATTGACTGGGCATATTCATAGGTGTCGTCATTGCGCGATAATCGGGCTAGAGGGGGAGTTGACGTGCTCTATTTTTCACAAATCGTTGATAATGGTGACTCGAAGTCCGAGGGCGGCGCAAACGAGCCTTTGGGATTACACCAGCTGACTGCGATGTCTCGCCCCCAAGAGATCCAGGTTGGCGTTAGCGGAATCCGGAGGGATTCTGTAAGCGTCTCACGCCCGGGAACCAGGTCAGGCGCGGAAGCGAGCAGCCCGACCGGGGATGCTGGATGCCTTGGGACTTCGGGACGGAGAAGGCTGGTGCTGCACTCTCACTGATGACGAGCGTCCACCGAGGACACGCCCACTACTCGGGTATTCCGGGTAGTCCGCCCATTTTGCATACAATTTCGAAATGCTTTCTATTTACAGGCTGAACTGAAAGCCTCTGGCCCCTTTGCAATAAGGGCATTCCCTCGAGATCTCCATTGGATCTGAGTTCAGGCAGGCCCACTGGGGTCATAGCTGACACGGGTTCAATATCTACCATGACCCACCTAGGATTATCTGCCGAAGCCTTTGGATCGAAGTATTTTGATTCTGAATCTTGTGCTGTATGGTCGGGATACGCTCCCTTGCAAACCTTCGCTACCCCAGCAACATGTGGGGGTTTGCAGTTTGAGTGGTAGAACAGTACCATGTCACCAACAACCATATCATCACGCATGATGTTCCTTGCCTGATAGTTCCGTACTCCGTCCCAATGAGTGGAGCCATCGGAAACCAGTTGTTCCCAAGGATAGACATGGGGCTCGCTCTTCATCAACCAGTAGTTTACCATGAAGGTGCTAGTCAGAACATAGCAATAAATTTGATTCACCAGGCATCGTCTGTTTGAGAGTAGGATATTCTTGACTCCAAGGCATCAATGTTGGAATTTTGCGATTGCGTGTGCAATCCAGCAGTCCTCACCATCGCTGTCATACCGCCTGTAAGGCCCAAATTGGAAGTTACCATGAACGAGTAAATCGCTGGCAGTAAAAGAAGAGCAGAGAGAGCAGCCACAATAAGTAAGACAATAATGACTGTGACGAAGGGGCCTATTGCGGGAATTTCTATTCCAAAAGCACATGTCATGCCCATGGCAGTTACTGTGGTAGCCTCGAACAGGCTCATTCCAGTGCTTGAGCATGCAGTGCGTATTCCATCCAATGTTCCGCCCATCTCCTTGACTCTATTTGCAATGTGTATTGAGAAGTCTATACCCACACCAACAAGGATTGACCCGATCATAACTGTCACAAGAGATAGTGATAGGCCCCACGAATCCATTACTAACCACTGCATGGCTACGGTGAATCCTACTGGAATTGTGGTAAGGAAAGCGTACCTAATGTCTCTGAAAACCAGAGCGAGGGTGATTATCGTGAATCCCAGTGCAAATGCCAGAGAGGTCCATTGAGAGTCCACTATCAAATTGTTAACTTCTATCGTTATCGAAGCAACACCGATTAGTGAGTCGCCCAATACGTTGATTGGGTTTTCAGAGTCTCCAGCAGCCTTTGCCCAGTTGTTAATCTGCTCCGTGGTTATTGCAGTACTCTTGACATCCATGAATGGCATATCTATGTAAATCAGAGAACGTTGATAATCCGGAGAAATAAATAGCTCCCTCATTTCTTCTGTCATACTATTGTAAAACACATAGAGTAGGAAATTCTGAGCCTGTCTACCCCCATCATCCTCCTGTGCATCTAGTGTATCCAGAATAGTCCAGAAGGAGACATTTCCAGATTGGTCTCTGTCGAAGATTAGCTCTGCAATCTCCTTGATGGGCTCTGGAAGGGGCGTATCCTCGATGAAATCGTTAATTGGGGTGCCAGAAACATTGACTCCCACAGCGATCGCCTTCATCAGGAAGACTATCGAGACCGCAGTAGCATTCTCAACATCATTGCATCTAGACTCGAGATTCTCTATGCCCTCAAGATTAGCGTATGGGTGTTCTGGGTTTATTGACCCTAGGCCAATATCAGGCTCAGCCTTGATGTTTGCATCAACAAGAAGGAAGCCCGGTTGACCTGCTTCAAACTCATCCGAGTAAACACCCATCTTCTGTACCGCCTCCACTTCACTGGGTGCCATTTCTAGGAGGTCGATGTTCTCCTCTACGTTTTGCCTGTTGTAACCAGCAGAGATGACCATCAATGCAATGAATAGGGCAAGTGTGATTCTAGACCACTTGACAGGCATATTCACTGCAGCAACGAAAACCTTCGGAGGGGGATGTGAAGGCTTTTTGAGGTCTAGAAGTATTGTAAGATTGGGGACCATTATCATGGTGAGGATGTACACTACGACAATGCCCGCGGCCAACGCCCATC